>NZ_JAFEIG010000001.1 GCF_017495225.1 Daejeonella sp. | reverse complement strand
AGTTGTCTGTTGTCAGTTGTCAGACATACGGCATTGGTTAACCGGTGGCTGAGGTACTCGAAGCCGGGATATGAGTTGGCAGTTGCCAGTTGTCAGTTATCAGACATGCGGCATCTGTTATCCGGTGGCTGAGGTTCTCGAAGCCTGATTATTTTAGATGCCAATTAGAAGAATATTTTAGGGCACTACATCAATAATATACAAAAAATATTCGAGATAAGCAAGATTAAATTTATTTTTAGCCATGAATGAGACAAAAATGATTGTAGATCTGCGCAGCGATACGGTAACCCGCCCTACTCCGGGAATGTTAGAGGCCATGTATAGTGCAAAAGTGGGAGATGATGTTTTTGGTGAGGATGAAACGGTAAATGCACTCCAAAATAAGCTTAAACATCTATTTGGAATGGAAGATGCCTTGTTTTGTCCCTCAGGCACCATGACCAACCAAATTGCCATAAAATGCTTCACCAACCCTATGGATGAGGTTATTTGCGATGAAACTGCCCATGTGTACCGTTATGAAGGCGGTGGAATTGCTTTTAATTCATCTGCATCTGTGCGTTTATTATATGGCGATCGCGGTCGCATGACTGCCGATTTAATCGAACCTCATGTAAATCCAGACAATATTCATTACCCGAAAAGCACTTTGGTAGTTTTAGAGAATACGGTAAACCGTGGTGGTGGAAGTATTTATACCCTTGAGCAAATAGAGCCTATTTACCATTTATGCCGCTTAAAGAATATGAGTCTGCACCTTGATGGAGCCCGTATTTTCAATGCTTTAGAAGAAACAAAAGACGACCCGAAAGAGTACGGAAGAATGTTTGATGGAATTTCCGTTTGTTTATCTAAGGGATTAGGAGCACCTGTAGGATCAGTCCTTTTAGGTAGTAAGGAGACTATTCAAAAAGCCAAAAGAATAAGAAAAGTGATGGGTGGTGGCTGGCGTCAGGCGGGATTTTTAGCTGCTGCAGGAATTTATGCCCTTGATCATCATGTAAATCGCTTGAAAGAAGATCATCAACATGCAAAAAGCCTTGCCGAGGCATTAATTAGCTTGCCTTATGTTAAAAGCTGCATGCCTGCTGATACTAATATTGTGATATTTGAGCTCGATGAAAAGTATAATTCGGAAGAGTTTGTTGAGAAATTAGCACATCATGGCATTAAATGCAATACTTTCGGGAAGCAAATGATTCGTTTTGTAACGCATTTAGATATTAATGCAGCTATGATCGACTATACCATTGAGACTTTAAAGAAAATACACTAAATCGAAAATTATCTTGAAAATGACATTTTCAGCATAATCTTCAGCAAAATTTTGCTTTTCTTGCAGTCGATCTAAAAACATGATCTATGGAAAAAATTCTGATAGCAAACAGGGGTGAAATTGCCCTCCGCATCATGCGCTCAGCACGTGAAATGGGCATAAAAACGGTTGCTGTATTTTCTGAAGCCGATCGGAATGCCTTGCATGTAAGATATGCCGATGAAGCTATTTGTATTGGTCCGGCACCCTCCTCTCAATCTTACCTTGTCGGAGAAAAAATCATTGAAGCCTGCAAAAAAACGGGCGCTCAGGGCATCCATCCTGGTTATGGCTTTTTATCTGAAAATGCTGCTTTTGCGCGTATGGTAAAAGCTGCGGGACTCATTTTAATTGGTCCCTCGCCAGAAGCCATGGAGATTATGGGTAATAAATTATCAGCCAAAGCAGCCGCATTGAGCTATCAAATTCCCATGGTTCCAGGCACAGAAGAAGCGGTAACAGATATTGATCTTGCTCAACAAAGAGCCTTAGAAATTGGCTACCCTATATTAATTAAGGCTGCTGCTGGTGGTGGTGGTAAGGGCATGAGGATAGTTGAAAAGGCATCCGATTTTGTAGAGCAAATGGATTTAGCTGTTTCGGAGGCGAGCTCTGCCTTCGGCGATGGTTCCGTCTTTATTGAACGTTATGTTTCTTCCCCACGACATATTGAAATACAAGTCTTAGGCGATAATTATGGCAATATCGTTCACCTTTTTGAACGCGATTGCTCCGTTCAACGCAGGCATCAAAAGGTTGTGGAGGAAGCTCCATCAGCAGTTTTATCGGATGAATTAAGACAAAAAATGGGTGAAAGTGCCGTGAATGCAGCACGCTCATGTAATTATATAGGTGCCGGCACAGTAGAGTTTATTTTGGATGAAAACCTTGATTTTTTCTTCCTGGAGATGAATACTCGCTTGCAAGTGGAGCATCCGGTAACGGAAATGATTACTGGAATTGACTTAGTGAAAGAGCAAATTCGAATAGCTAGAGGTGAGCCATTAAGTTTTAAGCAAGAAGACCTAAAAATTAAAGGTCATGCGGTTGAATTAAGGGTGTATGCCGAAGATCCTGCAAATAATTTCTTGCCGGATATTGGGAATTTAAAAACCTATATCACCCCCAAGGGACCAGGAATACGTGTGGATGATGGTTTTGAGCAGGGAATGGATATCCCAATCTATTATGATCCGATGATTGCTAAATTGGTAAGTTTTGGTAAAGACCGACAAGAAGCCATTGAGCGCATGATTCGTGCGATTGATGAATATCAAATTACAGGCATTCAAACCACATTGGCATTTGGGAAATTCGTGATGCAGCATGAGGCTTTTGTCTCAGGTAATTTTGATACTCATTTTGTGAATAAATACTTCCTTCCAGAATATCTTTCACAAGAGAATGAAGAAGAAGCCATGATTGCTGCTTTGATTGGCGCAAATTTCATAAAATCGCATAGCGGAACTAGCAAAGTTGAGGCAGCTATTGAGGAAAAATCTCAATGGAAAATGAATAGAAAAGAATATTAGTAAAAACCTAAAAATATGTTTACAGGTATAATTGAGACTATCGGACGCGTAGTGGACTTAAAAAAAGATCAAGGTAATGGACATCTTACTATCGAATCGGATATCTCAAACGAATTAAAAATTGATCAATCTGTGGCGCATAATGGGGTTTGCTTGACTGTTGTTGCTCTCACAGATAATACCCACACCGTGACCGCCATTGCTGAAACATTAAATAAAACAAGCATAGGAAAACTGCAAGTAGGTAATCTGATTAATTTAGAGCGTTGCATGCAAATGAATGCACGCTTAGACGGCCATATTGTTCAGGGGCATGTTGATCAAACAGCCATTTGCACAGAAGTAAAGGAAATGGCTGGCAGCTGGGAATATACCTTTACTTATGACCCCACAATTGGAAATATTACAGTCGAAAAAGGTTCAATTTGCGTGAATGGAATCAGTCTGACGGTAGTAAACTCCCAAGAAAATTCCTTTTCTGTGGCAATTATTCCTTACACCTACGAGCATACCAATATGCAAGAACTAAAAAAGGGTGATGTTGTGAATTTGGAGTTTGATATTATTGGGAAGTATGTGGCGCGGTTGATGGGGAGGTAAATTGTCTGAACTATGATTCATTTGATTAGGGAGATTAATATGATTAAGCTCGCTGAAACAAATCATTTCACCCTAATTTAACCTCATGCATATTTAAGGCAGGCCTCTGGTCGGTGTTGTCACCGTACCAGTCTTCTTCTTAACTACAGCTTTATGAAAAAGTGGTACGGTGACAACACCGACCACAGGGAATCCCTAGAAACGCTGCGATAAATTCTACGGACAGTGGGGTAAATTGTCTGAACTATGATTCATTTGATTAGGGAGATTAATTTGATTAAGCTCGCTGAAACAAATCATTTCACCTTAATTAAACCTCATGCATATTTAAGGCAGGCCTCTGGTCGGTGTTGTCACCGTACCAGTCGTTTTCTTATTAACTACAGCTTTATGAAAAAGTGGTACGGTGACAACACCGACCACAGGGAAAAGCAAAATGTTAATTGACAAAAATCCTAATTAGAAAATTATTGAAAATAATTGTATTTATTTCTAAATTAGATAATAAATAAATACTTAATCGTGAAAATATACAATAATATTAAAAATATTAATCAAAAATTAATATTCATTGGAGTCTTAGCTGCTTTTTTATCGCTTTACAGCTGCACTAAAGACATTCCATTAGGTAGCATCCAAAGTCCGATTTCATTTAAGGCTGAGGCAAGAACTTTTTTTGAAAATGTGATTTTGCCAGCTATGCCTAGCAAGCCTGGTCTAGAAGGAAAAAAAACACCCATTTGGGAAGAAGCGAAAATCAAAAAAGTAAGTGTGGGTGATGCTGTTATTGTACCTATTAAATATGACAGGCCGCAAATGATAAGGGTAGAAGGGGAAGAAACAATGCATGACCTCCAAAAATCAAGCTATCTAATGATTTACAGGGATAAAATTCAACAAATGCGAGCTGAATGGGTTGTTCAAACTCCAATGGGAAAAAAAGTGAGTGATAAGTTCGTAGGCATCATTTCGATAAATGAATGGAGCGGGAAAAATATACGTTCTTATTTATTCAAAGAAGATGGAGGTGTTGCACTTATGCAGGAGACCGCTGTGACACCAATTAACAAGAAATAAGCGGCAGACGATGTTGATTGGATTGCTTTGCTGCTCACACTGTAGAGTTAGCCCTTCGCGACTCTACGGATTATTCAATATCAGGAGTCTGGAGACTCCTCTACCCCAAAAATTTAAATGCAAAATCATCGTCAAAAAAAGCGTTTAGCCAATTTTAACAATCCACCATTTGCAAATCCCCAAAAAATTTCGTATATTATCTTTACTCGATTGCCTTACCCTTCATGGCAGTAGATATTGCCGTATTCATTAAGCGTTCGGCAAAAGGACGGGTAAATTCGTTCAGCTCATCAATACTTTTATGAATTAGGTCTTTATCGCCTGAACCCAATGCATTTTTAAGTGCATTAATAAGATTCAGAGTGTCAGTAGTTTCTTGTTCTGAGACTTGATCCGCATTTTTTGCCAAGAAGCGTTCTACAGTATAAACCATTTGTTCACCCTCGGTGCGGGCTTCAATCAGCATTCTTTTGCTCACATCATCACGGGCATTTTCTACGCTATCCAAAAGCATTTTTTCTACCTGATCATCGGTTAAACCGTAAGTAGGTTTTACTTCAACTTCCTGCTTCACGCCCGAACGTAATTCAATGGCTTCAACAGTTAGGATTCCATCCGCGTTAAGCTTAAAATTTATATCCACTTTAGGGAAACCTGCCGGCATAGCGGGAATACCTTTCAAATCAAATTCGGCTAATTTTCTGTTTTCTGAGACTAAATCACGCTCACCCTGATAAACAGAAATCTTCATGTTTACTTGTCCGTCGATTGACGTAGTATATTGCCTACCCGCCTTTGTTGGTACCTTGGCATTCCTCGGAATAATTACATCCATCAATCCTCCCATGGTTTCAATTCCCAGTGAAAGCGGAGTCACATCCAGCAATAAAATATCTTTTCTATTACCTGCTAAAATATCCGATTGTATGGCAGCACCAAGAGCAACAACCTCATCTGGGTTAATTTGATCGTGAACTTCCTTTTCAAAGAAATCAGAGACTCTCTTTTTAACAAGTGGAGTACGTGTAGATCCTCCCACCATCACCACCTCTTGAATATCAGAAATGCTTAATCCTGCATCCTTGAGGGCATTTTTACAACATTCAATGGTTTGGTCGACTTTACTAGAAATTAATTCTTCAAATTTAATTTTAGTGATGGCACATGGCACATCGCCAACAAAATCATTGAAGATGTTTTGAGTCGTAAGCGCTTTTTTAGCTTCTTCGGCTTTTAAACGTAGCGCCTGATTGAAGGAAGAATCCTCCAATTTATCTTCCAGTTTATTTTGTTCAATCCAATAATTCACAATGGCGCGATCAAAATCATCACCACCTAAAAATGTATCGCCATTAGTAGAAAGGACTTCAAAAATGCCATTTTGGATTTTTAGAATGGATACATCGAATGTACCTCCCCCTAAATCATACACAGCAATGGTTTTTTCCTCCTCGGGATTTAATCCGATTCCATAAGCTAAGCTTGCGGCTGTAGGTTCGTTCACAATTCGAAGCACGTCTAATCCGGCTAATTTACCCGCATCGCGTGTTGCTTGTCGCTGACTATCATTAAAATACGCCGGAACAGTAATTACCGCACGATTTACCGCCGTTTTTAATGCATGCTCTGCCCTCTCCTTCAGCTCTTTAAGAATCATTCCGGAAAGTTCAATTGGCGAATAAAATTTATCTCCAACCTTAATTTTGACTAAACTTTCGCCATCATCATCAATAATTTTATAGGAAAACAGACTGCTATGCGCTTCAATATCTTTAAAAGAGCGACCTAGAAGTCGTTTGACGGAAAATATTGTGTTTTGAGGATCAAAAATCAGAAATTCTTTAGCTTCATTTCCAACAATAACATCGCCATTAGACTGAAAATGTATCACTGATGGGACTAATAATCCTTTGCCCGTATCATTAATTACCTGAGGATTGCCATCCGGATTTATGAAAGCCACCAGGCTATTGGTGGTACCGAGATCAATCCCAACAATTAATTCTTCCTTTTGTACAGAACCGGTCGCAATGTTAATAGATACTTTAGCCATAATTGTTTTTCAACAAGCCGCAAAGGTAGCGAGTTTAGGCACAATACCGAAGTATTCGCTGATATTTGATAATTTATTACAATTGGATTAGTTTTTAGGATGGGAAACAGGGATTTTCTCTGAAAATGCATCCCAAAACCTACTATTTAAAGCTTAGCGATTAAATTCTAATCGTTTTCCATAAATCCCATCTCTAATTTGACCATTTTCATACACCAAATTCCCAGATACGATTGTGCTTACCACGCTAGAGCTGAAAACTTCACCCTCAAAAGGACTCCAGCCACATTTGGATAAAACATTGGCTCTATTCACCACTTGAGGTTTATTTAAATCGACAAGCACTAAATCGGCCCAATAGCCTTCGCGAATGAAGCCACGTTTATCGACTTGGAAACAAATTGCGGGACTATGAGCCATTTTTTCGACTATTTTTTCGAGGCTAATTTTTCCTTTTTTATACAACTCGAGCATCGCGACAAGCGCATGTTGCACTAATGGTCCGCCTGAAGGTGCTTTACTATACTCTTGAGATTTCTCTTCGATGGTATGAGGTGCATGATCAGTGGCAATAATATCGATATGATCATCCAAAACTGCCTGTAAAATCGCATCACGATCAGCGGCAGTTTTAACCGCTGGGTTCCATTTTATCCAGTTACCTTTACTTGAGTAATCCGCATCCGAGAACCATAAATGATGTATACAGGCCTCCGAGGTAATTCGCTTCTGACTAAGAGGTATGGTATTATCGAAAAGTTTAGTCTCAATAGCGGTAGAAATATGTAAAATATGTAATCGTGTATTAAATTTTTTGGCTAATCCCACCGCAAAAGAAGAAGAAATATAACAAGCTTCAGCATTACGAATTTGGGGATGCATTTCGGGTGTTAAATTATCGCCATAGAGTTCCTTAAAATGAGCTGCGTTGGCACGGATGGTGGCTTCATCTTCACAATGCGTTGCGACTAATATTGGCGCGTGACTAAAAATTCCTTCCAAAGTTTTCTCATTATCCACCAACATATTTCCTGTGGATGAGCCCATAAATACTTTAATTCCGCATACAGTTTTAGGATCAGTCTTCAGGACTTCCTCCAAATTATCATTGCCAGCACCCATAAAAAAAGAATAATTGGCTGCTGAGGTACGGGCACCAATGGCATATTTATCGGCTAATAATTCTTGGGTTAGGGTATTCGGGACCGTATTTGGCATTTCCATGAAGGAGGTAATTCCCCCAGCGATGGCAGCTCTACTTTCGGTAAAAATATCGGCTTTATGCGTTAATCCAGGTTCTCTAAAATGCACCTGATCATCAATACATCCAGGAAAAAGATGGAGCCCTTCGGCATTAATTTCCTGATCAGCAGGCATGTTTAGGCTTGTGCCAATCTGTTCGATGATTCCATTTTTAACGAAAAGGTCGGAAACAATGATTTTACCTTCATTTACTAGTGTTGCGGATTTTATGAGAATTGAGGCCATGGTTCAGAATTTGCTATAAAATTACATCCTCAACTTCAGAATTAAGCATATTTATTTAATTTTTGTTGCTTTATTCAATTAAATTGTGTATATTAATAGTTAGGCAAATCATCACTCCTCGGCCTCCTTAATTATCTAATAAGTAACTTTAATCTAATCACATAAAAGCAAACACGTATCTTTGCGGCTATGTCAATAACCTTTGAAGATTTTAAGCTCAACAAACAGATCCTAAATGCCATTTCGGATGCGGGCTATACTTTGCCTACTCCAATACAAGAAAAGGCAATTATGCCCATTTTATCTGGTCAGGATATTATGGGAATTGCGCAAACTGGTACTGGTAAAACTGCGGCTTTCGTGCTTCCTATTTTGATGAAGCTTAAGTTTGCTCAGGGGAATGATGCAAGAGCCTTAATTATTGCTCCTACACGTGAGTTGGCGATGCAAATTGAGGAAAATGTGAAGACCTTTGCCAAGTACACTGATTTACGGACTGTTGTACTTTTTGGAGGATTAGGTCCGAAGACCCAAATTGCCGAATTAAAAAAAGGCGTAGATATTCTGATTTCCACACCAGGAAGATTTTTAGATTTATACTTGGAGGGGCATATCAATACCCAATACTTCAAGTTTTTGGTGATGGATGAAGCCGACAAGATGATGGATATGGGTTTTATTGGCTCTATTCACAGAATTTTGGAGGTGGTACCTCGTAAAAGGCAGAATCTTTTGTTTTCGGCTACGATGAGTGAGCTGGTACATAAAATATCGGGCGATTTCCTAAAACATCCCACGGTAATTGAAGTCGCGGCCCAAGCTACACCAGCAGACACGGTTAGTCAGGCGCTCTACAAAGTCCCAAATTTAAAGACCAAACTAAACTTACTTCAACATTTATTAAAAGACACGGAAGACTTTACGCGACTTATCATATTCTGTAAAACAAAAACTGTTGCTGATAATATTTTCCATTTTTTAGAGCGCAGATATGGTGCAGAGCAGGTTCGTGTGATTCATGCTAACAAGGGTCAGAATACGCGAATTAACTCCATAAACGCATTTAAAGAAGGACAAATACGTATTTTGGTGGCTACAGATGTGGCTTCTAGGGGATTAGACGTAAGTAATGTGAGTCATGTTATCAATTTCGATGTACCGATTATCATAGAGGATTATGTACACCGCATCGGAAGAACAGGACGTGCCCTACAAACCGGTGATGCTATTACTTTTTGTAGTCCTTCGGAAGAATATTACGTAGAAAAAATCGAGAAACTCATCCGACAAAAAATTCCATTGTTTGACCTTCCGGAAGAGGTTTTTGTAGATGATACACCTTATGAAGAACGTCAAAATATTGCTAGGGAGATAGATCTTCAAAAACGCAGGGAGGATCCTGAATTTAAGGGAGCATTCCATGAGAAAAAGGCAAAAAACACAAAAGGAATAAAAACTACGAAGTCGGAGCCCAAAGCCAAGGCAAGAAATAACAAACCTGGTGCTGCAAGAAGAAAAAAAAGTGTCAAATTTGATGCTGTTCACAAAAAAGATAGAAAGAAAAAATGAGCCTTCGCGTTAGTCCGCTAAACATAATTTCCTCCATTTTACTTGTCGGGACTGCCTACCTTCAAATCTTTCCCATTAAAGCAAATTACAATTACCCAAGCCTAGCTTCAGTGCTATTTTTGGTAATTATTTGCTTCATTAGCGATATGATTTTTAGGAGATTAGTGGTAGATATAAAACGAATTTGGTTATTTGAATTAGTATTTCTAATATTTGTCGGCTTTTTGATATTTATCATTAAAAGCTATTTGTAAACAATTATATCCATAAATAAGACGCAATGAAAAAAGCTGAAATAAAACTAACTATTGAATTAGACGATCAAAATGTTCCTGAAAATATTTTGTGGGAATCTACTGACTCACAAAATAAGGAAGCACTACCTGTTAAATCGATGATGCTTGCTTTGTGGGATCATAATTATAAAAACTCTTTGCGTATCGACCTATGGACTAAAGATATGCCTGTTGATGAAATGAAGCGATTCTTTTATGAGACTTTACAGACCATGGGTGATAGCTTTCTTCGTGCAACTGGTGAAGAGGCCATTGTAGAAGATTTACGTGATTATTGTGCACATTTTGCCGAAAAAATGGAGCTTACTGAAGGAAATAACCCTCAATCTGCATTGAAAGGATAATTGAATAAAAATGACAATTAAAAATTACTTAGGCATCATTGGCGCATTAATGGTTGTTGCTGGTGGTTTTTCGCCGATGCTACATATCCCGATCATTGGGAATTGGAATTATTGGGATATTGATACAGTTTTAGCATCCGTGATTTATGCATTAGCTGCACTGGCCCTATTTGCAGCTTCGGGTAGCAAGTTCGGTCTTTTACGCTTTTGCGGATGGGCTTTGCTTTTCGTACTTACATTCACTTTTATAGCCGTTTATTTTAAGGTAACGAATTACTTTAGCTTTATTCCCTTGAAAAAGTTAGCAGCACTTGCTAGCAGTATCATTAAATATCGTTGGTTGGGCTGGGGATTGATCTTTTCGGGGGCAATAATCATGATTTTATTTTCAAAGAAAAATAAAACAGTAAGAAGTTCTTAGTTTTAGGTATTTTAGATAAAGTTTAAATTTTTAATTAAGCTATTATCTAAAAACAATGGATTTAGGGACAATATCTAAAAAGAAATCATTCAGAAATTGGAAATATTTTCTCAATTTATTTCCAATTTCACTAGTTATTTATGGGAATTTGAATGGTGGCTGGTACACCCTCATGAATTTTATTTTCACTTTTGCCATATTGGGAATTGCTGAAATTATCCTCCCTGAGGACCATACGAATGATGATATTGTAGACGATGAGCTACCTGAAATATTGATGTCACTATCGGTTTTAGCACAGTTTTTATCTATTTCAAGTCTAATTTACGGGGTTTCATCTGGAATTATCAAAGATAACTGGATTATAGCGGCAGCAATTTCTACTGGGACCTCATCTGGCACTTTAGCCATTGTAGTTGCGCATGAGCTGATTCATAGAAAAGAAAAAGCATGGAATTTTGCGGGTAGATTCTTGCTTTTCAGTGTTTTTAATCCATATTTCTATGTCCACCACCTAAGGATACACCATAAATATGTTGGGACAGATGAAGATCCAGTAAGTGCTAAATTTGGGGAGAATTACTATCATTATTTGATACGTTCGGTTTCTGGACAATTAAAACAATCCTTCCAATTGGAGCAGAAGCGTTGCCTTTCTAAAGGCAAATCAATATTTGGTCTTCATAACTATATTTTGTCATGCCTTGTAGGATATATTCTAGTTTTAACTTTGGTGGGATATTTCATTGCTTGGGAAGTATCGATAGCCCTCCTACTTCAGGCATTCTTGGCCAATATATTGCTTGAGTACACCAATTACATAGAACATTATGGATTGAGTAGAAAAGACAATGAACGAGTAGATGAGAGGCATTCTTGGCAAAGCGACAAATTGATAAGTCGATTTTTCCTGATCGATTTAAGCAGGCATTCTGATCACCATTTTCATGCTGCAAAACCTTTCAATAAATTAGTTTCCTATCCTGCTAGTCCGGTGTTACCTGGTGGCTATGCGAGCATGCTTTTACCCGCTTTAATTCCGCCATTATGGTTCAGCCTAGTAAATAATAAATGTAGGGCTATAGCAGAATCAGAGAAAAACTAATTTTATTATAAAGGAAGATTAACTACTGAATGTAAGTTCTTTTTGAAAGAGCTTAGCATATTTCCGTTTATCGAATTTATACAGTTTTGCGGCACGGTAGGAAACTCCTTTTTGCTTTTCGTCGAGTTCTTTTAGGATACCGTAATTGAGCATCTTTTTGCGGAAATTTCTCTTGTCGAGCTTTTTACTTAGGATAACTTCGTACAGTTGCTGCAATTGGGTGAGTGTAAATTTCTCGGGAAGTAATTCAAAAGCAATGGGTTGGTAGCTAATTTTATTTCGAATTTTATCAAATCCACGAGAGAAGATTTTTTCATGATCGAAAGCAAGTTTGGGGAGATCATTTACGGGAATCCATACTGCTTTTGAGGCATAATTACTAATGGGTTTAAGCTCTTTTGTCCCATTGAGCCTTATCATCGCATAGTATGCAACAGTAATTACGCGCCCTTGCGGATGTCTATTTACATCACCGAAAGTATGAAACTGCTCCATGAAAATATCCTTGAGCCCTGTAAGCTCATATAAAATTCGTTCGGCCGCAAGATCAATACTTTGATCGTGTTGAATGATATTACCGGGTAATGCCCACCAATCCTTGAAGGGTTCTTCATTTCGTTTAATGAGCAGAATTTTTAATTCGCCATCATCGAAGCCAAAAATTACACAGTCAATTGAAAAAACGGAATCAAATTTAGGCAGTATCGTTTCCAAAAATTTTGAATTAAAGAATAAATATAGATGGATTTATGATATTAAACATAAATATAATAAAAATTACTTAGTGTAAAGAATACACACTATATTCGTAATAAATTATAAAGAAAAAAATTTGTCGCAAATTAAGAAAATAGGAGTTTTTACTTCAGGTGGTGATGCTCCGGGTATGAATGCCTGCATTCGGGCAGTGGTTAGGACAGCAATTTTCTATGGAACAGAGGTTGTTGGGATACGCAGAGGTTATCAGGGAATGCTAGAAAGTGATTTTTGGGATATGGATGCTCGATCTGTAGGCAATATAATTCATCTTGGTGGTACGATACTAAAAACTGCTCGTTGTCTTGAATTTCAAACCGATGAGGGGACTGAGAAGGCATATAAAAATATTAAAGCACATGGCATTGATGCCTTAGTTGCAATAGGTGGAGATGGAACTTCACGTGGAGCCGAGCGACTTTCAAAACGATTTGACATACCTGTGATTTGCATACCGGGCACAATTGATAATGATCTTTACGGATCAGACTTCACTTTAGGCTACGACACCGCAACAAATACAGTTATTGAGGCAATAGATAAGATTAGAGATACTGCTGCATCCCATAATCGTTTATTTTTCATAGAAGTTATGGGTCGCGATTCGGGTTGTATTGCATTAAGATCTGGAATAGCTGGGGGTGCAGAGGCGGTTTTATTACCAGAACGTGCTACTGCAGTTGATGAATTGATTAACAAGCTTTCTGGAGATGCAAAAAATAAAAAAACATCGAGCATTGTAATTGTTGCTGAAGGCGATAAAAGCGGTGGTGCTTATCAATTAGCTGAGCGAGTTAAAGAAAAATTCAATTATTACGATATCAAAGTAACTATCTTAGGGCATTTACAAAGAGGTGGCAGTCCGAGTAGCTTCGATAGAGTCCTGGCTAGCAGGTTAGGTTATGCAGCTGTAAAAGAGCTTTTAAATGGCCAGACTCGTCAGATGATTGGATTAAGAGGCAATTCGATTGCTTTGACACCACTTGAAGAGGCATTAAATTCGCCTCATTTTAAATTGGAAGAAGATTTAATGGAGATGGTTAGCGTTTTATCTATTTAATATGATTGCGGTAGTTTATAGTGGTTCGAGGCATGCCGATTGGAAATTGGCGGAAAAAGGGAGAATCGTATCGGAATTCAAAACTCCGGGTATAAATCCTTTTTTCAGTGATGAAAACCACATTGTTCAGCTATTGGATAAAAGTGTTGAGTTAATAAATAATGCCGAAAAAATCAACTGGGTGTATTTTTTTGGTGCGGGAGCATCCTCAAAAGAGCGCCAAGATATAGTGAACAATGCATTGGGCAGCTTTTTTCGTTTCAGCAAAATAGTGGTTGAGCATGACCTTAAAGCGGCTGCATTAGCAGCATGTGGTGATGAAAAAGGAATAATTGGTATTTTAGGTAGTGGTTCAAATGCTGCCTATTTTGATGGGAAAAAGATTAGTGATAATAACTTCGGACTTGGATATATTTTAGGAGATGAGGGTTCTGCGAATTGGCTGGGCAGGCGACTCTTAAAATCATTTCTGAATGATTTAATGCCTCCAGATTTTGCTGAAAAGTTCATTAAAAAATATGATTTAGATAGAACACAGATTTTGGACAAAGTTTACAGAAAAGCAGAACCGGCACTGTATTTGAGTTCATTTGTTGATTTTTTGACGGAAAATCAAAATCATCCATTCGTTAAAAAAATGGTTAGTGAAGGCTTTGATCTGTATTTTAAAACCTATATTAAGCCTTTGAAAGAACAATATCCTACAAGTGAGATACATATACTTGGGACCGTTGCTGCTGGATTTGAAGAATATTTAATCGAGGTTGCATCAAACAATAATTTAGAAATTAGCTCCATAATAAAGGAGCCTATATATAATCTATTAAAATATTACTCTAACAAAAATTAATAAAAATGAAAATTGGAATCAATGGATTTGGCCGTATTGGGCGTTTAGCTTTTAGGGCTGCAATTGAAAGAGAAGGAGTTGAAGTTGTAGGTATCAACGATCTTGTTGAACCAGACTACATGGCTTATATGTTAAAATATGATTCGACTCACGGTAGGTTCAAAGGAACAGTTGAGGTTTCGAATGGCAATTTAGTGGTTAACGGAAAAACTATCCGCGTAACGGCAGAAAGAGATCCAGCAAACCTTAAATGGAATGAAATAGGTGCTGAAGTGATTATTGAATCAACAGGCTTGTTTTTAACTCAGGCAGATGCTCAAAAACACATTGATGCTGGAGCTAAAAAAGTAGTTCTATCTGCACCTGCAAAAGATGATACCCCAACCTTTGTGATGGGCGTAAATCATAAAGATCTTACTTCTAGCCAGTCGATTGTTTCAAATGCATCTTGCACAACAAATTGTTTGGCGCCAATTGCGAAAGTATTGAATGATAATTTCGGAATTGTAGAAGGCTTAATGACTACCGTTCATGCGGCTACAGCTACACAAAAAACTGTTGATGGACCATCAGCAAAAGATTGGAGAGGTGGTAGAGGAGCTTATCAGAACATCATTCCTTCATCTACAGGTGCAGCAAAAGCGGTTACCTTAGTAATTCCTGAACTAAAAGGAAAATTAACAGGCATGGCATTCCGTGTTCCAACTGCGGATGTTTCTGTAGTAGATTTAACTGTTCGCTTGAACAAAGCTGCTAGTTATGAGGACATCAAGAAAGCTATGAAAGATGCTTCAGAAGGCGAGTTAAAAGGCATTTTAGGATATACTGAAGATGAAGTTGTTTCAACAGATTTCCTTGGCGATGCACGTACCTCAATTTTTGATGCAAAAGCAGGTATAGCTTTGAATGATAATTTCGTAAAGGTAGTTGCATGGTACGATAATGAGTGGGGTTATTCCAATAAGTTAATCGACCTAGTTCAGCATATTGCTAGTGTAAAATAATATACGAATTATTTTTGATATTACAAAACCCTGTTTTTTATTCAAAAACAGGGTTTTTTCATGAAATATCATCAGCAACTGATCTTTTAAAGACTAGGCCCGCTAAGGGTGGCAAACTGACTAAAGTCGAATATTTTCTACCATGCCAAGCCTTCTCCTCAGATAAAATCTCTATAGCATTAAAGAGGCCCGCACCATAAAATTGTTCTTCATCAGAATTTAACAAGAGCTTCCATTTTCCTTTAACTGGCAAACCTACACGCCATGAATTTCTTGGAACAGGAGTTAAATTAAGAATGACTAAAATATCATCCTTAGGATTAAAGCCTTTACGGAGGTAGGCTAAAATCGAATTGTCGGCATCAGATCCCTCAATCCATTCGAAACCAGACTCGTCAAAACTCTTCTCGTATAAAGCGGGTTCTGATTTATAGAGCAGATTGAGTGCGGTAACTACCCTTTTAATCCCTTGATGCTTAGCATGTTCTAATAAATGCCAATCGATTGATTTATTGAAATCCCATTCATCAACTTGTCCGATTTCATTTCCCATAAAAAGACATTTAGTCCCCGGATGGGTAAACATGTACAGATAAAGTAAGCGGAGGTTGGCAAATTTCTGCCATTCATCTCCAGGCATTCTATTGAGTAGGGAGCCCTTCTCATGTACCACCTCATCATGAGAAAATGTGAGCATGAAATTTTCTGTAAATGCATAAAGAGTACTAAAAGTTATCCCTTGATGTTCAAATTTACGATGTACCGGATCTTTACCAAAATATTCAAGGGTATCATGCATCCAGCCCATCATCCATTTCATTCCGAAGCCTAGTCCGCCTAAATGAACAGGCCTAGTTACCCCCGGAAAGGCAGTCGATTCCTCTGCAATAGTCTGAATATCAGGAAAATGAGTATAGAGCGATTGATTTAAATCTTGAATAAAAGAGATAGCCTCCAAATTTTCCTTTCCACCATTAATATTGGGGATCCACTCCCCTTCTTTGCGCGAATAATCGAGGTAGAGCATTGAAGCTACCGCATCAACGCGTAAGCAATCAACATGAAAACATTCCATCCAAAAGTGGGCATTACTAATCAAAAATGATTTCACTTCACTTTTGCCATAATTAAAAATATAGGATTTCCAATCGGGGTGAAAGCCTTTTTTGGGATCATCATATTCAAAGAGATGGCTACCATCAAAACGATATAAACCATGCTCATCGCCGGGAAAATGGGAAGGTACCCAATCTAGAATCACACCTATTCCATTAAGATGTAATTGTTCAATGAGGAACATTAAGTCTTGCGGAGTACCATAACGGTTTGTAGCGGCAAAATATCCTGTGATTTGGTATCCCCAAGAGGGATAGTAAGGGTGTTCCATCAATGGCAGGAATTCTACATGTGTAAATCCGGTTTCTTTAAGATAAGGAATTAAGACTTCAGCCATTTGGCGATAAGTTAAAAACTCGTATGGTGATTCAAGGCTTCGCGTCCATGAGCCAAAATGAATTTCATAAACAGACATCGGTTTATTTAGTCCATTGTGTTCCTTTCTATTTTCCATCCACAGATTATCTTGCCATGAATAAGCTGTGTCCCAGACCGTTGAGGAAATTGATGGTTGTTGTTCCCATTTAAAAGAAAAAGGGTCGGATTTTTCAAGAATTTGGCCTGTTTTGGTACTAATTAAATAATTATAGCGTATTCCTCTTATAATTTCAGGAATAAAAATTTCCCAGATACCTGAACCATCAGACCTCTTATTCATTGGATAAGTTGAGTAATTAGATCCAATAAATTTTACTGAAATCTTCTTTGCATTTGGAGCCCAAACGGCAAAATATGTTCCCTCAACACCCTCAACATTGACTACATGAGCACCTAATTTCTCATATAATTTAAAATGTTTGCCAGATTTAAAAAGGCTAATATCTAAATCAGTAAGAAGAGAAAATGAATTAGAAATAACTGAGTTTAATCCTTTTTGTGAAGTGCTTAGCGCTATATTAT
The DNA here is from genome assembly GCF_017495225.1 of Daejeonella sp. Taxonomy (GTDB): domain Bacteria; phylum Bacteroidota; class Bacteroidia; order Sphingobacteriales; family Sphingobacteriaceae; genus Daejeonella. The sequence goes on along the minus strand of NZ_JAFEIG010000001.1, from coordinate 48,230 downwards.
CTTTTAGCATTGTATATAATTGAAACTTATAAATAAACAAATACTTAATTATTAAGGAGTTATATCAATTGTTTTAAAATTCTTATTGCATTTAATTCTGAATTGTTTGAATTCATCAAATGCAATAGAGCCTAGAAATTCGACGCCATCAATTAAGACTTTTTTAGGAGTGAAAGGGAGGTCAATAATTTTAAGGTCATATAAATTATACATGGGATTGAATAAACCTTGAATAGACTGCGAAATATGCATTGAAGCTGCGTCTCCATTTATTATAAATTTTTTCTCGAGATAAATATTTTGTTCATAGGCAAAAGTTTCATCATGATCTTCAAAGCATATTGAGCTCACCTCATATTCGGAGAAATATATTTGATAGATCATTTCCAAGACCTCGAATTCACCAACATATTGCATTACCGGAGCTTCGGGAATTACTGAGCCTGCCTTTACGAAAATTGGCATAGAATCGAGTGGCGCAAGCACTTGATGCTCTCTCCCACCCTTTAGGAGTTCATGAGTCCAGTAATTATACCAACAACCAGCTGGCAAATAAACATTTTTGACTGTTGCACCCTGATCAGTTATTGGCGCGACTAAGATTTTATCACCAAAAGTAAAGACCTCTTGAATAGAATGTGTGAATACATTTTCTTGTTCATGCATTACTAAAGGCCTGATAATAGGGAGATTATAGCGATAATGCTCCCAAAAAGCAGTATAAATATAGGGTAGCAGCCTATACCTCAGTTCTATAAATTTTCTGTTTATATCTTCAAATTGCTTCCCAAAGCTCCAAGGTTCACGTTCGATGGTATCACCGGCCGAGTGTGCGCGCATAAAAGGTGAAAAAACACCCATTTGTATCCATCGGGTGAATAGTTCACCATCTGGCTCACCACTAAATCCGCCAATATCTGAGCCACAAAAAGAAATTCCGGAAATTGACAAACGTTGGCATTGAATAACGGCAATTTTAAGATGTTCCCATGTAGCAACATTATCACCGGTCCATACTGAGGAATAGCGCTGAACCCCTGAAAAACCAGCTCTAGTGATGGTAAATGGTCTTTTATTTATTTGAAGTTTTCTTAAACCTTCATAGGTTGCACGTACCATTTGCATCCCATAAACATTATGTGCTTTACGATGCGATCCATGGAAACCATCATAATTATGCCTTACATCAACAGGAAATGTACCAGATCCAAATACTGCGGGTTCATTCATATCATTCCATACCCCAGCAACCCCTGTATCGAGGAGTTCTTTGAACAAGTTCCCCCACCAGACTCTAACCTTAGGATTTGTAAAATCCGGGAATTGGCATCTTCCGGGCCAAACATGACCTTCCATAAAATAATCATCACAGCGTCTACAGAAAAAATTATTTAATTTTCCCTCCTTATAAACCGAATAATTGGGATCCACACGAATTCCGGGGTCGATAATTACCACAGTTTTAAAACCCTCATCAGCCAATTCTTTTATCATTCTGGCGGGTTCAGGAAAATACTTTGTATTCCAGGTAAAACAGCGGTAGCCATCCATATAATCGATATCGAGATAAATTGAATCGCAAGGGATTTTCCGCTGCCGAAAGTTATGGGCAAGATCTTTTACCTTTTCTTCAGGATAATAGCTCCAGCGGCATTGGTGAAAGCCTAGCGTCCATTTTGCAGGCAATTGATGCGTTCCTGTGAGTGTATGGTATCGTTTTACTACATCCATCATATGCGGACCATGGATATAATAATACTGCATTTCACCACCATCAGACCAGAAGCTAACATCTTCCTGGTCTTGATGTGCAAAATCAAAATGACTTTTAAAGGTATTATCAAAAAAAATACCATAGCTAAAGCCTTTATTTATGCCTATATAAAAGGGAATGGTACGATAGAGCGGATCTTGGTCTTTGTCATAAGAATAAGCATCTGTATTCCAATTAACATATTTTTTGCCGATAAGATTAAAATCACTTGATTTATCCCCTAGTCCGAAAAAGCTCTCATTATCCTGACATTTTTTAGTCGCGTAAACATAATACCCCCCGTAATCAATATTTTCTTCCCAATGCATTGGGATTCTATCCTCATTAATTATTCCGCCGTGAGTATCTTCAAAAGAGATCAAAAAATTTTTTTTATTAATTACGCAGGCAACAGAATTTGTCTCTACCCGATAAGAATCATCGAGCTCTTTGCACGAAAATCCAGAGCTATTATGAACGGTACTCGATAAAGCATAAGAAAACTCATCTAAAAACACTGACCCAGGAGCGAGTCGTACTCTAATAATCTCATTACTAATTACCTTGATTTCAACTTCAGCGATACCATCAGTAAAGAAGAATCGATTTGAATCCTGCCTATATCCTATAACTGCTAATAGATACCTTTTCACTATCGGTTCTAGACCCAGAATGGGATTATTGATATGTTTCAGCGCATCTTCTTGTTCATTAAAACCAAATGGCATAGATGATAAACCCTCATTTTCTTCCATAATTAATCAATCATCATTATTTAATGGCTCCTGAATTGAAATTGAGCACATTTGGAACAACAATCGAGAAGAGAATTTGCTTGCAGAAAAATCAATTTTATACAAAAATTATCAATTGTATAGAGATTTTAAAAGAGGGGGCATAGGCTAAAAGAACAAAACCCGCTCCGAAGTATCGGGGCGGGTTTTGCAAATTTTAGGGACAATAAATAATGTCCGAAATAGAGAATGATTTATTAAATATTATTGGTTGAATGTAAAACCTACGTAGTACATACCACCCATTTGAGGGTTACCAAAAGAGGTAACATAATATTTGTTCAATAAATCTTGAGCACCAATCTTAATCATTCCATTTACTGAAGGAATCTTTAAGTTAACCTGTGCATCCACTGTTCCAAATGAAGGAACTTCTCCTGAAGCAAATGATGAAGCCCAGTAGAATGTATCTTGCCAACGGTAGGTAAGGTTCATACCTACGTTTTTAACAACATTACGATTACTAATACCTAAGTTATAACGTACTTTCGGAGTATTGAAATCATTTACATAAGTAACTGGAATATCACCGATTTGGTTGTAAGAAATATTACCATTAAGGTTATATTTTCCTATTAGGTAATCAATTCCGAGTGCAGCGCCATAAGTAGTAACATTACCTTCAGCATTAACTGGCACACCAAACTTGGTGAATGAAGTACCACTTTGTTGGAATACTTCAACAGAAGTAATGAAATCACTGTAAGTGTTAAAGTAACCATAAGCATCAAGCAATACATTACTACCTAATAAACCCTTGTAACCAAGTTCATAAGCTTTAACGCTTTCAGGTCTTACGCCTTTAGCATCAAAAGTATAGGTTTTTAAAAGGCTAGGATTTGCAGAACCTGCAGAAGCAGAAGCTAAGAAGTTACGGTAACTAACATCGGTAAATGGCTTATTCACTAACAAGTTATACTTTGTTAAGCTTGCAGGCAATCCACCAATTAAACGAGTAGAACCACCACCTACAGAAAGATCAATGAATTGATTTTGAGTAGTTGGGTTACGGTAACCTGTTTGATAAGACACACGAATATTATTGTTTGGTGCTACCGTATAAACCCCTGAAATTCTTGGAGTAAAACGACCTTCAAAGTTTTGGTTTTTATCATAACGACCAGAGAAGCTTAGCTTAAATGCATCGGCAATTTTCTTACCAACTTGAACAAATGCTCCAACTTCGTCGATGTCAATTTCACGATTTAAATCATCAAAGATAGTACCACCAGAATTCAAATCATATCTTCTAAATGAAGCTCCAACTTGAAGTTCGAAGGCATCTTTCAACGCATTAGTGAAATTATACATACCCTCGTAGTGGTAAAGGTTTGTTTTATCATTGAATTTTGCACCTAAACCAGTACTGATTGTGGTGTTCATAACTTGGTTCTTAGCTGTTTCAAACTGAGGCGTTCCAGGTTGGAATCTACCAGCATCAGCTGCATTACGTGCAAATGCGTGAGCTTGAGCATCAGGAGCTCCAGAAGCACGTGCACCAACATAATTACCAATATATTGTGGGAACCAAGTTGTACTAGCTTTAGAAGCTTCATTGATATAACTTCCAAGAATTGAGGAAATGTATGAATCTCCAGAACGCTCTTGAGTAGTATAACCACGAACCATAAAATCTTTACCTTTCAACTCAAGCTTATATTGACCGATGCTGAAGTTACGTAAAGAATAACGGTCTGAACCAGTATAAACCGATGTACTGGTACCCCAATTAGCTTGGAAGATAGCCTGTAAATTATCGTTGAATTTATAGTGTAATGAAGTTGAGGTTTTAATTGAACGTGTATCGTAATCAACTAAATCTTTCTCATTATAACCTGTACGAGAAACAGCTTGATCAGGAATTAATCCTGCTCTTAAACCAATATTAAACGGTAAAACATTTTGAATAGTTGGTCTTAATGCAGCTGGAAAATTCCCTAAAAATGCACCAATTTGAGCTTGAGTTGCATTTACTGGTAATCCAGCATTAATCATTCCGATAACATTCGGAATAGCACCACCTGTAGCAGTAGCTACACCAGCGTTTGTAGCTGATTGTACAGAGGCAGCGATATTACGCATATTTTGAGTAACCTCATCACCATATACGTTTACACCGTCATAGTTTGGATCTGTAGTTCTATTTCCAGATTTAACAGTACGTGAAGTACGATCGAAGTTTGAATCGTTAGCTGCTTGCCAATCATCCGCCTCTAAGTAAGAGAAACTAGTTTTAAATGCAAATTTATTCCATGCTTTAGCATATCTAACACCCATTTCTCTAAAAGGAGCAGAACCTTGCAAAGGATCATTTACGTGGTTGATACCATTTTTCAATGAAAAACTAACACCTTGAGTGGTGTAAGGATCTTTTGAGTTCATTAACATGGTTCCGTTGATACCACCAGCTCCGTATAAAGCAGATGAAGCACCTGGGAGAAGCTCCACATTATCAAGATCAAGCTCATTGATACCAATGATGTTTCCTACGGCAAAATTCAAACCAGGAGCCTGGTTATCCATTCCGTCGATGTACTGATTAAATCTAGTGTTTCCATTTGCATTGAAACCCCTAGTGTTAATCGACTTAAATGTTAAACTTTGCGCACTCATTTCAACACCCTTTAAATTATTAAGAGCGTCATAGAAAGAAGGAGCAGCAGTTTCACGAATCGCAGCTAGTCCGAAACGCTCAATAGATACTGGAGATTCCAATATTCTTTCTGGCGTACGAGAAGCGGCAACTACAACTTCTTGACCTAGAATCGATTGCGATTCCATTTTAATTTCTAGATTAGAAACAGGACCAGAAATTACTTGCTCAATTGTTTTGTAACCGATGTAAGAAATTTCAATAGTAAATGGTACTTTTTCTGATGTACTCAAACTGAATTTACCTTCAGAATTAGTAGAAGTTCCAATTGTTTTGCCTTTCACTTTGATGGCAACGCCTGGCAGTGTTTCATTCGTTAATTTATCAGTAACGACACCAGAAATGCTTGTATTTTGAGCAAAACCAATGTTCATAGTGCCAATAATTAACAATAAAATACAGGCTAAACGAGTAAATGTTTTATTCATAGTTCTCGGATTTATTTTGGTTATTTTTTTTAAATAATTAATAAAACTAATGCAATAATTCTACTCAAGCAAACCATTTTGATAATTATTTGTACATGCAGAGTAAAATTATGTCTCCAAATCTCAAAAAAACTGCGAATTTTAAACAAATACTAAATATTTCATAAAAAATAATATTTTGAAAAACTTATAAATTTTTAGGATATTTATAAATATTTAATTTTTATGAAGATAGTTAAAGCGGTTTTATCCGGACTTTTTGCATTTGCATTGATTTTAGTTTTAAACACAAAATTTGGAGATATACCACCACTTGCTAAGTTTTTGGATCCTTTTCAAGGATTTTGGAAAAATGCAGAAGCGAAACAACAAAATCCGGAGCTCGACCTAAATATTGAAGGTTTAAAAGCTCCTGTTGAGATACACTTCGATGATCAAATGATTCCGCATATTTTTGCGGAGAATAATCATGATTTATATTTTGCTCAAGGATACATTACTGCAAAAGACAGATTGTGGCAGATGGATTTCCAAACTCGTTTTGCTTCAGGAAGATTATCCGAAGTTGTAGGTCCTAAAGCACTAGAGCTTGACCGATACCAACGCAGAATGGGAATGACTTTTGGCGCTGAGAATATGGTTAAGGTCATGATGGAGGATCCTGAAATTAAGGAAACTATGGATGCTTACACTGCTGGAGTGAATGCTTATATCCATTCTCTTAGTCCCGGCCACTACCCACTAGAGTTCAAATTATTGAATTATGCTCCAGAGGATTGGAAACCTTTAAATTCTGCTTTACTGTTGAAATTAATGTCGGCGACCCTTGCAGGCGGTTCCAACGAATTTTACATGAATAATATTCTAAATAAATTCGGCCCTGAAATAACTAAAAATTTGTTTCCTGATTATCCATACAGAGAAGATCCTATCATTCCGGTAGGCACTAAATGGGATTTCGACCCTATAAAAACCCCTCAAGCACCTAAATTAAACCTCTCTGATAAAACAGCATACACTATTAAAACCAGAGAAATTGAAGAAGGGATAGGAAGTAATAACTGGGCCGTTGCTGGAGAAAAATCAGCAAGTGGCTTTCCAATTCTTGCTAATGACCCCCACCTTGATCTCACCCTTCCTTCTATTTGGTATCAGATACAACTGGCCTCTTCAGACATGAATTCATGCGGAGTTTCTATTCCTGGTGCACCTGGAATTATCATCGGATTTAACCAAAACGTAGCTTGGGGAGTAACCAATGTTGGTGCTGATGTTTTAGATTGGTACAATATCAAATTTAAGGATGAGTCTAAAAAAGAATATTGGTACAATAATCAATGGAATCCTGTAAAACAAAGAATTGAAACGATTCAAGTAAATGGAGGAAAAACCTTAACAGATACCGTGCTTTATACCCATCATGGACCGATAGTTTACACTAGTCAGCAGCGACCAAACAATTTCTCAAAAATAAACAATATCCCTACAGGGCATGCTTTAAGATGGGTGGCACATGATGGCTCAAACGATACCCGTACTTTTTTCATGTTGAATAGAGCGAAAAATTATACGGATTACCGTAAAGCCCTAACCTATTATTCGGCGCCAGCACAAAACTTTATTTTCGCTAGTGTTGATAATGATATCGCCATTACTCCGAATGGTTATTTACCACTAAAATGGAGCGGACAAGGAAAGTTTTTATTGGATGGGACAGATCCAGCGAACGATTGGCAAGGTAGAATCCCGGCAGAACATAATCCTACGGTAAAGAATCCTGATAGAAAATTTGTTAGTTCGGCTAATCAGTTTCCGAACGACCCAAGCTATCCTTATTATATTAATTGGGAATATGCTGGCTATGAGCGTTCACACAGAATTAACAAGCGATTATCTGTGATGACGCAAGCCAACGTAGATAGTTTACAAAATTTACAAAACGATAATTATAGCATTCTTGCAGAAAATATTTTACCAACCCTTTTAAGTCTTGTAGATACTAAAGGATTAAAAGACATTGAGAAAGAAGGATTCAGCATTGTTAGCAAATGGAATAAACATTTTGATGCTGATGAAATTGGTGCTAGTATTTTTGAATTATGGCATAAAAATCTGGGAGTTCAAATTTGGGGAGATGAATTTGGCGACCCTAAAACTCCTATGAGATACCCTTCACGTGATAGAAGCGTTGAGTTACTTTTAAATGAACCCAATTCAGTTTGGTACGATAATGTAAAAACCGCTAAGAAAGAAACACGAGAAGACCTTGTAAATGCATCATTTAAATTCGCTGTTGATAGTTTAAAACGTAAATATGGATCTCTTGACAAAGACTGGGCTTGGGGGAATTTAAAGAGCACGAATGTGCCGCATCTAGCTAAAATTGCAGGCTTCGGATCCAAAAACTTGTACAATGGAGGCTCCAAGACTTCGGTAAATGCGGTAAGCGAAACTAATGGTCCATCTTGGAGAATGATTGTTGCATTAGGTAAAGATGTAAAGGCCTATGGCGTTTTTCCAGGTGGAGAATCAGGAAATCCGGGAAGCCATTACTATGACAATATGGTTGATACTTGGTCGGATGGAAAGTTAAACGAATTGCTTTTCTTGAAGGCTAAAAATGAATCGTCGAAACGCATTATTTCAACGTGGAAACTGAATAAAAAATAAAATTAACGGCCAATTAGGCTTCACAAAAATATTTACAATTATGTTATTCCTTTTAATCGCAATAGTTTCTCTGATTTTACAATTGTTTTTACCCTGGTGGATTATTGCACCAGTTGCCTTTGTTTTTGCAGCATGGAAAGCAAAATCCGCTAAAAATGCCTTTATTGGTGGTTTTTTAGCCATTTTTGTGGTTTGGATTATTGCAGGCTTGGTTCATACCATTCCAAATGAAAATATCTTAGCGAATCGTGTTGCGAGCATGCTAACATTGCCGAGTAGTTCTTTAAGCTGGTTAATTGTATTGGTAATTAGTGGACTGATTGGAGGACTTGCAGCTGGATTTTCTGCTCTTGCAGGACGTTATGCCAAGGAAGCGTTAGCTTCATCGAAAGGCTAATAAAAGGTGTCAATTTAGGTTTAGACGACCATTTTCAAGTACATTGAAAAAGGTTTTGTATCTTTGTATGTGGAATTTATAGATAGTCGTCTACTTTTTTCTTTTTCTGATCATCAAACATTCGAAGCCCTATCTCTTGAAATTTTCAATTATCAGGTACAGAATAATGAAGTTTATGGTCGTTTTGTAGCTAATCTCGGGATTGATATTCAAAGTATCCATCATCATAAAGATATCCCATATTTACCCATTGAATTTTTCAAAAGCCAGAAGATTATTACCGGCAAATCTATAGCTGAAGCTATTTTTACTAGCTCAGGCACAAGTGGAATGGTTCAAAGTCAACATTTAGTAACAGATGTTTCCATTTACGTTGATAGTTATCGCAAGGCATTCCAATTATTTTATGGAGATATCAAGGAATATGCACTTTTGGCATTGCTTCCATCCTACCAGGAACGAGAGGGATCATCTTTAATATACATGATTGACGATTTAATCGGACAAAGCAATCAAGAAAAAAGCGGTTATTTCCTCTACGACCATGAAGCATTAAAAAACACGATGGAAGATCTCCAAAAAAGCAAAATACCAACAATTTTAATTGGTGTTACTTATGCCTTATTGGATTTTGTAGAGCAGCATCAAATTAATTTTCCAGAACTAATAGTTATGGAAACAGGAGGCATGAAGGGGAAGAGAAAAGAGATATTAAGAGCAGAACTACATGAAATATTATGCAGTGGATTTGGAGTAAATTCTATCCATTCAGAATATGGCATGACCGAGCTATTATCTCAAGCCTATTCGAAAGGAAATGGCATATTTTCTTGTCCCCCTTGGATGAAAGTAACAGTTAGAGATACTAACGACCCATTAAGTCTGATAGGTCATGAACAAACTGGCGGAATAAATATCACCGATTTTGCCAATATTAATTCATGTTCCTTTATTGCCACACAAGACCTTGGTAAGACCTATCCCAATGGCAGTTTTGAGATTTTAGGAAGATTTGATAATAGCGATATCAGAGGATGTAACCTATTGGTTCAGAGTTAGATATATCAGTAAATTATTAAAAAAGGATAATTAATTTCTTTTTAGTTAATATTAGATTTACTCAATAAAAAAGGGAGTAGAAAATTCCACTCCCCATCTTATAATCTAACAGATTTAAATTACATACCTAAAGTCCAGCCAGCGCGATATTTTCTCTTCACGAATTGGTTAGCATCATCAAAGTTTGTAATTTTCATATTTGGACCATCCCACAATAATTTTTTATATCTACCAGGGTAGGTAAATCCATTTCCAGAGGCATTTGCTTTACGGATATCGAAGCCACGAATAGCAAGGTTACCCATTAATAAAGCTTCGGTTAGTGGGCCTGCGACTGAGAAGTCGGAGCTCACTTCCATTTTACCATATCCAGCAATTGCGGCATCAACCCATTGCGTATAATGACCAGCTTCTTGACCCGGAACACGAGCAAGAGTTTCAGGCACATTTACTTCTTGATTTCTGGATAGCGGCAATAATCTAGCGTTTTTACCATAGGTATCGCAAAGCATTTTGCCTTTGGTGCCGATGAATAAAACTCCGTTTCCACCATCACCAAAAATCTCATCTGGACCAAGCTCTTGAGGGCGTTCTGGTTGAATTCCACCATCCATCCAATGCAATTTTACTTGGGCGCCATTTTGCTTTTCCGAGTTAAAGGTCATGATTACATGTGATGAAGGAGGGCAACTTTCTGGGAAATAGCCACGCTTAAATGAATCCACATAAACACTACCCACGCTACATTCCACGTCAGTAGGATAATTTAGGCCGAGCACTCTAAAAGGTGCATCTGCTAGGTGGCAGCCCATATCACCGAGGGCACCAGTTCCATAATCCCACCATCCACGCCAGTTGAAAGGCACTAATTTATCTACATAATCGGTCTGAGGTGCTGTTCCAAGCCATAAATCCCAATCTAACTGCTTTGGAATTGCTGCTTTATTTGCAGACCAAGGAATACCCTGAGGCCAAACAGGTCGGTCGGTCCAGCAATAAACAGTATGTACATCACCAATAATGCCGGCATTGAACCATTCCATTAATTTACGAGCGCCATCAGTAGATGAACCTTGATTACCCATTTGGGTTACCACTTTATATCTTTTTGCCGCTTCCGTCAGAATTCTAGCCTCATAAATATCATGAGTTAGCGGTTTTTGAACGTAAACATGCTTTTTAAGCTGCATGGCAGATAGGGTAATGATGGCATGATTATGATCAGGAGTAGAGACAGAAACCGCATCAAAATTTTTCGATTCCTTATCCATCATCTCGCGCCAATCTTTATAAAATTTAGCTTTGGGAAATCTCTTTACGGAGTTTGCAGCACGGCGATCATCAACATCGCATAAAAAGCCAACCTCGGCTTTACCACCGCTAACAAAGCCTGTAAGATCACTTTCCCCTTTTCCTCCAGCACCAACACCAGCAACAATTAATTTATCGCTCGGCGCGATGAAGCCCTTCCCACCCAATACATGGCGAGGTACAATCATAAATCCTGCTGCAGCAAGAGATGCTGTTTTAACAAAATCTCTTCTTGAATTAGTATTCTCTTTCATAAAATATTTATTGAAAAAATTATTTATTAAGCATTTGCCCAGGCACGATCACCCTTTTTATAGGGCACATCGCCATCAAAACTACCAGGTGTTTCAACATATCTTAGGGCTTTAGTTGATCCAATTTCGGAAGTAAAAAACCCGAGAAGTGTTAATTCCTTCATCATTCTAAAATAATGAGGAGGATCCTCCGGTGTTTTAGTCTCCGTGTATGCTTTTTGCTCTGCATCAAGCTTTATTAACAGATCTGTACGTTCCTGAGCAGTCGAATCTAGGAAAGATTTTCCTGATTTGGCTTTAATTTCAGCTTCGAGCGACTTAATTCCATCTTGAAAAATTAGCTGATGCTCTTTGGTATAGCAATCGTTCACCATGATATCCATAAAAAGTCCCACTTGTGCCTCTTTTGCCCCAGGAGTACTTGTTTTTGGCAAGATAGTCTCCCCTATTTCATTTAGCAAGTCGACTGTTTTTTGGTCGAAAAATACTGGCTTTTGCGCTGGGCTAGAGCTACATCCAAACTCAAGAAAAAGGCTTGAGCCGATGATAGTTCCACCTAAAATCCAGCTAACCTGCGATATTGCTTCTCTTCTATTCATTTTATCTGAATTAAATATTACCTTTTTTCAATTCTGTAACAGCATGATCAACTGCGCGGGCAGTTAAAGCCATGTAGGTTAGTGATGGGTTCTGACAAGCTGCAGAGGTCATTGCTGCCCCATCAGTTACATATACGTTAGTGGCATCCCAAACCTGATTAAACTTGTTCAGTACTGATGTTTTTGGATCATGACCCATACGTGCGGTACCCATTTCGTGGATTCCCATGCCTAGGGTATAGCCTGAATCGAATGTTTTTACATCTTTCAGACCTGCATTTTCGAGCATTTCCTGACCATCAGCCATCATGTCTTTACGCATATTGAGCTCATTTTGCTTGATTTCGGCATCAATGGAGAGGACATTTAATCCCCATTTATCTTTTTTAGTCTTATCCAGTGTAACTTTATTTTCATGATATGGAAGTGTTTCACCGAAGGCGGTAATACCCATGGTCCATGATCCTGGTTCACAAAGTGCATCTTTAAAATCGCCACCAATACTCAATTCGGCCACATTTCTTCCCCAGCCTTCGCGACCAGCGCCACCCTGATAACCAAATCCACGAAGATAATCGCGTTTTTCGTTGCCTAGATTTCTGAAACGAGGGATATAAATTCCGTTTGGTCGGCGGCCAAATACATATTTATCTTCAAAACCTTCCACTCTGCCAGATGCGCCTAAGCGGAAATGATGATCCATTAAATTATGACCTAGTTCACCGCTACTGCTACCTAAACCACCATCCCAAACATCTGTTGCTGAATTCATTAAAATCCAGGTAGAATTTAGTGCTGATGCATTTAAAAAGATAACTTTTGCAAAATACTCGTAAGTCTGATTAGTTTCGGCATCCAATACTTCTACTCCAGTAGCTTTTTTGGTGTCCTTATCGTACAATATTTTAGTTACGATAGAAAATGGACGAAGTGTTAGGTTCCCGGTTGCCACTGCGGCAGGAAGAGTTGAAGATTGCGTGCTAAAATATCCCCCAAAAGGGCATCCTAGCCAACATTTATTACGGTATTGACAATTTGTACGACCTTGAATAGCCTTGGTGAGGTTAGCTGCCCTTCCAATTAGCATATGTCTACTTTCTTTGTAGTGCTCTTTTATACGCGCGGCAACTGCCTTTTCGACTACATTCATCTCCATGGGAGGGAGAAAATCGCCATCAGGAAGTTGAGCTAAACCATCCTTAGAACCACTAATTCCGGCGAAGCGTTCCACATAGCCATACCATTTTTCAAGGTCTTTATAACGAATAGGCCAATCGACAGCAATACCTTCTTTGGCGTTCGCTTCAAAGTCCATTTCACTTAGGCGATAACTTTGACGGCCCCACATCAGTGAACGACCACCCACCTGATAGCCTCTGTACCAATCAAAACGCTTTACTTCAGTATAGGGACTCTCCTTTTCGTTTGCCCAGAAGTCGAGGTTTTTCTCATTGAGGGCATAATCCCGCTTAAGAACAGGATAATTCTCAATCATTTCTTGCGTGCGCCCTCCTCTATGAGGAAATTCCCATGGATTTTTGGTTGCGCTTGCATAATCTTTAACATGTTCGATGTTTCTTCCACGCTCGAGCATGATTGTTTTCAATCCTTTTTCGGTCAATTCTTTGGCAGCCCAGCCCCCACTAATTCCTGAACCGATTACAATTGCATCATACTTATTCTCAGCCATATTTTTTATTTACAATTTCAATTCTTTTAAATATCACAAATACTAATTGCAGCTCTTAAAGATGCTGCCTTGTCTGTTTGTAGCGGAATGAACTCCTGTGCTACAAAACCCTTAAAACCAGTCGCATGAATAGCTCTCATAATTGCTGGATAATTCAATTCCTGTGAATCATCAATTTCATGTCTTCCAGGAACCCCTGCCGTATGATAATGAGCAATAAATTCATGACTCTCTTGAATTGTTCTTATCACATCACCTTCATCAACCTGCATATGATAAATATCGTATAATAGTTTGAAATTTGGCGAATCAATCTTTTTTGCCAAACGAACTGCCCACTTGGTCCTATCACACTGATAATCAGGATGATCAATTTTACTATTGAGCAATTCCATTATTATGCATACATTGTATTTTTCGGCGAGATGCATGATTTGTGATAAACCTTCGGCGCAATTATTAAGACCCATTTCATCATCCAAGCCCTTTCTATTGCCACTAAAGCATATTAAATTAGAATATCCAGTTTTAGCAACTAGTGGAATCATATCGAGATAATTCTTGATTAGCGTAGGATGAAATGATTTATTGTTCCAACCCTCTTCGAGACTTATTTCTGCACCATTACACATGGTTGATTCGAGTCCGTATTTTTGCAAAATTGACCAGTCTTTCGGTCCGACTAAATCGATACCCTTTATTCCGATTTCTTTAGCTAGGATACAAAGTTCATCTAGGCTTAGTGAGTTGAAGCACCATCTGCAAACAGAGTGGTTAATATTACCTTTAAGAGTTTGAGAAAGTTTATTCATTGTAGAGAAGAAAGTGAAAAGCAGCATTTTTACTGCTTTTCACTAAAAATTATATAATCGCTATTGCGATGAAATTAATCAAAGATTAATGAGATACTGCATCACTTTGTCTTTGCGCCTCTTCTTCTTTTTGGCTAAAAGTGATCACAAATATGATGGCTACTGCTGCAGCGATGCCGGCCGCCACCAACCAAATTTTCGACCAGTCATGGCTTGTTTCAGAAATTTTATAAGCATCGCTTACTAAACCTGCAACCCAGAAACCGATGAGCATACCAACACCATAAGTGGCTAGGGCAATAAGACCTTGAGCCGAGCTTTTATATTTTTCGCCGGCCTTTGAGTTAGTATAGATTTGTCCGGAAACGAAGAAAAAATCATAACAAATACCATGCAAAGCGATTCCGATAATTAATAAAGATGCCAATTCATTTGCATTACCGTAGGCGAAGAAAACATAGCGTAGAGCCCATGCAATCATACCAACAAGAATTGTTTTCTTGAAACCAAACTTTGTGAAGAAAACAGGTAATAATAAAAGGAATAACACCTCCGAAATCTGTCCGATAGTCATTTTCCCTGTCGGATTTTCCATACCCAGTTCAGATAAGAAAAGGTTGGCATTTTGATAATAAAATGCGAGAGGAATACAGATTAAGATAGATGAGATGAAAAAGATTAAAAAGTTTTTATTCTTCAATAATTTCAGAGCGTCGAGGCCTAAAATATCAGACATGGTTACCTTATCGCCTTTAGCAGCAGAAGGAGGAGTTTGAGGAAGAGTAAAACTAAAGAGACCTAAAATAGCAGATGCAATAGCGGCCATTAAAAAAGTATTTTTCAAAAGGCCATCACTTACGCCTTGTGGTGAGTCCCAGTGAAATAAGAAACTGATACATAAACCAGCAACAATCCAACCGATAGTCCCCCAAATACGAATGGAAGAAAATTCCTGCTCAGGGTTTTTCATTTGATTAAAAGACACCGAATTAACAAGAGCCAAAGTTGGCATGAACATGATCATGTAGGTAAAAACATAAGGGTAAAAACCTGCAAAATCAGTCGCATTGTACATTTGGAACATCAATAATGCTCCAATAAGGTGTAGGAAACCAAGAATTTTTTCAGCATTAAAAAACCTATCAGCAATAAGTCCGATGATAAATGGCGCGATAATAGCTCCAAAAGATTGAGTAGAAAATACTGCGGCGCTTTGAGCACCATCAGCGGCAAGATTTTTTCCTAAAAAAGTACCAAGAGTAACAAACCAAGAGCCCCAGATAAAAAATTCTAGGAACATCATGAAGGATAATTTAATTCGTTTTGTTGGGGTCATAATTAATTTTTATTTAGTTTATTTTCAACGGTAAAAACGGAAAAAGAATGAAATGAATTGATAAAGAGTCAATTATCGAATTATGATCATTAAATGAGAACATTGTAGTGATCATAAACATAAATCTTCCAAAACAATAACACATCCATCAATTTCTATTTTTTCTTTAAAATAAATGTATATTTTTATTTTTAATATTCATACTCAATTATAATTCATTGTTAAATTTTTTAAATCCTGTTTTGTTAAAATCCTTGAAAAATATCAAAAATATTTGTGTTCAATTAGCTCAGGGCTGGAATTAAAGAAAAATTAAAAATTTTAAGAATAAAACAATCAATATAAAATGAAGCGTACAGCAAAATTAATTCCTGCATTTATTATTATGATATCCTTATTTGCTTTCAATAATTGGAAGCAAATTGTAAAGCCAAGAGTTTTAGTTTTCAGTAAAACGGCTGGCTACCGACATGGATCAATCCAGGCGGGGAAGCTTGCACTGATAAAATTAGGAAATGAAAATGGCTTTGTGGTTGACACTACAGAGAATGAAAATTACTTCAGTGAAGATTCATTGAAAAAATATTCGGCGGTAATTTTCTTAAGCACAACAGGCAATGTTTTGAATAGTCCGCAGCAAATTAGCTTCGAACGTTACATTCAAGCTGGCGGCGGCTATGTTGGAATTCATGCGGCGGCGGACACTGAATACGACTGGCCTTGGTACGGAAAATTAGCAGGCGGCTATTTTGTTAGTCACCCGAAAATTCAAGACGCTAGCCTTAATATACGAAATAAAAATCATATTTCCACTAAGCATTTGCCAGAAAATTGGATTCGCAAGGATGAGTGGTATAATTATAAGGACTTGAATAAAGATATTCAGGTATTAATTAATTTAGATGAGAAGAGTTATGAAGGCGGTGAAAATGGAGAAAATCATCCCATATCATGGTTTCATGAATTTGATGGCGGCCGAGCATTTTATACAGGTTTAGGCCATACCAATGAATCCTATACCGAAGAAAATTTCCTAAAACATGTTTTAGGAGGAATTCAATATGCAATTGGAACGAATACAAAGCTAGATTATTCAAAAGCGAAGACAGTAAGAGTGCCAGAAGAAGACCGCCTCGTAAAAACGGTTTTAACCATGGGGACATTATTTGAACCTACAGAAATGGCCATTCTACCTAATTTAGATATTTTATTGGTGCAGCGTCGTGGGGAAGTGATGCTTTACAAAGCGAGCACAAATAGCATAAGTCAGGTAGCAGAATTAAAAACCTATTCACAAACATCTATCAAAGGAGTAAATGCCGAAGAAGGAGTTTTAGGCTTGGCAGCGGATCCAAATTTCAAGGAAAATAATTTTGTGTATATTTATTATAGTCCGCTAGATACTGCAGTCAACCGACTTTCAAGATTCAAATTCACAAATGATAAATTAGACATATCATCCGAAAAGGTGATTTTAGATGTAAAATCGCAGCGTGAAATTTGCTGCCATACAGGAGGATCGATTGCCTTTGGACCGGATGGTTTATTGTATGTTTCTTCGGGGGATAATACTACCCCATTTGATGTACCGGATGAAAAATTTGTGAATAAAGGTTACGGACCGATGGATAACAGGTCTGGATTAGAGCAATACGATGGAGGAAGATCATCGGGGAATACCAATGATCTAAGAGGTAAAATTCTGAGAATTAAGCTCAAGGAAGATGGAAGCTATGAAATTCCAGCGGGGAATTTATTCCCACCCAACACCCCAGGTACGCGACCAGAGATATACGTTATGGGAAACCGTAACCCTTATCGTATCTCAATAGATAGCAAAACAGGCTTTTTATATTGGGGCGAGGTTGGCCCCGACGCCAGCGCTGATAGTCCCGAGCGTGGCCCCCGAGGCTATGACGAATTAAACCAGGCAAGAAATGCAGGTTTCTTTGGTTGGCCTTATTTTGTTGGGAATAATTATCCATACCGAGCATACGATTATAAAACAGGAGTTTCGGGTGAGGCATTTGATCCTAAAAAGCCTATTAATAACTCTGTTAATAATACGGGATTAAAGAATCTCCCTCCAGTTCAACCGGCATTTATTTGGTATCCTTATGGAGAATCGAAGGAATTTCCGCAATTGGGTACAGGTGGAAGAACAGCAATGGCGGGACCAGTTTATTATAATGAAACATATCCTAAAGAGACCAGATATCCAGACTATTTCAATGGAAAATTATTTTTTTATGATTGGATAAGAAATTGGATTAAGGCAGTGAGCATGAAAGAGAATGGCGACTATGATAACATGGAAAATTTCATGCCATCCACATCATTTGCTGCCCCTGTAGATATGGAAGTTGGTCCCGATGGCCGACTTTACATTCTAGAATATGGAAAAGGATGGTTTACAAAAAATGCTGATGCAAGCATTTCCCGCATCGATTATATTGCTGGTAATCGCCCTCCAAAAATCAAAAAGTTTAGTGTAAAAAATAGCAGTGGATTAATCCCATTCAAATTAGAAGCAAGAGTTGAGGCTATAGATACAGATGGAGATGCGCTAAGCTATTTATGGGATTTAGGAAATGGTATTAAAAAAACCACTTCAGTGCCATCTATTGAGCATATTTATACCAAAGCGGGCGAGCATCAGGTAAGTGTTCAAGTTATTGACAAGCACAAAGCAAGCAGTCAGAGCAATAAAATCGAAATAGTAGCGGGAAATGCTAGTCCGAAGCTCAACATAAAATTAGCAGGCAATCGTAGCTTCTATTTTACAGGAAAACCCATTGAATATCAAGTAATGGTAAGTGATGAAGGAGCAGTAGTTAATAAAAATACAGTTTATGTAGCGAATAGTTATAATAAGGGCAGCGACATGGCGGGATCATCTTTGGGCCATCAAGTTTATTCTGAAACGCAGGCTGGCCAGGCTTTGATGTTAAAATCTGATTGTCAGGCATGTCATCAGATGGATAGGAAATCTGTTGGACCATCCTTTAAGCAGGTTTCTGCCAAATACCAGAAAGATGCCAATGCTTTGAGTTATTTAGCAACAAAAATTATTAATGGAGGTAGTGGAGTTTGGGGACCGGTAGCTATGTCGGCGCATCCAACAATTAGCGAAGCCGATTCTAAAAAAATTGCGCAGTGGGTATTATCACTTGAAAATGCAGCTATTCCGAAGGCATCGCTTCCTATGCTAGGAAAAATCATTCCTGAGCCCGCAAAAGATGAAGATGAGCCTAAAAATTTCAATTTATTTGCAAGTTATACAGACCAAGGAGCATTTGGATTAAAACCATTGACTAGCACGGCATCGGTACTATTGCGCAGCAATAAAATTAATGCTAGGGAGCTTGTAGATAGAAAAAATATAGCATTAAAAGATTCAACAAGCAGTGGATTTTTGGTCTATCCTGAAAATAATGGATGGATAAAAATGAAGCAAATTGACTTAACAGGCATTAATGCTATTGAATTATCTAATATTTCTTCGGGGCAATCAGGGAATTACAGCATAGAGTTGCGATTAGACTCCGAGAAGGGCCTTTTAATTGGGAAAGGTGCATTGATAGACAATGGAGTAGCAAATTCACAAAGAAATTTATTGCTTGCACTTAAACCTGTAATTGATAAGAAGTTACATACGATTTATGTGCACATCATTGCAGATCCTAAAAATGCAAAAAAGAGGCCATTATTGAGAAGTTTAGCTTTTATTCCTACAAAATAGAATAGACAGAGACGTTGAAAAATTCTAGAAAAATGCCTTTAAGAAATTTTAATTCCGCCAGTGGATTATTATATTGAGCCATGATTTAAATGGATTAATTAGCGCTTAAAAAATAATATTATAGCTCATAATCGATTCATTTATAAGGAGTTTAGCGAATACATTTTTAGAAAAATATGAATAGAAAATTAAGAATGGGAATGGTTGGTGGTGGTAAAGGAGCCTTTATTGGTGCCGTACACCGCATTGCCGCCAATATGGATGGAATGATTGAGCTAGTTTGTGGCGCATTGAGTACTAGTCCGGAGAAAGCCAACGAAAGCGGAAAAATGCTATTCCTAGCAGAAGACAGAACTTATCATAGCTATGAAGATATGATTAAGAGGGAAAGCCAATTACCAGCAGATCAGCGGATGGATTTTCTGACCATTGTTACCCCGAATCATGCACATTTCGGTCCAGCGATGATGGCCCTAGACCATGGCTTTCATGTGGTTATTGACAAACCTATTTCATTTACGTTGGATGAGGCGAAGCAGTTAAAGAAAAAAGTTGAAGAAACAGGCCTATTACTACTTTTGACTCATACTTATGCTGGTTACCCAATGGTGAAGCAGGCAAGAAATATGGTTAAGATGGGAGAATTGGGTAAGATTAGAAAAATATTGGTTGAGTATCCACAAGGCTGGTTAAGCCGACTTTCAGAGAAGGATGGTAATGCCCAAGCCGCTTGGCGGACGGACCCAGCGAGATCAGGTAAGAGTGGATGTATGGGCGATATTGGTACCCATGCGGCCCATTTGGCTGAATATATTAGCGGATTAAAGATTACGAAGCTCTGTGCAGATCTCAACATTGTTGTGGAGGGAAGAAAATTGGATGATGATGGAAATGTACTCCTTAAATTCGACAATGGCGCCAACGGAGTGCTTGTTGCCTCGCAAATTGCTGCAGGTGAAGAGAATGCGCTTAGAATTAGAGTTTATGGCGAAAAGGGAGGCCTTGAATGGGCACAACAAGAGCCAAACACCTTGATTATGAAATGGTTGGATGAGCCTATTCAAATACTAAGAACGGGAAGTCACCGATTAAGCAATGAGGCTAATTTCAATAGTCGCACTCCTGCTGGTCACCCAGAAGGCTATTTAGAGGCCTTTGGAAACCTTTACCGAAACTTTGCATTATGCCTTTCGGCGAAGATTGAGGGCATTGAAGCACCTGCGGAAGCCTTAGACTATCCATCAGTAAATGAAGGAGTAAGAGGAATGGCCTTTATTGACAATGTGGTAAAGAGTGGTTTAAGCAATGAAAAGTGGACAAATTTTGACGTTTAATTAATAGAATATGACAACAATAAAAGGACCTGGAATATTTCTAGCACAATTTTTAGGAGATGAAGCTCCATTTAACAGTCTAGAGTCGATTTGTAAATGGGCAAAGAGCCTTGGCTATGAGGGAGTACAAATTCCTACTTGGGATCCACGCTGCATTGATCTTCAAAAAGCAGCAGAAAGTAAGACCTATGCCGATGAGTTAAAGGGATTAATCAATTCTTGCGGATTAGAGATTACAGAGCTTTCAACCCATTTGCAAGGCCAATTGGTGGCTGTTAACCCAGCTTACGATCTCCAATTTGACAATTTTGCACCTGCTTCGGTACATAATAATTCGAAGGCACGTACAGAGTGGGCAGTTCAGCAATTAAAGTACGCTGCACAGGCATCAAAAAATTTAGGTTTAAATGCACATGCCACATTTAGCGGTTCATTATTATGGCATACTTGGCATCCTTGGCCACAAAGACCTGAGGGATTAGTAGATGCAGGCTTTAAAGAATTAGCAAGAAGGTGGTTACCTATTCTTAACCATTTTGATGAACATGGAGTAGATGTTTGTTATGAGATACATCCTGGGGAGGACCTATTTGATGGGGTGACTTATGAGCTATTTTTAGAGAAAGTAAACAATCATCCGAGAGCTTGTTTATTGTATGACCCATCACACTTTGTTTTGCAATGCCTTGATTATGTGCAATATATAGACCATTATCATGAGCGGATAAAGGCCTTCCATGTGAAGGATGCAGAGTTCAATTCAACAGGAAAACAAGGAACATTTGGCGGATATCAGAGCTGGGCAAATCGTGCGGGAAGATATCGTTCACCGGGTGATGGACAGGTTGACTTCAAGAAGATTTTCAGCAAATTAACACAATATGATTTTAAGGGATGGGCGGTGATGGAATGGGAATGTTGCATCAAGCATCCAGAAGATGGAGCACGTGAAGGAGCGGCCTTTATTAAAGACCACATTATCCGAGTAACAGAGAAAGCTTTTGATGATTTTGCTGGACGCGGAAGTGATGAAGAGTTTAACCGAAAAATACTAGGGATTTAATTTAAATCACTATTTTTACATTAATATAACAAAACAATATGAAAAAGATAATCGCCATTTTGGGTATTTGCAGTGTAATTTTTGCTTGTGGAAGCGAGAAATCAGAAAGCACTGAAGAAACAAGTAGTACAACAAAAACTGAAGAAGCAGCACCTGCTACTGCAGCTGTAGGATCAGCAACCGGAGAGAAATTAATCAGTACGTCCGACTGCTTAACTTGTCATCAAGTAAATTCTAAAATTGTTGGCCCTTCTTATGTTGATGTAGCCAATAAATATCCAGCAACTGATGAGAATATTGCTATGTTAGCTGGAAAAATCATTCAAGGAGGTTCAGGAAATTGGGGTGAAATTCCGATGGCACCACACCCAGCAATTAGCACTGAAGATGCAACAGAAATGGTTAAATATATTCTTTCTTTAAAAACTAATTAATATGAAATATTTAAGCTTAATTATTCTCTCTGCAATTATCATTAGCGGATGTGGATCAAATAAGAACGCAATGAAAACTCCTTCAAATACAAGTTCAGGCGAATGGCAAAAGCTATTTGACGGACAAACAACTTCTGGATGGCATAGTTATGGCGAAAAGAAGGCTGGAAAAGCTTGGAAGGTAGTTGATGGTGCTTTATATTTTGATGCAAAGAACAAAAAAGACGGCCAAGGTGGTGATATTACTACGAATGAAGAATTTGGTAATTTTCATCTTAAGCTTGAGTGGAAGATTTCTAAAAACGGAAATAGTGGAATCATGTTTTTCGTAAATGAGGATCTTTCAAAATACGGAGCATCTTATAATACTGGCCCCGAAATGCAAGTATTAGATAATGACGGTCACCCAGATGGAAAATTTAATAAACATCGTGCTGGCGACCTTTACGACCTAATTGCAAGTAGTTCAGAACCTGTTAAAGCGGTGGGTGAATGGAATCAGGTAGAAATCATTTCAAACAATGGTAAGCTTGATTTCAAGATGAACGGTGTTAACATCGTATCAACTACTATTTGGGATGAGCAATGGAATAAGATGGTTGCTGGAAGTAAGTTTAATACCATGCCTGGATTTGCGAAGTACAAATCAGGAAAAATCTCGCTTCAAGATCATGGAGATGAGGTATGGTATAGGAATATTGAGATAAAGAAACTGTAGTTAGTAGTTAGTAGTTAGTAATTAGTAGTTAGAAATTAGTACAAGGACTCTAAAAGTCTAAATAATAAAGCCCTTAAAATCAAGATTTTAAGGGCTTTATTTATGATTAAAAATTTTGAAATGTTTAGATTATTCCTTTTCAGGATAGATACCGATGCGTTTAAGTAATAAAGAGGCATTGAAGGTTTTACATTCGCCGGGTTTAAGCTTATAATCGAAGTTCATTTCCTCCCCTTCTACCTGAATATCAAAGTAGAAATTGCGAATATAATTGGGGTATTTTTTTTCTAGATCTGCAATTTGTAAATCGTGGGTAGCTACAATTCCTACGCCATTTTGTGAGATTAATTTCTCAATAACTGCCTTAGAACCTAAATATTTATCCTGAGAGTTCGTTCCGCGTAACATTTCATCAATTAAGAAGAATATCTTTTCAGATCCTTCCAGAATCTTTAATAATGCTTGTAAACGATCCAATTCAGCTTTAAAAGTGGAGGTACTTTCATTTAAAGAATCGCGGATACGCATATAAGAAAATACCATCATCCTACTTAATGTCATTTCTTTTGCGCAACATGGTGCGCCAGATAAAGCCAAAATAGTATTTATACCGAGTGTGCGCAGGAAAGTACTTTTACCAGCCATATTTGAACCGGTAATGATATCAATCTTCAATTCATCCTTCAAGCTATAATTATTAGTCACGCGAATTTGAGACGAAATTAAAGGATGACCAATATCCTTGGTATTCAGCGTATAATTTTCCCCTTCGTGGATAGTGGGGAAACACCAATCAGGATAATTACTATTTAAGCTACTCAGACTAATTAGCGCTTCAAAAGTGGCAATTAAGTCGAAAGCCTCCTTCAAATTAGTATGATTTTGTTTTTTCCAATCCTCAATAGCAAACAATTGACGGATATTCCAGATCATAACAGCGTTTAGAAGAACCCCAATACTAGTCAGCCCGAATGTTAAATGATTAATTAAGAGCGAAAAACGTTTAATTTGTTCAGAAAACTTAGCATTTTCATCATTTTTGAGATCTGAGGCTAATTTTTCAGCCAAATCAGAAGTCCAATCTTCAGTTTTAATCGCTTTAATAGCCTCCGAAAATTGAGTAAGAATATTACTCATTTTACCGATAATACTATCAGTTTTAAGAATCCTAGCATTAAAACTTTGATTAAGAAAGAAGTTAAAAATAAGGAGTACAAAAAGTATTAAGGATAAATAAGGAACAAAGAAAGTAGCAATTGAAAAGAATAGAAAGAGCCAAGGAGCAATGTTAGCATAGTATTTTATCCAGCTTGCCGACACTTCGGGTTTAGCCTCTAGATAGCGAAATAAATCTTTTACTTTATCTTCGGAGGGATTATTAGCAAAGAGCAGAACAGCTTGAAAATTATGTTTCCATTTAAGCTTGGAGCTTAATTCTTTTAGTGTTTCCTGGCGTTCTCTGATATCAATTGTGGAGCTAGGTTTAAGTAGCCAATTTGATAAAATAGTGTTTCCAAGGACTGTAGAACAGCGATTTATCATCTCAAAGAGAGAAGATTTTCCGAAAATATCTAAATCTGAGGAGTAAGGATGTAGATCATCAGTGAAGGCCGAACCATCAGAGTACAAGGATCCCTTTCTATCGATGCTATTGAGTTCATTGGTATGAACATCCGCTAAAGCGCTAACATATTTTTTAAGCTTTTGGAAAGCACTTTGTTTAGAAACGAGCCAGGAAAATCCGAGGATAAAAAGCAGAACAGTCAGAATAGAAAGCCAAATTTGATCATATTTGATGCACTGATAAAAAATAATCAAAGCAAAAGCTAAGGCAAAAAGACGCAGAAATGAATAGACATTAATTAGTCTATCCAAGCGGATAATTTCTAGCTCAGAATCTATTAATTGGGCTTTATAATAATCGAAAATCTGATCTTGCATAAACATTATGTTAATTTAGGAACCTATAAATGAATATTGCAAGAACAGAATTAGTTTATTCCACACTAATCAAGAAATAGTTCTTTTTACCCTTTTGCGCGACCAAAAACTCTCCATTTATTAAGTTTTCGGAATTAAGAATAAGCGCGGGATCAGCAATTTTCTCTTTATTGATAGATACCCCTCCCCCACTAATCATCTTACGAGCTTCACCTTTTGAAGGGAAAACACTTGTTTTTTCGGCCAAAAGATCTGTTGCATTGATACCTCCTGCAAGTTCATTTCTTGAAATAGTAAATTGAGGTAAACCTTCAAAAACTTCGAGAACATCCTCTTTTGAGAGTGAGTTCAGGAATTCGAGGGTACCGTTGCCAAACAAGAAATCGGATGTTTTGAGAGCAGTTAGTAGCGCTTCTTGCGAGTGAGTACGGATAGTAATCTCCTCAGCAAGAGCCTTTTGCAAGATTCTTAAATGTGGAGCAAGATCATGTTCTTTTTCAAGAGCTTCAATTTCTGACTGTGATTTAAGCGTAAAAATACGAATCCAGCTTTTAGCGTCGGAGTCGGTAGTATTTAGCCAAAACTGATAAAATTTATAGGGAGAAGTTTTTGCGGGGTCGAGCCATACCGCACCACTTTCCGTCTTCCCGAATTTAGTCCCATCTGCTTTTTTAATCAATTGAGTAGTAATTGCAAAAGCACTTCCTGAGCCCTTCCTACGTATTAATTCTGTCCCGGTTACAATATTCCCCCACTGATCAGAACCACCCATTTGAACTTGGCAATTCTTTTCTTTCCATAAATAGTAGAAATCGTAACCTTGCACAAGCTGGTAGCTAAACTCAGTGAACGACATTCCCGTTTCGCCTTCCAAACGCTTTTTTACGGAGTCTTTAGCCATCATGTAATTGACAGTTAGGTGTTTACCTACATCGCGAATAAAATCAAGGAAAGTAAAGTTTTTAAACCAATCGTAATTATTCACCATTTCGGCACTATTGGCACCGCAATTAAAGTCGAGGAATTTCTTCAACTGACTTTCGAGGCAATGTACATTATGATTTAGCACATCTTCTGAGAGGAGGTTACGCTCTGCCGACTTCCCAGACGGGTCGCCAACCATACCTGTTGCCCCACCAACAAGAGCTACAGGCTTATGCCCTGCTCTTTGAAAATGTATGAGGGTCATAATTTGCGTTAGGTGTCCCACATGCAGCGAATCTGCTGTTGGATCAAAACCTATATACCCAGAGGTCATTTTTTTATTCAGCTCCTCTTCCGTTCCGGGCATGATATCGTGCAGCATTCCTCGCCAGCGTAATTCTTCTACAAAGTTCATTTTATATTAAGGCTCATTAGAGCTACAAATATAGCAGAATTGATAAAACCCATGCATCGTAAAATTTTCGTATTTTTATATCATTGAGCATATCCATTTAAGATGCGTTAAACTCACATCCTAAAGCAAAGAAAATGAATTTCCTATCACACTTTTACTTCGACCGGAACAGTGAAGACCCGCATTTGGTGCTAGGTACAATTTTGCCGGATTTAGTAAAAAATGCGAGAAAGGATTGGAATTTACATCCAGAGAAAAAGATTGAATTATATGATAGTCAGGTTGAACATTCCATTTTAACGGGCTGGAAGCGACATTTGGCGGTCGACCGTCATTTTCACAATTCACAGTTTTTTCATGCCCATACCCATGCTATCCGAGATCTCATCAAACCAAGTCTGCAAAACTCGGTCGTAAGGCCCTCATTTTTAGCCCATATTTCCTTAGAGCTGATGCTCGATAGCACTTTGCTTACAGAAAATCATTTGGATGCGGAGGATTTATATGTGCACCTACGCCAATCCGACAGAGCATTAATAAAACGTTTTTTAGAAATTAACCAATTAGACGATACCGATCATTTTTTCAATTTCTTTGAGAAGTTTATACAATCGAATTACCTCAATAGCTATCGCGAAAGCCATCATATTATGTATGCATTAAATCGTATTTGCATGCGTATTTGGAAAGATCCATTGAATGAGGAACAAATGCAAAATCTTTCGGTAATACTTAGTGAATACCATGAATTATTGAAGGAAAATTATTTAGAAATATATGATGAAATCAGTCTGGTGATAGACCCATCAATATAAAATAAATTAGCATATAAATAATTCTCAAATAGATTAATTTTTGGATAAAAGGGAGAACAAATTAGCTGTCAAATTCAAATTATCAATTGAAAAAATTATCTTCGCTTCATGTCACTATTTGAAATAAAAGAACGGATTGAAAGTCTCGTAAAAGAGTTAAATGAGCATAATTACAAATATTATGTATTAGCGCAACCAGAAATTTCAGATTTTGAATTTGATAAAAAGCTTGAAGAGCTAGCCAAATTAGAGAAAGAATACCCTGAATATTTAGATCCAGAATCGCCGACTGTAAAAGTTGGCGGATATATTACCAAGGAATTTGAAACGGTAAGGCATAAATGGCCGATGCTTTCATTGGGTAACACCTATAATGAACAAGATTTAAAGGAATTTGACGAGCGTGTTCGAAAATCGATTGGCCATGATTTCGAGTATGTATGTGAGTTAAAGTTCGACGGATTATCCATTAACATTACGTATGAAAATGGAAAAATGATACGTGCAGTTACGCGAGGAGATGGCACTCAGGGTGATGATGTAACGAATAATGTAAAGACTATACGCAGCATACCGAAAAGCATTAAGGCAGGAAACTTCCCAGAGATATTTGATATTCGGGGGGAGATATTTATGCATCGTGCAGCATTTGAAAAGCTTAATAATGAGCGCATTGAAAACAATGAAGTAGCTTTTGCTAATCCTAGAAATTTTGCATCTGGGACATTAAAAATGCAAGATTCGGCGGTAGTTGCCAAGCGACCACTAGATTGTTTTTTATATTTTTTATACAGCGATAAAAACAATTTCGGCACCCATTGGGAGAGTTTAGAGGCGGTAAAAAAATGGGGTTTTCACGTATGTGAGCATACCAAATTATGCAAAAGCATCAATGATGTATTAGAATTCATCAACTATTGGGATGAGCATCGCTTTGGATTGAGTTATGACATTGATGGAATAGTAATCAAGGTCAATAGTTTTAGTCAGCAGCAAGAATTAGGCTTTACAGCAAAATCTCCTCGATGGGCGATATCCTACAAGTACAAGGCGCAGGAGGTAGAAACCATCCTTGAAAAAGTGACTTATCAAGTTGGTAGAACTGGCGCTGTGACTCCTGTAGCTAATTTAAAGCCCGTTTTATTGGCTGGCACTACCGTTAAGAGAGCCACTTTACACAATGCCAATGAAATTAAGCGTTTAGATTTACACTTGGGGGATACTGTTTTGGTGGAGAAGGGTGGCGAGATTATCCCAAAAATTATTGCTGTAAATACTGGAAAACGTAATGCAGATGCAATAAAAGTTAATTATCCAGATGTATGTCCGGAATGTGGTACATCTCTCATCCGTAAAGAAGGAGAAGCCGTTCATTACTGTCCCAATGATGAAGGTTGTCCCCCACAAATTATCGGCAAAATGCAACATTTTATTGGCCGTAAGGCGATGAATATTGATGGATTGGGTGATGAGACCGTTGATGCATTTTACAGAAGAGGATTTGTAAAGCATATTAGCGATTTATATACTTTATATCAGAAGGTAGATTTATTAAAGCAGATGGATCGATTTGGCGAGAAATCGATAAATAATATGCTTGAAGGCATCGAGAAATCGAAGTCTATGCCTTTTGAGAAGGTACTTTTCGGACTTGGCATAAGGTATGTGGGAGAAACAGTGGCGAAGAAGCTTGCGGCACATTTTAAAAACATTGACCAATTGATGGGTGCAAGTTTTGAGGAACTAAAAAGCGTAGATGAGATTGGTGAGCGCATTGCAGAGAGTCTGATTGAATATTTTAAGGAAGTTAAACATGTAGAGCAGATTGAAGCGTTAAGGAGTCATGGATTACAGTTTGAATCATTGCATAAAAGCATTGTTTTAGAGAGCAATACTTTTGAGGGCAAGACCTTTATTATTTCGGGGGTATTTGGAGATTATAGTCGCGATGAGTTAAAAGACATGATTGAGGCTAATGGGGGTAAAATATTGAGTAGTATCTCACCAAAACTGAACTATTTAGTTGCTGGCGACAATATGGGACCTGCGAAGCTTGAAAAAGCATTAAAACTTCAAATTCCGATCATTTCTGATGAAGATTTGATCAAAATGTTGCAATAATTTAAAGAAAATGCCGAAATATTTAAAAAATCCTCTTAATATTGAAGCATTCTCAATTAAAATCAAAAAATAGATAAAAATAATGAATAAGTTTCATGGAACGGGAGTAGCCATCATCACTCCATTTAAAACAGATGGAACTGTTGATCATGCAGCTTTAAAAAATGTGATTGACCATATTATCAATGGTGGTGTTGAGTACATTGTATCTTTAGGAACTACTGGCGAGTCGGCTACCTTGAGTAGTGATGAGAAGAAATCGGTTTGGGAGACTACGATATCACATGTTGATGGTCGCGTAAAACTTGTAGCGGGCGTTGGGGGAAATAATACAGCAGAAGTATTAAAAGATCTTAAAAAATTTGACAGCAAAGGCTTTGACGCTATTTTATCAGTCTGCCCCTATTATAACAAACCCACACAAGAAGGAATATACCAACATTATAAGGCGATAGCTGAGGAAAGCGTATTGCCGATCATACTTTATAATGTTCCTGGCAGAACGGGAGTAAACATGACAGCTGACACAACACTTCGTTTGGCGCATGATTTCAAGAATATTATTGCCATGAAGGAAGCTTCAGGAAATTTCGATCAGTTCAATAAAATCATAAAGGATAAACCAGCCGATTTCTTGTTTTTATCGGGAGATGATCCTATTACCTTGCCTTTGATTGCGATGGGCGCTGCCGGAGTAATATCGGTAATAGGCAATGCCCTTCCGGGGATATTTTCAACGATGGTAAGAATGTGTTTGGATGGGAAGTTTATAGAGGCACAGCCTTTGCATCACAGTTTGACAGAGATTACAGGATTATGTTTTGTAGAAGGAAATCCTGGAGGTGTAAAATCGGCTATGAAGCAATTAGGACTTTGTAGCGACACGATGCGCCTTCCTTTGGTTAATGTAAGCAATCATACCGAAGAGCAGATTCGAGCTCAGCTAGAGCTCTTAAAAATGCTTTAAAACAAAAAAGGCCCGCTCTAATGAACGGGCCTTCTTTGTTAAGAAGAATTTATTATTTCTTAGCTGCTTTCGCTGCTTCTTTATTCTTCATGTCCTGAACTTCAAGACGGATAGCTTGAGCTAGGTTTTTTAAATCTTGCATGCCTTTTCTTACACGAGTTCCAGCTGCGCTGTTACCTTTAGTGTAGAACTTGTCAGCATCTGCTTCTAGAGACGCAAATAAATTTTTTGCTTCGGTGAATTTTTTCATGGTTTTACTCTTTTAGTATTAAGGTTAGTAATGTTACTTTATCTAATTTAAAAGGATTTTTTATAAAAAAGCAAAAATAAAAAAATAAAAAAAATGCGTTTATTGAGTTTAAACAAGCATTTATTAAAAAAAGAAATGTAAGAAGAAAATTTTTAAATTAATAAAAACCTGTAAATCAATGATTTATGTAATTATTGTCAAATAAAATGCCCTCAACGACATGTAGAGGGCATTCTTGAAAATTATAAAAATGAGTATTACTACTTGCTAATTATTTAAGCATTTGAAGCTACTTTTTCTTTGTAGTGACCTTTTTTAAGTTTTTCAGCGAGTTCGCTATACGCATCTAAGGTGCGATTTACGTCTTCAATGGTATGAAGTGCCGTAGGAATTAAGCGAAGCATGATTAAACCTTTAGGGATAACCGGGTAAACAACTATAGAACAGAAGATACCGTAATTTTCTCTTAGGTCCATTGTGATTGCTGTAGCTTCTTGGAGTTCACCTTGAAGGAAAACAGGAGTTACCATCGTATCAGTTACACCGATATCAAAACCTCTTTCTTTTAGTCCCGACTGAAGAGTTTTAGCGATAAACCAAAGTTTTTCTCTCATTTCTGGCTGGCTCTTCAATAATTCTAATCTTTTACGCAGACCAACAACCATTGGCATAGGTAAAGATTTAGCAAAAATTTGGGAGCGCATATTATAGCGAAGGAAATTAGTAATTTCTTCAGTTGCGGCAATAAAGGCACCGATTCCGGCCATTGATTTAGCAAAAGTTCCGAAATAAATATCAACACCATCGATACAATTTTGTGCTTCATGCGTACCAGCGCCAGTAGCGCCCATAGTACCGAAACCATGTGCATCATCAATTAGGAGACGGAAGCTAAATTTACTTTTAAGATCAACAACCTCTTTTAATTTACCTTGTGCACCTGACATACCAAAAACACCTTCGGTAATTACAAGAATTGCGCCACCTGTATTTTCAACCCATCTGGTAGCTCTTTCCAATTGCTTTTCAAGGCTTACCATGTCATTATGAGAGTAAACAAAGCGTTTACCTTGGTGTAAACGAACACCATCAATAATACAAGCGTGAGATTCAGCATCGTAAACGATTACATCGTGTCTATCAACTATTGCATCAATTGCCGACATAATACCCTGGTAACCAAAGTTTAGCAAGAATGCATCTTGTTTACCAACAAATTCAGCAAGCTCTCTTTCAAGGGCTTCATGGTGATTAGAGTTACCTGACATCATACGAGCACCCATTGGGTAAGCAAGGCCATATTCTTGAGCACCTTCGATATCAGCTTTACGAACTTCCGGATGATTTGCAAGTCCGAGGTAATTATTAAGACTCCAAACCAAGTGTTCTTTACCTCTGAACATCATATGTGGAGCTATTTCACCCTCTAGTTTAGGAAAGGAAAAATAACCATGAGCCATTTTCTGGTGCTGGCCCAGAGGTCCCATATTTTTCGAAATTTTATCAAATAAATCCAATTTGTATAATTTTATAGTTAACGGATATTTGGTGCAAAGTTAAGATTTAGCTGGCTGATTATCAAAAGCTAAATTGGAATATATAAATTAAATAGTTTATGCAAAAAAGGCCTTTATTCGTAGAATAAAGGCCTTTTAATATAAATTTGATTCCTATTAGTCTACATTATCATGTAAAAAGGAATTATTTGGTCTGATTTCGGTGATACCTTCATCATTACTTAGCGTAAAACGTGAGACTTCAGATTCGGAAGAATGCGGTACATCATGCAGCGACATTTGCTTGCGTTTGTATGCAGGCTCATTTTCCAGTTCTTGTAAACCATTGCTGGTACGAAGTTTCATACTGAGATCTTTAAGACGAAGAATTCTTTCTTTCGATTTACGTAATTGCTCTTCGATAGAATCATCTGTTTTATTTTCGTCTGGGTTTTCCCAAGCGATAGACACTTCTTCTTCTTGCAGTTGGAAATCGAATGTAACTTCTTCATCTAGCATTTGAATTTCCTTTACTTCTGGCTCCTGCTCTTGAGGAGTGAAGTCTTGGTTTTTTATTTCAAACTCGAAGCTTGTCTCTAGCGGACTAACTTCCATTGCAATTTCCTCATCCAATTCATGGCGAATAGTATTGGGATCTTCAACTTTAAGCTCCTCTACTTTAGGAGTACTATGGAAATAACCTGCAAAAAGATCTACCTGACTATCCTGAGGTGATTTAAGAACAGGCTCATTAATTTCTTCTTTTAACTCTTCTTTTTTCTCTTGAATAAAGTTATTTGTCTGAACCGGTTTCACCATTGGTGCTTGTTCAGGAGTTAGGAGAGATACTTTACGCACCTGACTTTTTTCAACTTCACGTTCTTCCATGGTTTGGAAACCTGTGGCGATAATGGTGACAGAAATTTTTTCTCCTAAGCCAGCATCACTACAATTACCCCAGATTAAATCGGCAGCTAATCCAGCCTCTTGTTGGATAAAATCGGTAATAACAGTCACCTCATCCATGGTAACTTCTTTATCACCAGAGCTGATATTTAAAAGGATATAACGAGCGCCTTCAATTTCATTATCTTTCAATAATGGAGATGCTAAGGCACCTTCAACAGCTCTTAGCGCACGATTTTCACCTTCGGCAGCAAAACTACCCATGATGGCAACACCGCTTTCTTGCATTACGGTACGCACATCTTTAAAATCGACGTTTATATAACCTGGAATAGTAATAATTTCTGCGATACCCTTGGCTGCGGTTGTCAAAATATTATCTGCTTGAGCAAATGCAGAACCAAGCGTTAAATTTCCAAATATCTCACGTAGGCGATCATTGGAAATCACTAAGTATGAATCAACTTGTTTTTTAAACTCTTCTAAACCCTCTTCAGCTTGAGTTTTTCTGCGTTTACCTTCAAAAGAAAAGGGAGTGGTAATAATACCTACGGTTAGAATACCCATTTCTTTAGCTGCTTTTGCGATTATAGGGCTAGCACCAGTTCCGGTACCACCACCCATTCCTGCGGTAATAAAAAGCATTTTGGTATTGGGACCTAACATCCTTTTGATGTCGTCAATATTTTCGATGGCTGAGTTCTTTCCCACTTCAGGAATAGAGCCTGCCCCCATCCCTTCGGTCAAGCTAGCGCCGAGTTGAACCTTGTTAGGTATCGGACTTAATTCAAGGGCTTGTGCGTCAGTATTACAAATAATGAAATCAACACCAGTTATTCCCTGACGGTACATATGATTTACAGCATTTCCGCCGCCGCCACCAACACCAATTACCTTAATGATTGATGACTTTTCCTTTAACATTTCAAACTGCATATACTTAATTATCAGTTGATTAGAATTTATTTATTCCCTAGATTTTTGATACGTAATTATAGTTATTTATCCACATTAGTTATCCACATTTGTTAAAATGTGGGAAACTCAACGATTGTGGATAATTAACGAACATAATCCTCGTCTTTGATATCATCCTTAATGAATTTTGCACCTGATTGCAATATCCAATCTAGCATACCAAGTCCCTTTTTCTCTTTGATTGGCGATGCAATTTTCTCTACTGAGCTTGTTCCAGTTGAAAGCGATTCTTCGATCATTTCGGCTTTTTGAATACCTTTGATTAGCAGACCAATACCTGTGGCATACATTGGGCTTTTTAGTTCTTCATAAATTGATTTAGGAAGTACATCATTTTTAGCGAGGTGTTCGTTAGGATATCCAATTCGGCTATCTAAACCAGTAACAAATTCAACCAATTGAGGAAGATGTTTTAACTGTGCACCGCCACCTGTAATAACCACACCGGCAATTAATTTCTTCTCATAACCAGAAGATTTAATCTCATAGTACACGTGTTCGATAATTTCTTCCATACGTGCTTGGATTACATAAGCTAGGTTTTTAACTGAGATTTCTTTAGGATCTCTACCTCTTAATCCTGGGACGCAGATAATTTCATTCTCTTTATTTTCATCGGCCAGAGCAGAACCAAAGCGAGTTTTAAGTAGTTCGGCTTGATTGCGCATCACTGAGCAACCTTCACGAATATCTTCGGTAACGCTATTTCCACCAAAAGGAATTACGGCGGTATGACGAATAATACCTTCATGGAAGATAGCCACATCAGTAGTACCACCACCAATATCCACTAAAACAACACCCGCTTCTTTTTCTTCATCACTTAAAACCGATTCAGAAGATGCAAGAGGCTCAAGGATAAGCTCTTGTGTTTCAAGATCAGCATTGCTTACACATTTTAAAATGTTTTTTACAGCACTTACATGACCCGAAATAATGTGGAAATTAGCTTCAAGTCGCACGCCTGCCATACCAATTGGATCTTTGATACCAGGCTCGTTATCTACAGTAAATTCCTGCGGTAAAACATGAATAATTTCTTCGCCTGGAGGCATCAATAATTTGTACATGTCTTCGATTAGCTTATCGATATCCTTACGCTGAATCTCGGTATTAAGCTCTTTACGAGTCAATATACCACGGTGTTGCAAACTTTTGATGTGCTGCCCAGCGATACCAACATTAACAATTTTAACGTCAACATTTGATTGTGCGCTGGCTTCTTCAACTGCTTGCATGATTGCTTGAACAGTTTTTTGGATATTGGAGACCACGCCACGAGTTACTCCTGCCGATTCGGCTTTACCCATACCCAAAATTTCAATTTTACCATGTTCGCTTCTACGGCCAACGGTAACACAGATTTTTGTTGTACCGATATCCAGACCGACAACAATTGGTGAATTTTTAGCTGAAGCTGAGTTAATTTGATCCATAGGGTTTATATTTAATTTTTTGTTAATTCTTTATTTATAACCATTGTACTATCAACAGTGTTTGGAATGCTATCTACCACTAATTTACTTGTATTAAGGCTGTTTTTAGAACATACAACCTGATTAGCAAATTTCAGGTTGATGCTTTTGTAGGTATCCCATCCCACTTTAGGCATGGCTTTCTTATAAAAAGCGAGTAGATTTTTAAACTTGCTTTGCAATGAATCCGCATCGCCTAAAATAATTTTATGATTACCTACTCTTGGCACCATCTCAATATCTCCTTTAACATCTACATAGAGTTGTTCTATTTGACTATCCCAAAGTGTATCTGCTTTAATAAATTGAGCCATTCGGAAGAGATCTTTAGCCAGTTTAGTATTCAGAGTATCCACTTTACCTGAAAAATCTTCGTCAATTAGTCCGTTAGCCACCAATACATTCGCAGTAAAATTCTCTGAAAGAGGCATTTTTAAGCCATTTTCATCGATATAGAATTGAACATTGGCTCTATTTATTAATCTTAAAATAGGCTGTCTTTGTCTGACTTCTGCATGAATAACACCATCCATATCCACATAAACCTTGGCAAACTCAATAAAAGGATTGCTTTTTAAGGAGTTCTCCAATTTGTGAATATTTATATCTCTGAGGTCTCTACCAATGAGAGCGCCGCCAGCATCCAAGAGGATTCTATCGATCTCATTACGCTCAATAAAATTATTTCTTCCCGGAAGGATAACTTTTAAATCCTTACACTTCTGACTTGCCTTTTTCACCTCAATAAAACTCATCAAGACGACAAGTCCGGAGAGGCTCACAAGCCATGTAAAAGCCATTAAAATCCCTTTCCAGTTAATATTTTTAAGCATTTTGGAATATTGTTTTTAAAGGTTGAATTAAAGTATCGATATCTCCAGCACCCACAGTGAGCAACAATTCAGGCTTATTTGCACGCACATATTCGATGGCATCTTGCTTGCTTAGAATCTGTTTTTTAGGATTATTAATCTTATCGAGAATCATTGCCGAATTAACCCCTTCGATAGGAAGTTCTCTAGCAGGATAAATATCAAGCATAATCAAATCGTCGATCATAGCGAGTACTTCTGCAAATCCATCAGCAAAATCTCTAGTCCGACTAAACAAATGCGGTTGAAAAATTGCCGTCAACTTTTTATTAGGGTACAAGCTTTTCACTGCCTGAATACAAGCCCTTAATTCTTCAGGGTGATGTGCATAATCGTCGATATAAATATGCTCAGGTGATTTCACCACATATTCGAAGCGACGTTTTACACCTAGGAAATTTGCCAGAGCATTACGAATTTTATCTGCTGAAATTCCCAAATGAAGTGCCACTTCAATAGCTGCAACAGCATTTTCGATATTATGTAAACCTGGTAAGCCTAATTGAATATTTTCGATTATTCCATTTGCATTTTTAAAATCGAAGAAGAAGCTACCCTCTTTAATTTGCACGTTAACTGCCTGAATATCAGCAACCACATTGGCAGAATAAGTTTTACCATTGCTAAGATCAAGACCTTGCCTATAGATTAACCTTCCACCCTCTTTCAGTTGAGAAGTAAACTGCTTAAAAGAATCAACGAGATGCGATTTATCTCCATAAATATCGAGGTGATCGGCATCCATAGAAGTAACGATGGCGATATCAGGGTGTAGTGTTAAGAATGAGCGATCATACTCATCCGCTTCAACCACCATGGTATTATTATCGCCGAATAGCACATTTGAATTATAGTTTGTAGCTATCCCACCAAGGAAAGCCGAGCAATCATATCCCGAATCTTTAAGCACATGCGCTACGATGCTGGATGTTGTAGTTTTGCCATGAGTACCAGCAATAGCGATGGTAAACATTCCTTTACTGATAATTCCGAGTACTTCCGAGCGTTTCTTCATGGTGTAGCCACCCTCTTTGAAGAAATTTAATATTTTAGAATCTGAAGGAATTGCAGGAGTATAAATAACCAGCGTATTAGAATCATTCTCAAGGAAGCTTACTTGGATACTATCCTCATCATCCATAAAAACAACAGGAATACCTTCATTCATTAAAGACTCCGTAAGCGGGGTACCTGTTTTATCATAACCACAAACCACACAGCCCCGTTTTTTAAAATAACGTGCTAGTCCGCTCATTCCTATTCCGCCAATACCAATTAAAAACACCCTTTGTATATTCTCCAGTTCCATAGTCTTTTCTATTTAGCTAATTTGAATACTTCTTTTGCTATAATTTCGTCAGAATGAGGCAGTTCCATTTTACCTATCTGATTTGCCAATTCTTTACATTTTTCTTTGTTATTGATTAAAAGCAGTGCGATATCCATCAATTCGCGTTCAGCTGAGGCATCTGTAACCAATAGAGCTGCATTTTTCTCAACCAGTGCCATGGCATTTTTTGTTTGATGATCTTCGGCAACATTTGGTGAAGGGACAAGAATCACAGGTTTTTTAATCACACATAATTCGGCGATTGTGCCTGCTCCTGCCCTCGAAATAATTAAATCAGAGGCCGCATAGGCTAAATCCATACGATTTAAAAATTCAAGCACTTTAATATTGGCATGTTCTTTTCCTTTCAATTGTTCATTTATTGATTGGAAATAATATTTTCCAGTCTGCCAAATCACCTGCACATCTGCAGCAATAATTTTATCTAGAGCGCCCAACACACTTTTGTTTAGCGTACCTGAACCGAGGCTACCGCCAATAACTAAAATTGTTTTTTTATCAACTGAGATCCCAAAATGCTCGGCAGCTTCAGGGCCTTTATTCTCTATAGCAATTGATTCCTTACGGATAGGATTTCCGGTTAGTAAAATTTTAGCTTTCGGGAAGAATTTTTCCATTCCCTCAAAGGCTACGCATATTAATTTGGCATTTTTAGCGAGCCATTTATTTGTTATGCCTGCATAAGAATTTTGCTCCTGAATAAGATAAGGAATATTCATTTGAGAAGCGGCGTATAATAACGGACCGGAGGCATAGCCACCCACTCCTACAGCTGCATCAGGCTTAAAATCTTTAATAATTGCCCTTGCTTTGAGCACACTTTTCAAGACCTTGAATGGCAGGAATACATTTTTAAGAAGCGAAGCACGCTGAAAACCGCTGATATCTAAACCAATAATTTTATAGCCTGCTGCTGGGACTTTTTCCATTTCCATGCGACCATTAGCACCGACAAAAAGGATCTCCGTTTGGGGATCGATTTTTTTCAGGGCATTAGCAATGGCAATTGCCGGGAAAATATGCCCGCCAGTCCCGCCTCCGCTTATGATCACTCTTTTTGCCATTTTTTCTTGTTTTTCTCGTTGTATTTTCGTATATTATAATTAAGCCATTGCTGGAATCTCACCTACAATAACCTTTTCATCCTTTTCTTTTTTACGTTCATCATTATCTCGGCTCACGCTTAGAATAATTCCGAAAGCGATACTCGTAAACAAAATGGATGTCCCACCCATACTTACCAGAGGCAGCGGCACACCCGTTACAGGTCCCAAGCCTACTGCTACTGCCATATTTCCAAATGCTTGAATACTTAAGCTGAAGCTCAAACCTGCTGCGAGGAGTGCTCCAAAGGCCTTGGGACTCTGCGTCACAATCAACACACATCGATACAGAAAGACGAGGTAAAGCAGGACTAGTCCGACGCCCCCCACCATTCCATATTCCTCAATAATGAGTGCATACACAAAATCAGAATAAGGGTGCGGTAAATAATTTCTTTGCGTGCTATTTCCGGGTCCTTTACCGAATAGTCCGCCAGTAGCGATTGCAATTTTAGCTTGATCAGCTTGGAATGACTTATCAGAAGTAGCAGTTTCAGGGTTCAAATATGTTTGAATACGCGACCAATAAGTATTGCGTCGCGGACCGAGGAACATTACAGCGGCAAGTAATATAGAGCCGGCAAGGCATACTACAGCAATTTGTTTAATACTTATTCTACCGATGATAAGAAGAAGAATACTTACACCAAATAACATCACGGCAGTAGAAAGGTTTGCCAGAGCAATTAAGACAAAGACACCACAAACGGCGCCCATAATTGGAATGAATGCCTTTTTTACATCTTTTATATTTTCTTGTTTCTTGCTTAAGCTTCTTGCCAAAAAGGTTATTAGGGCAAGTTTAGCAAGATCGGAAGTTTGGAATGTTTGATTAATAATTGGAATAGTTACCCAACGACTCGCCTCATTTACATTGGCCCCGAAAAGTAGGGTGTAAAGAAGTAAAGGAATAGTAATAACCATCAAAACCTTACTTATTCCCGCATAGTAGCGATAATCCAATAAGTGTGAAAAGTACATCAAAGCAATACCACCAACAATCATGACCAAGTGTTTAATTAGAAACTGCTCACTACCCACACCTTTTTTATAGGCAAGCGTACCTGTGGCACTGTAAACAGCTAAAAGCGACCATACGGATAGTAGGATCACAATGAGCCAGATCCAGCGATCACCTTTTGTTTTGCTAATTAGTCTTTCCATGGTTCAGTTGTCAGTTATCAGTTGGTAGTTATCAGTTGGCAGTTATCAGTTATCGGTTATCAGTAGGCGGTTATCAGTTGTCAGTTATCGGTTATCGGTTGGCAGTTATCAGTTATCGGTTATCAGTTGGCGGTTATCGGTTATCAGTTATCAGTTGGCGGTTATCGGTTATCAGTTATCAGTTGTCAGTTATCGGTTATCAGTAGGCGGTTATCAGTTATCGGTTGGCAGTTATCAGTTGGTGGTTAACAATTTTAATTAAAGTTGTTTAACGGCGTTTTTAAATTGTTGGCCACGGTCTTCATAATTTTTGAAGAGGTCGAAGCTTGCGCAAGCTGGTGATAGAAGTACGGTATCACCTTTTGCGGCGAGGTGGTAGGCCATTTGCACGGCTTCCTCGGCTGAGAAGGTGTTTATTATTACTTCTACATCATCTTCAAAGGCATCGTGAATACGCTTATTATCTTTACCAAGGCAAACGATGGCTTTCACTTTCGACTTCACCAGATCTTTAAGCATATTATAATCGTTGCCTTTATCTACTCCACCAAGAATAAGAACAACATCAGAAGGCATGCTTTCAAGAGCATACCAAGTAGAGTTCACGTTTGTCGCTTTGGAGTCGTTGATAAAATCAATACCCGAGATGCGCGCCACATGCTCCAGTCTATGCTCAATATTGGTGAAGCTACCCATGCTTTCGCGGATGCTTTCATTTCTTAATTCAAGAACTTTTGCCACTATTCCAGAAGCCATAGAATTGTAGATATTGTGCTTGCCTTGAAGGGCTAAATCTTTTAATG
This sequence comes from Daejeonella sp., assembly GCF_017495225.1. GTDB lineage: Bacteria > Bacteroidota > Bacteroidia > Sphingobacteriales > Sphingobacteriaceae > Daejeonella. Next base: position 7,602 of record NZ_JAFEIG010000001.1, on the reverse strand, counting down.
ACATAGTAAATAAGTCTTGCGTTTGGTGAAGTTTTATAGTGATCTGATCGTTTTGAAGGAATGCGCCATTTTCAAGCACTTTTTCAATTGAAAAAGGAAAAGCTTGAGCATGGACTTGATGTTTTAAAAGACCTTTTTGAGTCTCCGCATCATCGGCACAGTAGATAAACACATCTTCTGGTCCCTGGTTTTGAATAATTCGGAACTTTGAGTCCGAGTAGTTTTCCATTTTATAATCGTAACGATCTAGATGGTCGGGCGTAATATTCAGTAAAACCGCTATATCAGCTTTAAACTGATACATATTATCGAGCATAAAGCTGCTAATTTCCAATACATAGAAATCAAAGTTTTCGAATGCTACCTGACGTGCGAAGCTTTTACCGATATTTCCGGCGAGGCCAATATTGAGGCCTGCATTTTTAAGAATATGGTAAGTAAGCAAGGTGGTAGTTGATTTGCCATTAGAGCCGGTAATACAAATCATTTTTGCTTGGGTATAAGCACCGGCAAATTCAATTTCGGAGAGAATAGGAATATTCTTTTCGATTAGTTTTTTGATTATGGGAGCTTTGTCGGGTATTCCCGGACTTTTAACCACTTTACTAGCTGAAAGAATAAGATCATCAGTATGACCATTCTCTTCAAAAGCGATATTAGCTTGAATTAAATCGTTTTTATACTGATCAGTGATTGGACCAAAATCAGACACAAAAACATCAAAACCTTGCTTTTGGGCAAGTAATGCTGCACCTACCCCGCTTTCGCCGGCACCAAGAATAACGATATATTTCTTTTCTCCCATTATCTTAGCTTTAAGGTGACGATGGTTAAAATGGCTAGGATGATACCTACAATCCAGAATCTGGTTACGATTTTAGCTTCGTGATACCCTTTTTTCTGGTAATGATGGTGAAGAGGCGACATCAAAAAGATACGACGGCCTTCACCAAATTTCTTTTTCGTATATTTAAAGTAAGACACCTGCATGATTACGGATAGGTTTTCGATTAAGAACACCCCACATAGCACTGGAATTAGAAGTTCTTTTCTAATCATAATCGCAAAGGCGGCGATGATACCACCGATGGCAAGGCTACCCGTATCGCCCATAAATACTTGAGCAGGATAAGAGTTATACCATAAGAATCCCACACAAGCACCCACAAAGGCACCGGCAAATATTACCAGCTCACCTGAGTAAGGGATGTACATGATATTGAGGTAATCTGCGAAAATGGTATTTCCCGAAACATAGGCTAGAATAGCTAGGGTAATACCAATAATTGCTGAAGTACCTGTTGCTAATCCGTCGATACCATCTGTTAAATTGGCCCCATTAGACACGGCGGTAACAATAACAACGACGAATAATAGAAAAACTGCTAATGAATATTTTCCATAATCATCCCCAAAAACCGTTAAAACTTTGGCGTAATCAAATTCATTATCCTTGTAAAAAGGCACATTGGTGAGTGTTGATTTTACGTCTCGATAATAATATTTTTCGGGAGCTTGAGTATTAGTTGAGGACTGGATATCTGCAGGAGCAGCAATACGTTCTCTCACCACGATATCTGGGTGAAAGTACATGGTCCAGCCGATGATTAAAGCCAATCCCACCTGACCCATAATTTTAAATCGTCCGGCAAGACCTTCCTTATCTTTTTTAAATACTTTGATATAGTCATCGAGGAAGCCAATTGCACCCATCCAAACGGTGGTGATGAGCATCAGGATGATATAGATATTATCAATACGGGCGAATAAAAGCGTTGGGACTAAAATACCTAGCAGAATAATGAGTCCGCCCATTGTGGGAGTCCCTTGCTTTTGCATTTGTCCTTCAAGGCCTAAATTCCTAACAGATTCTCCTACTTGTTTAGCACGGAGAATCCTGATTAATCGCGCACCATACACGGTAGTGAGCAGGAGTGATAAAATTACAGCCATGCTTGTGCGGAACGATATAAACTGGAATAATCCTGCTCCAGGAATATCATATTGCTTATCAAGCCAGGCAAATAGGTAGTATAACATTAGCTTACTAGATTTAAAAATTCAGTTAATATTTCTTTATCATCAAAAGGAAGTTTAACACCAGCGATTTCCTGATATTTTTCATGACCTTTTCCGGCTACCACGATGATATCGCCAGGTTTTGCCAAATGGCAAGCCGTGCGGATGGCTTCTTTCCTATCGGTGATTGAGAGTACTTTTTTCTTATTGTGAGGCATTACGCCGACTTCCATTTCCCTAATAATTTGCTCAGGAGCTTCAGAACGAGGGTTATCAGAAGTTAGAATCACTTTATCGCTCCAATCGCAAGCCACTTGAGCCATTAGGGGGCGCTTTGTTTTATCGCGATCGCCACCACAGCCAATTACAGTTATAAGCTGTTCGGTGCCTTTGCGGATATCTTGGATGGTACTTAACACATTTTGTACTGCATCTGGCGTATGAGCATAGTCAACAATACCGATTATTCCAGCAGGAGAAATCATATAATCAAAGCGACCTTCAGCGCCGGTTAAGCGACTTAAGGAAGTTAGGACTCTCAATTTATCTTGCTCAAGTAAGAGTGCAGTGGCATAAACAGCCAATAAATTATAAGCATTGAAGCTACCTACCATTTTAAACCAAACCTCATCTTGATCGATGTCAAGAAGGAGTCCGCTAAAATGGTTTTCAATGATTTTAGCTTTAAAATCAGCAATATTTTTAAGTCCGTAGGTTTTTTTATGCGCCTTAGTATTCTGGAGCATCACCATTCCATTTTTATCATCCACATTGGTTAATGCGAAAGCCTTATTGCTTAGCCCGTCGAAAAAGCCTTTTTTAGCCTTTAGATAAGAATCGAATGTTTTATGAAAATCGAGGTGATCATGCGTAAGATTAGTAAAAATACCACCAGCAAAATCGAGACCTTCAATTCGAGCTTGAGCCACTGCATGCGAGCTAACCTCCATGAAACAATAGTCGCAACCAGAGATCAGCATATCATTTAGTAATTCGTTGATTGCAAGCGGATTAGGAGTTGTATGTGTAGAAGGAATGACCAAATCATTGATTTGATTTTGAACGGTTGAGAGCAATCCTACTTTAAATCCAAGATCTCTAAACAATTGAAAAAGTAGCGTAGCGATAGTTGTTTTACCATTGGTGCCAGTAACACCAACCAATTTAAGTTTAGAAGAAGGGTTATCGTAAAAATTAGCGGCGATAATTCCGAGCGCTTGTGCCGAGTTTTCAACTAAGAAATAATTGATTTCTTGACGAATAGTAGAAGGGTATTCTTCACAGATAATTGAAGTAGCACCCAGATCGATGGCTTTATCTATAAAAGCATGCCCGTCTGACTCAGTCCCGCGAATTGCCACAAATAAAGCCCCAGGTACAACTTTTCTAGAGTCGAAGCAGATGTGCTCTACCTGCTGACTAGTTGAGCCTATTACCTTGCTAAGGGGCACACTGTACAATATATCCTTGAGAGTCTTCATTATTGTAGATCTAAAATAATTGGTACACCTTTATTTACACGCGTTCCAGCTGTGATTGATTGCCTCACTACCCTGCCGCTACCACGCACTTGAGTTTTGAGTCCCGAGTTACCCAAAACAAACAATGCATCTTTCAAACCCATCCCATTTACATCAGGAACAGAACCTTCGATAACTTGAATATTTTTATTGGCGAGACCGGAGTTAGAGTCAATTTTTACATATTCGCCAGATCCACCGAATGCAGCTTTAATTCCGAATGCTTTAAACACATTTTGAGTTGCTTTTTTCTCGCCTAATTTAGCTTCAGGCATTTTTGCGTTAGCCACAATTTTTTGTCCATTTAGTGGATTATACATGTTCACATCGCTTGTATAAACTCTATCGGCAATCTCACGAAAGACTGGCCCCGCAACAGATGCAGCGTAATAAGTCCCTTTACGCGGATTATTAACCACCACGATTAGAGAGTATTTAGGATTATCAGCTGGGAAATAGCCACAGAAAGAAGCTTGATATTTTTTATCAGCCTTATAACCCTTATTTGCATCTGCCACTTGAGCAGTACCTGTTTTTCCTGCGATACGGTATAGAGGCGAAGCAAGGCCTTTACCTGTTCCCTCTGTTACTACCCCTTCAAGCAGCGCTTGAGCTTTTTTAATGGTTTGATCAGAAACAATTTTCTCGTTGATAACACGAGCTTTGAATTGCTCAACGGTATTGCCTAGTCGGCGTATTTCACGCACAAATATGGGTGCGATGTATTTACCATCATTGGCAACTGCATTATAAAAAGCGAGCATTTGCAGTGGTGTAATATTCATTTCATAGCCATAGGCCATTTGCGGAAGCGATTGTTTATTGTTCCAGCTTCTATTATTGGGATTTTTAATCACTGGAGTTCCTTCACCAGGAATTTGCAGCATTAATTTTTTGTTTAGTCCCCAGTTGTATAGATTCTCAGAAAATTTAGCCTGATCATTTTGATAGGCTGCATTAATCATTTTGGCGATAGCCACATTTGAAGACTCTTCGAAAGCTTTTTTAACTGTGACAGTCCCGATACTCCCATGCGAATCACGAATGGTATGACCAGGAATACGATAGGTACCATCACCCGTAGCGATCATGGAATTGGTATCCACTTTATTATCTTCGAGAAGGGAAAGGTATGAAGCGAGTTTAAATGTTGAACCAGGATCCTGACTTGCGGCGATTGCATAGTTATACTGCTCCTCATAATTACCAGAAGGTGTTTTACTAAAATTAGCTACTGCCCGAATTTCGCCTGTTGCCACTTCCATGAGGATTACACAACCATGATCAGCATCGCTGGCGATCAATTGCTTTTTAAGGGCTCTTTGAGCCACATCTTGCATATTGATATCGATAGTAGAAATTATATCGGCACCCTCTTTAGGAGCAATTTCATCATCTTGATTTACAGGCACAAATACACCGCCAGCAATACGCTGCATTAATCTGCGACCACTTTCGCCATCAATAAATGAGCTATAAGCCCCTTCTAAGCCCACAGGCTGAACGTTATCGTTCTTATAACCTATTGTTCTCTTAGCAAGAGATTGAAAAGGCAGAATGCGCTTATTTTGAGGAACAGCAATTAAACCACCCCTATAACGACCTAAATTAAAAATCGGAAATTCACGAACAGCTTTTAATTGTTGATGAGTAACATTTCTTTTTAGCAGGGTGTATCGAGATTTGTCGGCGCGACCTTCCCTTAAGATACGAGCATATTGCTTGGAAGATTTATCTCCAAAAAAAGAAGACATTTCATCCGCAAGAGAATCTACTTTTTCAAAAAACACCTTATCGTCTTCGATACCACCAGCAAGGAGATCTATACGAACTTCGTATTCAGGAACAGAAGTTGCGAGTAAGCTACCATCTACTGAATAAATATTCCCGCGTGCAGCTTCTACATTAACAAATTTTGTAGAGTACTTTTTAGCCAAAGTGCGCCATTTTGCACCCTCCACAACTTGAACATTAAACAATTGATAAAGCACGGCCATAGCCAATACAAGGATAAAGCCGAAGGCTATATACACACGTACTAATATGTCGGTTCTAATATTCAATTTGCTTTTTATTTATTTTTTATGTATATTATATTAATCAAATTCCCCTTGTGTAAGCACAATTTTCAGAGGTGGTTCATTTGGCTCCATTAAACCAAGAGTATCCACCTCTTTTGCGACTTCCGTTTGGGTGCTTTTGAGCATTAAATCAGCTTTCAATGATTTAAAATCCCAGCTTAGTTCCTTTACCTCGGTGCTTAACTTGTCGATATCGCGAATATTATTTTCGGCGAAATGACGATTGGCGATGTAAATCATTCCTAAAAAAGCGATGAAGATGATGAATGGCAGGAAGCTGGTAGCTGCTTGCTTAGAAATTACCCCTTCAGTAAATAATTGGGTAAAGAAATTCTTAGGAATCTCTACCTTTTCATCTAGCTTAGCTGGAGCCTCAACCTTTGCTATTGGTTCAATCTCTTCTTCTACTTTATTTGTTCTAAACTGATTAGCCATAAATTAAGATTTAGATAAATTTTTCTTTACTGCTATTCTCAACTTCGCACTTCTAGCGCGATTATTCTGTGCTATTTCCTCATCAGAGGCAATAATTGCTTTGCGGGTAAAACTTTCCAGCGGTTTGATTTGATTTCCAAAAAAATCGATTTCAACCTCCCCATGGAATTTCCCTTTGGCAATAAAATTCTTTACGAGTCTATCTTCAAGTGAGTGGTAGGACATAATAACCAAACGACCTTCAGGCTTTAGAATATCAATAGTTTGTTCTAAAAACTCTTTCAAAGCCTCTAGTTCTTGATTTACTTCAATTCGAAGTGCCTGAAAAACTTGGGCTAAGTATTTATTTTCTTTCCCTTTTGGGATTAATTTAGCGATGACTGTTTTTAAATCTTGAACGGTATTTATAGGCTTATTTAAACGCTGAGTAACCAGAGTATTGGCTAAAGTTTTAGCATTTTTTATCTCACCATAAATTCCGAAAATGCGGTGTAGCTGTTCTTCACTATAGGTATTAACTACCTCTTTAGCAGTGAGTTGTCCTGCTTGATCCATGCGCATATCCAATTCAGCATCAAAGCGAATAGAGAAGCCACGTTCAGCCTGATCAAATTGATGAGAAGAAACGCCTAGATCAGCTAGGATACCATCCACAGCGGTAGCACCTTGAAGTCGGCAATTATTTTTTAGATATCTAAAATTTTGATCGATAAAAGTTAGTCGCTCATCTTGTGGCAAGTTCTTTTGCGCGTCTGCATCTTGGTCGAAGGCAATCAGGCGACCTTTGGGGCCTAAATTTTTTAATATTTCGCGAGAGTGACCACCACCGCCAAAGGTTACATCGACGTAAACCCCATCTGGTTTAATATTCAAACCTTCGATACATTCCTGAAGCATAACGGGATTATGATATTCAGTCATTTGCCCCCCTTCTTGCAGTATTGCCCATCACCTCTTCGGCAAGGTTGGCAAAGTTTTCAGGTTCACTATCTAATTGATTGTCGTAGGCATCTTTGGCCCAGACTTCAATTTTATTGAGTACGCAAGAAAGAACCACTTCGCCGGTGATGCCTGCATATTCCATTAAAGCTTTAGGAAAAAGAATACGATTTGCAGAATCGAGGCTTAGCTCGGTAGCACCTCGAGTAAAGTATCGGATAAAATCGCGACTCTTTTTTTCGTAAGCATTGAGCTTGCTTAACTCTTCGGTGATAGAATCCCATTCTTTTTTAGTGTAGATCACTAAATGTTTCTCGAAGCCACGATTGATCACAAGACCTTCACGCTCAGCTTCTGGAAGCTGTTTTTTCAGGCTGGATGGTATCATCATCCGGCCTTTAGCGTCAAGTTTACAATCAAATTCTCCTAAGAAATGGGACATTCTCTATTTTTATTCTATAATTCAAGTGTAAAAGTAAAAAACTTACCACTTTTTACCACTATCTCCCACAAAAAAGTTTTCCACAGTTTTTTTGGGGAGGTTATCAGGTATCAGTTATCAGTTGTCAGTTAGCAGTTGTCAGTTAGCAGTTAGCAGTTGTCAGTTA
>NZ_JAFEIG010000007.1 GCF_017495225.1 Daejeonella sp. | reverse complement strand
CAGATTTTGAGACTAAGTCGTCATATGCTATTCGAGTACGCAGCACAGATCAAGGTGGTTTATTTTTTGAGAAAGCATTTACTGTTACGGTGATTGACTTAAACGAAACGCCAACCGATATCGCCTTGAGCGCAAATAGCGTTAACGAAAACGTAGCAGCTAATTCAACCCTTGGTTCATTGAGCTCTAGCGATGTGGATGCGGGCAGTACCTTCACATATACTTTAGTAAGTGGCACAGGAGCTACGGACAATGGAGCGTTTAATATTAGTGGTAGTAATTTACGTATCACAGCTAGTCCAGATTTTGAGACTAAGTCGTCATATGCTATTCGAGTACGCAGCACAGATCAAGGAGGCTTATTTTTTGAAAAGGCAATAAATATAAATGTAATTGACGTTAACGAAGCACCTACTAATATCGCATTAAGCACAATATCCATTTATGAGAAGAATGGTGTTGGTGCAGTAATCGGTAATTTAAGTAGTACAGATGAAGATGCTGGCGATAAGCATAGCTACAGTCTAGTAAGTGGAGATGTTGCAGCATTTAGGATTAGCGGCAACCAGTTACAGGCTAATGTGGTTTATACTCATGCAACAAAAAATATTTACGACATTGTTGTTAAATCAACTGATGCAGGTGGTTTAACGGTCAATAAAGCCATTCGAATTACTATCCTTCAATCACCTGTATTGTTTGGTAGTGCAAATCTTCCTCAAAACAAGCAATCATCAGCTACAGGGCAGAATGTTACCATTAGTAAGGGATATAGTGCAAACCTTAATTTAAGTGGTTCTAACATCGTTAAATATGCTTGGAGTCCGAGTACAGGATTAAGTGCGACAAATATTTCGAATCCGATAGCAAATCCGACTCAGACTACAACCTATACTGTACGCGTAACAAATGCTCAGGGAGTATCTACGGATGTTTACATTACAGTTATAGTTCTTGATGATTACAACATTACGCCCAATAACGTGCTTAGTCCCGATGGAGATGGTGTGAACGATTTCTGGACCATTGAAAACCTAAACACTTATCCAAATAATGAAGTCAAGATTTTTGATAAAGCAGGAAGAGTGATTTATAGTGTAAGAAATTACCAGAATAACTGGAATGGTCAGTTAAATGGAGAAACACTTCACGAGGGCGCTTACTATTATGTAATTAATCTTGGTCCAGGAATACGTCCTAAGATTGGATACATCACCCTATTTTCAAACAAATAATTAATACATAATGAGACCTAAAGTTTATCTATTTATACTTTCTTTTTTGCTGTTGAACAGCTTAAATACGTATTCACAAATCAGTTTGTTGGATGCCCAATTTTTCCAGAATCGTTACCTTGCTAATCCAGCAATGGCTGGTTTGGATGGAGGCTTGCGAGTTAATCTGGGCTATCGTAATCAGTGGAGCAATGTGCCGGGAGCACCTATTGATCAGAACTTCACCATGGACTACCGCAGAGATAAGGTGGGAACCGGTTTAAGTGTAATTAATGCTAGGGCAGGAGAGATAAGTCATACCAAGATGTATGGAACTTATTCTTATGCTATACAGGTTAATAAGGGTTCTAAACTACACTTCGGAATGAATCTGGGCGTTCAGACGGTTAATTTCGACACTCAAAATATTATTGGTGATCCCAATGATAGGAATATTACCAATTTCAACGATCGTAAAGCATTAATTGATGGTGATTTCGGATTTGGCTATACCAGTGATCGCTTTAGCATTGATGGTGCAGTTTATAACTTAAAATCGCAGTTCAGTAAAGATAATGGCGATTTAAATTTGGGCACCGATTTCAATCTTTTTTATGTAGGAACATCGTATTCAATTCCGATGGCAGAGTGGCGAATCAATACTAAGTTGGCTTATCGTAACATCAAAAATTATACAGATATTGTGGATATAGGTGCGGAAGTAAGAACATCTAATAACAAGCTTGGCTTTACGGGGATGTACCATACCAATAAGAGTTCAACTTTTGGCATCAGTTATTTACATAAAAATGAATGGCAGTTTTTAGGGATGTACAATAATGCGCAGAGCCCAATTTCGAATTATGTACTTGGTACATTCGAATTGGCTTTACAGGTAAGTGTTCAAAACCTATTTAATAAAAAGAAATAAGTCTAATTAAGGAATCTAAAATTAATAACCTGCCTTATTTGAAAAAATAGGGCAGGTTTTTTGTTGTAAAATCTGTCTTGAAACCTTATTATACGCTTTTATTATACAGCTTTCCCCTTGAGCCAATATTTCCTAATTATCATAATTAAGCAAATTGGTAAGACCACAAAAACCAAGCTAATTATGTAAAAACCTAGATAGAAATTATAATTGGTATGCCTCATATATTTGTGAATATGCATTCCATGTTCAATGTATCTGAGGATTTCTTCGTATCCGATTATACAGAAAAATAAAAGATGTGAAACAAGTATTAAAACAATTTTTTGAAGTGTGGTCATCAGATTAATTATAGTCCATTTATGTCAATATTATAAAGGTAATTGATTATTTGATAAGACACACAAGCCTGCGATTCTAAGCTCAACATTTTGTTTAACGAAAATAATTTTCTATCTTTGTATTGCATTACGAGCCAATCTTAATTGAAAATGGCACCAACCGAGTGAAGTACACCACGGTGGTAAAACGATGCGGATTTACGGAATCAAAATAAAAAACTGTATCCCCACATTTTATCGTTATGCAATATTTATTCATTTAAATTATTTGCATTATGTTATCACAAATTTATTCAGATCGCGCGGGCGACGCAGAAATCATTGAAAATTATTTTCAAGCTTTTCAAAAACTTAATGATGAGGAGCTCAGTCAGAAATGTAGTGAGGCAAAAAAGCAGGGCATATTTGGTGTTCACCGACAGTCACTTTATCTAATTGCTCTTTTTAAAGCTGCTAAAGATAGGGGCATGTCCGCTCATCTCGATGTTCAAAGAAATGGCGTGATAAATTTTAAAGAATAATAGTATTAATTAACAATTAAAATACACAAAAGACTTATATAAGCCTTATTTTATTGGAAGAGTATGGAAAACGAAAAATTAAATTCAAATCAAGAATATAAAAAGCCAGGTTTAATGTATGCAGATTTATTAGCAAGAATAAGAGGTCGTTTGGAGTCAAAAAATCTGCATAGCAAGGAAACGCCTAAAGAGCTTTCTGAGGAGCAGAATGATGCTACTATTAGTGTAAGCTTTATTAAATGGAGGAAAAAGCTTTAAAGCGTCGCTAAATCAATTTGGAGGTCATGAATTTGATCTTCAGGATCTAGCGATTATTAAATGTAAGCGTTCCTAACTTCGTAACAATGTTAGTCAGGTAGAGAGCGTAAAGGAAATTACATCGTATTGATTTTCTAGGTATAATTTCTATAAAAGCCTCTATTCATTCTTTAAACTGCTTAATATTATTTTTTAACTCAATGAGCGCCGTGAAAACCAATAATGCTGATTGTAATGTGATTGTAAAACCTAGGTAATCCAATTGTCAAAGGACTGGAATTCTGATTTAACCACTTAATTATCAGTATTTTTAGAAAAAATTAAAAAAACGAATTCACGTTTTTAGCATTCACCAATTAAAATATTTCTTATGAAAATTAAATCAATCGCTCTAACATTATTTGCTGCTGTAGCAATCTCTTTTTCTGCTAATGCTCAAAAAACTATCGTTGATGTAGCTGTAGGATCTGCTGATCACACTACATTAGTTGCTGCTGTAACAGCTGCTGACCTAGTTGCTACTTTACAAAGCGCTGGTCCTTTTACTGTATTTGCTCCAACAAATGCAGCATTCGCAAAATTACCAGCAGGTACTGTTGAAACATTATTAAAAGCTGAAAACAAAGCTACTTTAGCTAAAGTTTTAGCTTATCACGTAGTTGCAGGTAATTTAAATGCTGCTACTGTTGTAAAAGCAATTACTGACGCTAAAGGTTCATTGAGTATTAAAACTGTTAGTGGTGGTACTTTGGTTGCTTCTTTAAAAGACGGTAAAGTTATCTTAACTGATGAAAATGGTGGTGTAGCTACTGTTGTTGCTACCGATTTAGCTGCAAGTAATGGCGTTATTCACGTAATTGATACGGTTGTTTTACCTAAATAATTTTATTTAGTAAAAGATCTTAAAAATTTGAAGCCACCAAGGATAAACTTGGTGGCTTTTTTGTTAATTGTGATTAGGTGATTTATTGCACCTGCAATACCACCTAGTAGAGCCCTTGGGCTAAATTAAAAGGCAAAAAGGTTAGTTAGCTTCGGAAAATCTGATTCCACTCCCTAGGTGGTCGTGGCCCCTCGTATTTCAAAGCATCTAACTTATCATGTAATGTCTTTACTTTAACCTTTCTGTACCCTGCACTAATCGAATTCTGGTACTCTTTGGCTTGTATTTCCTCAATTTCTTTAATCAGTTCTTGGATATTATTCTCACTCATAATGCTGCATTAAAAATTCTTTAATCGTTTTTATATCCCTAAGGTCAATTTCATTTTCTTCTAGCAAATCTTTGATATCATCTGCATCAATTAACTCTTTACCATTATTAAAGTATAATGTAGAGGTAAATCCTTGACCGGTAGTTGTGTAATCTTCTTTTTCGTCAAATTGGTCGTAGTCGCCATCAGGTAAATTATACGAATAAGAAGAAACTATACCTGAATCAAACTCTACTGATATATTATTAATATCAAATATACCAGGCTTAACCTCTAAGGTATAACTTTTCCATTGGCCCCAACCATAGGCTTTTTCATCTGAAACAGCGATGTGTACAAAACTACCTTTGATTGAAATATTAAAGCATAGTTTAAGATTATCTGAATCAGGTCGTTCATATTTCAAAGAGATAGCTACAATCTTTCCATTAGGCAATTGCATATCAGTGGCTGGCTCACCCATCCCATAGGTATGATAAATATCACTGCATTCATGCCAAGAATTACTATAGATATAATCTGACCAAGAGTCGTCACTCTCTAAAAATTCAAGCATTATTTCATCAGAAACTTCACCTGCAACATCTTCACTTAGGTAACAATTTCTATCATATCCAAGCGTAATAGTGCCTGGTTCAGCTATATAGTATTGAGTTCCTACACCAGTTTCGTGTTCGTTGGTTTGTTTATTTAATAGGATACTTTCAAAGGTATGTTTAGCAGAAAGAGTATCGCCAAAATCGCTGTCTTCAAATAAATTAACATAGTTCAGAATATTTAATTTTTCAGTGATTTCGATTAATGAATCTTGTAAAGAATAAGACCACTCGATGTTCCGTATTTTCGAAGGATCATGAGCAACAATGAAATTAAATATTTCAGGTATAAACTTCTCTTCTAATTCCAGATAATCAAATACATCAATGTTAATTTCTATTAACTTCATTAATAAAGTTAAATTCCGATTTTCTTCCTCTAGCGCTTTTACTAATTGTGGCTGAAACTCAATTAATTTGAACAAGAAATCTTGATCATTTAGTAAAGCATCATCAAATTTTAAATTTCTAGACTTATTACCTTTCGCAATTGCTAAGATGAGTTCTTTATCTTTACTTAATTTATCTGGTAAAGCCAATTCTGTTAATCCCCAATAGGATTCTTCATTGTTATTTATCCCATATTGCATTGCCAAATTTTTGGTTTTTTGCAGTTTTTCGGGCAAATAAGTATACTGTTCGAAATTTAATTCTAGGTAAGGAATTAAAAAAGCTTCAGTATACAGAATGCTATGATCAAAGAAACCATCCAATATTTCAAAGTCAATTTTTAATCCTGAAAGACTTCTTAAAAAAGCTTCATCTTTTTTAAATGAACTTGGGAGGTTGTCAAACTTGGATGACAGATCATCATAATTATCCGATTTTAAATAGGCATGTGCTATTTCATGGTTTTTCTTTAAACCTGCAGAAATTAGAGGGTATAGTTCTAATCCTCTTTGCACGACTTGTGCATTAACATAATCGCTTTCATTGAATTTCTTACCCAATATTTTCTTTAAGGCATTATAGTTTTCTTCTGTCGGAAAATACTCGAAGGCTTTTTCTATTATTTGTAAATCATTATCCCAATTTGTAAATAATTCCTCCCAGTTAAGATTTAATCCACTCTCAATGGCTAAGCAAACATTTTTTATGGTATTGCTAATAGGTTCATAATAGTAAACCTGGCCATTTTGATTTAATCCATGTGTTAATTGATCCTCACTTAGTGGATATGATCCATTTGAATCGGATACAAAATACCATGGATCTTCGAAGAAAGTATGATCCATCAGCTCTAAAACATTCGAATCAATAGAATAAGCATGTATGAAAAAGTCATCAAGTGGAGATGGATCCCTCTCTATAAAATAGCTAAGTAAAAGCGGATCAATGGATAGTATTTTTTTGGCAATAGACTTAGCCTCTTGCGTTGTCCAATCAAATTCTTTAGATACCAAATGACAAGCCTCAGGATTGCGTTTTAAGGCGATTTCAACAAAAGAATTATCCTTTCTTTGTTCTTGCGATAAGAACTGAAGAAGATTTCCATTAATTGACAATAATTCTTTTAAGAATTCATTGGATAATGTTTCATCTTCTTCAAGATATTTTAGAGCCCAAGAATGAGTCTTTAACTGTTTTTTAATTTCTTGTTCACCTAAAGCTTTTCTACAAGATTTATATTTTAATGGATAGGAGGTAATTTCTAAAATTGATAATAATAAATCTTTGTTTTTAATCAAAAACTCCTCGGATAGAAATACGATTTGGGTAGGATCAATTTTAATCATTTCCAAAATCTCATTCGTACTAAGCTTATCTCCTAAGGTTTTTATAATCCTTAGTTCTTCAGTATAGGAACCTTCGGCTGAATTTAAAATGGAACTAAACTTAATTGCTTTAGAGTGAGATAATGTGCTAAAATCACTAAAAATCCCACCATTGATTTTAGAAATATAATCTATAATTGCCTTATCACTGTATATTTCTGAAGGGAGCAGTTTATATGATTCTGGATTTTGATGAAGTGCGGTCCAATAAATCTCTGGATCGGTTAATAACTTTTCGTCAATATAACGGATAACCATGCCATTTAAACTGATAGCCTCCTTCACAAAATGCTTATCAGCTTTTAACTCCGCAGAGCAGAATTTTATAAATACTGGCATTTTTGCAACAATGCCTTTCATGAATTCTCTATCTGCTAAAATGGACTTATCAGCGAATGCAATGGTAAAAATATTTTCATTTACTAATTTGCCCACAAACTCTTTATCCTTTCTTAAAAACTCTGGAGCATAATATAGAACATTATTTTGCGCTTTAGCAGCAAGGATGTATCGCATGGCAATATCCTTATCCATCATAAATGAATTAGGGACTTTGCTTATGTTAAATGGATTTTCCTTTATGATACTAATCACCAATTCTAGATCAAGTTTGCCATCAATAAGAAGAACTTCATCTGGTAATTCTGTTAACATTAGACCACCATCTGCACTTTTAAGGGCAATGTTTAGAATTTCTCGATTTTGCCTAAATTCATCTGGAAGTTCAGGGTAATTCATTGCCCCATCCACTTCCACAGCTAGTTTAGCAAATGCTTCATTAGTTTTTAGATCATCGTTTTTATTAATAAGTGTGCTATAACTATTCGGTTTTGCTTTAAGATAATTAAAACAAAACTTTTCATCCTTCAACAAATCATCATCAGCATATTTTAATAATCCAAATTTTACAATAAAATCAGCGTCATCACTAAAAAACTGCTGATAACCCTGCAAAAGAGATTTACTGTATGACAATCCTGGAATACTATATTCAGAATCTTCTTTAAGATAAGTCAAAAGTTCCTTGAAAAATGTAGGGTCATTTTGGAGATTAGATGGCAGGATATCAAAAGTAATTTCATTATATCCATTTTTAACAGCGATCTTTGTTAATTCTTTATTTTTATACTCATCAGGAAGATTTTCGTAATAATTATAATTATATTCTATGACTTTGTACAAGCTTGCTTGATCCTTTAGGTCAATATATTCTAGGAATGTTGAGTCATAATATCCATTTTCAGCCGCGAATTTTCTGATATCGTCCGAGCTTGTATAAATTGGGGCTAATAGCGGAAAGATATCAGCATCTACTTCAATCAACGCCTTTAAATTTAATTCATTTTTGAGTAAGGACTCATCTGCAAAATGGATCTGATTTATATCTTCTTTTATAATTTCGATCAGTTTTTTAAAATCACTATAATCAGAAATCGGGTACTTGTTTGTTAAGACTTCTTCTTCCTCCTCATTCTCCTCATCATCTTCTTGCACCTCTTCCTCGTCGTTTTGATCCTCATCATCTTCGTACTCGTTTATTTCTTCATCTTCTTCGCCTTCTGGATTAATGTACTCATCAATTAATTCGTCTAATACTAGCTCATAAGTTTTTCCATTTAATGAAATCTCATAACTATAAGCTTCCCCAACATTATCATCATAAAGATCTTCCTCTCTTGGAGCTACATAATTAGATAATTCCCAAACGTCTAAATTCCCATCCTCATCTTGTAAATTTTTGGGAATATCCGTTATGCCATCTAGGTCGGTAATTTCAAACTCTACTCCATTATCTAAATTTCCTGCTCTATCAAATTCATATTCAACATTACCCCAAGCGAAATAGTCATCAATTAGTTCTCTTCTACTTAATTGACCCTTATAGTAGTTTTTTAACCCTTCAACTAATTCTTTTCGGTCAATTTTACCTATCCAATAAGAGTCATTAAACCAATTAACACGATTAACCTGAATATTTGATTTTTTTACTTTGTAAACCAAAGAATAATTCAAATCTGAATATTGTCTAGTATAAAAGGTAATTTGAATATGCTTTAAGGTTTTATCAGAATTGATTTCTTCTAGAATTTGAGGGATAGTAACTCTATCAATTTTAAGCGGTCCATTTTCTTCTATTAATTCATCATTATCTTCATCAGAATCCTCTTCTTTTGGTTTAGAAAATGAATAAACATATTTGCCATCACAATAGAATAATACTATTCCACTTGGATCTTCATCTTTATATTCTTTTTTTGCCTTATTAGCTTCTTTTTTTCCGATTAGTTCTGCTAAATCAGACCATGAATCCATGTCAACACTGCCTAAAGTGTTTACTAAATCACTATAACCAGTGTCATCCTTAACGGCAGCTATGAAATCTTCTGAGTCAATGGTAAGGACCATAATCTCTCCATCTACCAAATAATTTTCTAAAAACTCGCTTAAATCATCATTGCCATATATTTCTAAAAATGCATCAATTAAGTCTTGATTAATCTCTTCTTTTTCGGGGACTTCAGTTACCTGCTTTACAGACGTATTTATTGGTTGGTCAAGCTTCTCATTTAAAATGGCTGACAAGAAATCTAGTGCTGCAGCAACAGCAGATTCTACATCATCAAATTTAGGATTATCCTTAATTCTCAAGCCATTGCTAGCAGCATCAATGGATTGATATGCCAAAGAAACAACCTTATTTATGAAATCCTCATCTCTTGTATAATAACCGATTTTAATTGCTCCTTTAACGGTATTAAAAAATAAATGAGTTCCCCTAGCAGGACTCACAGTTGGTATGTAGATGTCGAGGAAATTATCTTTATTAATTTTCTTTGCTTCAGCATCTGGGAATACGACTTTAATGCCAGCAAATAATTGCTCCTGTAAACTTAATCCTGAATTTGAGTTGTGTGATGATTCTGATGCCATGTCTTTCTTAGCTATAGGCTTAATAAATTACCCTAAGAGATTAATTGTTTAATATTCTAGATGATCTTGGTAGATTTTTGTTTAAGATAAATATATCTTTTTAAATTCATAAATATTTTTATTGTGTTCATATTCAATAAATTAATTTAATATTAATTTTCACAATTATTTTAAAATCAATAGTCCGGATATTTGCTCTTTGTAAAAGCATTTAGTACAACATCAGGTATACTATAATTGATAAGACTAAAATTCAAGCAAGAGTTTCTAAAAATAAAAAGCCACTAAGTGTCCTCAGTGGCTTTTTATGATTTTAAACGTAAATTTTAAAAAAAAATTTAAATCCAAAGCTTTGAACAGTTCTGAAAATAAATTTTTAAATAGAAATCAATAAATTAAAATAGTCTGCCAAATAAAATCTTACTCTTATTTAAATCAAGATTTATGTCTTCTAATTCATCAATTTCCCCATCAACTTGTGCGTGATCCATCATGAATCTAACAATATCATTTCGACCTTCCTCCGTATCAATGTTTTCATGGATTATATAGCAGAATGAAGCAGTTATATCCGATAAGATGAACGATTGTTTTTTTAATTCTCCAATCATTTCATAGGTCTCGTTTACAAAGTCAGCGCAATCATCTTCATCATAATTAAACCAACTTCCCATGGCAAGTGCCGACTGAGATACATCATTAACTGCATCATCGGTGTACTTTAAAATTTCATCCTCATCCTCATCATATTCTCCTTCTGGTTTAAAATTTGAACCTGTGGTAATAATAACAAACAATATTTTATGAAATAGATTGCAGATAAGCGTATTTGTTGATGCATCAATAACTATGCGATCGCCAATTTTTACTTTTTTACCTTTTTTAGGTTTTTCTTCAGTTTTGGGAGCTGATTTTTTACTGTCAGCATTCGGTTTAGTGCTTGCACTCTCACTCTCACTGTTTTTTGTTGCAACACCCCCATAAATCTCAAGGTATGAATCCAAAACCTCGTTATTAACATAGGTTAAAGGATGGAAGTCATGTTTTATAGCTCCCAAAACCAATTGGAGTTTTAGTGGATTCCAGTCCGATGTTAATTCTTTCCAACGTTCTAAGCAAAAGTTATGAAAACCTTCCCTTTCAAAATACACATTGAAGAATTGGAATACTTCAAATGAGTCATTATCATCAAATCCCCCAAGCACTTGATCAACATTTTTATTTTGTGTAATTCTCGAATAAATACTCTTGGCAGCCGTAATGTCATCCATTTTAATATCTAATCCTGGATTCTCATCCACAAGAATAAAATCATATAAGATTAAAGCAAATTTTTCGTCAGCGCTCAGTTGCTTAAAATTCCCAGAAGCCTTTAATAAAAGTGTGTCTACACCTTTATAGTCAATTTCTTTTAGAACTGATTTCAATCGGTTTAGTTCTAAATTTGGATTTGTTTTTAAGATTAAAAATACCGGGAAATATCGGTCTTGAGCAGATAAATTACCACTTGGCGACTCATTTTCATCAAGTATGTTTCCAAGTTTAATAAGGAAACTAATTGTGTCTAATAGTAATGTTTGGTCTGAAAGTGCATTAATATCAGACACATACTTTTCTAAATAATTTACATATTCATTATGTGTTTCAAACTCTTCATCATAAATTTTTTCAGCATCATGCATGGGTTTCAATAGGAGTGCCCCAATACCAAATCCATCTTCGTGCATTATTCTTAATATGTCATCTCCAATTTTGGGAACCACAGATAAACTGGTAAAGTCTAAAAGTAATTTCTCAAAACTGGTTCTGAACCCGTTAGAACTACTCGAAAGTGCTAAATAATAATTTCTTAATAATTGAATTGATGTAAGAAAGGATTCAGGATCATCAAAACAATATTCATTTGATTCTTTTTTATTGGCTTTATTCGGACCCGACTTTGTTTGTGAATTTTGCTTTGCTTTCGCCTCCTCTTTTTGAGTTGGTAGACTCTTATCCGATTCTTTTTTTGAAGCTTGTTCCTTCGTTGGCTTAGCTCCTTTTTGCTCTTCCTTAGATGCTTTAATAGGTGCTTTAACCATATTATTGAGCATGGAATTAGCAGATGAAATAGCTTCCTCTACGGAATTAAATTCTGGATTGCCAAGAGGTCTGATTCCCTGGCTATAGCGCTCCAAACTTTTAGTTCTTTGTAAAATTTCCTCGATAAAATCCTCTTCGCGACAATAAAATCCAGTTTTAATTAAATCTTTGCTCGTATTGAAGAATAAGTGCGTTCCTCTTTTTGGATGTACAGAAGGAATATGAATATCCAAAAAATTGTCTTTATTGATTTTCTTTACTTCTGCTGTTGGATGTAAATCCTTAATTTTTTTTGCAAGTTGATCTTGTAGGGAAAGAGCCATGTTTTTTATGAGAAACTAATTAATTACACTAACTAATTAATAATTTATTGGTAGTTTGTTATGGTAGATTTGAACTAAATTAATTTTTTTAAATTGGAAAATATATTTTTTTTAAATTTAACAATATATTCGAATTGAAATATTTGGAATATAATATTTAATACATCTATTATTTGCCTTCTTATATTTAAACTTTATTAAGCCCGAAAGGGGAAAAACCGACTTTTTTTAGTTCTTGCTTTATTTTTAACATTTTTTATGAGTGCAATAGTATTATTCTTTGTTAAAGTTATTTTTTTTCTGTCCATATTATATCTTGTTTTGAAGGTTGGAAAAATAGTTTACAATGCCTTAAAATCGCAATTGGGAGGCACTGTATTATCACTTATTGACGAGAAAAAATTGGCTGTAGATACAAAGGCTAGATTCGAGTCTTTAAACGAGCTTGAAGTACTAAAATTCGTGATGGATAAAACGGGCTGGAATTTAGCAGATTCTAAAGCTTTTTGCGACAAAATAAAGCTACAAACTGTTCATGTTCCAAAGGCTAAGTCTACTGAGATGCCACAAGAACCTTCTCCAACTTTGAAAAATCATATTTCAAAAGAAGAATTAGAAATCAATGTTCGTGAGAAAATAGTCGCAATTGGTAAGTTAGAAACTATAAGCTACATCATTAAAAATACGGGCTGGACTTTAAAAGAGTCGAAATCATTCTGCGATAAAATTGAAGATGAGCTGAATAAGGCAAATCTATCTAAATACCCGAAATTAAATCAGGTTCCATCTGCCAATTCGTCTAAAAGCAATTTTTTAGATGAGGCCAATCAAATAAAGTATATTATTGAAAAAACTGGCTGGAATCATGAGAAGGCAAAGGCCTATTTTGAAGATATTCAGAATTACGAAAATGATTCTCGAAAGACCTATACCACCAAATAAATATCTAATCATTCTAAAAAAATTAAATCCCTCGAAATGAATAATAGAGATTTTAGTGATATTCCTGTTGAAAAAGATACTAAATTGTTTTCAAGGAATTTAATTGAATTAAATGGTATTCCATGTGCTCATGAAAATTGGGAATGGGATGGAGTATGGGCTGAAAGTCTAATTTTTTACAAAGAAGATCTTAAAGACCTCAACGAAGATGGAATATTTGATTTTGTAACTTCTCATAAAAATATTAAAAGGAGTGACTCAACCATTAAAATCAAGGAGAAATATATTTTTATTAGCTACAATTTTGAAATAAAATAATGATTTTTCAATGAGCTAAATTTAAATAAGCCAATCTAAATTGGCTTATTTAAGCTTTTATTTTCATTTCAAATTTTTCGCAAGTATAATACCTGCTTGACAATGATTTTCTGTCTAAGCCACATTTTAACCCTTGCCCAATTCCCACCATCCATAATAGATGTTTACAATTAAAACAAACCTTTTCTTCTGGTTGAGGGTTTTCTATTTTGTTAATTTTACTCATTTGTAATTTTTAAATTATACTGTTCAATATTTTTCCTAATCCTTCAACAAATATCCCACATATACATAAAGTGCAATAAAATCAGATGCAAACTTAATTTGGTTGTGAAGACCCATTTCTAGATGCTCACTATTGTTATCGTGTGTAAACAGATTTCTATAAAACACTAAACTTCTAATGGTTTTTGAAAACTTTCTTTTTTCATGATTAATCAAGGAAGAAGGAATTGATTTTGCTTCAAAGTTATAGGCATATAGAGACTCTAACTGGAAATTTGAATGTATACAAGTTCCTAATCCGTCTAAATTCAATAATTCAGTGTCTAATTTTTTTAGATAGGTTTCAAAACCATGAGTTAGTTTTATTATACATGCCTCTCTATCAAAAAAGTCGGTACGCGAAAACCATAAATCATAAATTGATTGTAATAAAGATCTTCCCCAGCGACTGTATTCTCCATTAATTTTTAAGGCATTATAAAAGGTTGTTAAACCATCTGAAATCCATTCGTTATTTAATCCAATTTGAATAAGTTCTTTTCTAATTTGTTTATCAAATTTCGAAAATTCAAATGCTTCTCTTTCATTAACATATTTGAAATTTTCGGCAGTTGGGCGACTATCGGGAATAGGAATTTTTGTCTCAATAATAGCAGATTCCAATTCTTCAAACGGTACTGTGGTATCGATTGTCTCTTCTTCTCGTGTTTTTGCTTCTGGTAAATTCTCAATCTTTAATTGAATGTGTGGCTTACCATTTATGATTGTTTTTAAGAATAAGTCTTCACCAAAAATTTTATACAGATTCTGAATTTTAATTTCTGATGGGATATGCTCTTGAAACAATTCAACTAATTTCTTTAAAGGAACAGCTGCATTTTTTGTACCTTTTAAATAATCAATTGCTAGTGAGCGAATCACCTTTCTATAGCCTGGCTCTTGCCTTAAACTTATCTTTCCTATAGATTCTAAAAGCTCATTATCTAATAAAAGCTCGTTGTTCTCATCGATTTTGATGGCTCCGATTTGAATTAATTTATTAAGATTATAATCTATAGAAGCTCTAATCTTACCTTTGATATCTTCTTTTTTGCCCCATGAAACAATTAATTTTAGAAGTTCTTGTTTTTTGATAGTGGCTCTATTTGAAAAACCCTCAAATATTTTTTCTAAAACCCATTCGCCAAGCTCTTTATTCATTTTATTCCTCAACTTAATGCTAGGGTATTGAGAAATAAAATCTTCATGAATAAAAATTTGATTATCATCCAGTGAAATTCTACAATTTTGAGTCAAATATGCGCGTATAGAATTGTCTGGATAATTATAATTGTTTTCTATTAACACATTTTTAATGGTATCGAAATGAGTAAAACCATTATTATTTTGTAAGTATTGTTCTATGAATTGCTGCCCTGTTAAACGTTCTTCGTCAGCTTCACCATATCCCCATGTATTATTGCCAAAGGATATTATCTTTTCTTTCCCTGAGAGATAAAGTTCATTTTCTGATATCTGAGGCTGATCAAATTCCCGACACTTTTGATTATAAATGGCAAGAATTTCATCCTTTTTTAGTACTCTATTTTCATCTAATAAAATTCTACGTACTTGTAAACTTTGATTGCTTAAATTATTCCACGCTACCTGAAAATATGAAGTCATATTTTCAGTTTTCGTATCAAAATGACTTGGGTTTTGTTCAAGAATTCTCTTAGTTAGATCCTCATTAAATTGAAATTTTTTATTGATCTCCTTTTTGATTTTATTCTTCAATTGTTCCCAATCAATCCAATAATCTTCAGATTTTAAAACTTGCTCCGCTGCTCTAAAATGCTCTTCAAATAATGTAATTGCAACTTTTGAATCAGTAAGGAATATTGAATTTCCGTATTTTGAAATTTTCACATCAAAAAACTCGACTAAACGTTCAAGGTGTTGAATATTCTCAATTTTCTCCCCATTTGAAAAGTGTTCAAATAAATTTTGATTGTATAAACATTGATTTTTTAATTCAATTACTCTATCAAATAAATCGGAATGCACTTTAATCCTCTCATAACTTGAGTAGGGCTCATTAAATAATAAGCTCAATTCAGATCCCTGGGGTGTTCTTATATATTGTCTGATTCTTTCCTTTGTCATGCCTAAGAGTTCGCCAATTTCTTCAGTTTCGTGAATCTGCTGGCCCTCTAAACCGTAGTAGAGTTTCAAAATCTCGACTAATTTATCTTTGCCTCTATTTTTATAGACAATAAAAATGTCATTAATAAGCTGCTCAATAGTTGTAGAAATGGCATTTTGGTTCGAATAATTAAAGGGGAGGGTAATTTCGGCTACCTCATTTATGTAAAATTTTGTTATCTCAATTTTTGATTCCATTTCTAATATTTGCTTTTTGAAATGGAAATACTGGTTTACTTTACCTACACCGAAGCCACGAAATTTCTGGTATAAATCTTCTTCAGAATATTGTAATAAATCATATAAAGAATCATCCTCACAATAAATGGAATTTAAAAAACTAGAGGGTACAATTTTTTTTAAATGAGAAATATCTTTGATCTTTTTTAACAGATCATCGTACGCAATGGGTGTTAGTCCAAAAAGTTGAAACAATTTTGCAATTTCGTTTTCCATTTCTTTCAGCTTGTGTTTATAGGTAATTTACAAAAAATCGAAAAATAATTTGGATTATGCAAATTTTGCTATGACAACTCTTTTTTGAATTAATAATTTTTCTCATAGAAATATTTATTTTAATTTAAAATATTGCAAATGCTTTTTTAACTAAATATAATCCGGTTAAAAATCAATTGAATTCCGATCGAAAGGTTTATAGCTTTTCTTTTTTTACATGGAATTTTATGGATTCTTAAACATCAAAATTAATTATACATTGGGTTTATGATTAAAAAATACAAGCTTGTATTTGTCCAGAACTTAAAAAAATACACGGTATTTTAGTGTAAACTTTAATTATAAAATTGAAAAGCTATGAACATTCATTACAAATATTTACTAATCATATTTTTTTTAAATTTTCTTTCATTTAACACTTATGCCGATTCTCCACTTACCAGTACGCCCTTTGGTAGGGCTTTTCTTAGCGAACCTATTGTAGCGAAAGCTGCGAAATCAAATGGTAAGATAAGCAAGGAGATGTTAGGCTATTTAGCAAATGAGTCCAATCCAATTGAGATAAAACTCGCCCTAATAAATCAGCTCGGCTGGAGCATTAAAGGGCAAAATAATGGGAAGCGTTTTTTCGAGTATCTGACTAAAACAAGGAATTATAAAAGTGAAGGTGATTTATTAGAAAATTGTAATGGGGATGAAATGATTTCTTTAGCCTATTTATATGCTATGGATAATTATTTTGATACCTCTGAGGCCGAGACCTATGCCGGAATAGGAGTATTTAAGAGTCCCGGGAATTACTCTGCACATATTATAAGGGCCTTAATTTCGGCACAGCATAAACTAAATATTGGGCAGTGGTGTGAGGTATATAATTTAACAGATCGCGTAAGAAATGATCCTGAAGTTCTGTATAAAGATTTAAAGCAAGAAGCAATCGATATAATTTTTGAGTACATGGATATTTATAAGAAATACTGTAAATATTAATTTCCTTAAAGCATCCAAAATAATATCAATTTTTAAATTAGCCCTTTTGAACAAGGGCTAATTTGTTTAAAGCATTCGCTTTTAGTTTTTAAGAAAATTTTGAAGCTTTTCTTGATAGGGGATATACAGACTTTTATGTTGGAATAATTCGCTGATATTTACATTATTCTCAATAAATATTTTTTCAATTTCTTCCTGGCCAATTTCTTCTAACTCTAGTAAATTTTTGATGATGATGGTTAAGGCCCAAGAAAAATCGAAAAGTGTTTGCTTAACTTCATTGGTAGCATCATCTAATTCTTTCATTACCCATAAATTTACTTCTTGATCAATTGGCAGAAGTTCACCATCTCCTTTATAAATATGTTCCATACTCACATTACGTTTTGTAAAACCACATTCTGTTGCGCCATACATAAGGTATTTGGTTGCCATAAGTAAATCGGATGTTCCACCATCTGAAACATATTCAGTTCCGAAAACAAGCTCCTCGGCTAACTTACCTGCTAAGCCAACTTTTACATCTGCTCGAACTTTGGCTAAGCTATTCACTTCCGAAAATTTATCAATTTGCACATAGCCTCCAGTAGATGAAGCGGCGGTTTTAATTGTGATCTTTTTCGGGAATTTACCGAAGTATAACATATAGGCCAATGCATGCCCTGCTTCATGAACTGCAATAACAGATTTTAGATCTGCAGTTTGCACCCTATTTTTGGCTTTTCTGATTGGCAAGTGTAGCTCTTTGGAGAATATTTTCTCTGAATCACAAATGGCTTCAAAGGTGTCTCCATTAACTTTAAGATTAATCATACGATTTTGCTTTGGTGCCACAGATCCTAACATTTCCAAAATAACTGGCTCAAGCAAATAGCGAACAGTTGATTTCAAGGGCCTTAAACCTTGTGCGGGAATGACTCCCTCTTCATACAACATGTTATTAATCGAAGCATCGAAATTTAATTTGCAGCTAAATTCCGATTCGTACTTCTGAAGAATATTGATCAATTGTTTTTGAATATATTGCCTAAAAACATCACCGCTTAATGCAGGATATATGAGATGTATATTTCCTAATCTTGCAATTTCCTCTAAACGAAATTTTGATTTTAAAACATCTTTAATTTCATTAAAACTTACTTTTTTAGATTCTTCATGGAAATAATCCGCATGATCTTCAGACGACATCGAATAGCTCATGTCATAGGCGGCATCTAAATTTCCCAAAACAAAAATTAAAGATTTTTTGAGATTTACTTTCTTAGCGCCCGTTGAACTTAAAGATATCTCTTCTAAAAATGTTTTTATTTGGTTTCCATTAAGGGTGGATATAAATGCTCTTAAGTCGGATTTGAATTTAAATTTACCTGTGCATAAATCAGCTAAATCGGATATCTGCCCCTCAGTAAAAAAGCTTGGATCTGGTATTTTGATATTATTTTCTGTTGTTGTTCCAATAGGAAAATACGATTCTCTTCTCTCATTTCCCATAATTTGCGTGTAAACATCAGCCAATTCGACTACTTTGCCCTTTTCAATTTTTACACCTCTTTCCAGACAAATTTCTAAGCCATTTAACCAGTCATGAACTTGGGGTCTTTCATATTTTAGCGGTAAAAAATAAAAACAGCCTTCATCAAGTAGAGGCCAGATCAAACGACTGAATGGTTTATCAAGCTCAGTACTATCTTCTTTTAGCGTTTTGGCATGTTGAAATTCATCGAATATCAAAACAACACGATCATCTTTCGATTTTTCGAGATACTCCAAGCGATCAAGTACATCCTCAGCAAATGATTTATCACCAAGATTAAAAGTGATGCTTGGTATCGGCTCATTCATAAGTGCTAATTCTAAAAAGCGTTCTACTAAGGAGGTTTTTCCGACACCCGTCATGCCCCAAAGATTGATAACCAAAGGCGATTCTTGTAATTCGGCAGCTAAATACCAAGGCTTTACTGCATAAATTAATTGATCAATAATTTGGTCAATCCCAATAAATTCATTTTTTAATTGCACAGCAATTTCTATTAAACGATGATTTTTAAGATTAAACGCTTCTTTATGAGTCATTTATGGTGTATCTATTTTTTAGTTTTTTAAATATGGCCGCTCATATTAGCGACAAAAAATTGGGCAATATTAAAATATGCAAAACACAAATTGTGAATTGCATAGGTGTAAAGGTATTCGCTTTAATTTTATTAGTGGAAGATTTACAAGCTTGTAATTTGAAATTCTATAATTTTTGAACCTTTAATTTTGATCATAAAATAATTAGAAATTAAACATTATGAAAATCTTAAATCCCCTTGCCAAATTTCAAGATAACTTGCTTTTACAGATTAAACCATCTCACTGGATTAATGCCCATTTGTATCTTATAAGTATTGCAATTGCTTTTGTTTTTCCACCTTCTTTATTGTTTACAATCTATGTGTATTTGGATCTTAATTCTTGGAAGTTCAATTTCTCGGAACAGAAAATTTTAGAGAAGAAGGGTTTATTTTCTATCAAGGAAACGGAGAATCATTATTTTAGAATTAAGTCAGTAACATTAGATAAACCCTTTCTATACAGACTTGTAGGTCTCTCCATTCTTACTATCGAAACATCTGATTATGCCAAACCAAGATTGGTTTTAAATGGCATTACCAATGGAGATCAAATAAGAAATTTCTTATACGAACGTATCCAGTTTTCGAGGAAAAAAGAGGGTGTTCGTGAGATGGATATTTTTAGGTAAAGCTATCCTCACAGCATTTCAGATCAATTTTTTGCTTGTGATTTGATAAACCTAAATCTTTAAAAACATCAAAAAGAGGTAAACCTGCTTTCGGCCTTATGGGCTTTATAATCACTTGGTTTACCTCTTAAATTCAAATTGTCCCGCATTAATTTCAAATAGCACAAATGTTTTTTAGCTATTTTTTATACACTCAAATTTATTTGATTGTTATTATCTTTTAAATACAAAGCACTCTCGCCGTTTTGCAACTTCTTAACTTGTATTTGAGTGCTAATTCGTTCTTTAAGGCTTTCTACATGGCTAATGATACCAATTGTTTTCTCGTTCTCTACTTGCATGCGTTCTAACATGGTAATAGCATTATCTAAATCGTCTGGCGATAAACTACCAAAACCCTCATCGATAAACATACTATCAATTTTAACGTTATTGGAAGCTAAATCGCTTAAGCTTAGTGCCATAGCTAGGGAAATAACAAAACGCTCTCCACCCGAAACACTGTCAATTACGCGCCTTTCATCGCCCATATAGGTGTCAATTACCCAAATTTCATCTTCGTTTTTTTCAGATCCTAAGTCTATTTGGTAGCGATCCATAAGTGTTAGTAAACGCTTATTGGTCATCTTAAATAAATGCCTTAGCGTGATACGTTGAATGATGTTATTGAATTTATCCCCAGTGCTATCGCCAATTAAATTAGCCAAGGTTATGTAATACCCTTGCTCTTCCTTAGTGGCTGCCAATTGCGCAAGTAAGTTCGCTACATTTCGTTTATTAGTTTCATCATTCAACAATGCACTCGTGAATTTACTGTCCTCTTTCAAAACAAAATCTCTTCGGTCTGCTTTTAACGAAATTTCATCACTTAAATCTGGTAAAGTTATTTTCTCGTCATCTGCTTCCTCAGCCTCTTTTAATCGTTCGCGGTTTGTTTTTTGCTGGGTAGAAATTTCTACTTTCTTTGTTTCAATTTTTGAATTTTCATCTTTAATGGATTTGAATTCCTCTTCATTCAATAAAATAGATTCTAGTAAATCAATCGACTCAAAACCATTTGCTTTCGCTTTATTTGTTAGGCTTGTACTCAAAGTTTCTAGGTCTTTAATCAAACCTATTTTTTTAATCTCTTGTTCTTTTAAAGCGTTTTCGGTGCTGATGATATCTCTTCTCACATTACTCCAACTCACCATTAATTTGCTCTTGTAATCCATCATCACCTTATCGCCAAAAAGGTCGTAACGCTCTTTCATCATTTGCTTTAAACCTTGGTCTAACTTTTCGTATTCCTCCAATAGCTTAATATAGTTCGACAATGGAACTTTAGTATCGTTCCACACTTTATGCGCTTTTACATTGTTTATATTGTTTTCGGTGGCTTGCAAGAGTGTATTTAACCCCTCGAGAGATAAATCTAAAGAGATTTTATTTTTAAGACACTGTTCAGCTAACTCAGTATAATTATCAACTGATAATTTTTTCAGTTCTTCTAATCTCTTAATTAAATTATTACTATTGGTTTCTTGCTTCAATAAAGCATCTTCTAAAACTCTGATGGATTTACCCATCTGCTCTAACTCACCTTTCTTCTCGGTTAGTTTTTCTTCAATTTTATTATTTACTTTCGGTTTATCCTTTGCAAAAGGATGATTTGTTGAACCACAACAAGGACATTCAGTACCCTCTACCAATGCCGCTCTAAAATCCTCAAGCTTCATCAAATTTTGATTAGCAGTAAAAGCATTTTGTAGCAATCCTATTTCCTCATTAAGTTGAGTGGAATTCTTGCTCAATTCTTTGAGCGCAGTTTGACTGTCAGTTATGTCCTTGGTTAAATTTGCATGTGTTTTTTTTAAATCCTCTTCTTCCTTTAAAAGTTTTCCCCTTTCGGTATTCAATCGAATGGAATTTGTATAGCTTTTGCTTTGCTCCAATAATGAGTCAAGCATTTCATCATAAGATAATCCATCAAAATCAGCAGGTATGGTCAAAGCACTTAATTGATTTTCAGCGTTAATAAGGTAGTTATTCAATTCACTTACAACAGTTCTGAAATCTTTAATCCTTGCTAAACTTACTTCTGGAATAGATTTATAACATTTATTTAATAACTCTGCTTTTTCCTTAATTTTTACTTGAAATACTGTAATTTCATTGTCTAAATCAGTTATTTTTAAAATGAATTGCTCTAATTGTTCAGAAAAATTTAACTCATTAACAGCTACTTTGAGGTCTGTAGAAAGCTGCTGAATAAGTTTTTCTTTATTTGCTTTCTGTTCCGCTAATGTTTTAGTTTGCTCAATCGTTGAATTAGAATTTAATTCAATATCCTGATGGAGCATTTTCCATTTACTATAATCTACTTGAAGAGGAAGGGCCTTTTCGTGATTTTTTAGCTGAATTAATTTTGGCTGAAATGCTTCAATTTTTTCATTCAATTGGATGAGCTCGATTTCTAGCTTATCTTTCTCTTCCAACAAATTAGCGATGTTGATTTTAGTTTGTTTTAGTTTATCTAATTCTGCAAGTTGAGCTTTAAGCTGATTGGCTTCAATTTCGAGTTCATTTTTCTTTTGAAGAATTTCTGCAATTTGTTCATCACTAAGCATTTCTATATTACCCATTTGGGTTTCTATTGCCAGTACTTTTGCATTTATTTCTCTTAAGGCATCAAATACTTTTTGACCAATTTTACGATAAATCTGTGTGCCAGTAATAATTTCCAACAATTCATAACGATTGTTTTTATCCGCCTTTAAAAACTCGTCAAACTTACCTTGACTAAGCACAATAGCTTTGGTAAATTGATTTTCGTCTAATCTGATAATTTCTTTCACCTTTCGGTAGGTATCAGATTTTTTATCTGTGATTACAGTAAATACGCCAGCAATTTGTTGACTTAAAGTATGTTTTAGTTCGCCCCAGCTATCTCTATTTGTGGTAGCTATAGCCCACTCGGCCTTGTAACGATCAGCGCCAATTTCAAAAATAATATGCGCAAATGCTTCTTTGGTATGTTTAGTAACGATAACTCCTTTTTCGGAGATTGTTTTTTTATTAATGTCACCAAGGCGAGGTGCAAAACTAAAAAGTGCCAAAGTTATGGCATCCAAAATAGTTGATTTTCCAGCACCTGTAGGACCCGTAATGGCAAACAGACCTGCATTAGCCAATTCAGGTCTGCTAAAATCTATTTTAAATTCACCCTTTAAAGAATTTAAATTTTTGAAGTGTAATGAAATTATTTTCATATTATGCTTGGTTTACATCTGCATAAATGGCAGAAAATAGGGCTAATAATTTTATTTGTTCTTTCTCGTCTCTGGTGGCAATTAAATCTTTAAAAACATTATCTGGCTTTAAATCATGTAAATCAGCGGTATGAAATGAGGTCGAAAAACGTGCAGCAGGCTTGTCTTTATAGATGATGCGGGTATTAATAATTTTCATTGAACCCTGAGCAGCTAAATATTCGCGAAGCGCATCCAATTGATCAGTTACTCGGGGGTTAAATTGTTCTTCTTCAATTTTAAGGTCTAATAATACCTGCAGCTTATACTTGTTTTTTAGTTTTTTAACGGCATCGCTTACTTCCTGCATCGTACCATTGATCTGATAAAGTGAGCGTTGTTTAGGTATCCGAATTTCTGATTCTTTAATTTGATTATTCTCAATTTCTAAAAGCAGCACTTTATGGGTATAGGTATTTTCTGTAAATCCCAAGGAAATTGGACTACTTGCATATTGAATTTTACCTTGAATAACAGTTTGTCCGGTATGTATATGCCCCAAAGCCAAATAGTCGAACTGATCTAAATCTTTTGAAATTATTCCCTCCTGATTACCAATTTGAATATCTCTTTCTGCTTCACTTACTTGTGTTCCTTGTGCATGTAAATGAGCCATGGCAATTTTAGGAATGTTTGGATATTTCTCTTTCATGGCAGCGCCAATCTCTGCAAATAGGGTTTTCATGCCTTGTTTTATTTTTTCGGCAATTTCTTTGGCACCTTCTCCTTCACCAACTTGCCTAACCATACGGTCTTGTAAAAATGGTATGGCGGCAACTACGGCAACTTCCTTGCCGCTCGAATCTGTTAAGGGAACAAAAATTTGTTCAACATTCTCTATGCCTGGGAAAATACCAAACACATGCACATCAAATACACTAAGCAGGTCTTTGGGAACGTCTATAAATGAAGGACTATCATGGTTTCCAGCAATAATGATTGCCTTGCATTGAAGTGCGCTCAATTTCTTTAAAAAAGAATAGTAAATTCTTGAGGCTTCATTTGAAGGGTTATTATTATCGAAAATATCACCCGCAACCAATAAATAATTAATATTTTCTGCCTTAATTTTTTCCAATAACCAATCAAAAAATAAGCTAATATCTTCACTTAAATCCTCATTATGTAATTTCTTACCAATGTGCCAGTCTGCAGTTACAAGTATTTTCATTTATATTTTGATTAAGGATAATTGTATTCTCAAAAATTTAAGGATACTAGGTTTCTAATCTCAGTTAAGCTTCTTAAAAATAAGTCGCCATTTTTCAATGGCGACTTATAACACACACAAACCACAAATATTAATCACGGTTCAAAGGTAAGAAGGTAAAATTTAGTATTATTTTTTTGGCAAGCTTGTTTTTTTAAACCTTAGGATTGTCATAAAGGCCCTCTATATATTTTCTGTCTACCGCTATTTTTTTGCTTACCCCGCGTCCACTTTCAATGATGTATAATTTTGCCAAATCTGGGCCTAAGGTTTCTACTATAATACTATTGGTTTTTGAGATTAATTGTTCCCATTTTTTATTATTTCTAGTGTCGCAAAGTTCCTCAATAGTTTTCCTTCTATTGCTGTATTCTATTCCATCTATTGGATAAAGTTCGAATGAAAACGTTTTGTTATAAATTTCAAATAAGAGGCCTATATTTTCTTCATCTGCTCTTCTAACTGGTTCAAAACCTTCCTGAGGATTACTATGTTGAAGTAAGAAAATATAAACGGTTCTCGATAAAGTAGATAATTTAATTTTTTTATCACTTAATTCAGGAAAATACATATTTCTTTTACCTCCCCTAATGCTAAGTTTAATTGGTCGAGGTTGAATAAGTTCATTGTATTTTTTAAATAAAATTTCGGTTCTTACCCCTTGGAAAATACGAAGGGTCTGACTGATTAAATTCGGATCCAATTTATTTTCAGCCATACTTTTTAAGGCTTCTTCACTTATATCTGCCGTAAGGATTTTTAACTTAACATCTTTCTTGAAGCTACATAAATCCATCATACAGCCCTTAGGCATCATATTAAGCATTGCTTTTGCCTCGCTTTCTGAACTAAACCAATTTCTAATTAAAACTGTTGCTGCCACATGATAAGCCACGGGATAAGACTCATCGCTACCCGGAAAAAACCTGTCCCACTCCGATGTTTGAACCATCATGTTTAAGCCCGTTTCAAAATCAATTCCATTGAAAAATCTATTTGGATTGGGTATATCCGTTAAGAGCATGACCATTTCCTCATCACCAATGTCTTCCTGCTTTCTAAATTCATTACACTTTTCAAAAAACCATGTCAATTCTTTAGGTTCTAAGGTGCTGCTAGGATCAGTATTCTTTTCATTTTCTAAAAGGGGAAGTTCTTCTTCCTTTTCGGATTTTTCTGGAAAAAATTTAAGAACTCCCTTGAAGCTATTTAATAAATCACGAACTTCTCTGAACTTAGTTAAGCTATATTCTGGCGAACGTACTAACCAAACATTAGGCATATTTTTAATTTTAACGTTTATAAAAGATTTGTTTTTTGCGTAGATAAATATAAAAATAGCAAAAAATGCCAATTAAAATTATTGTGCCTGAGTTGATTTTTTTAAAGTTTTGAGAATAATATCATTGAGCTCTTCAAATGCCGATTTCAGTTCTGATCTTTCAAAATTATGATAGTTGAACTGAGGTATTTTTAATATTTTATTGATTTCATTTACGTCTAAATCAGCTCCCAAAAATATAAATTCCCAATTGCCTTCTTGCTGTAATTTCATTATAGTTTCTCTTACATCTTGAGCATCATATAATTTAGAGGCATTTTCATGCCCATCAGTTAAAACGACAAACACGATAGTGGTATCAATTGCTGATTGGGCCTTTAACAACTCATTTTCAACAAAGTCAATATTGGTTATAATGGCATCATAAAGTGCTGTTCGGCTATCAGGTTTTATTGTTTTCAATATAGCTGGTGATTGCACAATCATGTCTAGAAAAATATTGTCTAAATTGAATACACCAATTCCTGTTTTCAACTCGATGGTGTAGAGCGCTTCGACTTTTCTAGTAGTTTTATAGTGGGCATTTAACTGTTTGACTAAGGCCTCCCAATATCTGGACATGCTCTTACTGGCGTCTATCAGCAAATGGTAATAAATTGTTTTCATTTTCTAAATTCTATTTTCTAAATAATAAACCTCTCTCCGCCATCTCCCTGAAGCAGCTAAGCTCATGTTTATCAGCAGTTTCTCTCGCATATATTTCGAGGGGATGTTTATCATAACCAATTTCATTGAGAACTTTATTGTAATTTTTCTGGTCGTTTACATTCCTTATTCTTAAAAAATGATCGTATTCATGAATTACAGTATTTGTTAATTGTAATAAGTCATCATGTGCCTTTATATAGATTATAATTTCTTTTCTGGCCGAACAATAAAGACCCAAAAATTTGTCCTGCTTCACATATCGGACAACAATTCCGGGTATTTTATTATTCCCTTTTGGAACGCCCAAATTCTGAACGCACCAATAAACAACCGCCCTGATATAGGCTGTCTTATTTGTCTTTAATAAGAACTGCGACCTCCAAGCTTTGTATTGCTTGTCGCTCGGACTTTTATCATCCTTATCTTTTTTAAAAATCCAGATAAGGAAGATAGTCCCCATGTAAATAGACCAGTAGGTCCAGAATGTCTCATCACTTATTGACATAAATAATTGTTAATGAAAGGTTTATAGATAAAAATTACTTATCGAGCAAATAATCTTTCAACATTATATGCTGCTATGGGATTAGTTTTCGCTAATTGACCATATCTAACTTTTAATTCATGAAGGATTGAAAATTTATTTAGATGTATGAATTCAGCCATAATTTCACTAAAGCGGGTATTTGATTCATCCACCAGCTCTTGACTTACCACACCTAATCCGCAATAGGCTGCTTCTCCCACCTCACTAATAAACATTCCAGAATAGAGTCCTGATAAGTCATGCTCCAAAACAAAGCGGTCGGCATTACACCAGATATAAACATTTTCAGAATGCTTGCTTAGCTCCCAAGCATGGTAAATATTGACTATCTGTTCGAGTCTACCAGTCTCGGGACAAGGACAAAGTAATCCGATAGAGGTACCATGCCCCAGCATGATAATTCTAGAATGACTTTCCATTTCCTTATTCAATCGTTCAGAATTTAACTCATCACGAATTAATTTCTTATTTGGAATAGAGGTGTAAATGGGATCCAGGAATTTAGTGGTTAGGTCTTCTGGATGAATAATAAGAGTTGTAGATAGCTGTAAATTGTCCATTTTGTTTCTGATTTTTTTGTAAAAATAAAACTCTTCAAAATGTGATTTTTCAATTTACAAGCTTGTAAATTCCTGAATGGTAATTCTTATCTCTCTAATTTTGAGCATTGTAAAACAGATAAAAATCTTAACCTTTAAATTATATTATGAATACAGAATTTCTTTACCTAGTTGCAGAGCAACTTTATTTAAACGCTAGTGGACATGCAATGTCTAACAGAAATTGGATTGCGGCCATTTATAAATCTTTATTAGTTGCCAATAGGGGTGATGATGAAGAAATTTTGTGGACCAAGTACAATGAATGGAAGATTGATCATAATTGTAGAGCGGCACGTAGTGTCGCGAAAAAGAATAAGTCTAGACTTATATCTTGTGATTTGGTAAAAACAGATTCAAATGATTATAAATTATTGGTTCAAATTGAGAAAGGAATTGATATTATTTCGAAGACTGTTATTTACAGACAGGATGCCTTCCCCGAAGGATTATGGAAAGTAAAAAATCCTAAAAATGATACTGTTTTATCTAATCAATTTGAGAAAGATCAATTGTTTTTGGCGAGTTTAGGAGATGGTTTTAATTCAAAGAATGATCTTGATTTTAAAAATTCTCCTAAACCTGGAAAATTAGATATTTCATTGTATGCCGATTTAGAATAAAATGATGTTTCTAAATGGTTCCAATATTTAAAAAATCCTCATTCAAAAAATGAGGATTTTTTTATGAAAAAATTTCTCTAAAATGGAGCAATATTTCTTTAATCATTAGAAACTATTCAGCACTAAAATTCATTCCAAAAAACGGGAAAATACTTCCTTTTGGTTTAGATTTTAATCCCGGACCAGGTTGATATGGACTACGTGCTTTTGTTTGTTTATTTATTACAGTTTTCTCCTGCACAAGCTTATGCTCAATGGCTACTCGATCCTTGATTTGCAAAAGGTAAATGCGTCCATCAGGAAATGAAACTTTTGCTTCGCCTTCTAAATATCCATTCTCAAAAATCCCTTCCGCAATTACTCCCTCGGCATTTGTTAATTTTCCTTTCCCGTGAAATTTACCGTTGAAGGCTTGTCCCTCGTAATGATCTAATTTTTCCATTAGTTTGATTGATTTTTTGTAAAAATAAGTCGGTTTGGGTTAATTAATCCATTAAATGTGATGAAAAAGGTTTGAGTTTTGAATTTCACTGGGTAAGTGCTAATCTTGAAGACTGAGTTTTGAATTTTTCATTCAATATCATTATCTAAATCGTACCCCTGCGAGCTTTGGTTTATCACACCTAAACGAAAAAATTAATCCCTCACCGACCAATATCTTAAATCTGAGTTTTATGGTTATAAAGTTCTATCTCATTTTGAATCTCATCAATTTCATTTTCCAAGTCTTTAATTATTTTATCTCGTTCTAATAAAGATATACTTGAAACCTCCACGCTTATGTTTGAATAACTTTCTGTTATTTTTTCACCCTCAATACAACTCAAAGCTTTTAAGCTTTCTACGGTATCTTTACGTTCTGAGAGTCTGAAAATCATTTCCTGGATGCCTTGATTGGCTCTGTGGATTTTAGATTTCAAAAGGATTAACTCCTCTTTAAGATTTAACCAAATCTGGTAAGTTTCTTTTGCCTCATAAGGCACTGTAGAACCTACCGTGTAAATGTTCCACTTATAGAGTCGACTACTTTCTCTTTGAATGTCTCTAATAATTCTAGATTTCTGTTTTAACGCCTGACTAATATTCATCTTTCCTATTTTTTTAATTATTACCTTTTTAAATTGTTCAGCAAAGGTATTCAGCTTTTTTTGGAGGATGCTCAGTTTACAAGCTTGTTTTTTTTTAAAAAAAAAGGGCTTTTTGGGGTTCTAGCCAGAAAAGTTATTCATTAAAATTTTAATGAATAGAAATTGAGAGCAATTTTTATCGAGTAAAATAGATTTTCTTTATAGGGATATAGATAAAATTGATAATTATGCTTATGAATATAGATTTTTTATATCATAAATTTTATTACTCACAATAACTCTTTTATTAAAGTCATTCTCCATAAATACGTCACCTGTAACTTACGTTAATCCACAACCTGTCACATATTTAATCATAAGCAGAGCCAGAAATCACCCAATCAATAATCGCTTTCTGGCCCTGTTTTTTTATTTTTTCGGACAATATTAATAATAATGCGGTCCTTCCAAAATCGTCAATTTCATTTTTTTCATATCCAAGCAGATCTTAAATTTCGCGAAGAAATCATATCCTAAAATTCCATTATCACCCTTGATTAAGGATAAAAATGATACTAACTGACTAGGTAGATTACCATAAAAAACTTCAATATAGTGTTCACCAACTCTACTGGAGATTAAAAATTTAGTAGTTGTAAATTTCCCAATAGTAGGGTGGAAGTCTTCTGTTTGACCGAAATTTTTATGGTCTTGCGTATGATCACTTTTGATATATGATAAATGAGCACCTGAATCTAAAAACATAGGAATGTATTTATCTATAGGTAAAACATCAATTACCGGAATGCCCAAATGTTCTGTCATTGGAATTTCCTCTCCCTGTACATCCTCTTCATCGGCTGTAAGTAAACTAATTTCCAAGTTTTTATAATCGAAAATGATTTTGTAATCTTTTATTATATCCATACCCAAAAGCGTGGTAATGGGTGTGCCCATATTGCCACTAATGGTTTGCATATTAATAGGTCCATAAGTAGTGATTACATCAAAACTTTTACCTAAAAAAAATAATTCTGTAGAAGTATGGATAGTTTTTGGCGCACCCGTATCCAATAAGATAATGTTTCCCTTATCGCGAAAAACTGGCGCGCCTTCAATTAATTCAATAGAAAATTTTGTAATTGCCATGATAGATTTTTTGTATTAAATATAGGATAATTATTAAAAAATGATTATATTATAGCTAGGCTAAAGCAATTGTTCATAGAAATCATGGCATTTTGCCTGGTAATTTTGATATTCTTTTCCAGTCTTAATGTGATAATTTAATTCCAATTTCTTTAATACCGACGTTTCATCTTCAAGATGATTAATGGAATTAAGTTCATGTTCCAAATCCGAAATGGAGACTTTTTGTGAAGCTTTATTTTTTTCTTCTTCTGTTAGATAATCTTCCCATGAATTTACCTGCTCAAATGCAGCAAATAAAACATTTTTATTCATGAATGATCGTCCCTTTAAATCAGGTTTATATAATCCATTTACAAATTCTGGAAAGCTTAATTCAAGTCCGGCGATAATTAAATGGTTAATCTCATCATTGTTTAAATACTCAATTTTCATTGCTTTTTCTAGCAGATCTAGAAGCCTTGAATCATTGCTTTCGCTGGTTTTTACTTTGATTGCCTGAAGCACCATCATGGGACCTAAATTATATGGATCATTTTGATGACTCTCCATCTTGTTTGATATGTTCTTCCAATTCTCTGGATTTTGTTCATCAAAATTTGTTATCAATCTCCAATTCTTGTCAAATTTTGATGCGGCTTTGATAAACGATTTTTCGGCTAAATGACCTCTTAAAAAAGTTGAAAAACAGGCTAGACCTTCGGTTTGGTATTTCAATAAATAATGTAAAAGATGTTCTTTAGGAGTCCTCGCACTAAGTCCTTTCGGACTGTATTTCCATAGGTTTTGATCCATTCCGTGAATTAATTCATGATCAAAATTTAATTCATAATAGGGGTCATTAAATGAGTTTGCATAAAAATGCTTCTCCAGAAATGATCTTAACATTCGTGGTCCTACGCCAATTCCGATACTATTTCTTCCTGTAGTTTCAAAGTCGCCTGAATTCATACAGAATGCGTCGGTATTTTCCATCCCATTTAAATCCACACTCACAGAAATATGATGGATAGGAAATTTTTCCAAAACTGTTTCCAAACGGCTTAATGCATTCTTGAGATTTAAGTTGATTACTTCATCCACTTTATCATGAAAATCGGCTTCAATGCCATATTCTTCATCATAATCACCTGGGAAACAATCGATATCATCGTACCAATCATCTTCATTCATGAAGTCCCAAGATGTTGTAATTTTCTCTCTTACTGTGGTGTTTGTCATTAAAGTTTCTGTGTTCATGTTCTAGCTTTTGATGTTGCAAAGGTGTTAGAACTAATTGTAAACAGATTCTATTTTACAAGCTTGTATTTTGAAATTATTTTTGATTTTATGAAATCATGGGGTATTTTGTTGAGTAGAATGATGTCATCTATTTAATTTACAATTAGCTATAAATAAAAAATTGAGGCCGTAAAAACGGCGCTCAATTTTCAAACACAATTATTAATCACAAAATCAAACAAGAATGGAATTTCATATTTGATATTCAAAGGTAAGGATGCTTTTTAAGCTAATTTCCTATTTTACAAGCTTGTTTTCTCAATATACTTTTGTAAATAGGACTTAGTATCCTGAACTTCACCTTTCCAATCTAATATTTCAATATATTGACGATCAACAACAATATTTCTTGTCTTTGAATTTTCATCAATGGTTATATAATATAGTTTTGCTAATTCACTGCCTAAAGTCTTAATGAATTCTTTTTTTATTTTGGCAAGTTGAATACTAAAATCATTGGTTTTCCAAGTTTTTTCTATTAAAGCCATTCTATCCTTAAAACCAGAGTCTAAAATGTCTAATGGATCAGATTTCATATTATTATAATACTTATACATTAGGTTACGATGTTCCAAATGAGATTTCTTTTTATCATAAATAATCCCATCTGTATGAGTTAAGAAAGTCAGATAAAGTGCCATTTGAACAGGATTTAAAGCCACTTCAATATTTCCTAATTCCTCAAAGTAAAATTTATTAGTTCGGAGGTCTATGGTCATTACAAGAGGTTTAGGTGCTAAGCCCCAACGGTTTTTCAAAAGCATGAAGCTTCTTAATTTTTCTAAAATCTCCAGCACTGTTAAAATCAGGTTCGGGTCAACTTTTTTCTCAATAAGACTATCAATTTCTTCAGCAGAAAGGTCGGCAGTACGAAGTTTTAAAATCACATCTTTTTTATAACTGCAGAAGTCTAGGATACCACCTTTACTCCTGTTCATATTGATAGTTTTTGTAGCTTCTTCTGTATTTTCGAACCACTGCATCATTAAAACTGTAACTGCAATATGATAGGCTATAGGATAACGAGTATCGTTACCTGGGAAATATTTGTGGTAATCTGAAGTTTGAATATAGGCATTCAGCCTATTTTCCTCATCGCATTTAAGAAAAAGATTATTTTCATTGGGAAGATCGGTGAGATATAGAACCATATCTGTTTCAGCTATATCTGAATCATATCTAAATTTATCACATTGTTCAAAAAACCAGTTATGCTTAATCTTCTCTTCAGAAATATTTCGAATTTCATTCTCTTCCTCTTCTACATTAAAATCTTCCTTTTCATTAGTTAAATAAGTAATTATACCAGGAATCGATTTTAGGAGATTGTACACATTCCAATATTCGATTTTGCTCACTTCTGGTGAGCGAACTAACCATACTTTATAATTAATTTTTTTCATGATATGTGGTAGAATATGCTTAGAATAGAGATTATTTAATGCCAAATTATAAAATATAATTTTAACACGATTAATTTTCTTGTGAGAGATTTAAATCAAGTCGCCACAAATATATTTTTCCAGGTTGCTAAGAGCATTTTGAATGCATAAGGGATCTTTTGCGTATTGGGCCATTAGGGGTATAGTTAGCTTGATATCATAGTCTAAATTATGGAAAACACCACTCATTATTATAAATTCGGCTCCATGATTTTCACGAAATTTTATCAGTTCATTGTTTAATTCTTGCGATGTAGTTTTGCTTGATTTATTCTCATGACCATCGCTTATAAGAGCTAGATATACTTTGCTTACTTTTTTAAATTCAGGGCTTTCTAGTTTTTGATTGAGGTAGCTCAAATTTTCTGCGAGGGCATCGAATATATTGCTATTACCGCTTAGTTCAATGTTTCTGCTTTTCTTTAGGAACTTTAAAGTGGGGAGGTAACTCTCTTCAAAACCTAAATTCTCGGTATTGAAATAGCCACAAGAAATATGGATCAATTTCCCCTGCTCCGTAATTGATTTATTTAAATTTTGCAAATGCCTGATCAACATCGTATAGAGTTCTGGCTGATGCACTTGCATACTCTTGCTATTATCTATAATAATATGATAAAGGAGGCTTTCTGTTTTTGAATTATTATTCAGCATGATTTTAATTATAACATCAATAATTGTAGATTTTAAATCTGGCCTTTGTATTTAAAAAAGTATTTTTTGCTTTAGGCCTTTAAATCTTTCACCAAAACTATTGCTAAATCTTTCCTCAAATCCTCATTTGACAAGCTTGTTTTAATTTCGGCTTTTTTGAATTGCGTCAATTTAAGCTTGATGAAATGATAGATTTTGTCTGATATCTAATTTGGGAATGAGGAAATATCTGGTCAATAAATAATCCCAAGAGGTATCCTTTTACAAATAATAGAATTCCTGTTTTTGATTAAATCAAAATACAAGCATGCAAAATGAGCGCTGATTATTTTCTTTCTCTGGAAATTTTCCTTGCAATAAAAAATCAATTTTGGGGATTTATTATGTCCCCGAAATCCTCGAATTAAATTTATTTAAGCCCCCAATAACCTGTTACATTCCGTTACATCACACGAATAACGCAATTTATTTAGGGCTTCGGAGAATTATTGATTAGACTTGTTTAATCGTATCATCAAAAGAATTATTTAATGGATTAATGCTTCTTAGACTTGGTAATTAATTGTAATTTCTGTTTTTAAAAAATTCAGAATTATTTTAATCCATTAAATAATATTTGATTTATACCCTTAAAGTATTGATTCGAATAATGATATTGAATTAAGGAAAACATGTTAACTAACCTTTAACAGCCCAGTGGTCAAAAGCCGCTGGGTTTTTCATTTGATTCTTATTTCAACAATCATGGCATATGTAACAAATGTTACTCAAATACTCATAAAAATTGTGTAAATTGAGATATACCAAGATTAATAGATAAACTAGTTAATAATATATTATGGATAATCATTTTCAAATCGTAATTATTGGGGGAGGCACTGGCGGAATCATGTCTGCTGCTACTTTATTGGCTAAAGATAAATCTTTGAGCATTGCAATAGTAGAGCCTGCTGAATATCATTATTATCAAGCCGCCTGGACTCTAGTAGGGGCAAATACCTTTGATTTTGAGAAATCACGAAAAAAAATGGCCGATGTTATGCCTAAGGGTGTTACATGGATTAAAGACTTTGCGACAGCTTTTAACTCCGCAAAAAATAGCATTTCTACCAAAGCTTCTGGTGATATTTCTTATGATTTTTTAATTGTTTCTCCTGGTTTGGTTATGGATACATCCCAAATTGAAGGATTAACCGAAGCTTTAGGAAAGGGTGTTGTGTGTAGTAATTATACCAATCCTCAGCATACCTGGGAAGTTTTAAAGAATTTTAAGGGAGGGAATGCAATTTTTACCCAACCAACTACGCCCATTAAATGTGGCGGCGCTCCTCAAAAGATTGCTTATTTGGCAGCAGATTACTTCCGGAAAACGGGTATTCAATCTAAAACAAATGTGGTTTTAGCCATGCCTGGGACAGTTATTTTTGGAGTTCAGCTGATTAAAGAAACCTTAATGGAGGTAGTAAAAGGCTATGGAATTAAGTTTAAACCAAGTTATGCTCCTGTAAAAATTGATGGGGAGAATAAAATTATAACCTTTAAGGTGAATGTTGCGGAAGAGAGTTTAATACATGCCGACTCCTCAATTAAGGAAAAATATATGGGCGATTTACTCGTAGAGATGCCTTTTGACATGCTTCATATTGCACCCCCTCAAGTAGCTCCCGAATTTGTAAGAAATTCGGACCTAGTGAACGATGCGGGTTGGTTAGACGTTGATATTCACACACTTCAACATAAAAAGTATGCTAATATTTTCGGACTTGGAGATGTTGCAGGACTCCCAACAGCAAAAACTGGTGCTGCCATTCGTAAGCAGGTGCCTGTTGTAATTGGCAATATTTTACAACTTATTAAGGAGAATAAATTGGCTGAAAAAATATATGATGGCTATTCTTCTTGTCCGCTAGTAACTGGCTATGGAAAAATGGTTCTAGCCGAGTTTAATTATAAAAATGAATTCACCCCCGATCCCAAATTAAAGCAAATGCTTGTGTTTAAAAGCTATAAAGAGCATTGGAGATTATGGATGCTCAAAAAATATATTCTGCCTTACCTCTATTGGAATAAAATGCTGAAAGGTAAGGAAGTGTAAACACTGGTATTGAAAAAAGGCGTCACATAAAAATTCAAATTATGTGGCGTTTTTAATTATGTAGCCATTTATCGAACACTTTCCTCAAACCTGGCAGTAAAATAAAAACCATTAGGGGGACCAAAATTAAGGTTAAAAACAGGGTTCTTAATGGTATTGGCAGGTGAACAAGCGAATCTCCAATTAAAAATTGTACTAAGGTAATAGTAGGATAAATGGCTATCCAAACCATAATTGCAAATTTCCATTTGGGTGGTGTTTTCAT
This sequence comes from Daejeonella sp., assembly GCF_017495225.1. Taxonomy (GTDB): domain Bacteria; phylum Bacteroidota; class Bacteroidia; order Sphingobacteriales; family Sphingobacteriaceae; genus Daejeonella. The sequence continues at coordinate 185,551 of NZ_JAFEIG010000007.1, read as the reverse complement.
GTTTTTTATTGGGGGTAATTTTTTTCCTAAAATTATCTTTTTAAACTTTACTAATTTCGTCCAATATACTCCTTAAACCATTAAATTTTTCATCGATTATTTTTTCTTTTTCTTTCTTTAAATTCTCTAAAAATGCTGTTGCCACCGGAGAAAATCCTTTATTTTTTAGCCAAATAATGTTCCATACTGAACTTAAAGGGAAGCCTTTGATAGGTATGATCGAAAGTTCACCATTGATAAGTTCATTTTTTATCCCGATTAAGGGCATAACTGAATATCCTAAACCGGCAATTACCGCTTGCTTAACTGCCTCATTGGAAGTGAGCTCCATTTTTTTTCTAACTTTAAGATTATGTAAGGATAGGTATTTCTCAAAGGTATGTCTGGTTCCTGAGCCCTCCTCACGATAGATAATTGGTAAACTCTCTAATATTTCATGACTGTTTTCCTCATAATTATGCATTTTTTCTGAACCACCAACCAAATAAAGTTTGTTTGGCATAAGCTCTATAGACTCAATTTGTAACTTTTCGGGCAAGACCGAAACCAAAGCAAAATCAACCTCGTTTTTTTCCAAGCTTTCAATTACTTTCTCTTTATTTGTTACGTCAAGCGAAAGCTCAATGCCTTGATGCTGCTTCAAAAAATCAGATAAAAAATATGGAATCACATATTTACCTGTAGATACTACAGAGAGTTTAAGTCGCCCACTAAGCTGCCCCTTATAAGCCAGCGTTTTGTAATTGATTGCATATACTTCAGCCAATATTTTCTCAACTGCTATAGCAAGCTCTGCCCCAAAGTCGGTGATGTATAACTGCCTCCCAATCACCTCAGTAAGCGGAATATCAAACTGATCTTGCAAATTCTTTAATTGAATTGAAACTGCAGGCTGCGTGAGATGCAACTCTTCGGCCGCTTTTGTGATACTCTTAGTCTGGGTAATCTTTAAAAAGATCTGAAGCTGATGTAAAGTATAATGCATAAAAATATTTTATGGATAACATTATAAAGATAAATGAAAATATATGAATTGGACTTAACAATTTTGCAATATCAAATTAATAAGAATTGATATGAAGGAAATCAGTTTAGCAGAAGGTGATTTTAAAGCTAAAGATGCGATGGAAATATTAACGGCATATATCCATGTGGAGATTAGCATGTACCAAAGGAATGTGGAATTGGAAAATGACCCAGATAAAATTGCACACTATGCTGAGTCTATTCACCGCTTGCAAAAAATATTGTTTGAAGCCTGCGAGTTTATAGAGCGTAAAAATGGAGCCATCCATTTAAGTTCTAAACTAGATATCAGTTAAGTTGTTAATGATAAATATTTGAATTCAATTTTAATAAAATTATGAATAAAGCAATTAGGTATTCTTTTACCGCGGCATTAAAAAAACTAGTTCAACTCATCAACCTTGAGAAAAGGGAGGTAGGACAAATTTATTTTTATGCAATTCTTATTGGAGCGATTCAATTATCTCTTCCTTTAGGTATACAGGCCATAGTTGGTTTATTGTTTGGCGGAATTTTATCGGTTTCGCTTATTGTTTTGATTGCATTTGTGGTTGTTGGTGTGTTTTTGGGAGGGCTTATTCAGGTGATGCAGATGAATGTAACAGAGAATATCCAGCAGCGTATTTTTACTCGTTTAACATTTGCCTATGCCTATCGGATTCCGAGAATTGATTTATTGAGCATCGACAATTATTATCTCCCTGAACTTGTAAATCGCTTCTTTGATACTGCAAATCTTCAAAAGGGATTAGCAAAGTTATTATTAGATGTGCCAACCGCTTCCATTCAAATTATTTTCGGGATACTGCTTTTAACCTTTTATCATCCTGCTTTCGCTGTTTTTGGCTTCATACTTTTAATCTTCATTGTTTTTATCATATCGGGTAGTAGCAATAAGGGACTTAACTCTAGCATGGAGGAGAGCGATTTCAAATATCGCGTGGGGCATTGGTTAGAAGAGATTTCAAGAGCAATCAAAACTTTTAAATTCATTCAAAAAGGGCAGTTTCACTTAAATAAAGTGGATGAACTTATCCTAGGATACTTATCGGCAAGACGTTTACATTTTCAAGTGCTTGTTCTTCAATACAAGACCTTAATTGCCTTCAAAGTGTTGATTACAGGATCCATGTTGATTATTGGAACCTTATTATTCTTAGATCAAAAAATCAATTTAGGACAGTTTATTGCAGCCGAACTGATCATAATTGCTGTGTTAAATTCCGTAGAAAAATTGATTTTGAGCTTAGCTACGGGTTATGATGTACTTACAGCAATTGAAAAATTAGATCATGTTTTACAAAAGCCCCAAGACAGAGATCTAGAGCGTATTAAGGGTTTCGATTCCGATTATTCGAAGGGCTTTGATCTTTCGGTAAGAAATTTGGGATTCTCATTCCCTAATGGGAAAAAGGTATTGGAGAATGTTTCATTTGAACTAAAACCTGGCGAGAAGATTTGTATTAGTGGTAATCAGGGCTCGGGCAAAACGACTTTGATTAGGGTCTTATCAGGACTTTATGGTGGATATTCTGGTCAAATACTGGTGAATGAGCTGCCACTTCATAATATTCCTGTGGATGATTGGAGGAATGGTATAGCCGTATTTTTTGCCCAAGAGGAGCTGTTTAATGGCACGCTGCTCGAAAATCTCACATTAGGCAATCTCGATAGATCGCTTGAGGAAATTAATGAAACCTGTAAGCTTGTAGGGCTCCTTCCATTTATACAAAGCAAGGTAGAAGGTTATCATATTATGATTGATTCACAAGGGCAGAAGCTTCCTCATAGCGTTATTCAAAAAATTCTTTTAGCGCGCTGTTTATTGAGAAAGCCTTTAATATTAATGATGGAAAACGGATGGGAAGCTATAGAAATGGAATACCGACAACACATTGTGAATAAATTAATTTCGGATAAGTCTTTTAGTCTTATTGCCATTACAGACCTTCCAGAACTAGTATCTGCTTGCGACCGTACCATTCATATTGCAAAGAATAATAAATAAGATAAGACGATGTTTCTTGAGAAAAAGACAGATTTAACGAACTTCTCGCAGTTCAAATCATTTGTGGTTACAGCAGCGCCCACTAAACGCCTGCGCAAAACCAAGTGGATGCTAATTATTTTGGGTGTATTGATTGCGGCGCTAGTTTTACCATGGACACAGAATATCCGTTCAAGGGGGAATGTTTCTACGCTTAACCCAGAGCAGCGCCCGCAAGAGGTGAATAGCTTAATTAGCGCTAGAATATCCAAATGGTATATTCAAAATGGCGATTTTGTTAAAAAGGGAGATACTTTATTGGCCTTGGCAGAAACAAAGGATGAGTATTTAGATCCGGAGCTATTGCAGCGAACCACCGAACAGCTCAATGCTAAAAGTCAGTCGGCAGATTTTTACAGAAATAAAGTAAATACTAGCCTACAACAAATAAGTGCGCTTGAAGAGGGTCTGGAGCTTAAATTATCGCAGCTCAAAATTAAGCTTAGGCAATATACGCTTCAAGTTCAATCGGATAGCATGGCGATGACTGCCGCTGCTGGTCAGTTTAAAATTGCTAGCGTTCAAGTTCAAAGGCAGGAAGAGCTTTTTAAAGCAGGTTTAAAATCTTTGGTGGAATTAGAAGCTAGACAACAATATTTTCAGGATGCGCTGGCGAAAAAAATTGGGACTGAAAACAAGTTTCAAAATAGCAAGAATGAGCTTGTAAACATACGATTAGAGCTCTCTTCAGCTTCACAAGAATATTCAGAGAAAATATCTAAGGCAGCTGGCGACAAGTACGCTGCTTTATCTGAGGTTGCCTCGAGTGATGGCGAAGCCTCGAAGCTTCGGAATGTACTTTTCAATTATAGTGCGAGAAAGAGTTTTCACTACATCATTGCACCTCAAGATGGACAAGTACTTCAGAGCGGAAAGGCGGGAATTGGTGAAACGGTTAAAGATGGAGAAAAGCTATTAACGATAGTCCCAGCTCAGTTGATGCAGGCTATTGAAATAAAAGTCGATCCAAATGATATGCCACTCATTAATTTAGGACAGCTGGTAAGAATACAGTTTGATGGTTTCCCTGCCATTATTTTTTCGGGATGGCCTCAAGCATCTTATGGTTTATTTAGTGGCCGTATTTCGGCAATCGACAATACTATTGATGAATCGGGGAAATTTAAAGTTTGGGTAATCCCAGTCCAAGGTGATAAAAAATGGCCTCAGAATTTGCGTTATGGGACTGGTTGTCAGGCTATTGCTTTGCTTGATGATGTGCCAATTTGGTATGAGCTATGGCGCCGATTTAATGGCTTCCCACCTAATTTTTATAATCCAAAATCTAAAGAAACCAATATCCAGAAATGAAAAAATTAAGCTTTTTTGTTTTATTTCTATCTCTTAACTCTGTTTGGGCTCAAGAAAAGCGCTTGACTTTGGATGAATATCTTTCATTAATAAAAAGCTATCACCCGGTGGCTCTACAGGCTGGAATTGGGGTAGATCGTGCTTTTTATCTTCGTCGTGAGGCCTTGGGTGCTTTTGATCCGAAGTTGGAGCTGGCCCAGGAGAAAAAGGTTTTTAATGGGACTAACTACTACGATTATTTGATTCCTCAAGTGAAGTTGCCATTGTGGTATGGGATTGATTTGAAGGGTAGCTATACTACTTACTCAGGTAATTTTGTAAATCCTGAAAATAGAGTCCCGGAGGCTGGTTTGGGCTTTGTAGGCTTGAGCGTTCCCTTGGGTAGCGGATTAATTATTGATGAGCGTAGAGCGGCCTTAAAACAAGCTAGTTTATTTCAAAATATGGCGGCCAATGAGCAGCAACAAATTCTAAATCAATTGTTTGTGGATGCTACTGGTGCTTATGTAAAATGGCTCAATAATTGGCTAAATACCGAAATTTATCGTGAGGCTGTAGCGTTGGCAAAGCAACGTGCAGAGGGTGTTAAATTATTGTTTAATAATGGCGACCTACCGGCAATTGATACGCTTGAGGCATTGATTTTATTGCAATCTCGTCAGCAAAAATTGATTGATTATGAGACGAAATTAATAACTAGCAAAAATGATTTGGCGAGCTACCTGTGGCTTGAGAATGCTATTCCTGTAGATCCAAAACTCCTAAATATCAGTCCCGACCCCCAAGTATTAAGCTTGAATTTGCCTGATGGTCTTTTGAATGAAGAACCCTCGATTATAGCTGATTTAAATCCGGAAGTCAAGAATTACGGAATAAAAGTTCAACAATTGGAGGTGGAAAGACGCTTAAAGTTAGATCAAATTAAACCAAGCTTAAATGTGAATCTTGGTTTGCTAAATTCTGGCAGAAATATTTTTAATAATATGAATCCAGCATGGCTACAAAATAATCAAAAGTTCGGTTTTACTTTTTCTATGCCACTTACCTTCACCAAGCAAAGAGCAAGTTATAGCCTTGCCAAATTGAAATTAAAGGATGCGGAATATGCTTTTTTGGATAAAAGGAACTTGACAGCAATTAAGTGGGAAAATTATAAGAATGATCTGCAAAACCTTGATAATCAAATCAAATTGTACCGAGGAATGGAAGAAAATAGTTCCAGTTTACTAAAGGGCGAAGAAATCAAGTTTAGTGCCGGCGAGAGCTCCCTTTTTCTTGTTAACTCCAGAGAGCAGAAATTATTAGAAGTTAGGGAAAAGACCAATGAGATTTCTGCAAAACGTATTGAAGTAATACAGAACCTAAAATGGATTGCAAATTTGATGGGGGTGGAATAGTTTTCCGAGCCTAAATTTTCCAGCTAGTATTTCCAGTTTATAATCATAAAAAATGAATCAAAGTATTTATTTAGGTTGATAAACTTTTTGTGCATTCTTTAATATTTCTGCCTTATCAAGGGTCATTCTTTTTGTTTTTTGAGATTGGTACAGCTCTCTTTGATCAGAAAAATGCTTTGAATTTGGATCAGAGCTTGCTCCGAACGTGTTTACAGTCTCAATTAATGGTAAACCACCACCTTTCGGGAATTTCACAAAGCCAATATAGGCATCTCCGCTAGTCATGCTGCGTTTGCCATCCACATAAGGCTTGGTCATTACTGCGGCTAACACGTCTGGCATACCTCCTTGTGGCCAATCTTCTTTTCCTCTTTGTAATCGTTGAAAATCTCCCAAACTTACATTTAGAGTCCCAAAATTTTTCATCAAATGTTTATGGATAAACTCATAGACTTCTACCGCACCTTCATTGCTAAGCGTATCTTGTGGACGCTCGTTCATCGTGTTTGAAATTTGATAGTAAGCTAAATTATAAATTAAAGCGCCCTTACTTTCTGGGTTTGTATTGTGATCCCAAGCTTTTAATTCTTTAATTAGGGGCTCTAATTTCGGGTATTTAGATTCATCAACCTCAAAAAACGCATCTGAATAAAAGCCATAAGGGTATAATATTTTAGTGGGCAATTGACGGTCAAATTTTATTCGCTTTAAATCATCCCAACTAATTTTATCATAAGTTTCAATTAATTCTTTTGCCCGCTGACTCCGATTATTATGATAGGTTTCATATCCATCATTTTTGTCATAAGAGGTGGCTTTCAGGTTTTCATTTTCGGATGTAGCCAGAAAAGGGGAATGATTTGTATTAAATAAGTATCCACTTTTTGGGTTCAATTGTTGTGGTAATTCGCTCAATGGCTTGAATTTGTCCCACAGAGTTGCACGTGTATTTCCAGGCAATGTTGTACTCCAATCGTATCTTTTATCCGGATTACGGTAGGGCATTTTCCCATTAGAGATATAGAATATATTGTCTTCCTTATCGGCATACATAATATTGAACATGGCCAAATGGTTTTGTTCAAGGGCCTCTTTAAACTCTTTTAAATTAGTAGAACGATTCATGGCGTACCATTGCTGAAGAGCACCGGCATCCATCAATGCTGGAAGTCGCAGTGAGAAAAACTGTCCATTAGGACTTTTAACTGTTGGTCCGTAAATTGATTTATAGGCTGATTTGTAAATGGGAAATGGAATTCCTTTGATGGAAAGCTTGATTCTTTTCTTCTCTAAAGTCAACCATTCTCCATCCACAAGGTATTGCCCAGGACGTTTTTTATCGGTTTGCAATTGAAACACATCAATTTTATCTTGAAAATTTACGGTATGCGCCCAAGCTAAATTAGGAGTGACCCCGTGAAAAATGAGTGGCCCCCCTGGGAATAGTCCCCCTAAGATATTCCAACCTTCATCACTTTGAACATGCGCTTCATAAAAGGCCGTAGCGCCCTCAATGGGTTGATGTGCATTAATGACCAACATGGGCTCACCTGTAGCTGATTTTGAAGCACTAATTGCAAATGCATTGCTCCCTTCGCCGGTAAAGCCTGGCAAGTTAGCAATAGATCCATTGAGTATTTTGGGTAATGTTTTATCTACACCGCAAAAAACTGCAACAGAAAACATGGTTGTGGCAATATAATCTTCTATTGCTATGGGAAATACGTTTTTATTTAAAACTTCATTTGGATGTGCTTTTGCATAGGCTTCTAGTCCCATGAGATAACCCTGAACCAATTGTATAAATTTGGGGTCCATAGATTTTATTTGCTGCTGCACTGTAGTTTTGGTATCTAATAAGCCAAATACATAGTCAACGGGTGCACCACTTTTACCCAAGTAAGTGCTCAGCTTACCCTGCCCTGTTAAAATTAAGGTTTGAATTGTTTTAAAATCATCTTCCGAATGAGCCCAAGCTAAGCCATAGGCCACTTCAGGGTCTGTAGGTGCAAATATGTGTGGCACGCCGTAATTATCGCGCGCAATGCTAATTTTATTGACATTAATTATAGGTTTTTGAACTTCTTGGGCAAATAGCGAAGTGCAAAATGCAGTTAAAAATAGGCTAATGATAAATTTCATATCGATAAATTAATGTTTAAATTGAAATTCGTTTCCACTTTACAGAAACATCCGAACCCTCAGCAAGTATTACATGGTCTGGCTGCATGCCATTTAAAAATTTAAAATTAGAACCGTACATTTTTTCAAAATCACAGCCAATTTTATAGTCAATTACCTGATTCACTTTCCAGCTTGGGTGATTAATTCTATATTCCAATGTTTTATGCTCATTTACTCGAGTATAACCGAAATAATGCTCAAATATGAAAGCTTCCACACTACCAGCTTTCATTTCATTGCCTTGATTATGTGCATTTACAAGGATATTATTCCATTTTTTATCCTTTTTCCAAGCATAATCTATTTTTTTTTAGGCCTTCAGTAATTTGCCAATCATGTTTTGTTTTCACAGCCGTATAATGTTCTTTATAAAGGTAATTGGCCATCCATGCAACGGGTGCATAAGGAACTGTTTCATTGATGAAAACTACTCCTCTTTTTGTTCTGCCTTCCTGCTTCCTGACTACATAAAACCTCAGATTTATTTCTTCAAACGAACCCAAATAGGGGATAGGTATTTTAAATATCTTGGTTTTATTGAACATAAAACCTACTAAACTCACATAGAATTTACCTTCAAAGGGGTCTAATTCGACTCCTTTTGGTAGGTATGGAATCAGCACATCCGGTTCTACAGCATAATTTGCCATAATCAGATTCTCCCATTTAGCTTCTAGAAAGTTCATTTAATTTTTATTCCTCAAAGCTATTAATTAACCTATCCCAATCAAGTAGTCGAACAAACTAATTTCTGTAGGTATTTGTAATTTTTTGCGTAATCGATACCGTCCTATTTCTACTCCTCTAACTGAAATATTTGCAAATTGTGCAATTTCTTTAGTGCTTAAATTCATGCGTAAATAAGCACATAATTTAAGCTCATTGGATGTGATATTGGGGTGTCTTTCCTTAATTATATTTAGAAAATCACTGTGGACTTTATCAAAATGTTTAGTGAAGTTTTTCCATTCTTGGTCCATGCGATCATCCTCATTATATGTTTTAACCATTTTCTTTAGCTCAGAAATGGCTTCTGGATGATCAATTACTTTAATTACCTTATTGAGCTCTTCTTTAGTTTTACTCAGAAGTTCGGCTTTTTTCACAAGATGCATAGCGGATGAAGCCAATTCGGAATTCATTAAATTAATTTCTACCTCTAGTTTCTCATTTCTTAATAGCGCTAATTCACCTTCTGTGCGACTTAACTCTAGCTCATGGATATAGGATAGTTTGGCTTGCTCTTTTTGATGTTTTTCTTGTTGTTTTTGTAATCTACGCTCCTGCCATATATAAACCACATAAATTAATCCCACAATAATTCCGAAATAGAAAGTTTTTGCCCAAACTGACAAATACCAAGGAGGAAGAACTTTGAACGAATAACTACTTACTTCCGATTCATTTCCTAAATTATTCCTCGCTTTAACTTCAAAAACATAATCTCCAAAGGGTAAGTTGGTATATTCTTTTTCTGTTCTTTTCGACCATTCCGACCAGTTTCTATCGAATTTTTTTAATCGGTAGCTATATTCTATGTTCGATTGGAATCCGAATAATGGTGATGAAAATTCCACTTGAATTGTATTCCAATCGCTTGTTATTTCTGGTATAATTTGTTCCTTTTGACTCGTATTGTAAAATCCACCAAAAAGAAGGCTATCGCTTTGATTGTTGATTTTGATGGATCTTACCTGGACTTTCAATTTTGGAATGGATTGTTTGTATTTTTCATAATTTATGTTGAAAAAGCCCTTTTCGCCACCAATTAAGATATTATTTTGATTGATGGGATAAATAAATTCAAACCCACTCAGCATTTTGTTATTTAATTCAGGCAGGTAAATTACCTTCGGGTTTTCACTGGTATAGTCTATTACACCCAATGTTTTTTCTCTGATAAACCAAATATTCCCACTTGCGTCTTCTTTCATATAACGCAAACTTGCGTCGCCAAGTAGTTTTTGATAATATTCTGATACCTCAAATAAATTCTTGCTTTTGTTATAGCTATAAACTCCCTTTTCTGTTGCAACTAATACTTCGTTTTTAATCTTATAAACGTGATTATTTACGTTTGAGGGTAAACCGTTTTTTTGGGTAAAGGTATAAATGGAATAATTGTTAGTGTTCGATTGCTTGATTTTATAAACGCCATGATATGGATGCGAAACCCATAGAAAACCGTCATTATCGATAGCAAGAAATCGTGATGACTCAGTAAAGTTGGGTATTTTCTGTTTAGGGATGAATTTTTGCTTGTTTGAATCGAAAATCACTAAACCATCATAGGTGCCTGCTACCATTTGTGATTTCCCGAATGCATCAGTTAAGGGTAAGAAGTTCCAATAGCCTCTAAGATTGGATATTTGCTCTAATTTATTGTTTTTAACTAAAAAAGCGCCTTCATGATGCCCTAGGAGCAAATCTTTATTGATTCTTGAAAGCCCCCATGTTTGTCCCTTTGAGTTTTCAACCGCCCTGAAATCGCCTTTACTAAAACTTAAATCCTTGGTGTTTTGTAAGGTAACGCTAAAAAGTCCATTTGAAGTGCCTAAAAACAGCTGGTTGTCAAATAGCATGGCGGCATATCCTGAACCATCTTGAAGTATAGGATTTAGTTGTTTTATGGGACTATTATAAGCTATGAAATCGATGCCATTATCTAATCCTAGCCATAAATTTTGCTGCTGATCTAAGAAAATACTTAAAACATTATTATTCTGAAGCCCTTCAATCTTTGAAAAACGTTGAATAGTATTACCTCGCGAATCAATGATATAAACCCCTCCATTGCTTGTAGCTATTGCAATCCAATTTTTATTTATAGATGTAGCAGAATAGATTCTTTCATTTTCAAAAATTTTCTGATTAGCAGTTTTTATTTTGCTTAAACCTTCATTATTGAGTAAAAACAAGCCGTTTTTTAATGTAGTTACAATTGATTGTTTGTTTTGAATAGGCAAAATACCTGTAATAGGGTCGTTTTTAGGAAGTTCCTCCTGTCGTAGTATAGGAACCCACGTATCATTTTCAAACTTATTTAATCCGCTTTTAAAATCATGAGCGTATAAAGTGCCCTCAGACGCTGCCATAAAATTCCACTCACTCAAAGCTTTATAACTAGCTATTTTGCCATTAATTAACTTGAAAATCTTGTTTGAAGTGCGGAAAAATATATTTTGATTGATTCGTACAATATCCCATACATCGCCAAATGATCTGTTTTTCTCATCTATTAATGAGGTATATGAATGATAAGATAACCTTCCGTTAGCTGTTGGAGCAAAATATCCAATTTCATCCTGCCCACCAACGTAAATTTTATTGTCTAAGCCGATTTCAATAGATCGAACAATGGTTTTATTAGGTAATGGGAATAAATTCCAATACTTACCATCAAAGGTGAGTAAACCTTCATTATTTGCCACATAAATGATCCCATTTTTATCTTGTTTGATGTCCCAATTCTGTAAACCGGCATTGTATTGTTGCTTGTCGTAGTTGATTACATCCGGAAGTCCGATGGTATTCTGTCCAAACAACTGAAAGGGAATTAATAATAACAATAATAATTTTCTCATGAATATATAAATTAAAGCTATTGTGGGCGTTTTCTCAAAATTTATGATGTAGTATTGTTGTATTTTAAATATCGCATAATTGATTCAATTCTGCATTATGATGTAGTATTGAAGTAGTTATTTTTTTGATTGTTGTATTGCTTAACCGCACCTTTATGCTCCAATTATAAAGAATTTAAAATTTAAAGAACAATTATTATTTACTAAACTCAATTTCTGTATGAAATTTAAAATCAAATTAGTCTTCACAGTTTTGTTTTTGGTTGCGTTATACCAACAAACAATAGCTCAAACGCTAAGTGTTTCAGGTATTGTAAAAGACAAAACCACCAAAGAAACCCTACCAGGTGCTACGGTATCTGTAATAGGAGCATCTACTGCTACAGTAACTGATGCTCAGGGAAATTTTAAAATTTCCGTTCAAAAGGGAGCTACATTGCTAGTAAGCTTTACGGGAATGAATCCTTTTCGTTATCAGGTTAACAATGCCGATGCAATTACTATCGAACTTGAAGGTTCATTAACTGCAATGGATGAAGTAGTAGTTGTAGGTTATGGCGTTCAGAAGATTACTAAAATTTCTGGAGCTATCTCAACTGTAAAGGCAGCTGACATTGAAAAATTAAGACCTGTACGTGCAGAGGATGCTTTGCAAGGTCGTGCTTCAGGGGTTACTGTAATTTCTAATGGTTCTCCAGGCTCTAAGCCAACAGTGCTTATTAGAGGTATTCCTTCATACACTGGGACTGATCCTGTAGTAGTAGTTGATGGATCAATTCAAAGTATGGATGATTTAAATTCAATTAATGCTGCTGATATTGAATCAATAAACGTATTGAAGGATGCAGCTACCACCGCAATTTATGGTGTGAAAGGTGGAAATGGTGTAATTGTAGTTACTACCAAGAGTGGTAGAAAAAATCAACCAACAGAATATGCTTTAAATAGTAATTACGGTGTTCAAGAAGTGCTTAACACAATTGGTGTTTTAAACGCGACTGAATATGCTGCAATTATTAACGAAGGAAGCTTAACTTCTGGTGGTAACTTAATTTTTTCTGATCTCTCTAAATTGGGTGTAGGTACAAACTGGCAAAATGAGATTTTCCATATGGCTGGAATGCAGACGCATACTTTAAATGCTAAGGGTGGCAGCGATAAAATGAGTTATTTTATTTCTGGTGGTTACTTAGGCCAGGATGGTATTGTTGGTGGTGGTGAAAAGTCTTTCTTCAACCGTGCAAATGGTACTGCTAACCTTACTTTCAACTTATCTCCAAAATTGAAATTCTTAGCTAATACTAGCTTTGTGAATATTAAAGGTGCTAATGTTGCCGAAAATGGTATTAATAGCGTTATTTCTAATGCACTAAACTTCGATCCAACCACTCCGATTCTAAATAATGTACCTAATACTTATGGTAAATATGCTGTAAGTACTAATATCTTATCGGAAATATTTAATCCGCTTACTCAATTAGATGATACTCACAATGAGTCTAATACAAATAAATTATACGGTAAATTAGAATTACAGTATGATTTATTAAAGAATTTGAAACTTACTTCTCGCTACGGATACACAAATGTTGATGTTACTGGTAAGTCCTTTACTCCTCTATCTTTTTATGGATCGGGTCACATTAACTCAACTTTAAATGCAGATGGTTCTGCAAAAACTGGTGCTCACAATAACGTTTCGGAATATAAAAATACTTATTTCAACAATACTTTTGAAACATTTGGAAACTACAGCTTAGTATTAAATGAAGACCATACTTTTGATGCGATTCTTGGTTTCTCATTGGCAAAAATAACTGGTAATGCTATAAATGGCTCGAGACAGGATGTTCCTTTTAATTCATGGGAATTTGCAGATATTTCTTCTGCAACAGGTATCGCTCCAACTTCTGGTATTGATGTAGGATCTTTCCAATACGAGAGAAGAAATCTTTCTTACTTCAGCAGAATTAATTACGATTATAAAGATAAGTATTTGGCTTCCTTCTCTGCTCGTAGAGATGGATCTTACGCCTTTGGTGCAAATAATAAGTTTGCTAACTTCTATGCTGGTTCATTAGGCTGGGTTGTATCAAATGAAGACTTCTTTAACTTAGACTTCATTAACTACTTTAAAATTAGAGGTAGTTATGGTATTACTGGAAATGAGAATGTTAATCCGCAATACCAGAAAATCTCAACACTTGTTTATGCATACGGTTTGGGACAAAATTCGGGTTATACTTTTGGTAATAACAATACTTCTATTGGTGCTACTATTGCTTCATTTAAAAATGATGAGCTTGCTTGGGAAAAACAAAAGCAGTTAAATGCTGGTTTTGATATGACTTTCTACAAAAATAAGTTCTCCTTCTCAGCAGATTATTTTGAGAAGAATATCAGTGGTTTATTATTTACCCCATCGCTTTCATTATACCTTGGTACAGCACAATCTCCAACAGCTAATATTGGAACAACAGAAACTTCTGGTTTCGACTTTAGTCTTGGTTTCGCTGATAAAGTAAATCGTAATTTAAATTTTAGCACTAATTTTACTTTTACAACAGCTAAAAACTTAGTAACTGAAACTAATAATGGCTTAATTACTGGTGGAAATTATGGTATTCCTAATCAGAGTGTTACTAGATTTGAAGCTGGCGAAACTCCAGGATACTTTTACGGTTATAAAACAAATGGCCTATTCCAAAATCCAGCTGAAATTGCAGCCTCTGCAAGTCAGCCAGGTGCTAAACCAGGTGATATTCGTTATGCCGATATAAACGGTGATAACAAAATTGATGGAGACGACCGTATTAAAATTGGTGATCCATTCCCTGATTTTACATTAGGCTGGGGACTTTCACTTAACTACAAAAACTTCGATTTAAATAGTTTTGTATATGCTTCAATAGGTAATGATATCTACAGAGCTTACGAACGTAATTTAGCTATGACTAATAAATTCAGAGGTGTATTGGCTAGATGGACTGGTGAAGGAAGTACGAATGATGCTAGAAATCCAAGGTATACATTTACCGATGCTAATAATAATACAAGAGCTTCTGATCGTTATGTTGAGGATGGTTCTTTTATAAAAATTAAGGATTTCCAATTAGGATATACTCTTCCTGCTTCACTATTTAAAAATAAGTCGTTCAGCAAAATCAGAATTTATTCTCAAGTTAAGAATGCCTTCACTTTCACTAAATATTCTGGTTATGATCCTGAAATATCGGGTGGAATTTTTGATACAGGTATCGATAGAGGTTCCTATCCACAAGCCAGAACTTGGTCAATGGGTGTAGATGTTAAATTTTAATCTTAAAAGAGCGTTCAAATGAAAAATTATAAATATTTCATCAGTTTATTCCTAGTTGTAAGCATTGCAACAGGATGTGAAAAGTTTGTTGATTATGATCCTAAAGAGGATTTTCAAATTACAGCAGACACCTACTTAACAAATGAAGATGATTACCAAAAAATGGTTATTGGTACTTATTCTCCATTACAATGGCTATGGGCTAATCCAGTAATTGGTGATATAGCATCAGATAATTCAGTTTCTGGTGGCGAAAATGCTACTGATCAAATTGGTTTTCAGCAAATTGATGATTATCAATCGAATAGTACCAATGCCAATCTTACGGAAGCATGGAGAGCATGTTATGAAGGTATAAATCGTGCTAATTATTTACACGAGAATAAAGACAAATTTAATTTTGTAGGTAAAGATGCTTTATACGGTCAGGTTTATTTCTTAAGAGCATACTATTATTTTGAATTAGTTAGAATGTTTGGCGATGTGCCTTTGTTTGTTGATAAGAGACTTTCGGTTTCTGATTCAAAAAAATATTCAAGGGCACCTAAAGCAGATGTTTATAAGCAAATTGAGCTTGATTTAACAAATGCAATTGCAGTTCTTCCAAATGTGAATGTTGAAAAGGGTAGAGCGACTAAGTTTGCCGCTCAAGCGCTTTTAGGTAAGGTATTGCTATACCAAGGTAAATTTGATGCCGCTGCAACAATGCTTGAAAATGTGGTAAAAGGTCCTTTTAGTCTTGTACCAAACTTTGGCAACATTTTCTTACAGGCTGGCGAGAATGGCCCTGAGTCTGTTTTTGAAATTCAATATTCTAATGCTAGTCCTTTTTATGATTGGTCTAATCCAGGAAGAGGTCAAGGAAATTTAGCAGTTCAGATTTGTGGTATACGTAACCTTACCGGTACAAGTCCGTATTCTTCTGGTTGGAGTACCAATCTACCTACTAAAAACCTTGCTGATGCTTATGCTGCTGGCGATACCAGAAAAGCGGTAACAATATTGGATATCGAAGCTTATAAGACTGCAAATCCTTCCTTTGGTATTACTTATAAAGTTGCACCTTATAAAAATACTGGCTTATACAGTCAGAAGTATATGCCAAGGGTAGGTGAAACTTCCGGACAAGTGGAGCTTAATTATTTAAATAATTTTAGAACAATTCGTTATGCGGATGTATTGCTTATGGCTGCTGAGGCAAATAATAGAGCAACTACACCAAACGACTCAAAGGCTCAAGAATATTTGAATAGAGTTCGTAAACGTGCATTTGGAGATGATCTTCATGATATAAGTGCCACAGGAACAGCTCTTCGTCAAGCAATTTGGGATGAAAGAAGACTAGAGTTGGCTATGGAAGGTGATCGCTTTTTTGATCTTGTAAGAACAGGACAAGCGGCATCAAAAATTACTGGTTTTACTGTAGGTAAAAACGAATTATTCCCTATTCCTCAGCAAGAGGTAGATATTTCAGGATTGAAACAAAATCCAGGATACAACTAAGCACAAATTTAAAATTAAGAATCATGAATTCATTTAAATATATTTTCAGCCTTGCCATTTTAGTGGCAGTATTGGGATCTTGCCAAAAGGAGAATTTTGGTGATACTTCTTTCTTGGAAAGTTCAGAGTCACCAGCTCAAATTTCGGCCTTATTTGATATTACACAAGATAATACAGGTTTAGTTACCATCACTCCAAATGGAGAGGGAGCATCAAGCTTTGATGTCTTTTTTGGTCACGGTACAACAACTCCCGCTAAGGTTGAGGCAGGTAAAAGCGTTCAACGTATTTATCCTGAAGGGGTTTATAATGTAAAAATTATAGGTTACGGTTTAACTGGAAAAGTAACCGAAAAGGTTATTCCACTAACAGTTTCTTTCAAAGCACCGGAAGATTTAAAAGTTGTTGTTGCTCCAGATCCAGCAAACAATTTTAAAATTAATGTTTCTGCTACAGCAAAATATGAAACGGTATTCAAAGTTTATTATGGCGATGTAGATAATGAGGTTCCAAAATCTTTCCTTGAAGGCGAAACCATAAGTCATACTTATGCTAAAGTTGGGTCTTACATCTTAAAAGTTGTGGCTTTGAGTGGTGGTGCAGCAACTACTACTTATACAGACACGATAAATATTGTTAACCCAATTTTATTACCCGTAGACTTTGAGTCTCCAACCCTTGATTATGCTTTCATTAACTTTGATGGTGGTAACTCAACTGTTCTTGATAATCCCCATAAAACAGCTGATAACCCTAGTAATAAAGTATCTAAAATGGTTAAAGGTGCTGGTCAGCCATGGGGTGGTAGTGTATTAAAACTCGGTGGTAATATCGACTTTTCTTCTAATAAAATCTTTAGAATGAAGGTTTATTCTCCGCGTGTTGGTGCAAAAGTTTTATTAAAAGTGGAAAATTCTTCTGATTCAAACAAAGCCTTTGAAAAGGAAGTAACTACAACTGTCGCTAATGAGTGGGTTGATTTAGTATTTGATTATAGTGCTATTAATACTTCAAATACTTACCAGAATTTAGTGCTTATTTTCGATTTAGGTACGGTTGGTAATGGTTCATCAGATTTTACTTTCTACTTTGATGATATCCGCCTAACTAAAAATTTACCAGCTACTTTAAGCCAAATTAAATTACCGGTAAGCTTTGATGATGAAACTGTAAATAATACAGTTACCGATTTCGGTAATAACTCAACAGTAAATGGAACAGACCCTGTAAATGTGACCAATAAAGTAAAGGTAACCACTAAGCCTAATGGTGCCGAAACTTGGGCAGGTACAACTATTGGAACAAGCGATGGTTTTGCTACTAAAATTCCAATTTCATCTAGTGCAACTAAAATGAGTGTTAGAGTGTACTCACCAGCAGCAGGAATACCTGTAAGATTGAAAATTGAAGATAGCAATGATGCTAATAAGTCTGTTGAAACCCAGGTATCAACAACTAAAGCAAACGAATGGGAAACTTTAGTTTTTGATTTCACTAATCATGCTACCGGAACAGCTGCTTTAAATCTTGCATATAATTTTAATAAAGCATCTATCTTCTTCGATTTTGGTAATACTGGATCTGGTAAGGTTTTTTATTGGGATGATGTTCAAATGGTAGCTAGCGATAACGGTGTTTTAGGTCTACCTCTTGATTTTCAATCGCTTACATTAAATTACGACTTCATTAATTTCGATGGTGGTAATTTAACTGTAGCGGATAATCCAGCTGCTGGCGGAATTAATGGTTCTTCAAAGGTTGCTAAGATGGTTAAAGGTGCTGGCCAACCTTGGGGTGGTGCTCTATTAAAGTTACCTAATCCAATTGATTTCTCTGTGAATAAGACATTTACAGTAAAAGTTTATTCTCCACGTGTAGGTGCAAAAATGCTATTGAAAGTTGAAAATAAGTCGGACGCCGCTGTTAACTTCGAAAAGGAAGTTGTAACCACTAAAGCTAATGCTTGGGAGACACTAACTTTCGATTATAGCGCTATCAGTACCGTTGCGCTATACCATAACCTTGTCTTCATATTCGATAATGGAACTCCAGGTGATGGAACAGCCAACTATACGTTCTACTTTGATGATATAACACTCAATTAATCTAAAATTATTGATCATGAAAAATTTTATAAATAAATTTAATATTGTTCTTCTCATTGCATTTTTGAGTGCTAGCTCTTGTACTAAGGAAGAATATTCTTTTGGTGATCTGTCGTCGCCAGCTCAATTAACCCTTCAAACGGCTATTCAGGGAGTAAATGCCTCAAATTTAAATGGTGATGGTACAGGTAAGGTGTCAATAACTCTTGCCTCAAGCAATACAATCAATTATAAGGTTGATTTTGGCGACGGACAAACACAAATTCTTTCGGCCGGTACAAGTGTGTATAAATACAACACTCCTGGCACTAATGATTATACTATTACAGTAAATGCTATTGGAAAGGGTGGTACAACATCAACAATAAGCAAGAAAATCAAAGTGTTTGTAGATTTTAAAATACCGGACAATATCCTTAATGGTTTAACTGGTGGATCATCAAAAATCTGGGTGACAGATAAAGATGCTGATTCACATTTTGGAGTTGGACCTATTTGGTTATTTTATCCAGATTATTATGCAGCTAAAGGTAATGATCGCGATCCTGAATTGTATAATGATGAAATTACATTTACCAAAGACGCAAATGATAACATCAATATGATAGTTGATAATAAGGGATTAACCTTTATTATTAAAGACGCGACAAGTTTTTATGGGTTTTCAGGAGATGATGGCAATTATGCACTAAATACCGGGGGGTCCAAAAAATTAATTTTCATGGATGCAACCTCTGCTAGTACTACAGCAAATTCGACAAGAATTCAATTTACAGTTCCAGGAAATGGAATCATAAATGCTGGTTTTGGTAGTAACACTTATGAGATTTTATCAATTTCTGAAACAAATGTTCACTTGAGAACCATCGGTGCAGATGGTCTTGCTTGGTACCAAAAACTTAAAGTAAAATAACAGAATCATGAAATTCTATAAAACCCTGACAAGCCTATTTTTTGTCTATTTCTTATTCGTAAGTTGTAAAAAAGCTGGTGCTGATAGCGTTGCAGAACTTTTACCCACAAATCTAACGCTTGCTGCGAATGTAAGTGTTGATGGAAGCGGAACGGTTGTATTTACTGCTACAGCTACTAACGCTGTTTCTTATGCTTTCGAATTCGGAAATGGACAGGTAAGAACTGTACCTTCAGGTGTTACCACCTATCAATATACTACAACTGGTAATAATACCTACACGGTTACGGTTACGGCTACTGGAAGCTCTGGCGCTGCCATCACAAAATCAGCGCAAATAACTGTCAATGTTAAAGCTCCAGGCTCCGAATTATTGTGGGCCGATGAGTTTAATGTAGATGGCGCTCCTGATCCTACTAAATGGAAGTATGATATCGGTACAGGCTCCGGTGGTTGGGGAAATCAAGAATTACAATATTATACTAACCGTCCAGAAAATTCAATTGTAAGCAATGGATCTTTAAAAATTACTGCTAAGAAAGAGAATTTTAGTGGCATGGCTTATACTTCTGCACGCTTACTTACTCAAGATAAATTTGCTTTTAAATATGGTAAAATTGAAGTAAAAGCTAAACTTCCAGCAGGTGTTGGTACCTGGCCGGCAGTTTGGATGCTTGGTAATAATATTAAAACAGTAGGTTGGCCTGCATGTGGTGAGATTGATATTGTAGAACATCGCGGTAGTGAACTTAACAAAATTTTTGGTACTCTTCATTATCCTGGTCGTTCAGGTGGAAATCCTAATGGGAGCACAAAAATTATTGCTAATGCTACAACTGAATTTCATATTTATACTGTTGAATGGTATGCAGATGCCATTAGAATTTATGTAGATAATCAGTTATTTCATACGGTAGCCAACTCTGCAAATATTCCATTTAATCATGAGTTCTTCCTTTTAGCAAATGTAGCTATGGGTGGCACTTTTGGTGGTGCTGTTGATCCTAACTTCAATAGTGCAACTATGGAAATTGACTACATCAGAATTTACAAATAACCAATTCAATAATCCTTGAATAAAGCGCCAATTTTGGCGCTTTATTCATTTTTTCTCTTCCCCAAATGAAAAATTTTAACGCCGTGCTACGGCTACTTTTTGCTTTTACTGTTTTGCCACTATTTAGCCTTGCGCAGCCAGCATCAAAAAAGAGTGAAATTGATAAAAAAGTTGAAAAGCTCTTGAAAAAAATGACCCTCGAAGAAAAGGTTGGTCAGATGAATCAATATAATGGCTTTTGGGAAATAACTGGTCCCGCGCCCAAAGAAGGCAATGCTAAATTGAAATATGAGCATCTCAAACAAGGATTGGTAGGCTCAGTTTTGAATGTAAAAGGTGTTGAAAATGTTAGAAAAATCCAAGAAATCGTAGTTAAGGAATCACGTTTAGGAATTCCTCTTCTTTTTGGATTTGATGTAATACACGGTCATAAAACATTATTTCCTATTCCTCTTGCCGAATCAGCAAGCTGGGATCTACAAGCTATTGAAAAGTCGGCTCGTGTTGCAGCTATTGAAGCCTCTGCAGTAGGCATCAACTGGACTTTCGCACCAATGGTGGATATCTCAAGAGATGCTCGCTGGGGTAGAGTAATGGAAGGTGCTGGCGAAGATCCTTTCCTAGGGTCTAAAATTGCTGTAGCGCGTGTTAGGGGCTTCCAGGGCGATGATCTTTCCGCAAACAATACAATCGCTGCAACAGTGAAACATATGGCTGGCTATGGCTTCGCTGAGGCTGGTAGAGATTATAATACAGTAGATGTAGGTACTTCTACGCTTTATAATGTGATATTTCCACCTTTTAAAGCGGCTGTAGATAATGATGTTAAAACAGTGATGAACTCTTTCAATGTGTTAAATGGCATTCCTGCAACAGCCAATAAATTTCTTCAAAGGGATATCTTGAAATCTAAATGGAACTTTGGGGGTTTCATTGTATCCGATTGGGGATCTGGCTTTGAAATGATTGATCATGGCTTCTCCGAAAATTTAGCTCATGTTGCTGAACAATCTGCCAATGCTGGCTCCGATATGGACATGGAATCTTATGCTTATGTTACTCATCTTAAATCTTTAGTTGAATCGGGAAAAGTATCCATGCATGTAATTGATGATGCGGTAAGAAGAATTCTTAAGGTTAAATTTGAGCTAGGACTATTTGATGATCCTTACAGATATTGCAATCCTGAAAGAGAAAAAACGCTCATCTATCACCCCGATCATATCGCAGCGACTCTAGATATGGCAAAAAAATCAATCGTTCTTCTTAAAAATGAAAAACAACTTTTGCCGCTTTCTAAAAACCAAAAGAAAATTGCTGTAATCGGTGCCCTTGCAGATGATAAAAATAGTCCGCTAGGTAATTGGCGCGTTGGTTCTGATGATTTTTCGGCTGTTTCTGTTGTTGAGGGACTAAAAAAATACACTAACGAATTTACTTATGCCAAAGGTGCTGATCTGGTACTAGGGCCAGTGAGCTTTATTGATGAAGTAAAAATCAATAATTCGGATACTAGCGGATTTAAAAATGCTATTGATGCTGCCAGAAATTCTGAGGTTGTTATCATGGTTCTTGGCGAACATGGATTTCAATCAGGCGAAGGTAGAAGCAGAGCAAATTTAGATCTCCCGGGTCTTCAACAACAATTATTAGAAGAAGTTTATAAAGTCAATAAAAACATTGTTCTTGTATTAATGAATGGCCGCCCTCTTATTCTAAATTGGGCAGATAAACATATTCCCGCAATACTTGAAACTTGGCAATTAGGCACGCAATCGGGTAATGCCATTGCAGAAGTGTTGTTTGGTGATTATAATCCTAGTGGTAAATTACCTATGACTTTCCCTCGACACCTTGGTCAATTACCTATCTATTATAATTATTTTAATACCGGACGGCCAGGTCCCAAGCCAGAAGTATTTTGGTCGCATTATACTGATGAGCCTAATCAACCTTTATACCCCTTTGGATATGGCCTAAGTTATAGCCAATTTAAATATTCTGATTTGAAAGTTGACTCAACCAACCCTTCTCAAGTTTTAGTTTCAATTACCATAAAAAACACGGGTAAGTACAGCGGGGAAGAGGTGGCACAACTTTATATTAGAGATAAAATATCTTCTACGGTAAGGCCAGTAAAAGAATTAAAAGGTTTTCAAAAATTGAGTATCGAACCTGGTCAAACAAAGGAACTTCAGTTTATCTTAACCGATAAAGAACTAGGTTTTTATGATGGCGATGGTCAGTTTAGCGTTGAAAATGGTGAATTTGAAGTCATGGTTGGGACAAACTCACAAGACGTGCTAAAAACAACTTTTATAAAAAAGTAAATCCCCAAACAGCATAAAATTAGTATAGTTTCATAAACCCGATTATTAATTTAATCGGGTTTTTTTATTGACTATTATAAAAGCAATAATTTAGTCTAGCAAAATCCTCCCGAATTGGCAATATTAATTTACCTAATAATCCAAAACATAACTAAAGTATTCTTGTTTTTTTAACGGATATTGCATCATGAACAAATATCTAATAGCTTTAAGAATGATTTTCTGCTCCTTTTTTAATGTTTATCTTGACCTACAAGCCACCAATTAATCTTATGAATGCTTATGTAACTTTTGTAACCTTTAATCTATCCAGCTTATAAGACCTTTGTAAGCAAATAAAAAAATTATGGAAATATTAGGTTATATTCTTGCTGTACTTGTAGGTGTTTCACTAGGCTTAATTGGTAGCGGAGGCTCCATTCTTACTGTGCCTATCTTAGTCTATGTTATGGGCGTAAATCCCATCCTAGCAACAGCTTATTCATTATTTATAGTTGGTTCAACTGCTTTAGTTGGAGGCGTGCAAAGTGCGCTGCAAAAACGTGCCGACTTTAAAACTGTATTTATTTTTGGTATCCCATCAATCGCTGCGGTTTACATAACTCGTATGTGGTTAGTGCCTTTGATTCCTTCAGAGCTATTTACCATTGGATCATTAGTCATTACAAAATCAATAGGTATCATGGTGCTTTTTGCAATCGTGATGATTCTAGCTTCTGTGAGCATGATTAAGCCTGGTAAACAAAGTGCTGAACAAGAAGAGGAAAGCATGAAATACAACTACCCAATGATTTTATTAGAGGGTGCTGTAGTTGGTTTACTAACTGGTTTGGTAGGTGCTGGCGGTGGATTTTTAATAATCCCAGCTCTAGTAATTCTTGCGCGTATGCCTATGAAACTAGCTGTTGGTACCTCACTATTTATCATAGCTGCTAAATCTTTAATCGGGTTTATTGGCGATTTACAAGGTGCCCAACTTATTGATTGGACTCTTCTAGGAACCTTTACAGCTCTTGCCGTATTTGGCATATTCATTGGTATTTATCTATCGAAAAAGATTAGTGGCGACAAGCTTAAAAAGTCTTTTGGCTGGTTCGTACTTGTAATGGGTATTTATATTTTTATCAAAGAATTATTCTTCCCAAGTTCAGGAGGAGGTCATTAATATGGAGAACAATTCCAATCTTCTAAATGATAGTACCAAAGTCCTGGGACAAGATTTTTGGAATAATCAATACATTGCTCAAAGTACTGGCTGGGATTTAGGACAAGTGTCGCCACCGCTAAAAGAATATATTGATCAGATCAGCGATAAAAATTTAAAAATATTAATTCCAGGCTGTGGCAATTCTTATGAAGCTGAATATCTTTTAGAACAAGGTTTTAATAATGTTAATCTAATTGATATCGCTCCAGAATTGGTAGATAGATTGAAAACAAAATTTAAATCTAAGCCACAAATAAATATTATTTTAGGTGATTTCTTTGAACATGAGGGTGAATATGATTTGATTCTTGAGCAGACTTTTTTCTGCGCATTAGATCCAATTCTCCGAAAAAATTATGTTCAGAAAATGGCAGATCTCTTAAAAAATGGCGGTAAAATTGCCGGACTACTATTTTCTAGGATTTTTGAAATAGCTGGTCCTCCGTTTGGAGGAACAATAGAAGAATATCAAGAATTATTTAAAGAGAAATTTGATTTCAAAGTTTTTGATTCTTGTTATAATTCATTCGAAAAAAGATCAGGAAATGAGCTGTTTGTGGTTTTGGTGAAATCAAATCTTACTGTTTAGTTTAAATTGTAACCTTTGTTACCGATCTACAGGATTTTAGTCTCCATCTTTGTATAAAGATTTAAAACATTATGGAAAATTTAAATATAAATAACACAATGCCAAGAATTGGAGACTTTGCTCCCGATTTTGAAGCAGTAACAACAACAGGAAATCTGAAATTTTCAGAATTTAATAAAGGAAGTTGGGTAGTCTTTTTTTCTCATCCAGCAGATTTTACACCGGTTTGTACTACAGAAATGAGTGGCTTTGCTCTAGAAAAGGATTTCTTTAATAAGCACAATGCAAAATTAATAGGCTTAAGTATTGATAGTATTCATGCTCACATTGCTTGGGTTAATGCTGTAAATGACAAAACAGGTGTTTTGTTCGAATTCCCAATCATCGCAGATATTGACATGAGTGTTTCAAAGCTTTATGGAATGCTTCAGCCAGGAGAAAGTGAAACTGCAGCAGTAAGAGCGGTGTTTATTATTGATCCTATTGGTAAAGTAAGATTGGTTATGTATTACCCATTAAATGTTGGTCGTAATATGGAGGAAATCAAAAGAACACTAATTGCTCTTCAAGTTTCTGATGAAAATAAAGTGGCAATGCCTTTGAATTGGCAGCCTGGCGACAAAGTTATTGTGCCCGCACCAAAAACAATTGAAGCACTTGCAGAAAGAAAAAATAGCAGTCTAGAAATGGTAGATTGGTATCTCGCTAAAAAAGAATTATAATTAGATATTTAATAACCTTTAAACCCAAAAATTATGTTTTTTCAACACATTTATGATAAGAGTCTTGCACAGGCAAGTTATTTTATCGGCTGCCAAAAAGCTGGTGTAGCTGCAGTAATTGATCCGAAACGTGATGTGGATACTTATTTAGAAATCGCTAAGGCGAATAATATGACCATCACTCATATTTTCGAAACGCATATTCATGCAGATTTCCTTGCAGGTTCTCGTGAGTTAGCTAAATTAACAGGAGCAGAAATGTTCTTGTCTGATGAAGGTGGTGAAGGATGGGAATATGAATTTAAGCATCATGGCTTAAAGGATGGTGATAAAGTGCAGATTGGTAATCTTACCATGGAAGTATTGCATACTCCAGGTCATACGCCAGAAAGTATCAGCTTTTTGCTAACAGATAATCCTGCTTCTAAAGAGCCTGTGATGTTATTTACCGGCGACTTCGTATTCGTAGGTGATATTGGTCGCCCAGATTTATTAGAAAAAGCTGCTGGATTAACTGGTACAATGGATGCTGGTGCAAAGGAAATGTACAAATCAATCAATAAGTTCTCTTCTCTTCCTGATTATATTCAGGTTTGGCCAGGTCATGGTGCAGGTTCTGCATGTGGTAAAGCTCTTGGTGCTGTTCCAAGTACAACCGTTGGTTACGAGAAAGTAAGAAACTGGGCTTTCCAATATGATAATGATGAAAAAGGATTTGTTCAATATCTTTTAGCTGATCAACCTGAACCACCTAAGTATTTTGCAATGATGAAAAGTCTGAATAAGGTTGATCGTCCATTGTTAACTGAAGTACCTACACTTAAAAAATTAAGTGCAGCAGATCTTAAAGATGCTATGGCTAAAGGTATGAAAGTACTTGATGCAAGAGATAAAGTAGAATTTGCAGCAGGATTTATTCCTGGAACAATGAATATTCAAGGTAATAACGCTTTCGCTACTTGGGCGGGATGGTTCTTAAAATATGATGAGCAATTTATCATCTTAGCCGATGAATCTAAATTGGATGATCTGACAAGAAAATTGATGCGTATCGGATTAGATAATATCTATGGTTATGTTCCTTCAACTTCTGTTTGGACTGAAGCTGGTGGCAAATTAGAAAAGGCTAACGTTCTTTCAATTGACGAAGCTAAAAAATTGATGCAAGAGGATGTGCAAATCGTAGATCTAAGAGGTGTAGCTGAATATAATTCAGGACATATCGCTCATGCCGACAATGTGTTTGTAGGTACTCTACCTCAAAATTTGGATAAAATCAGTAAAGATAAGAAAGTACTGATTCACTGTCAGGGTGGTGATAGAGCTGCAATTGGATATTCAATTCTTGTTAAAGAAGGATTTACCAATATCTCAAATTACTCTGGAGGTATCAATGAATGGGTAAATAAAGGCGAACCTTTGGTGTCTTAATTAAAACCCCTCAAACTATAAAAAAGCTGCCAAATTATTTTTGGCGGCTTTTTTTATAGGTAACATTTGTTGCAAAATGAAGCCTTAGTATTAGCGATTTTTGTGTAGTCAAATTCTTGATTATGAAAGTAGAACAGATTTACACCGGATGTTTAGCACAAGGTGCATATTACATCACAAGCAATGGCGAAGCTGCCATTATCGATCCTCTTCGTGAAGTTAAGCCTTACTTAGATAGGCTTGCAAAAGATGGGGTTAAACTAAAATATATTTTTGAAACTCATTTTCATGCCGACTTTGTGAGTGGGCATGTGGATCTCGGTAAAGAAACGGGTGCTCCCATTGTGTACGGACCAAATGCAGCTTGTGAGTTCGATTGTATTTCTGCTACTGATGGTCAAGAGTTTAAAGTAGGCAATGTAAGCATACAAGTATTACATACGCCAGGCCATACTATGGAAAGCACAACCTTCTTACTTAAAGATGAGAATGGTAAAGATCACTGTATTTTCAGTGGCGATACGCTTTTCTTAGGGGATGTTGGTCGCCCAGATCTTGCTCAAAAAGCAGCAAGCATGACTCAGGAACAACTTGCTGGCTTACTCTATGATAGCTTGATGAATAAAATCATGCCTCTTGCGGATGATGTTATCGTTTATCCAGCACATGGTGCAGGTAGTGCATGTGGCAAAAATATGATGACCGAAACTGTGGATACTTTGGGTAATCAAAAGCGGATGAATTATGCTCTAAATCAGCCAAATAGAGAAGCATTTATTAAAGCTGTAACAGATGGATTAACTCCTCCACCAGCGTATTTCGGATTAAATGTAGCTATGAATAAAAAGGGCTATGACAGCTTCGAAACTGTCCTAAATCATGGAATGAAAGCTTTTAGTCCGGATGAGTTTGAACTTGTTGCCGAACTAACCGATGCATTAATTCTCGATACTAGAAATAATACCATTTTCTATCGCGGCTTTATTCCGCAGTCTGTAAATATCGGCCTAGATGGTGATTTTGCCCCTTGGGTAGGTGCTCTTATTGTGGATGTGAAACAAGCTATTCTCTTAGTTACTGATGAAGGTAGAGAAGAAGAAGCAATCACTCGCTTAAGTCGTGTTGGCTTTGACAATGTTCTTGGTCACCTTCAAGGAGGATTCGAAGCATGGCTAAAATCTGGAAAAGAAGCAGACATCGTAGACCGCATCACTGCAGAGCAATTTGCTAAAGAAGTTAGAATCGGGCAGGATTTGGTTATTGACCTAAGAAGAGAAAGTGAATATGCTGCTGAGCATGTGGATGAGGCATTTAACAGACCACTCGACTATATCAATGATTGGATTAAGGATGTGAATCCGAAAGAACACTTCTTTTTACATTGTGCAGGTGGTTATAGAAGTATGGCAGCAGCTTCTATCCTTCAAGCTCGTGGCTATAGAAACTTTACAGAAATAGCCGGAGGATTTAAAGCAATTAGCGAAACAAATGTTCCTAAAACTGATTTCGTTTGCCAAAGTAAAACTATGCACGCATAATATCTTTTATGTAAAATGCATGTTTAAATAATAGGGCTAGGCATTTGTCTACCCCTATTATTTGTTTTTACCATTATTTTTTCGTATATTAATTTGTATGCAAGGTTTAAAAGAAAATAAATATCAATTTGCTCTACTTGTATTGGTGAATGCCTTTGTAGGCGCCATGATTGGTTTAGAACGTTCTATTATGCCTGGTTTTGGTAATGTAGAATTCGGACTAAGTGCTAATGCAGCTTTGATGTCTTTTATCATTGCATTTGGAATTAGTAAATCGCTAAGTAATTACGCCGTTTCTCAACTCAGCAAAAAATTTAATCGTAAAACTATTCTGATTATAGGCTGGCTCTTCGCCCTCCCCGTGCCTTTTATGCTCATGTACGCTCCCAATTGGAATTGGGTTATTGCGGCTAATGTTTTATTGGGTATTAACCAGGGACTAGCATGGAGCTCTACCGTGATTATGAAAATTGATCTAGTGGGTGGTAAAAATCGTGGCTTGGCCATGGGAATTAATGAGTTTGCGGGTTATCTTTCTGTTGGTCTTGCCGCTTGGTTGGCTAGTTCTATCGCCTCAGATTATGGATATGCTTATTTCCCATTTATTCCAGGGATATTATTTGCTTTCGGTGGATTATTAATCACAATATTCTTGGTGAAAGATACCACGCATTTCGTTCAAACGGAAAGTCTGACCAGTAAGCTCCCTCTTTTTGAAAATGTTTGGAAGGAAACAAGCTGGAAACACCAAAACTTGGGTTCTGTAAGCTTAAATGGCTTGGTGAATAATCTAAATGATGGGGTAGTTTGGGGACTCCTACCCATGTTATTGATTCAAAGGGGTTTTAGCATTACACAAATAGGTATTATTGCTGCTATTTATCCAGCAGTTTGGGGCATATCTCAACTTTTTACCGGTAAACTAGGCGATACTCACTGCAAAAAGCAAATTATTACCGCCGGTATGTTAATTCAAGCAATCGCTATTTTACTTATTGCCCTCGCTTATACTTTACCATTCTTAATTCTTGCCTCCATTCTTTTAGGCTTCGGAACGGCTTTAGTATATCCTAATTTCCTTTCTGTTATCGCCGAAGGAACGCATCCTAAACAACGTGCTCAAAGCTTAAGTATTTTCCGTCTTTGGCGCGATAGTGGTTATGTTATTGGAGCAATTTTGAGTGGTTTCCTTGCAGATATATTTGGTATAAGTCAGGCTTTATTTATTGTAGCAGCCATCACTGCTATCGCTGGAATGATTGCCAACCACAGGATGTGCTGCACCACAAAAACCTTTTGGAAAAGCGATTATTGCGTGCCTACATACTAATCAAGCCTAAATTCTTCTTAAAATCTTGTCTTTTCCATTTGTAACCTTTGTTACTTATAAACGAAATCTTAGGCATTACCTTTGTATAAGTTCTAAATAAAAGGAGGCTAAAAACATGAAAGATGTATTGTTAAATAATTGGAATATCGTTCGATTTCTACGCCTAGGAATTGGTTTAGCCATTATTGTGCAAGCCATAGTTGCCAAGGACATGTTGTTCGGCTTCGCAGGATTACTTTTTACTGGTATGGCTCTTTTTAATGCTGCATGCTGTGGTGTTGGAGGATGCGCTACGCCAACTCCATCAAAAAAATCTGATTCAAAGGAAATATCTTACGAAGAGGTAGTTTAATTTAAAAGCTTTAAAAAAATAGACATGACATTTAATGAATTAATACAATCCGATAAGCCAGTGCTTGTGGATTTTTTCGCTGAGTGGTGTGGACCATGTAAGGTAATGGCCCCAATTTTAAAGGAAGTAAAACAGGAAGTGGGCGATGCGGCTAGTATTTTAAAGGTGGATGTGGATAAAAACCCACAAGCTGCTGCCGAATATCAAGTACAAGGTGTACCAACCTTAATCCTTTTTAAAAAGGGTGAGGTTTTGTGGCGTCAAAGTGGTGTGGTACCGAAAAATGGCCTTGTAGGAGTAATTAACAAGTTTTCAATCTAATTTATATGTTAAATTTTTTAAAGAAATTATTTAGTGCATCAGAAAAACCTGATTTAAATGCACTTATTGAGGAAGGTGCTTTCTTAGTCGATGTTCGTAGTCCGCAAGAATTTGCACAAGTAAAAGTAAAAGGATCCGTGAATATTCCACTGGATAGCATTTCTAGGCAGATTTCTAAATTTAAAGACAAAAAGCATATCATCGTATTCTGTCGTAGTGGGAATAGAAGCTCACAGGCTAAATCAATCCTGCAAAGAAATGGTTTTACCAATGTTGTTAATGGTGGAACCGTAGGGAATGTAAATCAATTTGTAAAATAAAATCAGCGCATTAATTGTAATACTATCATTTATTAAACAAATAATAGTGTTGATTAAGCTCAATCATTAAAATTTTCTATTATGAAATCAATTATTGTAGACGTAAGATCAGTAGACGAATTTAATATGGACGGACACGCTCCATGTAGTGTAAATTATCCACTCGATCAATTGGAAAGCCACATTGATGAATTACGTGGCTTTGATGAAATTATCATGGTTTGTAGAAGTGGTAATCGTGTAAATATGGCAATGGCTATGCTTGCACAACATGGCATTACCAATGTGGTAAATAAAGGCCCTTGGCAAAATATTAACTGTAATTAAACAAGAACTAATCTGATATGGAACGTTTAAAAATTTTAATTCCGACCGATTTTTCTGTCCAAGCCGAATTTGCCTACCTAATGGTGAAAAAATTGGAAGAGAAAATTGAAACCGATATTCATTTTGTACATGTATTAAATGTGCCGGATACCGTAACAATGGATGCCAAAGGAGAGATTCAAACTTGCGGCGAAATTGATGTGAACTATGTAGTAAAGCAAAAGGAAATTTCTCTGAGAAAGCTTGAAAATTTGAAAACTCTTTATGGTAATCAAATTAATGTTCATTTAGTGCTCGGCAAAACTACAGATGCTATTCTTAACTTCTCCAATGCTAATGCCTTCGATCTAATTGTAATGGGTAATAAAGGAGCAAGCGGAATAAAGGAAATTGTTTCAGGTACAGAAGCTCAGGTAATTGCTCGTAAATCTCAAATTCCTTTGCTATCTTTAATGTGCGATCGTTCAGATCTTCTAATTGAAAACATATTGCTTGTGCATAACTTTGTTAATCCTAAAAAAGAAGGATTAACTTTATTAAATAAATTGATTAAAGCTTTTAATACAAAAGTACATTTGTTGCAAATCACCTCTGGTCAGGTAGACGCAGAAAAGGCTAAAGTTGAAGCAGATATGAACTTGTTTGCCCAGTTGAATGGTATTGACAATTATGCATGCCATTTAATTAATGATAAAGACGTAGAAAATGGCGTTGTTCATTTTAATCAAATGAACGATATGGACCTTGTATTTATCGGAACTCATGGTAAGGGAGGCTTGTTTCATCAAAGTGCAACCGAAAAGCTTATTAATCATCTTTTTAAACCAATTATCTCATTTCATCTATCAAACTAAAAACAAATGATTGAATTTATAACACAACCTTGGCCTTGGTGGTTCTCCGGACTAATGATTTCGGGAATTATGTTTTTCCTTTTATTTTTCGGACAATCCTTTGGGTTTTCATCTAATCTTAGAACAATTTGCGCTGCTGCGGGACTAGGAAAAACGAATAAGTTTTTTGACTTCAACTGGCGTGGACAAATTTGGAATATTGTATTTCTTATTGGAGCTGTTTTAGGTGGTTTCTTAACCAAACAGTTTCTTGACACAGGTGCTCCTGTTCAAATTTCACAAGAAACCATTCAAGATTTATCAAAATTGGGTATTTCTGAACCTGAATCTTTACAACCTACTGAAATTTTTGGAACTGATGCCATGTTCTCCCTTAAAGGATTTTTAATTCTTGCAATTGCTGGATTAATGGTTGGTTTTGGCTCTCGCTATGCGGGTGGTTGTACGTCAGGACATGCAATTTCTGGTCTGTCGGACCTTCAATTCCCATCTCTAATTGCTGTAATTGGCTTTTTTGTAGGTGGTTTAATTATGACTTTTTTAATTATGCCTTTAATATTTTAAACGATGAAATTTATAAAATTCTTAGTACTTGGTGTAATTTTTGGTATTGTTATGACCAAATCTGAAGCCGTTTCTTGGTTTAGAATTCAAGAAATGTTCCGTTTTCAAGCTTTCCACATGTATGGAATCATTGGTACGGCTGTAACATTAGGTGTAGCTGGTGTTGCACTCATAAAAAAATTCAAAATCCGTGATTTCTCAGGGAATCAAATTTTGTTTAGCCCGAAAGATAATTCAGTTTACCGTTATTTAGTTGGTGGTACTATATTCGGATTGGGTTGGGCACTTGGTGGTGCTTGTCCTGGACCAATGGTAGTTAACGTTGGTTATGGTTATTGGGCTATGGCAATTGTATTTTTCTTTGCCCTTATTGGCACGTATTTATATGGTGTATTAAAAAGTAAATTACCTCATTAAAATTGTAGCTTATGTCTGAGAAGCAGGACGATAAAAATTTATTAAACGACTTATTTTCAGTAATTAATAAACTCATCCTTGCGATAGTTTTATTGATTGTAGCAATGATTGCTATCCCAATAGTATATTATATCAGCAAACTGCCTAAAAGTCAGGATGTAGCCGTTGAAGAAATGCCTGCAACCCTCGCGGAGGTAAAGGCAATTGTTCAAGAATTTTGGATTGCCCCTGAGACTAGTACCATTAGCGATGCGGCTGAGAAAGAAAATGTGGAATATGGCAAGGAATTAATTGCTCATACCGCTAAATATTTAGGCCCTAATGGTTCTGTGATGCAAATAAGTAATGGGATGAACTGCCAAAACTGTCACTTGCAAGCCGGTACGGCTGTTTTTGGGAATAATTATGGCTCTGTAGCTTCTCTCTATCCTAAATTCAGGGCGCGAAGTGGTGGTGTTGAAGATATTCCAAAAAGGGTAAACGACTGCTTTGAAAGAAGTTTAAATGGTTCTGCATTAGATACAAATTCGAGAGAAATGAAAGCCATTGTAGCTTATATCAATTTCTTAGGTTCTAATGTTCCTAAAGGTGAAAAGGCAGCTGGGTCTGGCTTTAAAGATCTGGCTTTTTTGGATAGAGCAGCTGATCCGCTAAAGGGAAAAGAGGTCTATACTTTAAAATGTGTAAGCTGCCATCAAGCAGATGGTTCCGGTGTAATCAATCCTGATAAAAGTGAATATACTTTTCCACCACTTTGGGGTAAGAATAGTTATAATGATGGTGCGGGACTTTACCGTATTTCCAACTTTGCAAAGTATGTGAAATACAATATGCCTATCGGTGCAACGCATGATAATCCTCAATTAACTGATGAGGAGGCTTGGGATATTGCTGCTTATGTTAATTCGCAAGCTCGACCACACATCAATGTGCCTAAAGATTGGCCTGATAAGTCTAAAAAGCCTATAGATCACCCATTCGGACCCTATGCTGACAAATTCTCGGAGAAGCAACATAAATTCGGTCCTTTTAAACCAATTGCTGAAGAAAAAAAGAAATTAGAAGAAGCTACTAAATCAAAGTAGATTCTGACTGAAAAATTAACTTATGGAAAATAATAGAAGAGGATTTTTAAAGAAAGTTGGTGCAATGGGTGCAGGGGCAGCTATTTTTACTTCAAACCCAATTACTTCAATAGCTAATGAGCTTTCTGAAACTCCAGTTGATAGTGCAAATGAATCGGAGTTTACCATTTCCATTCTACAAACTACAGATGTTCATTGCCAGGTTCATCCACATGATGAACTATTTTGGGAAAATGAACAATCTGTTTTTCGTAAAACAGGCGGCTATGCTCATCTTGCCACCTATCTGAAAAAAGAAAAGAAAAATAATCCAGATACATTCATCATTGATACAGGTGATATGTTTCAAGGCAGTGAGCTTTCAGTAAAAACAAGTGGTAAAGCCATGATTCCTGTATTAAATGAGCTTGGCTACGATCTTTATCTTCCGGGTAATTGGGAGGTTATCTACTATAAAAAAGCAATGCAAACCTTATTAGGCTCCTTAAATGCGCCTAAAGTTTGTGCTAATATGTACCATGATCTTGGTGATGGTAAAAGAGGTGAGTTGATTTTTCAACCTTATCATATCTGGAATGTGAAGGGTGTAAAAATCGGCTTTATTGGCTATACCGACCCCTTGGTGCCTGTAAGACAATCGCCAAGCTATAGTAAAGGCATAATTTATACTAAGCCGGAAGAAAATTTAGCCCATTATGTAGATGTTTTACGTAACCAAGAGCAATGTGCTTATGTGTTCATGTTATCTCATTTGGGTCTTTCTCAACAAATTCATATTGCTAATCTTCCAGAGTGTGAAGGTGTTGATTATATCTTGGGCGGTGATACGCATGAACGTGTTCGCAAACCAATACAATGTAAATATTCTAAAGTAGTTGAACCTGGTGCATTTGGTTCTTTTGTTGGGAAACTTGAACTCAAAATTAAAGATGGCAAGGTTGTTCAAGACGATTATACTCTAGTTGAAATTGATTCAAAAAAATATAAAGCGGATAAAAATATTAGTCGCCTGATAAAAGAAAATGAAGTCCCTTTTGAAGGTGATATCAATACCATCGCTGGATATAGTACTATTCCTCTTTACCGTTATTTTGTAATCGAAAATACCATTGATACGCTAATTTTGGATGCTTTGAAATGGAAAATTAAAGAGGCTGATATAGTTCTTTCAAATGGTTTTAGATTCTGTCCGCCAAACGCTACCCCCGACGAAACAGGAAATATTCCAATTACTAATGGCTACATCTTTGATATGTTGCCAGTAGATAGCGTGGTAAGAACTGGCTCTGTGAACGGTAAGCAAATTACAGACTGGCTGGAGAGAGAGTTGAACAATGTTTTTGCTGAGGATGCTTCTCAACGCTTAGGCGGTTGGGTAATTAAATTTAAGGGCATGAAAATAAGTTTCAATGCTTTTGCTCAGAACGGTAAGCGTGTGCAAAGTGTAGAAGTGAATGGTAAGCCTCTGGATATGAGCAAAGTATACCGTATCTGTGCATGTGAGCGTGAAGGTGATCCCTTAGATATGCTATGCAGAATGAGAGGTGTTTCTAATGCAAGTAATACACCTTTTACATTACACTCTGTGTTAAAAGAGTATTTAAAGGTAAATTCACCGGTAACTCCTGAGCCACCAATGTCTGCGAAAGTACTAGATGCTCCGCAAAAATTGCTTACACAGGTTACTGGAGTAGATTATAAATTTCACTAATTTTTATTGACATGAAAAAAATTCTTCTTCTAGCTCTACTTTTTGTTTTTTCAACTGGATTGAGTGCACAAACTAAAAATAATCGTAAGTCTGCTGATAGTTATAAAGGACTTAAAATTGTTTTCCAATTGACTTCCGCAGATACCTTAATACATCAAAATTTGATGAGTCAATTGAAGAACTATTGGAGTGTAGCACCAGATACCAAATTTGAAGTAGTTTGCCATAGTGGAGGTTTAAATATGTTGGTGAAAAAGAATAGTGTAGTGCAGGATGAGATAAAAATGTATGCCGATAAGGGTGTAAGTTTCCTCGCCTGTGAATTTGCTATGAAAAAACGAGGTGTCACTAAAGACCAGTTAGTAGATGGCGCCGGAACAGTTATCTCTGGGGTTCTGGAAATTGCGAAAAAACAACAAGAGGGATGGAGCTATATTAAATTATAAGTCCGAATTCTACCTTCTTAATTAAATCAATTTAAATGAAATCATTTTTCTATCTGGCATTGCTATGCCTTCTTTTTTCTACTTTTAGTGAAGTAAAAGCACAACATCAAGACGTGAATGAACGTCCTGAAATGTATAAAGGTAAATCTACAAATTCAGTCGATAGTAGCTCTATCCTTGGTGCTTTTAAGGGTGGTAATGTTCAAGGTCATTTCAGGTATTTCTTTATGAATACTATTAATGAAGGTAATTTAACCGATTATTATGCTAATGCAGCTGGTGGTGGTTTAAGGTTTGAAACAGCACAATTTCATAATTTTCAATTTGCCGTGAGTGGTTTCTATATCTTTAATATTGGATCTTCAGATATGACCAAACCTGACCCGCAAAGTGGACAGTTTAACCGTTATGAAATAGGTTTATTTGACATTGAAGATGCCAATAACAAATCGGATATTGACCGCCTAGAAGAGTTTTATCTTAAATATAATTTTAAGGAATCATCCTTGATTTTTGGTCGCCAGATATTAAATACCCCATTCATCAATCTTCAAGATGGAAGAATGAGGCCTACGGGAGTAGATGGTGTTTGGGCAGAACTGAACGAAATTAAAGGTCTTAAAGTTGAAGGAGGTTGGATTTATTCTATTTCCCCGCGAAGTACAACTGAATGGTATCCTGTAGGAGAAACTATTGGACTTTATTCAACAGGCTTGAATCCAGATGGTACACCATCTCAATATGCCAATAAAATTGAAAGTAAGGGGGTTGCTTTATTAGCTCTAAAAAGTAGTCTAACAAAACATTTGAAGCTTCAGTTTTGGAATATGTACACTCAAAATGTGTTTAATACAGCTATGCTTCAGTCTGATTATACGCTCCCTCTTAATGATAAATCAAATTTAATTTTAGCTGGGCAAGTTATTAAGCAAGATGCTATAAATGATGGGGGTAATCATCATCAATCTGAAAGCTATTTTGTGAAAAATGGAAAATCTTTGGTTTTTGGCGCTAAAATTGGTTTGAAAAGTACAAACTGGGAGACTTCTCTAAACTATAATCGTATTACTGAGAAAGGTCGTTATTTGCTGCCTCGCGAGTGGGGTCGTGATCCTTTCTTTACCTTTTTACCCCGTGAGCGAAATGAAGGATTTGGCGATTTACACGCAATAATGGCCAAAATCGATTATAAAGTGCCTCAAACAAGATTTAAAACATCTATTGCTGCTGGATACTATAAATTACCTGATGTTAAAAATTTTGCTTTAAATAAATATGGATTTCCTTCATATTCACAAATAAATACCGATTTTAGATATACCTTTGATAAAGGATTAAAA
Organism: Daejeonella sp.; assembly: GCF_017495225.1. Classification (GTDB taxonomy): domain Bacteria; phylum Bacteroidota; class Bacteroidia; order Sphingobacteriales; family Sphingobacteriaceae; genus Daejeonella. The sequence goes on along the minus strand of NZ_JAFEIG010000007.1, from coordinate 148,221 downwards.
GGTCTCGAAGCTCAGCTACTTCTGGTAGCAAAAATTAACGCTGGCGAAACCTATGGAAATAGTAAAATGGTGATTAATAAAGTCAATATGTTTCAGTCTAATTTTGTTTTAAATTTTCATTTCTAATGATCGCTAATTTAGATAAGCTAAACAGCATTTTTGAACCTCAATTAATTCAGGAAATACAGCAGTTTGGTATTTTTCAAACTTTTAATGAGGGTGATTTAATCATGGACTATGGTAAATATGTTCGTATGATGCCAATAGTTTTGAAAGGTACAGTGAAAGTCTTACGTCTAGATGAAAAAGACAATGAAATTCTTTTGTACTACTTATCTAATAATGAAAGCTGCTCAATGGCATATAGCTGCTGCTTAGAAGCCAAGAAAAGTGAGGTTAAAGCCATTGCCGAAGATTATGTAGAACTTATCGCTATTCCTCACCTTAAGTTGGATGATTGGTTATGCAAATATCCGAGTTGGAAAAATTATATCATGCGTAGCTTCAATGAGCGCTTTATTGAACTATTGAAATCTATCGAGAGTATTGCTTTTCATAAATTGGATGAAAGATTAATTGCTTATTTGAAGGAAAAGCAACGTCTAACTGGTTCTAGTGTAATTAAAGCTTCACATAATTTAATTGCCGATGAACTTGCCACTTCAAGGGTGGTTATTTCTAGATTGTTAAAGCAACTTGAAAACGATCAGAAGATCATTTTGTACCGAAACGAAATTAAACTGCTTGCCTCATTTTCTTAATTTAGTTATTGGCTTATTTTACCCTAATTGGTAGAGGGAATAAATTAAAGCGGCATATAAGGCAATGATTATTATGGCGTCAATTCCCAATACAAACCTCTTTTTGGGTGATTCGATGAGTATACTAACTCCCACCACAGCAGTCATCAGCAAGGTTACTAATCCGCTAAGCGCATGATTTGGATCGCCTTCAAGCAGCAATTTGCCTTTTGTGTACAATAAATCATCAAAAGCCAGAATAAGCATGTTGAAAATATTGCTTCCCAACAAATTTCCTACTGCCATATCAATATTACCCAATCTTACTGCGGCAATCGAAATTACTAACTCGGGTAGAGAAGTTGTTGCAGCTACTAAAAGAGTAGCAACAAATGATTGACTCATCTCTGTAATCGTTGCAAGATTGTCGGCAAAATATGGTAATAATAACGCTCCAATTACCACTAAAGTAGCATTTAATATATATCGTCTAATCGCTACCTTTAAGTTAACTCCCTTATATTCCCTTTTTGACTCTATTTTATCATTTGTTATTCCAGTTGAAAATCGATGATCATTCTCGTAGATAACTCTTATCGTTATAAGGTAAATTGTGATCAGGATAAATGGGAAAGTACTGAACCAGCCAAAATCAGGCATCAAATCGCCATATAGTATTCCAATTATTGAAGTAATAATGAGAATCATACCAAAAAAGCCTGCTAAAACATGACTTTTAGTAACTACTGATGAAAGGGGTTTACCCGGTACAAAATAATCTAAAACAGCTAGTATAAGTAGGTTGAATGATAAACTTCCCATGATTCCTCCAACAGCAATATCTGGCGAATCTATTATGATTATTGCGCTAATACCAGTAAATAATTCCGGAAGGGATGTTACAGCAGCCATTAAAATTAAGCCCATCCAGGCTTTGCCCATCCCCGTTAATTCTGCAATAATATCGCCATACTTTGATAATCGAGTCCCACTGTATGTAATCAAAGCAGCACATAATGCAAATCCAATAATTAAAATTGCTAGCGAGTTCATACATGAAAGTATACCCTAAATAACTGTCACATTATCATTTTGTTTTATGTAACAAATAGAATTAATTAGAATGCATTTTTTTAATCAATTATGTATAAATTCATAAAATGAACGATAAACAATCGTCCATTTATTTTTAGCCAGTTAAATTGGTTTCTATAGTAATAATTTATTAAAATGGATTTAATCAACATCAATAAAATAGAGTAGCATAATCAAATGAAGAAATTTTTAGATCAGGAGTTTTTATTAGAATCGAGTACGGCAAAAATGCTTTATCACAATTTTGCCGCCAAATTGCCAATTATCGATTATCATTGTCATTTATCAGCAGATCAAATTGCTGAGGATGCAAATTTTGAAAACCTGACTCAGATTTGGCTCTATGGCGACCATTATAAATGGCGTGCAATGCGTGCCAATGGTATTGATGAAAAATACATTACTGGTAATGCTTCTGATTTTGAAAAATTTGAAAAGTGGGCCGAAACAGTCCCATACACCTTAAGAAACCCACTATACCACTGGACACACCTCGAACTTCAACGATATTTTGATGTGTATGATATTTTATCTCCAGCTACCGCAAAAAAAATATATGATGAATGCTCCGCTAAACTTCAAACTCCCGAATATTCTGTTCGGCGACTCATTCAAAAAATGAATGTCGAAAGCATTGGTACAACAGATGATCCATTAGACGATTTGCTTTCTCATCAAAAAATTAAAATGGATGGTTTTTCAACTAAAGTTTTACCTTCCTTCCGCCCCGATAAGGCCATGAATGCTGAAGATGTATTAGCTCTTCAGGCATATATCCAGAAGCTAAGTATATTAACAGATTTACCAATTGATAATTTCAAAAGCTATCTCCAAGCGCTTAAAACCCGCCACGATTTTTTTGCCGAAATGGGCTGTACCGTTTCTGATCACGGGCTAGAGCAAATGTATTGTGAAGAATATAATGATTGCGAATTAGAGTTGATCTTTCAAAAGATTTTAGGTTGCCATAGCCTAAATCCTACTGAATTAATAAAGTTTAAGTCCTGCATGCTAATTAATCTTGCTCATTGGGATCATGAAAAAGGCTGGGTACAGCAATATCATCTTGGTGCTTTAAGGAATAATAACTCAAGACTTTTAAGTCAATTAGGACCCGATACAGGTTTCGACTCTATCGGTGATTTCTCGCAAGCCAAAAATTTATCAAAATTTTTAAATAAGCTTGATTCTTCTGACAGATTAGCTAAAACCATCCTTTATAACCTTAATCCCGCAGATAATGAAATGCTTGCCACAATGGTTGGTAATTTTAATGATGGTACTATAGCCGGAAAAATGCAATTTGGAGCAGCTTGGTGGTTCCTTGATCAAAAAATGGGAATGATCAATCAGCTCAATGCACTATCAAATATGGGTTTATTGGGTCGATTTGTGGGAATGATAACAGATTCTAGAAGTTTCTTATCTTATCCAAGGCATGAATATTTTAGAAGAATCCTCTGTAATCTTATTGGCCATGATGTTGAAAATGGGGAGCTTCCAAATGATATTGAATGGCTTGGAAAAATGGTTGAAAATATTTGCTACTTTAACGCTAAGAAATATTTTAATTCTTAATCACGATAATACTTAATGATTTGAAAAAGCCTATTTTAACAAATCCACAACCAATGACAAATTATCGTTGGACCATCTGTGCACTCGTTTTTTTCGCTACCACAATCAATTATCTTGATAGGCAGGTAATTAGTCTTCTGAAGCCTACACTTGAAAAAGAATTTGATTGGAGCGAATCAGATTATTCAAATATTGTTGCTGCATTTCAATTGGCCTATGCATTCGGTATGCTGGGTGTGGGAAGTGTCATTGATAAAATTGGTAGTAAATTAGGCTATGCTATTTCATTAGTTCTTTGGAGTATTGCTTCTATCATGCATGCTTTTGCTAGCTCAACTTTTGGCTTCGGTGTAGCTAGGGCTTTTTTAGGTGTTACAGAAGCGGGTAACTTCCCTGCAGCTATTAAAGTGGTCGCCGAATGGTTTCCTAAAAAGGAAAGAGCCTTCGCTACAGGCATTTTTAATAGCGGGACTAATATCGGAGCTGTAATTGCCCCTTTAATCGTCCCATGGCTTGCTTTGACCTACAGCTGGCAAATGGCATTCATTGCTACGGGTGCTGTAGGTTTTGTTTGGCTTATTTTTTGGTTTTTATTATATCGTGCGCCCTCTAAACATAAATTGGTTAATGCCGCAGAGCTTGAACATATTCAAAGTGACGCTGATTTTGAGAAAGCCGATGGAAGTAACTCTGAGGAGGATATTCCATGGAGTAAATTGCTAACCTACAAACAAACATGGGCTTTTGCTGTTGGTAAATTTTTATCGGATGGCGTTTGGTGGTTTTTCCTCTTCTGGCTACCTGCTTTTTTAATCTCTGAATATAAATTGGTTGGATTGGAAATCAGCTTCCCTGTTGCCGTTGTGTATATGATGGCAGGTGTAGGTAGCGTTGCTGGTGGATGGCTTCCTATGTGGTTTACAAATACTAAAGGCTGGGATATGGTAAGGTCTAGAAAAACTTCTATGCTAATTTACGCTGTATTCCCTATTTTGGTCATGTTTTCACAAGCTGCAGGTTCATACAATATGTGGTACGCTGTATTTATTATTGGGGTAGCCATGGCAGCTCACCAAGCATGGTCTGCAAATATTTTAACTACCGTTTCTGATATGTTCCCTAAAAAATCTATCGGTGCTGTAATCGGAATTGGAGGTATGGTGGGTGGCTTTGGAAGTATTACCGTGGCAAAAACAGCAGGTGCCTTGCTCGATTATTATAAAGCTCAGAATGATGTTCAAACCGGTTATTATATTCTTTTCTTATTCTGCGGAACAGCTTATTTAATTGCTTGGTTTTTAATGTTTAGGGTTCTAGCGCCTAAAATGACTCCTATCCATGCGCCTAAAAAATAGTCTTGTAGTTTAAAATATTTTTATTTCTTACGCTAAAATGCTGTAAATTAACTATTTAATATATTAATCGATTTTCTATCAAATATGAAATCAAATCAAAACCGCAGATTTTTTATAAAAAGCTCCGCTATAGCGGTAGCGGGTATGGGATTAGGTGTTCAAGGATTTGCTGAAAGTGTATATCCTAAATGGAAAGGCAATTTAGCTGAAGGTACTCGTGTAGGCATTATCGGATTGGATACTTCGCATAGCATTGCCTTTACTAAAGCTCTTAATAATCCGGCTGCGGGACCAGAATTTAGTGGTTTTAAGGTTGTAGCGGCCTATCCTTATGGGAGTAAAGAAATAAAAAGCAGCTATGATAGAATCGCGCCTTATACTCTTGAAATGAAAAATTTGGGGGTGGAGATAACAGATTCTATTGCTGATTTATTAAAGAAGGTTGATTTTGTACTCTTAGAAACGAATGATGGCCGTATGCATCTTGAACAAGCTTTGGAAGTTATCAAATCTGGGAAACGATTCTTTATCGATAAACCAATTGCGGCTTCACTTAAAGATGCTGCTGCGATTTTTACTGCCGCAAAAAAGGCAAATGTTAGTGTTTTTTCTTCTTCTTCTTTAAGATATACCTCTGGCGCTCAGTCGCTGGCCGCTGGAAAATTAGGTAAAATTCTAGGTGCAGATACCTATAGTCCTTGTGTTGTTGAAAGTACGCATCCTGATTTATTTTGGTACGGTATTCATGGTGTTGAATCACTATTTACATTAATGGGGACCGCTTGTAAGGAGGTAGTGCGGGTAAGCACTGCTGATACAGAAATAGTTACAGGTACTTGGCGTGATGGTCGTATAGGAACATTTCGGGGAACGCGCAGTGGTAAATCGGGCTATGGCGGGACTGTCTTTGCAGAGAAGGGAATAGCCCAAATTGGTGATTATGAGGGTTATAATCCGCTTCTTGCACAAATTACAGATTTTTTTAAAACGGGAATTGTACCAGTTAGCGCATCCGAAACTTTAGAAATTTGTGCTTTTATGGAAGCAGCAGATGAGAGTAAAAAAAGAGGTGGAGCACCCGTAAGTATTGATTCTATGTTTGAAAGAGCTTCTTTAATAAGGTCTTAAATCAATTATTCTGAAATAAAATTTATCGTTTACCTTTTCTGAAAAATATCGAAATGGAAAATTCTGAAAACCGCAGAAAATTTATCAAAAAAACATTAACAGGAGCTGCAGTGCTTTCTTTTGGAGGTGTTTTGCCTAGCTTTAGTGCTAAAAGCTATGCCCGAATTCTTGGTGCTAATGAGCGTATCCAAGTAGCTGTGATGGGGGTCAACAGCCGCGGTTTAGCCCTAGCCTCAAATTTTGCGGCTCAAAAGAATTGTGAAGTCCGATATATTAATGATGTAGATAAACGTGCTGCAGATAAATGCATTGCCAATGTAGCTCAAATTCAAGGGATTACACCTAAAGCTCAGGCTGATTTCAGAAAATCATTGGAAGATAAAGATTTGGATGCCTTAGTGATTGCTGCTCCCGATCATTGGCATGCCCCAGCTGCATTATTAGCCTCTGCCGCCGGAAAGCATGTGTATCTTGAAAAACCATGTAGCCATAATCCCCATGAAGGAGAAATGCTTGTTGCCGCAGTAAATAAGTATAAAAATATTATTCAAATGGGCAACCAGCGACGATCATGGCCAAATATTCACTCCGCAATTAAGGAGTTGCATGCCGGAATTATCGGTCGCCCTTACTATGCAAAAACCTGGTATAGCAATAATCGCCCATCTATTGGAGTTGGTAAAGTTGCGCCTGTGCCCGACTGGCTTGATTATGATTTATGGCAAGGACCAGCACCGAGGCGGGAGTTTAAGGATAATTTGATTCATTATAATTGGCATTGGTTTTGGCATTGGGGCACCGGCGAATCATTAAATAATGGAACGCACATGATTGATTTGGCGCGTTGGGGATTACAAGTGGATTATCCAACAAAGGTGAGCTCCGCTGGTGGTAGATACCGCTATCAAGATGATTGGGAAACTCCCGATACACAAAATATTACCATTGAGTTTGACAATAAATCCACCATCAGCTGGGAAGGCAGAAGCTGCAACCCTTTCCCAATTGAAGGAAGTACAGTTGGCGTAATTTTCTATGCCGAAAATGGCACCATGGTGATTGGTGCTGGTAATTCCTACAAGGTATTTGATCTTAAAAATAATCTAATCAAGGAAGTCAAAAATGAGGTGAAGGTAGATCCTAATAATCTAAGTAATCCATCGCAACAATTGGATGCTTTTCACCTTCAGAATTTCTTTGCCGCAATAAAACATGGAGAGCCCTTGGCTTCCGACATCGATGGAGGCCATAAGAGCACACTTTTATGCCAGTTGGGCAATATTGCTCAACGTAGCGGTAAAACCCTTCAGGTTGACCCTATGAATGGCCGTATTTTGAATGATCCTAAGGCTATGAAACTGTGGACTAGAGAATATCAAAAAGGTTGGGAGCCTAAGGTTTAGGCTTTTGCAGGGAATTCTAACACTTATAAAATTTCATTTGTTTGGAAATGATATTGCTTAAAAATTTTTGAAAAATGATAAAAATTAATCTTAAAAACCTTCTTTTTATAAATTTCGTGATGATAATCTCTTTTGGCTGCACAACTAAAAATAACCAATCATCTAGCCAAAGTATCGATAAAATAAAATTGATTACGCTCGACCCCGGGCATTTCCACTCGGCCTTGGTACAGAAGTCAATGTACGAGAATGTAGATTCTGTGGTTCACGTTTATGCCCCTGAGGGTCAAGAATTAAAATCGCACCTTAATTTGGTAGATGGCTATAATTCACGTCCAGAAAATCCCACGCTGTGGCAAGAGAAAATTTATACAGGCCCTGATTTTTTGGATAAAATGTTATCCGAAAAGGCTGGAAATGTGGTAGTTATTGCCGGTAATAATCAAAGGAAGACTGATTATATCGCCAAATCTGTAGAAGCTGGTCTCCATGTTCTTGCCGATAAGCCCATGGCAATTGATCTAGATGGTTTCAATAAACTTGTTCAAGCTTTTGAAAGTGCTAAAAAAAATAATGTTCTTTTATATGATATCATGACCGAAAGGTATGAGATTAACACCATGCTTCAGAAGGAGTTTGCGCATCTTTCGGCATTTGGTCAGCTCGAAAAGGGTAGCCCTGAAAACCCTTCCGTAACTAAAGTAAGTGTGCATCATTTTTATAAAAATGTATCGGGAAAACCTTTGGTTAGACCAACATGGTTTTTTGATGTGAAACAACAAGGTGAAGGTATCACGGATATCACCACGCACCTTGTTGATTTGGTGCAATGGGAATGTTTTCCCAATCAAATTTTAGATTATAAGAAAGATATTGAGATTGTCTCAGCTAGAAGATGGCAGACAAGCATAAATGCAGAGCAATTCGAAAAGGTTACGCAGAAAAAGGAATTTCCTGAATTTCTGAAATCAGATGTGAAAAATGGAATTTTAAGTCCCTACTCGAATGGTGAAATCAATTATCGTCTAAAAGGCATTCATGCTAAAATATCAGTTACCTGGGATTTTCAAGCACCCGAAGGGACTGGCGATACTCACTTCTCTGTGATGAGAGGCACCAAGGCTAGTGTAATCATTAAGCAGGGTAAGGAACAAAACTTTAAACCTGCTTTGTACATTGAGCCGAGAGAAAATACAGATTTGAAATTGTTTGAAAAGGCACTAATGGCCGACTTAAAACAAATTCAAAAACAATATCTAGGCCTTGAACTTAAAAAAGTAGCGAATGGCTGGGAGGTAATTATTCCTGATACTTATAAAGTAAGTCATGAGGATCATTTTGCCCAAGTAACAACAAAATATCTCCAATTTTTAAAGGATGGAAAATTGCCAGAATGGGAAGTGCCCAATATGATTGCGAAATATTATACCACTACTAAGGCGCGCGAAATAGCTTTAGGTTTAAAATGATATTTTTTAGAGTGAACGAATTTCTAAACAGCCATTCATCTAATAAAAAATATTTCTTTTTAATTAATATTAATTCGATATTCTTTTTATATTCAACGAAAATCCGTTTCAAGACTGATTTTTTAATGCTTAATTAATGCTAGGGAAAATCAAATTTGCTATTTTGAGCAAAATTTGACCTTAATTCTATTTTACAAAACATATTTTTTATGCAGATTATTAGAAATTTCAATGAGTTTGAGTCTTTTTTGGGTAAAGAGTTAGGTGTTTCCGAAGCGCATAAAATCACACAGGAGCAAATAGGGCAATTTGCTGATGCCACACTTGATCATCAGTGGATTCATACTGATCCGGAGCGTGCAGCAAACGAGGGGCCATTTAAAGCTACTATTGCGCATGGCTATTTAACGCTTTCGCTTATTCCCTACTTATGGAAGCAAGTGGTTGATGTACAAAATTTAAAGATGGAAATCAATTATGGGATTGATAACCTAAAATTTGGCCAGCCAGTACTTGTGGATAGTGAAGTGCGTTTAAGGGCAACTCTTGTTTCTATTGTAAATCTTAGAGGTGTTTGCAAGGCTACAATTGGTGCCGAGCTCGAAATTGTTGGTCAGGCAAAGCCCGCATTTAAAGGGGATGTGGTATTTCTTTACCATTTTACAGAGTAAGAACGCTATAAAATTTGTCTTAAATAAAAAGGCTCTAATTTATTAGAGCCTTTTTTAATAGTTTTAGCGAGCTTTCGGGACTAGTTTAATTTCAAAATCTGAAATCTCTACTAATCTTTCTTTATATAAGCTTCCTGCAGCCTTTTTAAACGCTTTCTTGCTAATTTTCAATCGGTTATAAATATCTTCTGGTGAACTTTTATCACCTAAAGCAATCGATCCACCGCACTCTTCAAGCTCAATCATCAAGCTATCTTTAAGATCGAGAATATGCTTAAATCCAATCACTTGAAGGCTCAAATCAATTTTATTGCCTTCTCTAATTTTTTTAATCCAACCTCTTTTTTGATCACCTGGTTTTAAATCTTCAAAAACTTCATTATGGTATAATAAACCCATAAATCTTTGGTTGATGATGGCACTATATCCTAAATCACTTTCTTCAGTAATTAATAAGCGAACTTCATCTCCTTCTTCCAAATCATGCTCATCCTGATCAATAAAATCGCTTAAGCGAGAAGATGCTGTAATGCGATCACTGCGTTCATCGGTATATAGATAAACAACATATTTTTGTCCGATTTGCATTGGGCGCTTCTGCTCGCGCTCTGGCACAAATACATCTTTACCGATACCCATGTCCATAAAAGCACCTTGTTCTGTTACATCAACAACAGTAAGTAATGCAAACTCATCTACTTGTGCAATCGGGGTTTCTGTGGTAGCCATTATTCTACCATCGCTGTGAATGTATGTAAAAACATGGAGGTTATCCCCAATTTGAGCATCCTCAGGAGCATTAACAAAGGGCAGGAGCACTTCTTTCTCCCCATCTGTTAAAATGAGACCGGCCTCAGTCTTTTTTGTAAACCTTAATTCGTTAAACTTTCCGATCTCTATCATGTTTTCTGCTTAAATATCCTGCAAAGATACGAAAAAGCAGATTATTGAAATTTATAAGGCTAAAAAAGGAATATTCCATAATTTTTGGGATGCATGCTCCATCTAATTTATTTACAATACCTTTGATTGAAATTGTTTTTATGCAGGATTAAACATTCAATTAATAACAAATTGGCAAATAAGATATTTTTAATAACTCCGCCCTTCACTCAGCTTAATACGCCCTATCCGGCAACAGCTTATTTAAAGGGTTTTCTGAATACAAAAGGTATTTCAGCTTTTCAAGCAGATCTTGGGATTGAAGTTATTTTAGCCCTTTTTTCTAGAGCTGGTCTAGAAAATCTTTTCAATGAAATTAAAATCCCTCATGAGGAATTAACGGATAATGCAAAGCGAATTTTTGCCCTCAAAGAGCATTATATCCACAAAATTGATGCGGTAATTTCATTTTTACAAGGTCATAATCCAACATTATCACATCTTATTTGTCAGGAAGATTTTCTACCCGAAGCATCCCGTTTTGAACAAATGGAGGAGCTCGATTGGGCCTTTGGAACCATGGGTACGCAAGATAAAGCCAAACACCTTGCCACTCTTTTCTTGGAAGATATTTCTGATTTTATTGTAGAATGTGTAGATCCTAATTTTGGTTTTAGCAGGTATGCCGAGCGTTTAGGGCGTTCTGCTAATAGCTTCGATGAGCTTTACGAAGCTTTACAAGGGGATTTAACCTTCACCGACAAGATTTTAATTAGATTGTTGGAAGAGAAAATGAACGTAGTGAATCCTGAAATGGTTTCATTATCGGTTCCCTTTCCGGGGAATTTATATGCTGCCTTCCGAATTGCTCAATGGCTTAAAATGGAATATCCGCAAGTAAAAATTGCGATGGGTGGTGGCTTTCCCAATACCGAATTACGTTCAATCTCTGATGCTCGTGTATTTGAGTTCTTAGATTTTATTTGTCTCGATGATGGGGAAGCTCCTGTTGAGCATTTAATTGAATTGTTGGATGGGAAGCGTGAAATTTCTGATTTAAAAAGAACTTTTGTACTGATTGATGGAGAAGTAAGGTATTGCAATAGCAGTAAATCGCCAGATTATAAACAATTTGAAACGGGCACTCCTGATTATTCAGACCTATTGATGGGTCAGTATATATCTGTAATTGAGGTGGTTAACCCGATGCACCGTATGTGGAGTGATGGCAGGTGGAATAAACTCACCATGGCCCATGGCTGCTATTGGGGTAAATGCACATTCTGTGATATTTCGCTCGATTACATCAAAATATATGAGCCTATTGCGGCTTCTTTACTCTGCGATCGAATGGAGCAAATGATTGCGCAAACAGGTGAGCGTGGTTTTCATTTTGTGGATGAAGCCGCACCTCCAGCATTAATGCGCTCTTTGGCGCTTGAAATTTTGAGGCGTAAGTTAACGGTTACTTGGTGGACTAACATTCGCTTTGAAAAGAGTTTTACCAAGGATCTTTGTTCTTTATTGAAAGCTTCAGGTTGTATTGCCGTTTCTGGGGGCTTAGAAGTAGCGTCCGACCGTTTACTGGAACTCATTCAAAAAGGTGTTACCGTAGAGCAGGTAGCTCGGGTATGTCATAATTTTACCGAATCGGGGGTTATGGTGCACGCTTATTTGATGTATGGTTTCCCTACGCAAACTGCTCAAGAAACTATCGATTCACTCGAAATGGTAAGACAGATGTTTGAAGCTGGAGTATTGCAATCGGCATTTTGGCATCAATTTGCCATGACTGCTCATAGTCCAGTAGGCATGTACCCCGAAAATTTCAAGGTTGAAAAAGCTTGTGGATCGACTGGAACATTTGCGAATAATGACATTGTACATATTGATAAAACAGGTACGGATCATGAGCTTTTTAGCTACGGACTTAAAAAATCATTGTTTAATTATATGCATGGTATTTGTTTTGATTATCCATTGCAAGAGTGGTTTGAACATAAAGTACCCAAGACAAAAGTTGATCCACAATATATTTTTAAGTGTTTATCTACTGAGGATACTTTTCTAATTAAACCAGATGCTAAGATTGTTTGGCTAGGTGCCAAACCCGAAATTTCATATTTTACTAAAAGCAAAAAAGGTAGGCAATGGGAAATGTCTGAACTTAAATTTTTTAATAAAAGAGAAAGTTTTAGTATTCAAATCGAAAAAGAGCAGGGAGAATGGCTCTATAAATTTATACCAATGTGTTCTACAGATTCGACAGAATTAATGACCTTTAAAAAAGCAAAAGAAGATTTTGAAGCGGGTTTAGGGCTTGATTTTGAGCCTTTTTGGTATGGGAAAGCAATAAATACACTACGTCAGCAGTCTGATTTATTAGTATTATAAATGTTGGCAGGGCGATAAATCAACACCCTGCCAACATTAAAAAATTAATTTACTCCACCTTTACGAGTTGGCTCACGTGTGGTTGGCCAATTAGTTCTCTCGCCTGAGCGAGGGTTGATAGGTAAAACACTCTTTTCATTTGAAGCTCTTTCAGGATCTTCACTAGCCATATAAGTTAATATCGCAGTTAAAATGGCATTGTTTTGAACATCATCAAATACTATTTTATCATAAGTATCGCGATTGGTATGCCAAGTATAGTTTCCGTAAGACCAGCTTAGTGAGCTTAAAGAGAATGCTGGAGCGCCTGCTGCTACAAAGGAAGCATAATCAGAACCACCACCGCTAGGGCTGCCTGGGAAATTTGATTTTATCTCAGAGCGGATGGCTGAAGGAACAGGGTTTAACCATTTGTTTAGGTAGTCATAAGCATGTAAAAAGCCTTGACCTGAAAGATCTACTACTCTTCCTGTTCCATTATCTTGATTGAAAACAGCTTGTATATTTTTTACAATTTCAGGATGATCTGCAACAAATGCTCTTGAACCATTTAAACCTTGCTCTTCGCTACCCCAATGCCCAACAAGGATTGTTCTCTTTGGGTTTGGATACACTTTTTTCAATATTCTCATTGCTTCAAGCATGGTGATTGTTCCAGTAGCATTATCAGTTGCTCCAGTTCCACCATCCCAAGAATCGAAGTGTGCTGAAAGAATAACATATTCCTCAGGCTTTTCTGTCCCTTTAATTTCAGCAATAGTATTGAATGTTGGAACCATACCCAATTCTTTTGAATCGGTGCGAACACTGATTTTCGGTCCAACACCTGATTCAGCTAGTCGGTATAGCATGCCATAATCTTCAAGAGCAATATCTATAGTCGGAATTTTTGTTGTTTGAGCGCTAAAAATTTTGTTTACGCCAAAACCCGCCGACCAGTTTGAGGTGATAACACCAGCAGCACCTGCTTTTTCAAGTGCTAAAGCAAGATTTTTTCCACTTAATCCAGTTTTGCTTAAACGATTTCTCCATTCAGCACCAGCTTTCGTGCGCTCAGCCTTCATTTTTTCGAAAGATTCTTTGGTGCCAAATTCTTCCCAATTTTTATCATCTCTACCAGTAGGCTGTTGCATAGAAATCATTACAAATTTTCCTTTTACTGATGGTAGCCAGTTTTTAAAAGCAACCGAATCAGCAAGATCTGCGATGATAATTGTCTCGCCAGTTACGGTTTTACCTGAAGTAGAAGGACTCCACGCTAATTGCATTCCCTCAAGAGATTTTACGCGTGGATGAACCATATCAATATGGGTAATTCCTCGTTCCCAGCCACGCCATTCGCCCCACTGCTCATTCTTAGCAGAAATGCCCCAGCTCTGGTATTTTGAAACTGCCCAATCATGTGCTTGCTTCATTTGTGGAGTTCCAACAAGCCTTGGTCCAACACCATCAGTTAGCTCATGTGCTAATTTTTTTAATTGTGAATTTTCACTCGCCTCTTTGATAATAGCCTGTACTACAGGATCTTTACTCTGGGCATAAATTTGACTTCCCGATAATATCAAGGAAAGTGATAGAAGGTAAAATGATTTTCTCATGGAATTAATTGGTCTAATAAAATTAGGTTATCTTATCTAAGATATAAAAAAGCTTTGATAGGAAGATTAAGCTATGTAAATATTACAATAGTGCTAATCTTTGTTCATTTTGTATTATTGTTATGGTTTTTATAATTTTTCAATAATTCTTGTTAATTTTCATTGTTTAAAAATTATCAAATGGTTCCAATTTCCCTTTCTACCCCAAATATCTTTAAACTTCTAAGTCTATTCTTCATTTCTCAAATTTATTCTTCTTTTGCTCAATCAAATTTCTCTGGAATGGAGCATCTTTTCACAAATCCTAAGCAATATACCGTAGTTTATAATGCAAAAGCGCCTATAATTGATGGGAAATTGGATGATGAGTTATGGCAAAATATACCATGGACAGATAATTTCGCGGATATTGAGGGCGACAAAAAACCTCTGCCTTTATGGAATACCCGCACTAAAATGACATGGGATGATAAAGGACTTTATATTGCTGCCGAATTACTCGATCCTCACGTTTGGGCAAACCTAAAAAATTATGATGATATCGTTTTTTACGATAATGATTTCGAAATTTTTATAGATCCCAGTAACGATACTCATCAATATTATGAGTTTGAAATAAATGCTTTAAATACCATGTTCGATTTGTTCATGCCAAAACCATATCGAAATAGTAGCGGCCCTATGATTGTTTATAATGCACCAGGTATGAAGTGGGCTGTGGATGTTCAGGGCACAATAAACGACCCTAGTGATATAGATAAAGGCTGGACTACAGAAATATTTATTCCTTTTGGCGCCGTAACTATTGGTGTTAATCCCAAAGTTCCTCTCAATGGTGAATTTTGGCGTATTAATTTTTCAAGAGTACAGTGGCTAACAGAAATTAAGGATGGTAAATATGTCAAATTGAAGGATTCCAATGCTAAAGTACTTCCTGAACATAATTGGGTTTGGTCTCCACAAGGAGTAGTTAATATGCATTTTCCAGAGCGTTGGGGCTATTTATTCTTCAGTAAACCTGAAGATGGTGCTAAGACTATTAATTATTCAATCCCATATTCTGAAGACCAAAAAAAACATCTGTGGCATGTTTATTATCTTCAGAAAGAATATTTGCAAAAAAATAAGACCTATGCGTCAAATCTAAGTCAATTGGGCATTCAGGACAGTACTTTTAATCTTAAAGGTATTGAAAATAAGCTCTGGATGGAAGCAACTAGCAGACAGTTCATGGTGTATATCGGTAGTGATAAAAATACATTCTCTCTGAATGATGAAGGTCTTGTTCAAACTGTAAAGTAGTTTTCTACTTTATAGTTAAATGCCTGGCGAGAACTATCAAAATTTTATAAGATAAGTGTTATTCTAATCTACGGTAACCGTTAAGCCTTCCTGCTGTAAAATTTTCCTATAAATTTCAACTTCTGTATAAGAACCCTCTAAAACAGTGCATTTACCATCATTATGGACAGTCCATGCGATGCGTTCAGCTTGTTTTTCAGTATAGTCAAGGTATTTTACTAAGCAGCTTATAACGTGCTCAAAAGTATTGGTATCGTCGTTCCAAAGTATCAGGCGATGATTAACCTTTAACGCTGCTAATACTTCTTCAAGCGTTAGTGTTTCTTCCTGTACCTCTGTTCCCATTCTGCAAAGTTCGTAATTTGGAATTGAATTTAAAAACGGACTATTCTTGAATTATTGCTGTTACTTCAATTTCAATAAGCAGATCGGGGTTGATTAGCCGACTAATTTCTATCATGCTTGTAGCTGGTTTAATATCTTTGAAAAATTCGGAATGTGCTCTGCCAGCTTCTTCCCATTTACTGATATCAGTAACATACATCCGCGTACGAACCACATCATTTATTGATGCACCAGCTTCAGTAAGTGTTTTTTCAATTTTCTGAAAGATGAAAATAGTTTGGAAATAGAGGTCGCCTTTTCCCATTACCGTTTCTCCGTCAACGGATGTGGTACCTGAGATTTCTATTTGATTTCCTATACGTACGGCTCTGCTATATCCTACCAGATCCTCCCATACTGCTCCAGATGATATATTGACGCGTTTCATTTAATATTTAACTTCCTTTGGCCGAGCGTGTCATCATCTCAAGCATATCCCACATCTCTGGAGTTATAGCTTCGAGTCCGTTAAACTGGCCAGCACCCTGCAACCATTCTCCTCCATCAATTGTGATTACTTCTCCATTGATATATCCTGAAAAATCAGACATCATGAAAGCGGCCAAATTTGCAAGCTCCTGATGATCTCCTACACGTTTTAATGGTACACGATTTTTAAAATCAAACTTTTTAGCCATATCTCCAGGAAGAAGTCTGTCCCATGCCCCTTTAGTTGGAAAGGGACCTGGAGCAATGGCATTGTTTCTGATGCCATATTTACCCCATTCTGCGGCTAATGAGCGTGTCATGGCCAATACGCCACCTTTTGCACATGCTGAAGGCACAACGTAGCCAGAGCCTGTAAATGCATAAGTGGTAACGATATTTAAAATTGTTCCCGCTTGTTTTTCTTTAATCCAATGCTTGCCTACCGCCATGGTGCAATTGGCAGTCCCCTTCAATACAATATCTATAATTGTAGAAAAAGCATTCGCTGATAATCGTTCAGTAGGAGAAATAAAGTTGCCGGCGGCATTATTTAATAGTCCATGAACCTGTCCGAAACTTTCTAACGTCTTTTTTAGCACTTCTTCTACCTCCTCAGGCTTTCGAACATCGCATTGAACTGCCATTACCTTCGCACCTGTTTTATTGCTGCTAGCGGCTTCCTCTTCCATTTCTGAGGCTGTCTTTAGGAGCACATCCAATTTCCTACTTGTAATCACCACATTAGCCCCAAGTTTTAGAAAATAGGTGCTCATGGCTCTTCCTAAACCAGTGCCTCCACCAGTCACTATTATTGTTTTGCCACTTAGGGCATCATCACGTAACATAGGTTCATTATACATATTAGGCTGATTTTTGTTGTAAATTTTGAATTATTGTTTTCAAGATGGAACGTGTAGATGGCGACCACCACTGTGCCAGCATTGGTCCAAGCATATCTGTAGGATCTTGACTAACTTTTTTAAGTAGCTCATTGCGCATATTCATCTTGCTCTGCTGCCAAGTATTGCGTTCCAACTGAATATAAGTCAGCATTTTGCGTTCTGCAGCATGTAAAATGCTTTCTGGATTGACTACCTCATCAATTAAACCACTAGCCAGAGCTTGCTGTGTATTTAAGAGTTTGCCCTCTAGTAAAAAACGGTAGGCATTTGGCTGACCTAACCAGAATGAATAAAGATGAAAAATGCTTTCCGGGACAATGATTCCTACTGGAACTTCATTCAAGCCGATGATGAATTTACCTTCAGCCATAATTCTATAATCGCAACATAGGGCAAGCACGCAGCCACCTGCGGGACTATGACCGCTGATTGCTGCAATCATTGGTTTTTTGAATGAAACTAAGCTTGTTACAAGATCTAAAAAGTCAATCCAAAAGCTTTTTATTGTCTCCTCATCGTAATCAAAAAGCTCGATTAGATCTAGGCCCGCAGAGAAAAATCCATCTTGACCCGTCAAAATTAAACCTGCAATTGAATCATCATTCTCAATGTTTCTGATCATTTGATGCAGTTCATTTACCATTTCTGCGTTTATAGCATTCGAGCGACCTCGATTTAATGAAAGGACGGCAATTTTATCTTTTATATTAACCTTTATCGTGTTCATGTTTATTTAACGTTATATCTAAATATATGTCTACCAATAGTTCCGTCAATATTTACCCCCTCAACAATGGCTTTATATTTTCCTTTCCCATCCGAATTATAGAATTCAACACTAGCTTTTCCTGTGCTATCACTAATTATTACATTCGGATTCCAATAAATAGTAGATCTAAGGTCAGCAACTCTTGTGTTTGTAGCTGGGTCACTATAATTTGGTGAGTAAAACTCACGCCCCTGAGAATATCCTCTTGGGTTGTAGCCTATAATTCCTGGGGCATAATTTCTGTAATTTGTATTGTACTCTCCTCGTTTAGTATTTACAATAAGCACACCTCCACTACCTCTCATGCCATAAATTGCTGTATTAGAAATGCTTTTTAAGATTTCGATAGTTTCTACATCATTAGGATTAATGGAAGAAAGAAAGTCAGGTTCAACGAATGAACCATCGATAATCACTTGCATAGGTACCGGCCCAGAAAAAGAGGATGTCATATTTCGAGTTGCATAAACTATGTCATTCATGACCGTTATTCCTGCAAATCGGCCTTGTATACATTGAACAATAGTAAGACAATTTTGTAACTGCTCTGCCTTAATTATGTCGTCAGCTCTGCCTGCCCCATTTAAATTGGATGAGTTTTTTACTTCTACTTTCTTCTCAACTATTTTTATCTCATCTAGCATAATGTTTCTGGCAATGAGTCCATTTTTTCTCAAATCGTCATATTGTTCGCGACTATTTTTGAGGTATGGAAAGATAGATTTATTTACATTTATCTCTACCATCGGATTGTTTTTATTTTTTGTAACCACTTGAGATGGAATCCTATCGAGTAGTATTTCTACATTTTTTTTATCTTTTTCATTCCTTGCTTGTACGATGAATTTTGTGCTATCATTGAAAAAAAGATTATCAAATTTGAAACGCCCATTTTTATCGGTTAAAGTGTCTAATAAAAACTGGGTGCCAGATGATGAAAATAAAGTTACTTTTCCGCCAATTATCGGTTTACCTGACATGGAGCGTACTTCTCCACTCACCTGCATGCTATTTTCGGGTTCAAATACTATACTAGGGTAGTTATCAGATAAAATATTTTTCCATTCAAATCGACGCCATCCTTGTGTTAATAGTAAATTATCGAGGTGCCTAACCTTGTCTGCATCAATACTGGTGAAATAATAATTAGGCTTCTCAATAAAGCCTTTGAGATCAGAGCTTAATAAAAGATTTGAAATGATAGTTGTTTCATTCTCTTCCTCAAAAGGAACTTTTGTTTCATCAATTACTGAGATTGAAAAACTTCCCATTGTTGGTTTTCCGAGTTTGTCCTGAGCATCTAGCATAAGCTTTACTTTTTCTCTTTTTTGGTAGTCAAGCTTTTCGCTACTGAGTTTAATATTTAAATGATCAGAGTGATTAATGAATACTAATCTTTCAGCAACCGGTTCATCATTAGGTGAAAACAATGTTAATTGTAATATACCTGTTGGAAAACGTGATTTTGGAATAGACGAAGAGAAAATACTACTGCTCATTTTATTTTTAGATACAAATAGTACCTGTCCATTACTTTGGGCTACCAGTTTCAATTCCGAATCTGGCGCTTGCAGTTCATTACTAGAAATCCTTATTTTGAGGCTTGTTGAATCCGAATTATCGGCACTCAGTACATAGCCTTTAGCCTTTACCTTTGGAAGAGGAATCTTCTTTTCTGAACCATCTTTAAAGATAATATGAGCAGTATAGATATTCGATATTGATGGCTTAAATCTGAATGAGCCCATTCCTGCAAACTCCGAATTAAAGTCAATTAGTCGGTTTTGATTTTCATCTGCAATATAACCACTCACAGGCAGGCCTAAGCCATCTGAGCCCAATGCTTTGAAGGCAACTCTTGAAGTAATACCATCAATTAAATCGCCACCCTCAGGAAAAAACTGTACGTCAGTTTCATTTGAGGTTGTTTTAACTAGAAAACTTTTACTTGCTAGTGCTTTTTCGTCTAAACGGATATTGGTATTGATCTTGCCAGATTTCAAAATAAACGGCTGATTATTCACAAAACTCACTTGAACTGTGCCATTTGTATCCGTTACCGCTTTTCCCTTCAAAATGCTTCTAAAATCTAGTACAACTTCATAAGTTACTTCTTTGTTGCTTATTGGAGCACCAGATAAATCGCTATAATTCAAATTAGCCAAAACTCTTTGACCTTTAGGATCCTTACTAAAAGTATAATCAGCTTGTGTAATTACCTTATTTGATATGGAGTTTCCAATGGTAATTGTTTTATCGAAAAAATAGTCTTCATCGAAGTTTCGCATCCAACTGGTATAGGCACGTATCCTATAATTGCCCTCTTCTAATGAATCGCTAAGGGCAAAATCACCCCAAGTAAGACCTATCTGCAAGGGTAAAGTCAAGGATTGTTTTACAGAATCATCTTCATTAATGAGGTCAACATACAGAATTTTGCTCAAATCGGATAATTCATTCTTTTCTGCAGTTACAACATAAGCCTTAAACCAAATATTGTCGCCGATAGCATAATATGGCTTATCTAAATGCAGGTGTACCTTCTCTTGAGGGTATTGCACGCGATATTTTTCTAGCTGTTGAAGTATCTTTTTTATTGGATCATCTTCTCTTACAAAGCCTAATGCCACAACAGATATAATGATTGAAAATATTAAAATAAGGTATTTTTTCATGACTTTGTTATTAAAGAGTTAGAACTAATAAACTATTGTTTTATAAATTTTCTTTTATTATTAATTTCTATCGTAATAATAAAGCCTTAATTTAATAAAAAAACTAAGGCTTATCATAATTTACGAAAAATTAAGGAGATTATTTTAAAAAGTGTTTTTCCACATCATACTTTCAACTGGGCGCGTAGTTTTATTATTGTATTTAGCATTAGTTTTGGTATTGTACATTGTTTCTACATCTCCCTCTACAACAAAGTAGATTAATTGACCAATTGGCATTCCTGCATAAATTCGTACCGGTTGAGCACATGAAATTTCTAAAGTCCAAGTATTGCAAAATCCTACATCGCCCTTTCCTGCAGTAGCATGAATATCTATACCTAAACGGCCGGTGCTTGATTTACCTTCCAAAAATGGAACATGCTTGTGAGTTTCGGTATATTCTAGTGTAACCCCTAGGTAGAGCGTATTCGGCTGAAGCACAAAGCCTTCTTTCGGAATTTCAAAGTGATCAATTTCATTATGAGCCTTCGCATCTAGGACTCTATTTTTATATGTTGCCAAATATTTACCTAGGTGTACATCATAAGAATTAGTGCCTAAACACTCTTTTTTGAAGGGTTCTATGATGATATTCCCCTTTTCAATTTCTTCGAGTATGATTTTGTCAGAAAGTATCATAAATAAGCTTAAGATTTGGACTAATTTATGATTAATTTGAGATAGTTTTGCAGGTATTTTAATTTAAAAAATGGCTCTCGCTTATCATAAAAAAATCGACTCTTCAACGTCCTTCGCTATTTGGAAGATTGAAGAGTCTGCAGACGAATTATTGGCTCAATTACAGTTAAAAGAGCATGAAAAATCGTATCTTGATAGTCTGATCAGCGGGAAAAGGAATATGCATTGGTTAAGTACCCGTGTATTACTTCGTAAAATGATGGATACTGATGAGTATATCGACTGCAGAGTTGATGAGGACGGCAAGCCTTATTTGACAAATTTCCCTCATTTTATCTCCTTAAGTCACTCCTACGATTATGCTGCTGTGATGGTAAGTAAAAATAAATCTGTGGGAATTGATATCGAGCTTGTAAAAAATAAAATTGAACGTATTGCAAGTAAATTTATGAGTGTTGATGAGATGCAATTTATTGATGAAAATCAGCGAATTGAGCATCTATATGTTTGTTGGTGTGCCAAGGAAGCTATTTATAAATTGCATGGTAAAAAGAATGTGAGTTTCATTGAAAATATTAAGTTAAAACCCTTTGCTTACGAAGGTGAGGGTTCATTTGCTGCAAAACTTGAGCTTGGGACTATTAAAAGGGAGTTTAATGTCCATTACGAGAGATTTGATGGCTATATGATTGGTTTTGTTTCAGATGATATAAATGAAGAATAAAGACGTAATATTTCAGGACTGGGGCTTGATGGATTATCAATTAGCATGGGACAAGCAAGAGGCTATTTTTGCTGAAACGGTCGATTTGAAAACTCAAAACCGAAATAATGGGACTGAAATAGCGGTTCCAAATCATCTTATATTTGTGGAGCATCCTCATGTTTACACACTTGGAAAAAGCGGGAAGCCTGAAAATTTATTGCTTGATGAATTAGGCTTAAAGCAAAAGAATGCTACTTATCATAAAATTAATAGGGGAGGTGATATCACTTATCATGGTCCCGGTCAATTAGTAGGATACCCAATTCTCGACCTTGATAATTTTTTTACCGATATACATTTATATTTACGCACGCTTGAGGAAGCTATTATTCTCACACTTGCCGATTATGGAATTTCTAGTGGGAGGTATACTGGATTTACAGGTGTTTGGCTTGATGCTGATAATCAAAAAGCCCGGAAAATATGCGCTTTAGGCGTTCGCTGTAGTCGCTGGGTAACCATGCACGGTTTTGCATTTAACGTGAATACAGATCTCAATTACTTTAAAAATATCATTCCATGTGGTATTGACGATAAAGATGTAACTTCTATGGAAAGGGAACTTGGGTTTAAGCTTGACATGGAAGAAGTAAAATCTAAATTAGGACAGCACATTGCTAGTTTGTTTGAAATGAAGCTTCGGTAAAATAGCATATTTTATCATGATTTAATAGGCTCTTTAAGATTTTGAGCACCATCTTAGATCTAAGATTTATATTTTTAATCATAAAAAAAAGCCTTTTCTGAATCTCAGAAAAGGCTTTTTTTATTTTATAGGGTGATGATTACATCATTCCACCCATGCCACCGCCACCCATTGGAGGCATACCAGCACCTTTATCTTCTTCTGGATCATCAGCTAAAACTACTTCAGTAGTTAATAACATTGCTGCGATAGAAGCTGCATTTTCTAATGCGATACGGCTTACTTTAGTTGGATCAATAACACCTGCACCAATCATGTTTTCAAACACATCAGTACGAGCATTGTAACCAAAATCAGCTTTGCCTTCTTTCACTTTTTGAACGATGATTGAACCTTCAATACCTGCGTTTTGGCAGATTTGACGTAATGGCTCTTCGATAGCACGTCTGATAATTGCAATACCAGTAGTTTCATCATCATTTTCTCCTTTAAGATCAGCTAAGGCCTCAATAGAACGAATGAAAGCAACACCACCACCAGCAACGATACCTTCTTCAACCGCTGCACGAGTAGCATGTAATGCATCGTCAACACGATCTTTCTTTTCTTTCATTTCAACCTCAGTAGCTGCACCTACATAAAGTACGGCAACACCACCTGAAAGCTTAGCTAAACGCTCTTGTAACTTCTCTTTATCATAATCTGATGTAGTAGTTTCAATTTGAGCTTTAATTTGGTTAACACGGGCTTTGATATCATCAGACTTACCAGCACCGTTGATTACAATTGTATTGTCTTTATCAACAACTACTTTCTCTGCCTGACCTAAATAAGTAAGATCAGCATTTTCTAATTTATAACCTCTTTCTTCTGAAATAACTGTTCCGCCAGTAAGGATAGCGATATCTTCAAGCATTGCTTTACGACGATCACCAAATCCTGGAGCTTTAACTGCAGCTACTTTCAGTGAACCACGGATTTTATTTACAACTAATGTTGCAAGAGCCTCACCATCAAGATCTTCT
Source organism: Daejeonella sp. (assembly GCF_017495225.1). Lineage (GTDB taxonomy): Bacteria > Bacteroidota > Bacteroidia > Sphingobacteriales > Sphingobacteriaceae > Daejeonella. The sequence continues at coordinate 124,329 of NZ_JAFEIG010000007.1, read as the reverse complement.
GCAATGATAAGCAATGGCTTACCTGTTTGAACTTGTTTCTCAAGTACAGGTAATAATTCTTTCATTGAAGAGATTTTCTTATCGTAAATAAGGATGTATGGGTTCTCTAACTCAACTTCCATTTTATCTGCATTGGTTACAAAATATGGAGATAAATAACCACGGTCAAACTGCATACCTTCAACTGTCTTCATTTCAGTTTCAGTACCTTTTGCTTCTTCAACAGTAATTACACCATCTTTTCCTACTTTCGCCATTGCATCAGCGATCAAGGTTCCAATTACTTCATCATTATTTGCTGAAATAGAGGCAACTTGCTTGATTTTTTTATTGTCTTCGCCAACCGATTGTGATTGTTTCTTTAAGTTAGCCACAACAGCAGTAACCGCTTTGTCGATACCACGCTTTAAATCCATTGGATTTGCACCAGCAGCAACGTTTTTAATACCAGCAGTAACAATTGCTTGAGCTAAAACAGTTGCAGTTGTTGTACCATCACCAGCTTGATCAGCAGTTTTTGATGCAACTTCTTTCACCATTTGTGCACCCATGTTTTCAAGAGCGTCTTTTAATTCAATTTCTTTAGCTACCGTAACACCATCTTTAGTAATTGCCGGTGAACCAAATTTCTTATCAATAATTACGTTACGTCCTTTAGGACCAAGAGTTACTTTTACCGCATTGGCAAGAATATCCACGCCTCTTTTCAGAGCATCACGTGCTTCAACGTTGTATTTAACTTGTTTTGACATTTTTTAATTTTTTAATATAGGAGTTAATTAAATGATTGCATTAAACTCCATGGTTTCAATTTATTTGAATTCTGGATTTTTCTATAATCTGAGAACAGAAAATAACTATAATGTTGCGAAAATATCAGATTCACGCATGATTAAGTATTCTTTACCATCATGTGAAATTTCTGTACCAGCATATTTGCCATATAATACCACATCTCCTACTTTATATGCCATAGGAATTAAATTTCCGGTTTGCTCTGCATATTTACCCGGACCAACTGCTACAACAGTTCCTTTTTGAGGTTTTTCTTTTGCAGTATCAGGAATATATAGTCCTGAGGCTGTTTTTTCTTCAGCCGGAGCAGCTTCTATAACTACCCGGTCTGCGCTAGGTTTGATATTTAATGCCATAGTATTATGTATTTATTTAATTAATTTTTCTGTGTTACATGAGACACTAATTATGCCAAAAGGATTTAGCTTGTAATTCTTGTCAAAATTTCATTTTTTGGAACTCAGACTAGTTTAAATTTCATTTTTCGGTGTCAAGCTGTCAGTTGATTGTCAGCTAATTCCCCAAAAAAAAAGCCACCTTAAAAGGTGGCTTAATCTATAATTTTAAAAATTACTTCTTTGTAGTATCTGTTGGAATTGGCAAGTTTGATGGTGCCGAAACAGGTACTGCAGGTTGATTAATCTGTTTTTGAATTTCATTCTTTTCTTGATTAACAACTCCTCCACGAGGAACAACTACATTGGCCATTAATGCTAAAACCATTAAGGTTACAGCAAGAACCCATGTGCCTTTTTCAAGAAAATCGCCTGTTCTTTGAACACCCATTACATTGTTAGAACCGGCAAACCCTGATGAAAGACCACCGCCCTTAGGGTTTTGTATCAAAATGATAACTACTAGCAGAAAACAAACAATGATCGCTAGAATAATAATTGTATATAACATATGTATTAATTTACTTTCTTTTCTAATTCAATAATTTGGTCGGCAAAGTACGTTCTTTTTTCCGGATATTTCAAACTTAATTTTTTGTAAGTGTCAATTGCTTTTTGAAATAACATCTGATCGATGTAAATCTGAGCCAATGTCTCTGAAACTAAATCGTTCGGATCTTCAGAACTTTTACGTGCTTTATTCTCTGTATCTAGCTTTTGAGAGTTTGGAGCCTTAATTTGAGGTTCTTCTTTAATAAACTTCTCTAAAATGGAGTCTTCCTTTCTACGTACTTGAAATGGGACCGTTTTAGGTGTATTTTCAAGCTCTTCTAGTGGAGATTGTAGATGAAATATATTTTCAATAATCTGACTACTTAGCTGATCAACCGATGATCTTTTGATACTTTGTGATGTATCTAGTTTAAAATCAACATAGGGCTGATACGTATCAGAATGCTCTTTTCTTGTTTTATTTAACCACCATAAAAAAGAAAATGGCATCTTATCATCATCGTATTTTGAAACTTTTTGCTCTGTTTCTTGGCTTTCTATTGAGGGATTGGAAATTGAAGTTTCAACTTCAGTGTTTGTAGCCGAACTTTGCCCTTCAATAGGCTCTAAAACCACCTCATTATCGCTTTGCTTATCTTCAGGAATAATAAGCTCTTCCACTTCATAGAAGTTGATTTCAGTAAATGTACTTTCCTCTAATTCTATGCTTATTTTATTAAGCTCTTCAGAATTTTCTATAACAGGTAAAACCTTTGGACTTTCGGCAATTAATTTTTCAGGATGATTAAGAACAGTGAATAAAACACTTCTATCAGGAATAATTAATGATGCTTTTGCTAAATAATTGTTTTTACTATCGATCTCTTTTCCTGTACTTGCACGAGAATTAAACAGATATAATAACTGGCAATAAGGGTATATATCAATTGTTGCACTTATTGCAGCAGCTTCGGCAAAGCTAGATGCCGATGGGTCTGCTACATAATCTGCAAACAATTTAATATCAATATTTTGACCTTGTACCTCTTCCACTATATGCTCTTTTTTTTGAAAGCTAAAGATTTTTTACCAATTGGCAAAAGCCTTGTTAAAAATATCTTCTGTTAGCTGTCTATTTATCAATGCTAATAATTTTTGCTCCTGTGTTTGAATTGGTCCCTGATTTAAACTAAATTCTTGAAAAGCTTGAAAACTCTGTTCAAAATTCAATTCCGGATTCAAATTATTGGTATATTTTACACTTACCGTTACAGTTAGTCTGTTTAGTCCCGCACGATCATTCCCCTGAATAGCCACAGGCCTAATGGTATAATCTGTAATTCTACCTTCAAAATTTGCATCTGCTTCTGTTCGTACAATGCTTAATCGCGATTGATTACGAATACGATCTTTCAAGGCTTCAGTAAACTGCTGACTTAAATATGGAACTACTAAAGCTGAGTTATTTTCAAAGAACTGAACAGAAGTTGTTTTCATTTCTGCAGGAATTGAAGCTCCTGAAAATGAATAGGTTCCACAAGATGGTATGATAAAAATTCCCGAAAGGAGAAGCAAAAATTTAATATGTAATAAATACCTACGCATTTTCAATTTTATCTATAATTCTAATTCTTTAATTTTACGGTAAAGCGTTCGCTCAGAAATTCCTAGCTCATTTGCCGCCATCTTCCTTTTTCCTTTGTGCTTTTTTAATGCCTTCTTAATCAAGTCAGATTCTTTATCCAATAAAGATAAGGATTCTTCAACCTCCTCAGCGTCATCCATCAAATCAAATGATTTATCATTGCTCGGCTGATGGATTACCAATTGATGCGGGTCTTGTGGTATAGCCTTGCTTTCTGGAATTTCAATATCGCGATATAGCTGATTGATGATGTTTTGGTTCGACTGAATGGTAGAGGTATTGCCTCCATTTTGAATGATTTCTGCAACCAGTTTTTTCAGGTCCATCATATCTTTCTTCATATCGAAAAGTACCTTATATAAAATGTCGCGCTCCGAAAAATCATCCTTGTTCTGGTTCGGAATTCGCATAGGCAAAGTACTTCCAGCTTCTGTAGGAATGTAGGTCTGTAAATGCTCTGCAGTCAAATTTCTATCCTTCTCAAGGACAGCAATCTGCTCTGCAATATTTTTTAGTTGACGCACATTTCCGGGCCAGCTATAATTCATTAAAAGCTGCTGTGCACTCTGGTCGAGTTGAACCGATGGACTCCTATATTTATCCGTAAAATCGGCGATGAATTTTCTAAATAATAAGTTTATATCTTCTTTACGCTCTCTTAAAGCAGGTATTTTTAATGGGACAGTATTCAAACGATAGTATAAATCTTCTCTGAATTTTCCGGCACTTACCGCATCAAATACATCTTTATTAGTTGCAGCAATTACTCTTACATTCGTTTTTTGTACTTTTGATGATCCCACACGAATATACTCTCCCGTCTCTAAAACGCGCAATAAACGCGCCTGTGTACCAATTGGAAGCTCTGCCACCTCATCTAGAAAGATAGTCCCACCATCTACAACCTCAAAATACCCTTTTCGTGCATCATGAGCACCTGTAAATGAACCTTTTTCGTGACCAAATAGCTCCGAATCGATGGTTCCTTCAGGTATTGCTCCACAGTTTACCGCAATAAATGGCCCATGCTTACGGGCACTTAATGAATGAATAATATGGGAAAATACTTCTTTACCACTACCACTTTCTCCAGTAATTAATACAGAAATATCGGTAGGAGCAACTTGGCGTGCTATATCAATGGCACGATTAAGTAGGGGTGAATTTCCAATTATTCCGAAACGATTTTTTATATCCTGAACATCCATATTATAAAGCATCAACATGCATCTGATTGAAAACCATCTGCATTTTTGTTTAAATTTTAAATTATTTGACCTATCAATGTGGCCGGTGTGCAACGCACAATTTCCACATTAACATAATCTCCAGGTTTGTTGTTTTCATTGGCAGGAAAAACTACCGTAATGTTATGCTCACTTTTTCCCGAAAAATCCTTATCCGATTTTTTCGAATATCCATCAATTAGAACTTGATGTGTTTTACCAATATGCTGCTCCAGCCTCTTCAATGAACAGCTTTGTTGCATTTTTAGGACTTCGTTAAAACGACGGGTTTTTACCTCCTCAGGAATATCATCCTCAAAACGTTTAGCTGCTAAAGTCCCAGGGCGCTCTGAATAGGTGTACATATAAGCAAAATCAAATTGGGCATATTCCATTAAGCTCAATGTATCTTGGTGTTCTTCCTCCGTTTCAGTGCAAAAGCCTATGATAATATCTGTTGAAATAGAACAATCTGGAATTAATCGCTTAATTGTATCGATACGCTCAATGTACCATTCGCGAGTATATGTCCGGTTCATCAATTCAAGCACTCTTGAATTACCCGATTGGACAGGCAAATGGATATGATTACAGATATTTTCATACTTTTTCATGGTATGTAATACCTCATCGGTGATATCTTTTGGATGGGAGGTTGAAAAACGAACACGTAAAAGTGGATTTATTTGTGCTACAAGCTCTAAAAGATTTGCAAAATTTACAGCTCCCTCAGCCCATTTGTATGAATCAACATTCTGTCCCAATAAGGTTACTTCGCGATAGCCTTGCTCAAATAATTCACTAGCCTCTTTCACAATAGATTCCGGATCTCTACTTCGCTCTCTACCTCTTGTAAAAGGTACTACACAAAAAGAACACATATTATCACAGCCACGCATGATTGAAACAAAGGCAGAAATACCATTGCTATTCAATCTTACAGGATTAATATCTGCATAGGTTTCTTCACGTGATAGCAATACGTTAACTGCGCGCATTCCTTCATCTGCCTGCGATAATAAATTAGGTAAATCGCGGTATGAATCAGGTCCGATAACGATGTCAACCAGCTTCTCTTCCTCCAAAAATTTAGACTTCAAGCGCTCGGCCATACATCCTAAAACGCCAATGGTCATGCCTGGCTTTTTCTTTTTTGCAGCACTAAATTCACGCAACCTATTTCTTACACGCTGCTCAGCATTATCGCGTATCGAACAAGTATTAATAAATATAACGTCTGCTTCTTTGTATTGTGGAGTTGTTTCAAAACCCATATCCAGCATCAGTGATGCAACAATTTCACTGTCTGCGAAGTTCATTGCACAACCATAACTTTCAATGTATAGTTTTCGTCCGCTATACTGCTTAGGCCTTTCAATCATTAAGGCTTCACCCTGACGCGATTCATCATGCATTTGAGTATCTGATGATTCTTTTAAGTTGTGTGGGCGGTCAAACATGGGCATTTAATTTAGCTTACAAAAGTACGAAATTTTCCGCACAATGACAATTTGGCAGACCGAATTTTCTCGTATATTTTTTATTTTTATTTTAGGCTGACATATCCTAGCCCCTAAATAATTGCTTTTAAATGTCTATTTTGAGCTAAATAATGATGATGACCCAAAAGAACAGTTATAGCTTTATCAAGAAGTGGATTCTAATCGGATTCATTAGCTTGCTTGCGCTGCTTGCGGGACTAGCTGTTTACCTCAATAATTATTGGGGGCCTATCGTTACTGAGCGCATTAAAGAAACTATTCATGCTTCTACAGATGGTTTATATCGCGTTGATTTTGAGAATGTTCGCGTAAATTTCATTAGTGGAAGAATGACAATAAAGAATATACGTTTTGCTCCTGATACACATGTTTATAATAAAATGAAATTGCTGGGTACTGCACCTAAGCATGTATATAAACTTGAAATTGCAGAGCTTATCCTTAAAAGAATTCAGCCTTGGAAAATTTATTTGGATAGAAATTTAGAAATGAATGCTCTTGAAATTGAACATCCTCAGCTTGAGTTAAATTATACAGATTTAAAAAATACTAAAACTGATTTGGATGACCCTCGAACTGCCTATCAGCGTTTAGCGCCCTACCTTAATTCTGTTAAGATCTCTAATATTATTCTTAAAGATGCCGATTTAAAATATATTGATAGGAGTACTAGTGCAAATAAATCTGTTGCTTTAAAGGGCCTCTACATAAAAATCTCTGACCTTTTAATCGATTCCGCAGCGCAATATGATAAGTCCCGTTTATATTATACCAAGGATATTTATGCTGAACTCTTTGGTCATCATACCATGACTATAGATAAAAATTATGCTGTTCAAATTAAAGAATTTCGTGCTTCTACCGCTGGCGGATATGCTCGTATTAGTGGATTAAGTATCATCCCTCGATTTAAAGAAATGGAGTTTTCTAGAAGGTTTAAATTTCAGAAAGATCGCCTATCCATGAATTTAGAAGATGTGCAGCTGAATAATCTCGACTTCGATTTATTGAACAAAGAAAGGCGACTCTCAGCATCCTCCTTGGTTTTGAAAAAGGCAAATTTCTCAATCTTTTTAAATCGAGAATTACCTGATTCAATACGTAATAAGGGACTTAACTTCCCACAATTGGCTTTGCAGCGATTTAAGCTTAATACCCAAATCGACTCAATTATATTAAATGATGCACGAGTTGATTATTCGGAATATAATCCTGCATCTAAGCGCAAAGGAACGCTTACTTTTAGTCAGATAAACGGCCAAATTTTAAATATTACCAATGATTCTTTAAGTCTTACGAAAAATAAATTTAGCGAGCTTAAGTTAACATCTTTGCTTATGGATCGTGGGCGATTAAATGTGGCGATGAAGCTCAATTTAACTGACCCCAATGCTTCATTTAACTATTATGGAGCTTTAGGAAATATGGATGCTGATATGCTCAATTCCGCTATCAGGCCTCTTTCTCTCATCGAAATCAATTCCGGATTTATTGAGAAGATGATTTTTTCTGGGACTGGTAATTTAGGAGGTGTTAGTGGACAAATTACTTGTTATTATAAAGATTTGAAAATAAAACTATTGGAGATGAGTGATCAATCATCCCGATTGAAAAGAAAAGGGCTAGCCTCTATTTTTGCTAATATTCTCATTATTAAAAATCATAATCCATTACCCGGTGCTCCTGTAAGGAATGCTAATTTTTCATTTAATAGGCCTCAACATTCGTCCTTCTTTAATATGATTTGGAAAGGTTTTGCCATGGCATTATTAGAAACTATCGGTTTTGATGGTCCGACGCAAAAAGAAATCAAAGCACGTTTAAGAAAGCTCGAACTAGAGCGTATTCAACGTGATGAGCGTAGAGATGATCGATTAAAGAAAAGGCTTATTCGGCGTAATAACCGGACTGATGTTCCTTGATTGATAGTGACATTCCGAATTTATTAAACAAAAAAAGGCCGCTTATTTCTAAGCAGCCTTATCATAATATACGAATTTTTTAGCGATTTACCAAATAATTCCATCCAAACCCGTCGCTAGATCTTCCATAGCGTAGATCATTTAGCGTATTCAAGAGTTTATTCGAAAATTCTCTTTTTGCAGGATCTGGAAGTGTATAAAGCTCGCCATTGTGGCCAATTTCGGCAATATGTGCAATGGTTGCAGCAGTACCTACACCAAATGCATCACTAATACGGCCTTCTTTTATTCCTTTAAGAACCTCCTCTACAGAAATTCTACGTTCTTCTACTGGAACATTCCATTTTTTAGCAAGTGTTAATACCGTATCGCGGGTAACGCCCTTCAAAATAGTATCTCTTGTAGATGGAGTGATTAATGTACCATCCATTAAGAACATGACATTGGCAGCACCTAATTCTTCAATATATGCATGCTCACGTGAATCTGTCCAGATGAGTTGATCAAAACCTTCCTGACTAGCCTTTAAATTAGGCAACATAGAACCTCCATAATTGCCGGCAGCCTTTGCAAAACCAAAACCACCGTCGCAGGCTCTTGAATAATTAGTCTCAATTTTTACCTTTAGGTTCTTTGAGAAATAGGGTCCCACCGGACCAGTAATTACCATGTATTTATAGCTTGCTGATGGTGTAACCCCTAAAAATGGGTCGGTAGCAAACATGAAGGGTCTAATGTATAAAGAATGATTTTCCTTTGCAGGAACCCAATCTCTATCTAGGTTTACCAAGGTGGAGAGGCTTTCCAAAAATATTTCTAATGGAAGCTCAGGCATGCATAAACGTTCTGCAGAACGGTTAAAACGTTCTCCATTTTTATCGGGACGGAAGATTGAAACTTTTCCATCAACATGCTTGTAGGCTTTTATCCCTTCAAAAAATGCTTGTCCGTAGTGGAGGGCAGAAATCGCGGGTAGAATACCAATTTCCCCATAAGGAAGAATCTGGAAGTTTTTCCATTCGCCATCGCTATAATCAGCCATGAACATATGATCAGAAAAAGTCTTTCCGAAAGGTAAATTATCAAAATCTGTATCCGCTAAGCGTGATTTAGAAGTTTTTGTGATGGATATATTTATTTTTTGCGACACCTTGTTATGGATTAAAATGTTTGCGCAAAATTAATGAATTTTAAGCGGAAATAAGAAGGATAAAAGGTAACCTTTAACGTGCTTCGAGAGCCTCAGCCAGCGGGTAACTGATAAGATCCGTCCAGCCTGATAACTGACAACTGATAACTGATAACCTTTGTCTGGCTTCGAGAACCTCAGCCGTTGGTGGCTAAGAAATAAATTGTCTGAACAATGATTTATTTGATTAGGGTGATTACGGAGATTAGAGCAAGGATTAAGGAGCAGAGAGAAAGGACAAAATACCAGTTCTCCATATGTTTTTAGCCTGATAAAGATAACAGACAACTGACAACTCTTTTTTGGCTTTGAGTACCTCAGCTACCGGTGACTAGGAAATAAATTGTCTGAACGATGATTTATTTGATTAGTTTGATTACGGAGATTAGAGCAAGGATAAAAGAATAAGGATTATAGACAGGCTTTGTGATTAATTTAGAATTGAAGTCTGTTTGAAACTAATTTCTAACCATCTAACTACGAACCAGCTAACCAACTAACATGTCTGAACGATGATTTATTTGATTAGGGTGATTACGGAGATTAGAGCAATGATCAAGTAGCAAAGAGAAAGGACAAACCAGTTCACTAAATGTCGTTTGCCTGATGACTGATAACAGACAACTGATAACTCTTTTTTGGCTTCGAGAACCTCAGCCACCGGGTAGCAAATGTCGCCAGTCTGACAACTGACAACCGACAAACTTTTCCTTCTAATAAAGTATCCTAAACTTTATCGTATGATCAATCTGCTTCAGTGCTTTTAAAACATTTTTATCATACTCCTCGCTTACATCAGTAATTACATACCCAATGCTTGGGTTTGTCATGAGGTATTGACCTACAATATTGATGTGATGCTTAGCAAATACGCTATTTATTTGAGCCATGATGCCCGGCATATTTTTGTGAATATGAATGAGTCGGTGGGCACCCACAATACGTGGTAATTGTAAATTCGGGAAGTTTGCACTCACATAAGTATGCCCATGATTAATGAAATTGATCATTCTTTTGGCAATAAGCTGTGGGTTTTTAGGATTTTTCTTAGGATCGTCAAAAATTACAATTCCCATATCAGTGCAGAGTCCATGCGATAATTTAGGCTCACTATTTCCCAAATAGCCAATAGTTTTCAATTTTACTGCACGTTCTAATTTTTCACGTTCTAAAATTTCGCCATTAGCAAGTAGCATCATCCCCACATCGGCTACATATTTTTCTTCAAAACTTTTCTTATGTCGAATTGAAAATCCGTCTTTTTTTAGTGTTTGAATAGCTTCAACTGGCACTTCTCCAATTACAAGACATAAAATTCTGTTTTTGGGATATGAAATTGCTCGAGGTAGATTATTTACGTATAAAAACTCATCAAAGCTGGGAGTAACATGATCGGCTTTTTCGGCTACAGTTTTACGCTCAATATTTTCGGTAAAGGCATAAAATTTCTTGATCATGCCAAATTCTTTTAGCTGAAAATCGGAGTGCCCATCCCCAATTCCATAAATATCTCCTTTAAGGTCGAGCTCCTTTAGTAAAGTAACTTTACCACCTTCATTGGAAAGTGGGTTTTGTTCATCATAGCCAATAATTTGGTCATTGTCATCAAAAATAAAGGTATTGGCATAAATATTTTCTTTGGCAATATGATAGGGGAGCACCACGGGAATGATAAATTCTTTAAATCCCCCAGAAACTATAAGTACTGAATCAGAATGCTTTTTAAAGAATGTTTTATTTCTTGAGAATGAGGAAGAAACTTTCTTTTTTAAAACACTAATTAGCTCTTTTAAATGACTGCGATTCGCTTCTAAAAGTCGCACGCGACCACTCAAACTCTCCCTAAACGACATTTTGCCTTCCATCGCTAAATTGGTTAAGTCTTCAATCTTTTTATAGATTTTTTCCTTATCTGGGTGATTTTTTAGAGAAATTCGGGCTAATTCATCTAATGCCTCCACCTGAGTGAAGGTACTATCGAAATCTATGATGTAAAACTGCTTCAAGGGACTGTTATTTCTATTAATGGGTTTGAAAATTATGGCAAATTTCGCTTATTGATTGTTTTATAGGTTTAAACTCTAAATTTAAGGTCTTTTTGACTTTTTCATTAGAAAAATTACTTTTTTTGAATGCACTTGATGCGGTTTCACTTGTAAGTCCATGCTTTTTGCCTGTAAAAAATGATAAGAATCGAGTTCCTAAATAGGCAAGATTCATCATCCATGGCATCAAGGCAATTTGTGGTGGTTTTTTACCGAAATTATCGGCAATTTCCGTAAAAAAATCGCGGTAGCTCCAATTTTCGGCATTGATTATAAATCGTTCATCCGAAATATCGGAGTCCATTAATAAAATCATGGATTTGGCTACATCTTCCACGTCAACATAGCCAAAAGAGCCTCCAGGATAATAATTTAGTCCTTTTTGTATGGTTTCAAAGAGCTGTCCGCTACCTTGATTGCCCGCATTTTTCCCTATAATAATCGATGGATTAACGATAATAGTATTTAAGCCCTCGGCATTAGCCCTAAAAACCTCCATCTCACTTTCATATTTGGAGATGGAATAATTGCTAGCGTTCGGACCATGTTCCCAATGCTCATTTTCCGTAATCAGCTCCTCTTTTTTACTTTCACCAAGAGCGGCTACCGAACTTACATGCAAGAAACGAGAAACATTCATCTCCATACTTACATTGAGTAAATTGATGGTGCCTTCCACATTTACTTTTCTCAATAATTTTTTATCTGCAGGGTCGAAAGAAATAAAGGCGGCACAATGATATACCTTGCTAATGCCCTCCATAGCATCTTTTAGGGCAAAATAATCGAGGATGTCGGCAGTAAACCACTCAATTTCTGTCTCATTTTTAAGGAGGGCAGGCAAAATAGAGGACTCGCGTTTGATTGCTCTGACTTTTTCGCCCTTTAAGATTAATTGTCTGATTAATTCTGAACCTAAAAAACCGGTGGCGCCGGTGACTAAAATCATCCTGATGAATTTTTATTAATGCTTTCAAAAGTAACTGAATAAACTGATATTTGCTTTGAGTGTATGCTCAAAAAAAAATTATTCTTCATTTCAGCAAAAATTTACCAATTTGAAGATCTTTAATTAATCCATTCACAGGTACAAAATATTTTATGTCATTATCTGATTTTCTTAGTCCTGTTGATTTCAATAGTTTAATTCCTGCCGATGGTTTCTATAGCAGCCATTTAGGTTCGAAAATAGAGGTTTACCATCAACAATTCCCAGATTTAGAGGATCATCAATTTGATGTCGCTTTAATTGGAGTGCTTGATGGAAGAAATGCTGGAAATAATAAAGGGACCGCCAAAGCGCCAGATTTTTTCAGAAAGAAATTCTATGAACTCAATGAAGGCAATTATACAAGCCGAATTGTAGATCTTGGAAATATTAAAGCAGGTCATACTGTTTCGGATACTTATGTAGCCCTCAAATTAGTAGTCGCCGAACTTATTAAACTTGATATTCTTCCTATAATTATTGGTGGTGGTCAGGACTTAAGCTACGCGCAGTTTATGGCTTATGAAGAATTGGAGCAAAAGGTTGACCTTTTAGTAGTCGATTCGCACTTTGATCTAGATGAAAATCAGGATGATACAATCGAAACCAGCTCTAAATCTTATCTCAATAAAATATTTTTACATCAGCCCAACTACTTGTTTAATTTCAGCAATATCGGTTATCAAACCTTTTTTGTGAATCAAGAAAGTTTAAAGTTGATGGATAAGCTATATTTTGATGTTCACCGACTTGGCGACTTCAGAAATAATATAAGTATTGCCGAGCCAATTATCCGGAATGCCAATATGCTTAGCTTTGATATTTCGGCTATCCGTTCGGCGGATGCAGAAGGAAACGCAAATGCTAGTCCCAATGGTTTTTATGGCGAAGATGCCTGTCAGATAGCACGTTACGCAGGGATGAACGATAAATTATCCTCCATTGGCTTTTATGAATATAATCCGGAGTATGATCCTAGGGGACAAACAGCAATGCTTCTTTCCCAAATGGTATGGTACTTTATCGATGGTTTTTATAACCGTAAAAAGGAATTACCAATGCTCCCAAAATCACAGTACATTACCTACCGTACCAGTTTAAAGGATGGTACACATGAACTGGTATTTGTGAAGAGTAAAAAGACTGATCGCTGGTGGATGCAGGTCCCATATCCTACAGGAGGCTCAAAAAACGAAAGACATCATTTGGTGCCTTGTAGATATGAAGATTATCAATTAGCTAATTCAGGTGAAATGCCTGATTTGTGGTTGAGGACGTATCAGAAGCTAATATGAATCAGTTGGCGGTTATCAGTTATCAGTTGGTAGTTAACAGTTGTCAGTTATCAGTTGTCAGACAAGCGACATTTTTAGATAAAGGATCAAAGATTAAGGATGAGAGTAAGTATCTCACAACTAACTATTAATTGTCTGAACTATGATTTTTTTGATTAGATTGATTTTTAAAAATTAATTTTTAAATCATCTTAATTTTAAATATTTTAAATTAGATTTTAAAAGATGATTGAACTTGGCTTCGAGAATCTCAGCCACCATATAAATATTTTTCCCCGCAGATCACGCAGAATTTCGCAGATTACCTCTGCGCTAATCCGCGAAAATCTGCGGGAGTCAATTTTAACCGTCTTCCAGATGTCGCTAGCCTGACAACTGACAACCGTTAACTGATTATGCTATTACTCGGAATTGACCTCGGCACTTCATCCATTAAAGTTTCAGTTATTGATTCTGATACTCAGACCTGTATTTGTACCGTTCAATATCCCGAAAAGGAGACCGAAATTATTGCGGAGCAAGCGGGTTGGGCGGAGCAATCTCCTGAACTTTGGTGGGAGCATGTGCAAGAGGCAATTTTAAAAGCTCATGCTTTAAATCTTTATAATCCAGCTGATATTCAGGCAATTGGTATTGCTTATCAAATGCACGGATTAGTGCTGGTAGATAAGAATCAACAAGTTTTAAGAAATTCGATTATTTGGTGTGATAGCAGGGCGGTTGATTTAGGAAATGCTGCGTTTTCGGCTATTGGTGAGGAAAAATGCCTTTCACATCTGCTTAACTCGCCCGGAAATTTTACCGCCTCAAAATTGGCTTGGGTAAAGCAAAATGAGCCACATATTTTTGAAAAAGTTGATAAAATAATGCTTCCGGGTGATTTCATAGCAATGAAGATGACGGGGAAGATAAGTACCAGTATTTCAGCACTTTCTGAAGGAATATTTTGGGATTTTAAGAATAATGAGCTTTCTAAAGATGTTTTTAATTACTACGGATTTGATACCTCGTTAATTCCTGAAATATTACCTGTTTTTGCTGATCATGGTTCTTTAGATAAATCTGTAGCAGCAAAACTATCGTTAAATCCTTCAACCATAGTGAGTTATAAGGCAGGCGATCAGCCAAATAATGCGCTGTCTTTGAATGTTCTTAATCCTGGAGAAGTTGCGGCTAATGGAGGCACATCTGGCGTAATTTATGGTGTTTCTAATCAACTTTCTTATGATTCGCAATCCAGGGTAAATACCTTTGCTCATGTAAATTATAGCTCTCAAATTAAAAGATTAGGGGTTTTGCTCTGCATAAACGGGACAGGTATTCTGAATCGTTGGGTGAAAGATGTAGTGGCAGCTGGATTAAGTTATGAGCAAATGAATGTAGAAGCTGCTAAAATTCCTTTGGGGAGCAGCGGATTAAAAATTCTTCCTTTTGGAAATGGTGCTGAGCGAATGTTGAGTAATCAGACTATTGGTGCTCATTTTCATCAAATCGACCTCAATATCCATGGTCAGGCGCATATTTTTAGAGCGGTACAAGAAGGTATCGCTTTTGCATTTAGATACGGACTCGATATTATGCGAGATAATGGCATAAATATCAGTATGATACGTGCAGGATATGCTAATATGTTCTCTAGCGAGCTTTTTCAGCAGGCCTTTGTCAATTCGTGTGGCGTTCCCTTAGAACTTCACAGCAATGAAGGAAGCATGGGGGCAGCAATTGGAGCAGGAATTGGAATTAAGGTCTTCACCACTGATAATGCATTTAGTCGCGTGAAAGCATTAAAATTAGTCGAGCCCACGCAAGTGAATGAATACGACACAGTTTATCAAGAATGGAAAGCACTTTTGAAACAGCATTTGAAATAAAATCAATGGATTTTTCCTTTAATCCTGAATATCACAATCGCAATCTTTTTCATCTCACATAAAATATATAAATTACAATTTCTTTTAATATTTAGCATCGCGCAAAGCGAAATTGAGGAATAAAATCAAACAGGAAAATATGTCAAGTATCATCACAGGAGATCAAGAATTTTTCAAAGGAATTGGCCAAATTAAGTATGAGGGTCTAGAATCTGATAATCCATTAGCTTTTCGTTATTACGATGAGAATCGTGTTATTGGCGGAAAAACAATGAAGGAAACCCTTCGTTTTGCTTGTGCTTATTGGCATTCTTTTGTCGGGAATGGGGCTGATCCATTTGGTGAGCCTACACACCTTTTTCCTTGGGATAAAAAAAGTGATGCCATTGAGCGCGCTAAAGATAAAATGGATGCGGCATTTGAGTTCATTACCAAAATGAACCTGCCTTTTTACTGCTTCCACGATGTGGATATTGTAGATTATGGAAATGATATCCATGAAAATGAACGCCGTTTGCAGGCAATAACTGAATACGCGAAGCAAAAGCAGTCGGCGAGTGGTGTGAAATTATTATGGGGGACCGCCAATTTATTTTCACATCGTAGGTATATGAATGGCGCATCAACAAACCCTGATTTTCATGTATTAAGTCACGCAGGTGCCCAAGTAAAAGCCGCTTTGGATGCTACCATCAGTCTTGGAGGTGAAAATTACGTGTTTTGGGGTGGTAGAGAAGGCTATATGTCTTTGCTCAATACCGATATGAAACGCGAGCAGGAGCATTTGGCTCAGTTTTTACATATGGCGAAGGATTATGCGCGTAAGCAAGGTTTTAAGGGGACTTTCTTTATTGAGCCGAAGCCTTGTGAGCCGAGCAAGCATCAGTATGATTATGATGCGGCGACGGTTATTGCATTTTTACGTCAGTTTAACCTAATGGATGATTTTAAATTAAATATTGAAGTTAACCATGCTACCCTTGCGGGACATACTTTCCAGCATGAATTGCAAGTGAGTGCCGATGCTGGCCTTTTAGGATCAATGGATGCTAATCGCGGAGATTATCAAAATGGTTGGGATACCGATCAGTTTCCAAATAATATCAATGAACTGACTGAGGCCATGCTTGTGATACTTGAAGCAGGTGGTTTTCAGGGTGGGGGAATAAATTTTGATGCTAAAATCCGTAGAAATTCGACTGATCCAGCTGATTTATTTTATGCGCATATAGGCGGAATGGACAATTTTGCTCGTGCTTTGATTGCAGCCGATAATATTCTCAATAAATCTGATTATAAAAAGATTCGTGCCGATCGATATGCCTCATTTGATAGCGGAAAAGGCAAAGATTTTGAAAATGGCAAATTGACTTTGGAAGACCTTCGCAATTATGCCATTGAAAAGGGAGAGCCAGAGGTGAGAAGTGGCAAGCAGGAATATTTAGAAAATTTGGTTAATCGTTTTATTTAATCTTTTTGATATAAATTTTTTGAATGAAATCAATCTTTTAATAAGCGCTATTAAAAGATTGATCTTCAATTAATTATGGATGTTCCATCCTCAATTTTTACTAGGTAAATCAGCATCTCGGAGCCAGTTTTAGCATGATAGGATGCACTTACTTGAGCAATCAAATCTTCAACAGCTTCCTTTTTTACTAAATTGATGGTGCAGCCACCAAAACCACCACCCATCATTCTAGCACCCAAAACATTGGGATTATCTTTAACTAAATCGACAAGCAAATCGAGCTCATCGCAGCTTACTTTATATAAATCTTTTAAACCAGCATGAGTTTCAAACATACGTTTCCCGAAGCTTTGTAAATCATTGTTTTCGAGATCATTACAAGCTTCTTGGAGTCTTTGGATTTCGGAAACGATGAAATTGCATCGCTCGTAAATTTTCTGATTTTTAGGCTTGACATATTTTAATAACATCTTCTCGCTGGCATCTCTCAAGCTTTTCACCTCGGGATGTATTTCTTGAATCCATTTTACTCCTTGTTCGCATTCTTCTCTTCGCTCATTATAAGCCGAAGAAGCCAGTGAATGTTTTACGCGAGTATCAAATAATACGATTTGAATATCATCAGCTTGGAAGGGAACGTAAGCAAAATCTAGGCTTCGGCAATCGAGGCGCATTAATTGATTATTCTTACCGAACATGCTTGCAAACTGGTCCATGATGCCACATTTCACTCCAACAAATTCATTTTCAGCAGCTTGAGCCAATTTAACCAAATCCATTTTTTCATAAGAAAGATTGAAAATATGGTTCAATCCGAAGGCCATGGCACATTCAAGCGCAGCAGATGATGAGAGTCCCGCGCCCGGAGGAATATCCCCACCAAACACAATATTAAAACCCTGTTGAATCTGATGCTTTTTTTGAATCTGCTGCACAACTCCTAAAAGGTAATCTGGCCATAATTTATCAGATGATTTTAGCTCATTGATATCCCCCTGAAAATCATTATTAAAATCCAATGAATGTATTTTAATGAGCTGATCCTTACGCTTTTGAATGCCTAAATAAATTGCCTTATTTATTGCCGCAGGGAGCACAAATCCTAAATTATAATCGGTATGCTCACCAATAAGGTTGATACGCCCTGGTGAGCGGACAAATAGAGGTTCCTGATTGAAAAGTTCTAAAAATTTATCTTTTACTTTGTTTGGATAATTGAAAATGGGACTCATCTTATGCGTATTCTGTTTATAAATATCTGCTTTTATTCCCTAAATCAAAACATTTGCGCCTTTCCAATGGATTAAAAAATATGCCTCACCCTTAAATTTCATTATAATTCTTAAATTTGAGATTTAAAATCATTTGCATGAGACTTTCTTTCTTCGCTATAATAGCTTTACTAATTAGTAGCCCAATTTTAGGCTTCGGTCAGAAATCCTATACAATTAATGGGACTGTAACTAAACCAGGAATAAGCACTTTATATTTAACAAAAAGTAATTTTTTTAATGCTAATTCTAAGTCGAAGGCAGAAAAAATTGCGGTATTAAATGGCAAATTCACTATCAAAGGCACTATTGCTGAACCTATTCCAGCTTTTCTTTCTATCAGTGAAGATTATCAAAAGGATGGTCCACAGTCCAAGCAATTTATTTTAGACCAAGGAGTAATTACTATTGATATTAAAGGGAACCTTACTGATGCATCTGTTATAGGGTCTAAGGCTCATGATGATCTTATTCGATATAATTCTGAGCAAACACCCTATTCAAATAAGATAAATGCTGTAAATCAGGAGGCTCAGCGAATTTCGAGCTCGGGCATACCAGCTGATTCTGTACGTTCTATGTTCCGAATTCCATTTCGTGATGCTACAAACGCCCTTACTGAATTTCAAAAGAATTTCGTTAAAAATAACCCTAGCGCCTATATTTCGCTGTTAATTATTCCCAATATAGTTAATACAACAAGTAATTTCAAGGAAGCAGAGGAGCTCTTAAATTCATTAAATGATGATGTGGAAAGTACATCAACAGCTGCTGGAATTAGAGAATACCTTAGCGGACAAACGAAAACATCAATAGGTTCTATTGCGCCTGATTTCTCGATGGCTGATGTTAATGGAAACCCAATTGCCTTATCTTCTTTAAGAGGTAAATATGTGTTATTGGATTTTTGGGCAGCTTGGTGTGGGCCTTGCCGACAAGAAAATCCGAATGTGGTAAGAGCATTTAAGACTTATGAGAAAAATGGCTTTACTGTATTTGGAGTATCGCTCGACAGAGATAAAAACAGCTGGTTAAAGGCCATAAAAGATGATCAATTGACTTGGCAACATGTATCAGACCTTAAATATTGGTCTAATGCGGCTGCAACGATGTATGGAATCACAAGTATCCCACGTAATTTTTTATTAGGCCCAGATGGGAAAATCATTGCACGTGATTTACGTGGGAAAGACTTACATGATAAACTAGAAGAGATATTTCTTTTAAAGAAATAAATTATCTTTTATTTTAATTCCATAAGATCTACACCGATATCGGGGCGGAAATATCTGCCATCGAAGTAAATTCTGCCTGCATCTGCAGTAGCGCATTGTACGGCATCGAAGAGATTATCTTGCAAGGAAGTTACGGCAATTACGCGCCCTCCATTCGATTTTACTAATCCGTTATCTAAGATAGTCCCAGCATGAAAAGCAGTGGAATGTCTTAAATTTTCAATTCCAGAGATTTCCTTTCCTTTGGCATAATCGCCGGGATAACCACCTGCAACAATCATGACGGTGGCAGCGGTTTTAGAAGATATTTTTAATTCTTTTTCGGCTAAATTCTCATGGGCTACACCAAGAAATAAATCTAGGAGGTCGCTTTCGATACGAGGGAGCACGCTTTCTGTCTCGGGATCACCCATGCGCACATTATATTCAATCACATAAGGTTCTCTTCCTTGAGGATTATTGCTAGCCATTAATCCGATGAAAATGAAGCCTTTGTATGGGATACCATCTTTTTTCAATCCCTCAATAGTTGGCATAATAATGCGATCTTCCACTTTCTTCATGAATTCGGCATCTGCAAAAGAAACAGGCGAAATAGAACCCATACCACCGGTATTTAGTCCCGTATCTCCTTCGCCAATACGTTTATAATCTTTGGCTTCGGGCAGTATTTTATAGCTTTTTCCATCTGTTAAGACGAAAACAGAAAGTTCAATTCCAGTTAAGAACTCTTCGATTACTACGGTGCTACTTGCTTCTCCAAATTTGGCATCGCCAAGCATGGCTTTAAGCTCTGTTTGGGCATCCTGCAAAGTCTCACAAATCAAAACCCCTTTTCCAGCTGCTAGTCCATCGGCTTTTAAAACAATGGGTAGCTTCTGAGTCTCCAAATAAGCCAAACCTTCTTCCAGAGTAGATTTATTAAAAGATTTGAATGCCGCTGTTGGGATTCCGTGTTTAATCATGAACTGCTTGGAAAAATCCTTGCTTCCTTCGAGTTGGGCGCCATGCATTTGCGGTCCGATAACAGGGATATGCATTAAATCGGGGCGATTGAGGAAAAAGTCGTGAATTCCTTTTACTAGTGGTTCTTCGGGACCAACGATGACCATTTTTACTTGATTTTTGAGGACAAAGTCAGCGATTCCTTCAAAATCTGTCGGATTTAGGTTAATATTTTTCCCGTAGGCTGAAGTCCCAGCATTTCCAGGAGCAATATAAATTTGACTTAAAAGGCTGCTTTCCGCGATTTTTGAGGCGAATGCGCTCTCGCGACCACCCGAACCAAGTATTAGGATATTCATGGTGTAAAGATAAGTTGAAATAGTTAAGGAGCAAATTGTTATGAGTTATGAGTTGGCAGTTGGCAGTTATCAGGCTGGCGACATCTTGAAGACGATTAAAAAGGGGCTCCCGCAGATAATCGCGGATCAGCGCAGAGGAAATCTGCGGAATTCTGCGTGATCTGCGGGAAGAATAATTTATACGGTGGCTGAGGTTCTCGAAGCTAGGAGATTGAAGGCAGGCTGTTGATATAAGGGACATGAAAAAGAGTATCTCGTGATTAGAGATATAGTTCTGTTAAAACTGTAAAAGTATTCCATAAAATATGGAGAGATAAAGAATATATGAAGCCACACCGTACCATTAAGTATCCAAAACTTAAGTCGGTTATAAATGTCAAACCTAAAATACTAATGCCATAAGCTAAGTTTTGGCTTGTCCAGATATAATTATCAAAATGCATCATAGAAAACATTAAAATAAGACTATAGAAAAGATATTTATAATTTTTTCTGTACAAGGTATTCAGGAAAAAAGTTAAAAATCTTTGCTTATACTTTTTTTTCCACTTAAAATAGATGTCAAGAAAATATGCAATTAAAAAGATAGTAAGAATGATGAGTATTGTGCTAGGAATTATCTTTATTCTGTATAAAAAGTAAAGATTTACCAAACAAATAAAGAGTAAGATTGCATATTTTTTTAGTAAGGGAAGCCTACAAACTATTTCTTCAATCAATGGCATTAGAACGCATGCTATTATTACAACACCAAAGGTGTACTCTTTATCATATTCACTTTTAGTTTCTAAAATCAAAACTCCCTCTCTAAAATTAAAAGTTTTTTCGATGTATAGAAATAAATAGTGAATGGCTAATACACAAAAAAACACGATTGAGTTAAGCAAAAGAATGAAACTGAATATGCCAAATTGTGATTCATTACTCTTCCTAACATTACTTTTAGGCGTCTTTAAAAAAAGAATAAATTCGTTAAGGTGATTTAGAAAAATCAAATTCAAAGATTTTTTAGATGATAAAGAGTCTGTTATTGATGGAAATAACAGACTCGAAATTATTCTATTTCTAATTATATTTTTGGCCCTCTAAGGAGGTCATAGTTGGGTGTAAATGGTTTGCTGTTTTTGCGTCTTTCTGTGCAAGCACAAAATACTTCTTTCATCCAAGCTCCAAGTTCACGTAATCCACCACCGTAAATAAAAGAAAGTTCATTTACTTTTAATTCTGAGATTCCGTTATTTTTTAAAATTTCTTTCATGACATTATTTTTTTTTACATTCTACAGAATTCCAACCTTCAGCAAATTCGTCAATTGCCTCATAGACACCAAGTGCTGTTAAACCTTTATCTGCCCAATCCCAAAGTTTTTTCCAAGGTATTTTACCTTTAGGCCCCTTACCTCCATCGATATAAATAATCTCCTTGGCATTCATTTCCCGTACACCAAAGTTTTCTAATTTTAATTTTTCCATAATATTAAAAATTTTAATTTTAAAACACAAACAGCCTTTGTTTGTATGGCAAGAATCACTTTATCCGGAACAGTGCTAATTGCTTAATACTAATTTAGTGTTGTTCATTCTACAAAAATTAGAGTGGGTAAAAAATTTATATTTAATTCATGTATTCTAAAACCTGCATTTATTTTTCTTGATTCTGCTGTATTAAGTGGCCTGAATGAAAGATTAGCTGCAATTTCAAATTCTACTTCATAATAATAAGTTTCTAGGTTGCGAGAATAACAAATGGGCACACCAAGTAAGCGTAGTTCCTCAATAAATTGATAAAGTCTACCCTTAGAGATTTTAAGACGTTTTGCCAATTTTTCTGGACAACCTGTTCTTCTTTCGTCAATTAGTTTGTGCAATAAATTAATGCGTTCTACATATTCTATTAACTTCATGATTTTAATTTGAGGAGTTTAAATCGCATAAATTATTGTTATTAAGCAAATTGTTGTTTCCATAAATTACTATAATAGCCATTTTGGCCTAGTAATTCTTCATGGGAGCCTTCTTCAACCACCTTACCTTTATCTAATACAATCAGTTTATCGGCCTTACTAACAGTACTTAATCTATGCGCTATAATGATGATTGTTTTCTGTTGTTCTAGCAATAAATTAATAGTACGCTGCACATACTGCTCAGAAGCAGAATCAAGCGATGATGTGGCTTCATCTAATATTAGAATCTCTGGATTTCGATATAAAGCCCTTGCTATGGCAATTCTTTGCTTTTGTCCACCAGAAAGTGTTGCCCCATTTTCACCTAAATAGGTTTGAAATCCTTCGGGCAAAGACTCAATAAATTCTAAAATCCCTAACTGGCTACAAATGTCAATTACTTTTTGAAGATCAGGTTCATAATCGCCAACCGCAATATTATCAATTACATTTCCAGCAAATAAATCAATTTGTTGGGGTACAACACTCAATACATTTCTTAATGAATTATTATTGAGGTACTTAATGGCATATTTTCCTATAAATATATTCCCATTTTGAATGGGGTAGATGTTTTGAAGTAAGGCCATGAGGGTAGATTTACCCGAGCCACTTTCACCAACGATAGCAGTAAACTTACCTTCTTCAATGTGCAGATTTAGATCTTCAAAAACGCTAACTCTTGTGCCATATCTAAAGGCAACATTTTCAAATCTTATATCGCCTAAATTCGCTTTAGATAGCTCTACGTTTTGAGCATCATTTTCTATTTCTAGATCCATGATTTCAAATAGCCTGTCTGCTGCAATTACGGCATCTTGTATGACCTTATTGGCCCCTATTAAAGATGCTGCCGGACCAGTAAAGTAGCCAATTAGGGTATAGAAGGAAAATAACTCGCCTGGAGTAATTTCATTATCGAGCACAAAACCTGCACCAATCCACAAGAGGGCAATGGTTAATAATTGCGCAATTAATTCTGTAGAAGTGCCTGAAAAAACCGAGTTTAAACCTGATTTATATACAGTACGTAATAATTGAACAAACCTAGTTTCAGTTTTATGATTGGTATGCGATTCCAATCCAAAACGCTTAATTGTGCCCATGGCATTTAGGCTTTCTACTAGTTGAGATTCAAGTTCAGCGCTGTTTTCCATCAGCTTTCGCTGTATTTTTTTATTGAGCTTATTGGTGATAAGATAAATTATCAAATATAGCGGTATGACTGTCAGCATGAGGAGTGCCAATTTCCAGTAATAGCTAAACATAAGTGCAAAGGCAAATACAATGATAAATAGGTTTACTGCAAGTCCAACAGCAACTTCATTTATAAAGACTCTAATTTTTACAGCGTCATTTATCCTCGAAATAATTTCCCCCACACGCATGGTGTCAAAAAATTGCTGTGGTAACTTCAGTAAGTGTTTATAATATCCCAAAATTAACTGAGCATCTATTTGCTGCCCGGTACGCATGGTAAATATAGTTTTTGCAGTACCTACAAATAGTTGAAGCAGTAAAATGAATATCATAATTATGCTCATTAAGTTGAGCAGGTTACGATTACCATCTACTAACACATAATCAGTTATTTTTTGAACAAAAATGGAGGTGCTTAGTCCTAAAAGGGTATAAACAAATGCGCCAAATAGGGCTTGTAAAGCAATACTTTTATGAGGTTTAATTAAGTGCCAAAAACGTTGTCCTACATTTACTTTTTTATCACCTTTTGTAAAACTTTCATTTGGTAGGAGTAATACCAGTACGCCTGTCCACTCTTCCAAAAACTCGGGGATAGTTTTTTTGTGCAGCTTGCCATCTCCAGGATCCATGAACTGAATATGTGTATCAGAAACCTTGTAAATAACTACATAATGATGGAGCTGTTTTTTAACCACAATATGTGCAATGGCGGGTAAGGGTATTTTACTCAGACTTTCAGGGGCTCCACGCACGCCTTTAGCTTCGAACCCTAATTTATTCGCAGCTTCAATTAGGCCTAATACATTTGTTCCTTTCGTATCTGTACTAGCCATTTGGCGGATACGAGCAATTGGTAATTTTAAGCCATAAAAGCTTGCTATTGAAGCCAAACAAGCTGCTCCACAATCAGTAATATCACGTTGTTTAATAAGAGGTATAGCCATTAATGATTTTTGAGATGATTTTTAATTTTAGCTTTTTCTTGCGGTTTCTGGATTAATCCAATCATCAACTTTATCATAAAGCAATTGAAATAAGCTGCGTTTGGTAACCGTGAAATTGGCGTTAAAGCTCATTCCTTTTTTGATATGACCTTTATAACCATTTTTTAGCTGTAGATAGTTTTTATCAAACTTGCATTTTACCTTAAAATAGGTCGTTTTGTCTTGCACAAAAATGTCATCACTTATATCTACCACTTTGCCAGTAAGCATACCCCATTGATTATAATTAAATGCATCTATTTGAAAACGAACATGTTGTCCCTTTTTAATTAGACCTATATCAGAAGGTTTGATGAAACAGAAAGCTAATAGTGCAGTATCGGGACTTATATCTGCAATTTTTTGGTTAGCATAAACATAGGCACCAATTTGTAAACCAGTTAAATTTTGTACTGAGCCAGAAAGTTGCGAATTCACGGTATACAATTTTTCTTGCTCATTGAGTTGTATTTTTTGATTTTGAATTTCTTTAAGTTCGTTGCGGTATTGGTTAGCCTCTGTTTGCCATTGCGTTCGGTACCTCTTAGCAACCATTTTTAAGTCTGATAAGGCTTGCTCGTAATTGTATTTATATTGTTCATATTCCGCTTGAGTTACCACCCTTTTTGTATGAAGCGTTTCATAACGTTTATAAATTTTAAAGCTTTGTTCTTTAGCGTTAAGTGCATTTTGCTGTTGCTCTAAATATTGTTGCCAACTTGAATTGTATAAGCCAGTTTGCAATGAGACTGTCTCCTTCGCAAAATCAAGTGCCTTAATAAGCATTTCGGCATCGTTTAGTAAATTTTGTAATTGATTATTTTTGTTGCTTAAAATATCACTTTGCTGTTTTGGTATTGCTGCATCTATTCGAATTAAAAGATCACCTTTATGTACTTTTTGATTGTCTTTTAAATTAATTGCAACGATTTTACCACTTACTGGAGCTAAAATCTCAGTCTTTTCTATGTTGCTCTGCACCAAACCAAGTCCTTTGACACTAATTGTAGTATGTATAAATGGCAATGCCAATACAGCTAATATTATTGCTAAAAGAGTAATACTGTAAATAATTTGGCTTCGCACTCGGGTTTCATGCATATACAAAACGCTTGTGTCTTGTATGTTGTCGTCAAATACTTGTTTCATATCTAACTTAAACTAAAGGGCTAAATTCAATGTTCTGATTAACCCTTTCTTCAATTTTAAAATTGAAAAGGACTAATAATAAGAGATGTATAGAAAAAGTAGGAATTAACTTAATGTTGTTTTTCTGCATATGTTTAATTTTAGGTTATTTTAATTAACATAGGCAATGATGTACATCAAATTAGGAGATAAAAATTTTCACATACTATTTGTTTTATGAATATTTTATTATATTTGAGAATATAATTATTCTTTTTATGAATGATACGATTGCAAAAAATATAAGAAAGTACCGTGAGTTAAGAGGTTTTAGTCAGGAATATATGGCGCATCATTTAGATGTTAACCAAGCATCTTACGCAAAATTAGAGAGCGGTGTGACTAAAATTACAATAGATCGCCTTTTTTCAATTGGTAAACTTTTAGAAACAGAAGTATCTGAAATTTTAGATCTTAAAAATCAGATTATTTATAATCAAGATTTAAAGGATAATGCAGTTGGGCATCAGCAGGTGGAGAATCTTTACCAAGACAATAAAGCAGTTTACGAAAAACTAATACAGGCAAAAGACGAGCAAATTGCTTTTCTAAAAGAGATGCTGCTAGAGAAAGGTAAGTTTTAGTCTGGAGTTGGAAGTTATGCGGTGGCTGAGGTTCTTGAAGCCAAGAAAACGACATCTGCGACTTGCAAAAGATAAACTCCCGTAGATTTTCGCAGATCAGCGCAGATTAAATCTCGCGAAGGCGCAAAAATTTAAACGCGGTAAAAGAATTAGTAGGATCGTCCCAACTGATCGTTTGCTGCTTTTACCAATGAATTGCTTGTATTGCTATCGTGTGCAAACTCCCAAAACATAATGCCATTTGCTCTTTCTTTGGCTAATTGAGTCTTTTGTTTTATCAATGTAATGCCATTAAAACCATAAGCAACACCATTTACTGTAGCTGCATTTAAGTTTACATTAGCGCCCGAAGTTTCTATATCTCTATACGCGATAGATATTTTGCCTGTGGCATCCTTTCCATAAAGGGGCATTCCAACTACTGCTTTTTCTTTTGGTAGTCCTTTAGATCCTAGCCATATATCTAAACTGGCTACCGACATTTTATAAGAAGCGTGGTTTAAAGGTTCTGAAGTATCGTAGTTAGTGCCATCATACTGCATAATATTAAAAAAATCAACTGCGGCAATAGCTCCGGCTTTTACCCCATCTCTAACACCGCCAGCATAAACAGCAGGGGTTACGGCTGCGCTTAAAAATTTATTCGCTTTGTGAAGTTCTAAAGCTAATTCTTGTACTAATAAGGTGAAATTATCGGCAGATCCAAGGGTGGCATTTGGGTACTCCCAATCTAAATCTACACCATCTAAATCATTTGATTTTGCAAATGATACAACTTGAGTTACAAATTTTGTTCTTGAAGTAGCAGAACTCGCCATTTTTACAAAATAATCACTCAAACCTGCAATAGAAATTCCAAATTTGAGGCCATTTGCCTTTGCTCTTTGTTTAACGACTTCAAATCTTGATGGTTGTGGAAGTGGATTTAAGGATCCGTCTCCTGAAGCATTAATTTCTAAAAATGCATAAAACAAGTGGGTAATCATTTTGTATTTGCTCACATCAACCAATGCGGGGTCTTTGTAGCTAGGCATATAAGCTACTATTTTAAAACTTTTGTCGGCCACATAGTTGATAGGTGTTGGTGGGTTAACTGGCGTAACGGTTGATGGCTGCGTGTCTTTATTTTTTTTACATGCACTAAAACTCATTATTAAAATCGACGAGAAGCAAAATATTTTTTTCATTTTAAAATTTTGTCTGTTTGATTACAAAACTATAATTTTTCAGGAGTCTTGGTCATTATGAGCTTAGGTTTAAAGCCGGACTGTTCGTGGAGAGGCTGTCCTTTATTTTACAGCGGTACTTAAGCCATTTAATGTCATTTTGATAATTCTAAGCCTTATTTTGTTTGAATGTGCTCAGAAGATGCTATAAAGGCACCAATTAGCAGACCAATAGTAAACAATTGTACCCAGTGTTTTTCTAGAAAGATAAGAACCTCTAATTTGATTAAATGTAACATAATTCTATTTGGGTTTAATTATTGATTATTAAATTCAATGGGTGACATAATAAATAAATTGGCCAATCGAAGTACCTGCTTTAAAAGATTGATTAAATAATGTGGCGATGAGCAAGGCCGTAAATAAAGTTTTAGTCAATTTATTAGCCATAAGTTCATTAAACAATTGCTTCAGATTTTCAATGTATTTATGATTTTCTTCTCTATCCATAATTCTTTATTATTTAAAAGATGCCCATTGAAATTTATTTAAAAATCAAATTATAAACCTGAATAATCAATGTCATCACTACAAGTGCAAAAAGATATTGATTACTCCGTTTAAGGCGATTGTATTTACGCTCTAAATCGTCATTTTGGGAATTCATTTTTTTAATTTAAGATTTATAAAATATGTTTTAATACAATCGCACCTATGGCTATCCCTACGATAAAGCCATATTTAAAAAATGTCTTTAGTTCAATTTTATTCATTTTAGTAATTAAATAGCTTAAAATTCTTTTTTAAATGTTAATTAAATGGGCTCATCTTAAGGTAAATTTAATTAATTTTTTTAATTTACATTATAATAATTTTCAATTCGATATAACAAAAATCCCCCGCAGATTTTCGCGGATGAGCTCAGACTGTCCGTAGAGTTAAGCGTAGCGTCTCTACGGATTCATCAATGTAAGGAGTCTTCAGACTCCTCTATTAAATAACAAGTCTTTCAAACTCTTCTCTAATTCAACAATATTTATTGTAAAATAAAAAAAAATCAAAACCCATCACACAAAATCAATTTTAATCAAGCCTCGGCCATTTCCATAATAATCAATACCCGATGAATACAAATAATCTTGTTCAAAATTTACAATTCCTGCCCTAATTGGGTTTTCATGTAAATATTTCATTCTTGACATCAATATTTCTTCCGAAGAACATTCTATTGGATGATTAGTCTGCTGCCAAAATTGATAATTTTCATTTCGACTATTAAATTTACCTGCTTTCCCAAAAATCCATAACATCCATTTTTTTCTACTTTCTTTAGGATTATTCTGAATGGCATTTATAATGGCAAAAGAACTAAATTTTTTAAAATCTCTAATTACATCAGAAAGTTTTTTGACGCCGTCTGTAGATAAGATTAGATGAACGTGATTGCTCATGATGCACCATGCATGTATTTTTAGTCCCTTTTTTTCTTGACAAAACTTTAGACTATCTATTAAAATATCTGAGTAGATCTTTCTAGTAAAAACATCCACCCATTCAACTACAGTGAAGGTGAGAAAATGTACTGCGTATTGATCTTTAATTTGGAAACCTCTATCCGACATTTAGTAAAAAATAATAAGCAATTGGAAATAAAAACAATAATTTAAAGATACATGGGGATGTCAATTATTGGTAGAATAGTTATTGAACGGTGTTTAATGGCTGATAAACGGTAATAGTTTATTTGAGACGAGTCTGAAGACTCTTATCATTTGCTAATCCGTAGAGACGCTGCGCTTAACTCTACGGACAGTGGATTTCTCCATGCCACACGTATACTGGTGACATCACGTTTGGAGTAGCATGTTCGAAATGGCGGTGATTTTCACGTTAATTGGTAACAGAGCGATAATAATGGCTGTCCGAAATGACGGTGGATATCACGTTAATTGCTATTTAATATAATAAAAAATTCCCAAAATTCCAAATCTTGCTTAATTCCTCCCCATCCCCCATCCTAATTTCTTCTCAATCCTAATTAATAATCGTAATTTTGAATCAATTATGTCATTCTGGCTAATTTTAGCCAATGGCTTAGTTCTTGTATGCAATTGATTTTAATTATTTTCAAATACACATGTTAGCACTTATTAGTAAGCTTTTCGGTAGTAAATCAAACCGTGATATTAAGTTAATACAGCCCTTAGTTGAAAAAACTAAAGAAGAATATAGCAAATTATCTACACTGACTAATGATGAATTGAGGCAAAAAACCCTTGATTTTAAGTCCCGAATTAAAGAATATCTCACAGAAATTGATATTGAAATTGCCGCAGTGAAAGCCAAAGCTGAGTCTGCAGATTTACCAATGAATGAGAAGACTGCCCTTTATGATCAGTTGGATAAACTTCAAAAAGATCGCGATGCAGAGCTTGAAAAGGTTTTAATGGAAATCTTGCCTGAAGCTTTTGCAGTGATGAAAGATACTGCTCGTCGTTTCACCGAAAATAAAACGATTGAGGTTACTGCAACGCAAGCCGACCGTGAATTAGCGGCTCGCAAAAAGAATGTAATCATCAATGGTGATAAGGCTATCCACCATAATACTTGGTTAGCAGCCGGGACAGAAGTAACCTGGAACATGATTCATTATGATGTTCAGTTAATTGGTGGTATTGTTTTGCACCAAGGTAAAATCTCTGAAATGGCTACGGGTGAGGGTAAAACGCTTGTTGGTACTTTGCCAGCATACTTAAATGCGTTATCGGGACAAGGAGTACATATCGTTACGGTGAACGATTATTTGGCTCGTCGTGACTCGGAGTGGAATGGTCCTTTATTTGAGTTCCACGGTTTGACAGTGGATTGTATCGATAAGCATCAGCCAAATTCGGAAGATAGACGTAAGGCTTACCTTGCCGACATTACCTTCGGGACGAACAATGAATTTGGCTTCGATTATTTGCGTGACAATATGACATCGAATCCTGAAAGTCTGGTTCAACGTAAATTACATTTTGCCATGGTTGATGAGGTGGATTCAGTATTAATTGATGATGCTAGAACGCCTTTAATCATTTCGGGACCTATCCCACGTGGTGATGAACACGAATTTTATGAGTTAAAACCACGTATCGAACGCTTGGTTACTGCTCAAAAGAATTTCATCAATAATGTTTTAAACGAAGCTAAAAAATCAATTAATGAAGGCCAAGCGGGTCCGCAAGATGGTGGTTTAGCCCTTTTAAGAGCTTACCGTGGTTTACCTAAAAGTAAAGCGCTTATCAAATTTTTGAGTGAGCCTGGCATGCGTCAAGTGTTGACCAAATCGGAGCATTATTACATGGAAAACCAAAACAAGGAAATGCCTAAGGTTGATTCCGAGCTTTTCTTTGTGATTGATGAAAAAAATAATCAGGTTGAACTAACAGAAAAAGGTATTGAGCTGATTACTAGCTCAGGCGAGGATCATAATTTCTTTGTGATGCCTGATGTGGGGACCGAAATTGCCGAATTGGAAAAGTCGGGGCTCTCTATGGAGGAAAAGCTAGAGAAAAAAGATGCTTTAATGCGCGATTTCTCTATCAAATCTGAACGTATCCACTCTGTAAATCAGCTTTTAAAAGCTTATACTTTATTTGAAATCGACGTTGAATATATCGTTGATGAGGGTAAAATTAAGTTGGTTGATGAGCAAACAGGCCGTATCATGGATGGTCGCCGTTACTCGGATGGCCTACACCAAGCAATTGAGGCTAAAGAAAATGTGAAGGTTGAGGATGCAACTCAAACCTATGCAACCATCACGCTCCAGAATTTCTTCAGAATGTACCATAAGCTTTGTGGTATGACTGGAACGGCGGTTACCGAGGCGGGCGAGCTTTGGCAAATCTATAAATTGGATGTTGTTGAAATTCCTACCCACGTTATTGCTAAGCGTAAAGATGAAGAGGACATGGTGTATCGCACCGTCCGTGAAAAATATAATGCGGTAGCGGATGAAATCACACGTCTTACACAAGCGGGCAGACCAGTCTTGGTGGGTACCACTTCGGTTGAGATTTCCGAACTTTTAAGTCGCATGCTTAAATTAAGAGGCATTAAACACAATGTCTTAAACGCGAAATTACACCAGAAAGAGGCTGATATCGTTGCGGAGGCTGGTCAGGCGAGTACGGTTACCATTGCTACCAACATGGCGGGTCGTGGTACGGATATTAAGCTTGGCCCAGGTGTGAAAGAGGCTGGTGGTTTGGCAATTGTAGGTACCGAGCGTCATGAATCACGTCGTGTTGATAGACAGTTGCGTGGTCGTGCAGGTCGTCAAGGTGATCCAGGATCAAGTCAGTTTTTTGTCTCTTTGGAAGACAATTTAATGCGTTTATTTGGTTCTGAGCGTATTTCAAACATCATGCTACGTATGGGAATTGAGGAAGGTGAAGTGATTCAACATTCCATGATTACCAAATCTATTGAGCGTGCTCAACGTAAGGTTGAGGAAAACAATTTTGGTGTTCGTAAGCGTTTATTGGAGTATGATGATGTGATGAACTCGCAGCGTTCAGTAATTTATGCGAAGCGTAAAAATGCCCTTTTTGGAGAGCGCTTGGATGTAGATTTGAATAATACCATTTTTGATGTGGTTGAGGATATTGTTTCTGAATACAAAGATCAGGGGAATTATGAAGGCTTCGAAATGGAGATTATTCGTATTTTCTCGGTAGATCCAGAAATGACGGAAAAGCAATTTGCGGAGACTAATATTAACAATCTTACGGATAAGATGTTTGCTAAAATTGAGGCATATTATAACCGTAAATTAGAGGCTATTGCGCATCAAACTTTCCCAGTTTTAAGGGATGTTTTGAAGGAGCGTGGCGATCAAATTGAAAATATCGTAGTTCCATTTACAGATGGCATTCGCTCGGTTCAGGTGGCTGCAAATCTTAAAAAAGCCGTGGATAGCAATGGCTATGAGGTATTTAAGGCCTTCGAGAAAACGGTTGTTCTGGCGCTAATTGATGATGCTTGGAAGGAGCATTTACGCGAAATGGACGATTTAAAGCAGTCGGTACAAAATGCGGTTTACGAGCAAAAAGACCCATTGATTGTCTATAAAATGGAAGCCTTCAATATGTTTAAGCAAATGTTGGCAACTGTAAATAAGGATATTGTAAGTTTCTTGTTTAAGGGTAATATTCCTTCGCAAGACCCTGCACAAGTCCGTGAGGCACGCCCTCAGCAGCGTCAAGATTTGAGTAAATTGAAGGTTTCAAAGCCGGAGCTTGCTCAATCTGCAAATGGGGTGCCAGTTGATGATACGCGTGAATTGCAAAAAACACAGCCTATTCGTGTAGAGAACAAAATTGGAAGAAATGACCCTTGCCCATGTGGAAGTGGTAAGAAATATAAAAACTGTCATGGTATAGGAGCGGAGTAAATCATGAAATGGAAGGATCTCGTCTGCTTTATTTTTTTTGCGATAGGTATCCAAGTTGCTTCGGCGCAGGAGAGAGGCCAGTTGACTGTTACGAAGGATCCTCAGATTGATAGTTTAATTGCTAAGCGCTTAGCTTTGAGTAAAAATGTGAAATCGGGATCCAATATTTCGGTTTCAGGTTTTCGAGTTCAAGTGTTTTCCGGACTTCAACGTCAGGATGCTTATAATGAGCAAGCAAAATTCAAGGTACGTTATCCGGCATATTCAACTTATATCAGTTATGTTCAGCCAAATTATAGGCTTAGAGTGGGCGATTTTCGCACCAAACTTGAAGCCGAAAAATTCATGAATGAGCTTAAAAAGTTTTATTCGTCCATGTTTATTTTCTCTGAAATGATAATTCTTCGATGATGCTAAAAGATAAAGTTACCCTTCTTGCCAATCAAATTCATGCTGATACGGTGGCAAATCGTAGGCATTTACATGCTCATCCTGAACTTTCTTTCCACGAGTATGAAACTTCTGCCTTTGTGGCAAAAAAGTTAGATGAACTCGGAATTGAGTATAAAAAAATGGCGAACACTGGTCTGGTGGCTCTAATTAAGGGCTCCAAGCCATCAAATGCCGTGGTGGCTCTTAGAGCCGATATGGATGCATTGCCGATTCTAGAGGCTAATGATGTGGAATATAAATCTCAGAATCCAGGTGTAATGCATGCTTGTGGACATGATGTTCATACCTCTTCATTACTTGGAACAGCAAAAATTCTTTCGGAATTGAAAGAAGAGTTTGGCGGGACAGTTAAATTAATATTTCAGCCTGCCGAAGAGAAATTACCTGGCGGAGCAAATTTGATGATTCAGGAGGGGGTATTAGAAAATCCTAAACCTGATGCGGTACTCGGGCAGCATGTGATGCCATTAATTGAGACAGGTAAGGTCGGCTTTCGTGCAGGGAAATACATGGCGTCAACAGATGAAATTTATGTAACTGTTCATGGGAAGGGGGGGCATGGTGCTCAACCTCAACAAAATATTGATCCAGTTGTCATCACATCTCATATTATCATTGCCTTACAACAGATTATAAGTCGCGTAGCTGATCCAAAAACCCCTTCCGTGCTTTCATTCGGTAAGGTTATTGCCAATGGGGCTACCAATGTTATCCCTAATGAAGTGTATTTGGAAGGCACTTTCCGCACCATGGATGAGGAGTGGAGAGCTAAAGCACATGAAAAAATGAAAAAAATGGCAGAAGGCATCGCCGAGGCTATGGGAGGTTCATGTGATTTTAAAATTGTGAATGGCTATCCCTTTTTGGTTAATGAGGAGCTGCTTACCGCAAATGCTAGGGCCTCTGCAGAAGAATATTTGGGTAAGGAGAATGTACTCGACCTCGACTTATGGATGGCTGCTGAAGATTTCGCCTATTTTTCGCAGGCTTCAGATGCTTGTTTTTATAGACTTGGGACAGGAAATATTTCTCGTGGGATAACTTCATCTGTACATACGCCAACCTTTGATGTGGATGAAGATTCACTACGCTTAAGCACAGGTTTAATGACCTACATCGCCCTAAAGCAGCTGGGAAATTAATTGCAGAACATTCTGCCAATCTTTTAAATTATGATGAAGAAACTATATTTTTTGCTGAGCCTGATGAGTATTTGTGGGATGGGTTTCGCTCAACAAATACCTCGCTTTAATCCAGATACTGTCCTAACAGTAAACATTGATTCGGCAATAACGGTAAGCTCAACACGTTTAACAATTGAGAGTTTCATCAATGAAATTATTAATGATACGAGTTTTTATGAGGCCTTCCGCAACATGAAAAGATACTCTTTTACCGCCGAAAACAGAGTTTTTACCTACAATAAGGAAAATGCAGTAGAAGGGAAAATCTACCGAAAAATCTATCATAATAATGAAGGACCATATAAAATGCAGTTCCTTGATAAAAAAGATGAAGGCAAGGTTTATAAGAAAAACGGGAAATTCTCACTTTACACCGTAGAGATGTTTGACTACATTTTTATGAATGCCTATAATTCTGATTTTGTGCCTTCTGCACCTATCACTGGAGCAAAGGGCGAAAGCAATGAATCGTATAAAGATAAACTCAAAACATTGATTTTTAGTCCCGGCCGACCAATCAAAGGCGTTCCATTTATCGGTAGTAAAACTCAGATTTTTACTCCGAATATGAGGCAGTATTATAATTATTCGTTTTATCGTGGGACTTATTTAGATTCTATTCCAGTTTATCGATTTAAGGTTTCTATGAAGCCAGAATTATCGAACTGGACAAAAGACGGACTGATGATTAAGGAGCTTACTACCATTTTTGATATGCGTAATTTCCAGATTTTAGGTCGGTATGTAGATATGAAATACGATAATTTAGCTTTCGATTTTGATGTGCAGATGAATATTGAATTAGGTTATTTTGATGATAATCAGACACTTCTTCCTACAAAAATTAGCTATCAAGGAAATTGGGACATCCCATTTAAAAGGGAGGAGAGAGCAAGTTTCTTAATTCTACACAAGGGTTATAAATAATTAATTTTATAATCTTTGCTTTTTGTTTTTGGGAGAAAATTCATAGGAATTTTTAGCTGTTCCATTTTCAATAAAAAAATTCACTAATTTTAAATTCCAAAATAAAGCTTTGATTCCAAAAGAGACCGTAGACAAGATCATTGAAACTTCTCGTATTGAGGAGGTTGTAGGCGATTTTGTGTCTTTGAAAAGACGTGGTACAAGCATGATCGGTCTTTGTCCTTTTCATAATGAGCGGACTCCCTCTTTCCACGTTTCGGTGGCAAAGGGCATTTATAAATGCTTTGGATGCGGTCAGGGTGGCGATTCAGTTCGTTTCATCATGGAGCATGAGAAGGCTACTTACCCTGAAGCTTTACGCTATTTAGCAAATAAATATAGCATTGAAGTAGCGGAGGTTGAGAACTCACCGGAAGAGAAGGCCGTTAATGATCGTCGTGAAAGCTTATACATTGTTTCTGGATTTGCTGCCAAGTATTTCCATGAGCAAATGATGGAGACGGAGGAGGGTAAAACTATCGGACTATCCTATTTCAAGGAGCGTGGTTTTCGGGATGATATTATTAAGAAATTCGAGCTGGGTTATTCACCAGATGTTTGGGATGCACTTACACAACAAGCTGTAAAAGAAGGTTATAGCCTTCAATTTCTGGAGGAAACAGGCCTAACAATTCGCAAGGATAATGAGAAGCTTTATGATCGTTTCCGTGGGAGAGTTATGTTCCCGATTCATAGTTTTACCGGCCGTATAATTGGTTTTGGAGGTAGAACTTTAAAAACAGACAAAGCCGTTCCTAAATATGTAAACTCTCCCGAAAGTGATATTTATCATAAGTCGAATGTTTTATATGGCTTATTTTTCGCCAAAAAAGCTATTCGCGATGAAGATAATTGTTATTTGGTGGAGGGCTATGCCGATGTGCTTTCGGTACATCAAGCGGGGGTAGAAAATGTGGTTGCTTCATCTGGAACCTCACTTACAATCGAACAAATACGTCTTATTGGTCGTTTTACGAAGAATATTACCATTTTATATGATGGAGATGAGGCAGGAATAAAGGCTTCCTTGAGAGGTCTCGACATGATTTTGGAAGAAGGGCTCAATGTGAAGGTTGTACTTTTCCCGGATGGGCATGATCCTGATTCCTTCGTTCAAAAGTTTGGCAGCTCGGCCTTTAAAACTCATATTGAGCAGAATAAAAAAGATTTTATCTTATATAAAACTGGTATCTTACTTAAAGATGCGGGAAATGATCCCATAAAAAGAGCGGGAATTATTCGCGAGGTAGTAGAAAGTATTGCCAAGATTCCGGATGGCATTAAAGCCTCTGTTTTCGTTCGCGAGTGTAGCTCTTTACTCCAAATTGAGGAGCGAGTTTTGATTTCGGAGCTCAATAAAATGCATCTTAGCAAAGCCAAAAAGGACAATTCTAACTATTCGGCGCCACAACCAATGGAAGCTCCAATTGAGGCCTTGGCGCCTAGTTTAGGAGGCATTTCAGATGGTGATGATAAGCAGGAAAAGGAAATTATTCGCCTTCTCTTGAATTATGGACATGAATTAGTCCAGTGGGATGATATTACCGATACTTATATCGCACCCTACATCATAGCAAATCTCGCCGATGTAAGTTTTGACAATCCACTTTGTAATCGTATTCTTGATGAATATAAGAAGGCTTTGGAAAACGGTTCCTTACCATCAGAACAAGATTTTATTAAGCATGCAGATCATGAAATTGCCGATTTGGCCATTGCGATGGTTTCATCACCCTATATTTTGAGTGAAAACTGGTATGCAAAGAGAAAAATTTACGTTCGCAATGAAAGCGAAAATTTAAGAGCCACCATTTTGGGAGGAATATTTCACTTAAAGAAGCGTAAAGTTGATCTCATTCTTAAAAAAATACGTGACGATATCCAATTAGAGACAGATGCCGATAACCAGGCTATCTTGATGCGCCATTATCTGCAAGTTAAGGAAGTGGAAAAGGGAATTTCCATGTTTCTGGGCTCTGTAATCATCAAATAATGGCCTCACATAATGATTTAGGCTCAGATGGGGAGCAATTAGCCAAGCAGTTTCTTGAAAATTCTGGTTATGAAATTCTTGATGAAAACTGGGTTTTTAAAAAATCTGAAATTGACCTAATTGCCTACAAAGACTCGAAAATTATTTTTGTTGAGGTAAAAACACGTAAGAATAATACTTTTGCTGAGCCTGAAGATTTTGTGAGTCAGAATAAGCAGAAGCAAATGGCTTTAGCTGCTGATGAGTATATTTATTTGATGAATCATCAACATCAAATAAGATTTGATATCATTTCAATTTTGTTTGATAAATTTGGAAAACCAATTATAAAACATATTGAAGATGCTTTTTGGCCCTGAAATTGGGTTAATATTTTTAAAAAATGCAATTATGCGAAATAATTTAATTTACCTTTCCTTTTGTGCCTTATTTCTCTTAACCAATTGTTCCAATGGGGAAAAGGATCAAAATAATGGCGGCTCCGCTTGGCTTAGTCCGATTGCCGGCACCTCCATAAACCTAGGAGAAAACCTCAATTTACAGCTTAATTTAAACGAAAAGGCAGATTCTGTGGTGTTTTTTGCCGATGGAATCAAACTAGGAAATTCTAATAGTGAGTCGCCTTTGCAAATTTCAACGAGCAAACTTTCGTTGGGTATAAAAACGATTGATGCAAAAATTTACCGTGGGAATGAAAATCCGGAAGAAATAAGTACCAATATTATTGTAAAATCGACTTTAGTGCCCCAAAAATTAAAATATAGTGTGCAAGCTACTTTCAATCATGATACGAGTTCTTATACGCAGGGATTAGAATTTCACAAGGGGTTTTTATATGAAAGTGATGGATTAACTGGTGAATCGAGCATCAGAAAGACTGAAATTACTTCTGGAAAAGTCTTGCAGCTTACCAAAATCAGTGATGAGATTTTTGCGGAGGGAATAACCATTGTAGGTGATAAAATATTCATGCTAACCTATCGAAATGCCCTTAATTTGGAGTTTGAGCTCAATTCGCTTAAGTTAATTCGCCAATTCCCAGTGCAATATCAAAGAGAGGGTTGGGGCTTGTGTAACGATGGTAAAGTGATTTACAGCACTGATGGGACCAATTCAATCTATGTTTTGAACAAGGATAGCTATTTGCAGGAGCGTGCTATTGAGGTTTATGATCATAATGGACCTGTAAATGAGCTGAATGAGCTTGAGTTTATTGACGGAATGATTTATGCCAATATTTATGCCTCTAATCGAATTGTAATTATTGATCCGAGTACGGGACAAGTGCAGGCAGAGGTAGATTTAACTAATCTATATCCCGATTCAGTTCGCAAAATGAAAGATTTTGATGGTTTCGTACTCAATGGAATTGCATGGGATAGCAAAGGCAAACGCCTATTTGTGACTGGTAAGAAGTGGGATAAATTATTCCAGATAAAATTGAGCAAAGAGTAGGATTGCTGAAAAACTAATTCCAACAATCCTATTCTTAAAATCTTATCTCCATGCCTTGTACTGATTGATTAATCCATTGGTTGAGGCATCATGCCCAATAACAGCTTTATCGTCTTCTAGCTCCGGTAAAATGCGTCCTGCGAGTTGTTTACCCAGCTCAACACCCCACTGATCGAAGCTAAAAATATTCCAGATGATGCCTTGAACAAATATTTTATGTTCGTAAAAGGCTATTAATGCCCCTAAAGTATGCGGATTAATCTTCTTCACGAGAATCGAATTTGTTGGTCTATTGCCTTCAAAAACCTTAAAAGGAGCTAGTTTTTCAATCTCTTCAGCACTTTTGCCAGCAGCTTTTAATTCTGATTCTACCTCTTCACGGCTTTTGCCATTCATCAATGCCTCAGTTTGAGCAAAGAAGTTTGATAGCAATAATTGATGATGATTGGCTATGGGATTATGGCTTTGCGCAGGAGCAATAAAATCGCAAGGAATTAATTTGGTGCCTTGGTGGATTAATTGATAAAAAGCATGTTGGCCATTGGTGCCTGGTTCGCCCCAAATTACGGGACCAGTTTGGTAATCCACAGCTTTGCCATTACGATCAATTGATTTACCATTACTTTCCATATCACCTTGCTGGAAATAAGCCGCAAAACGATGCATGTATTGGTCGTATGGTAAAATTGCCTGACTCTCAGCGCCGAAAAAATTTGTGTACCAAATCCCCAAAAGGGCGAGTATTACAGGAATATTTTGTTTAAAATCTGCCGTTCTAAAATGCTCATCTGCGTCATGCGCACCAGCTAATAAATCTTTAAAATTCTTAAAACCTACTCCGCAGCAAATACTTAGTCCGATGGCACTCCACAACGAATAGCGGCCACCAACCCAATCCCAGAATTCAAACATATTTTCGGTATCGATACCAAATTGTGCTACACCTTTTTCATTGGTTGAAATGGCTACGAAATGCTTCGCTACATCTTGATCTGATGCTCCACTTTTCAAGAACCAATCGCGTGCCGAGAAGGCATTTGCCATAGTTTCTTGGGTAGTGAACGTTTTGGAGGCAATCATGAATAGGCAAGTCTCGGGATCAAGATTTTTAAGCGTTTCCGCGATATGAGAACCGTCAACATTAGACACAAAATGCAGTTTTAGATGATTGCTATAAGATTTAAGGGCTTCGGTAACCATTACGGGGCCTAAATCTGATCCACCAATTCCAATGTTTACGATATCAGTGATTGCTTTTCCGGTATAACCTTTCCATTGCCCATTAATTACGCGTTCCGAAAAAGCTTCCATCTTGTTTAAAACACGATGAATATCGACTAAAATATCCTTCCCTTCATGGATAAAACCCTGATTTTGCGGATTGCGCAAGGCAGTATGTAAAACCGCTCTATTTTCAGTTTCATTGATTTTTTCACCGCCAAACATGGATGAAATAGCTTCTTTCAACTCACATTCCTCAGCTAATTTCACTAAAAGTTCGTGCGTAGTCGAGTTAATTTGGTTTTTAGAATAATCCAACAAAATATCTCCCATGGTAATTGAGAACTTATCAAACCTTTCCTTATCTTCAAAAAGATTTTTAATGCTTTCTTTTTTAATAAGCTTAAAATGTTCTGAAAGGGCTTTGAATGAATCTGTTGAGGTAAAATCTTTGCGTGGGAGCATATTTAAATGAAATTTATAATCAAATTAATGTTTGCAAAATTAGACTTTATAAATCTTAATTTGAATTAAATTCTTTAATTGTGTAATGTGTAAAAAAACCTTGAGTCATAGTTTCCCGCAGATGTCGCAAAATTCCGCAGATTTTTTCTGCGCTGATCCGCGTTAATCTGCGGGAGCATTTTTTTGTTCGAGTTGGTCCTCTGGTCGGTGTTGTCACCGTACCAGATAAATCTCCCTCAGATGTCGCAGAATTCCGTAGATTGTTTCTGGGTTGATCCGCGTTAATCTGCGGGAGCATTTTTTTTGTTCGTGTTGGTCCTCTGGTCGGTGTTGTCACCGTACCAGATAAATCTCCCGCAGATGTCGCAGAATTCCGCAGATTTTTTCTGCGCTGATCCGCGTTAATCTGCGGGAGCATTTTTTTTGTTTGTATTGGTCCTCTGGTCGGTGTTGTCACCGTACCAGCAAATATGCCCCGCGGATTTAAGGAGAATTTCGCAGAGATGATCTCGCAAAGCGCAGAGCCGCAAAATTATTCAGGTTCTTTTAAGAGCTGTCAGGTCTCGACCTATCCCTACGTGTGATTATCATTAGAATTTCGTAATTTTGCATTATGACCAAAGAAAATATTCAGGATTTAAGAGACAGAATAACGTCTCTGAGGAGGCATCTTTGACATCGACAAGAAGTTAGATGATCTCAAAAATGAACAGGATATTGCCCTGAGGCCCGATTTCTGGGATGACCCTAAAGAGGCCGAAAAAGCATTACATTCGATAAATAACAAGAAAAAATGGACTGATGAGTTTCAGCTTGCAGAATCTTCTGTGGAGGATGTTAGCGTTATGCTCGATTTTTTCCACTCCGGGGATGCCAGCGAAGCCGAACTAAAGGAGCAATACGAAGTCACCATTAAAAAAGTGGAGGAGCTTGAGTTTAAAAATATGCTCAGCTCGGAAGAGGATCAATTGAATGCGGTTATGCAAATTACTGCTGGTGCGGGCGGGACAGAAAGTTGCGATTGGGCTTCTATGCTGTTGAGGATGTATGTGATGTGGGGTGAAAAGCATGGCTTTAAAGTTACAGAGCAAGATTATCAGGGAGGTGATGTAGCTGGTATTAAGACTGTTACCATTCAACTTGAAGGCAATTTTGCTTATGGATATTTAAAAGGAGAAAATGGGGTTCACCGCTTGGTTCGAATTTCTCCTTTCGATTCTAATGCAAAACGTCATACCTCATTCGCTTCAGTTTATGTGTACCCTTTGGTAGATGAAACCATTGAAATTTATGTCAATCCCGCGGATATCGAATTCGAGACTTTTAGATCAGGTGGTGCCGGCGGTCAGAATGTTAATAAAGTAGAGACTGCAGTGCGTTTACATCATAAACCATCTGGCATTATTATAAAAAATCAGGAATCACGCTCTCAGCTGCAAAATAAGGAGAATGCTATCCGTTTATTGAAATCTCAACTTTATGAGATTGAAATGCGCAAGAGGCAAGAAGCAAGTGCAACTATTGAAGGCAATAAGAAAAAGATAGAATGGGGTTCACAAATACGCAATTATGTTCTTCACCCTTATAAATTGGTGAAAGATCTTCGTACCAATCATGAAACATCTAATGCACAAGCTGTGCTAGATGGTGATTTGGATGATTTTTTGAAAGCTTATTTGATGGAGTTTTAGTGGGGCAGATGTGAGACAATAGATTTGAGGCACTAGATTTGAGACACTAGATATGAGACACTAGATATGAGATATGAGACAACTGATCTCACGTCTCACATCTCATATCTCACATCTCATATCTCACATCTAATCTCATCTCATCTCGGTTCCGGAAATATCCCAAGTAACTCTCGCAGCTCCTCAACTTTTTCAAGCTCTGAAATTTTTTCGTATGCGCTTATCAGGTTTCTAAGTACACGCTGTATAATCTCAACATGGCTACAGGGTTCGTAGAAGTGATTTACTGGCTTCAGATTTAATTGCTTCAAGAATGCATCCACATCTTTTCTGCCGAATATAAAACCTTTGTTAAAGGCATTGATATAAAACAGGATGCGGTTTTCAAAGTCGTTACCCGTATTGTTAATGTGATTTTCTGAGGATTCATCAACATAGGCAAGTATGAAGTGTTGCGGAAGGTTAACTCCATAAATCGGGATGTCTAACTTCTGAGCGATGATAGAATAAATTACTGCTAAAAGGATTTGATTGCCTTTCTTGCTTTCAAGTACCTGACTTAAATAAGAGTTTTGAGGATCTAAGTGGTTGCTTGTATTGCCTCGAAAGCCATAATTGGTGTACAATACATGATTGATGATTTTAACTTTTTCAACCGCACTCATCTCATATAGAAGCTGCATCCAGATATCTCTTTTAATATCTTCTAGCTGATTGATGATTTTCTGTTCATCCAATTCTGGATATTGATATTTATTGATAATCAACATCCCTTGTAAAAGGTCGAAAGCGCCAGAAATATACCAGAGCTCTAAATCACGTTTAACATTGCTAAATTGAATTTTATGGACTAGATTTTCTATTCTTTCTTGTAGACTGACATCCAAAGATTGAGACCATGCGCTCTCTAAATAGTTAATTACTTCATTTCCGTAAGATAAAAGCTTATCTTCTACATGATTGGAAATTTCGGTATCCGGATCATCTAGCAGTTTTATTAAAGATTCTACTTCCTTCTCATTCATCATAATCCATGTAAATTTAGGAAAATTTATTAGCTTCAATCAAGGCTCTTATTCACTAAGCGTATTGTTTTTCATTTTCTATTTCCTACATTTCTCCTTTTTAATATACAAGAGACACTTATATTTGTTTCGATGATAAACCTGCAGACCGTTCTAGATTTTTTAAAACACCGTATTAAAGGCAAAACTCGACATGGTGTTCATTCTCCTTTTGTGTACCGACTTATAGATGAAGTGATCTACGATTTTCATGCCAAAGATGATTATGCGGAGATCGAAAAAATGCGTTCAGACCTGCTAAAAGATGATCGTTGGATACAAATTACCGACCTTGGCGCCGGATCAATGCTCAATAAAAATACTAAAAAGCAAATCCGCGTTTTGGCAAAAAACGCCTTAAAATCTCCCTCTTTAGCACAATTAATCTATCGTTTAGCAGCAGATATCAAGCCTCGTACCGCTGTTGAGCTGGGTACTTGTTTAGGAATTACTACATCTTATTTGGCAAAGGCTGCTCCCAATGCTAAAGTAATTACAATTGAAGGATGCCCTGCCACTGCTGCCATCGCACGCGAAAATTTAGATAAGCTCCAGATTCAAAATACTGAGTTATTGACCGGTAA
Organism: Daejeonella sp.; assembly: GCF_017495225.1. Classification (GTDB taxonomy): domain Bacteria; phylum Bacteroidota; class Bacteroidia; order Sphingobacteriales; family Sphingobacteriaceae; genus Daejeonella. The sequence goes on along the minus strand of NZ_JAFEIG010000007.1, from coordinate 80,098 downwards.
TTTTGATAATATCCTTCCTGATCTCCTAAAAAACAGCGAAGAACTCGATTTTGTGTATGTGGACGGGAATCATCGCAAAGATGCTACCCTCAACTATTTTGAATGGTGCCTGCCAAAACTAAGTCAGAATTCAATTATGATTTTTGATGATATTTATTGGAGTGAAGGCATGAAAGAAGCTTGGGCGCAAATAAAAGCTCATCCAGATGTTAGTGTAAGTATTGATTTATTTTGGATCGGACTTATCTATGTCCGTAAAGGCCAAGCTAAAGAGGATTTTATAATTAAGTATTAAAAAGAAAAAATATTTCGCTTTAATTAAAAAACTAAAACGAAATATATAATTTATTTTGATTCAGTATATCCTTGTCCATAAAGGGCTTTTCCACTTCTAGTACCTAAATGTTTTTCATTTTCAACAACAAGTTCTCCATTAACAAGAACATATTTAAATCCGGTGGAATAAGCATGTGGTTTTTGGAAAGTTGCCTTATCATTTACTTCTGCTTCGCTAAAAATTACGATATCAGCTGCATAATTTGGCAATAATAAACCTCGGTCGCTAAGTCCGAATTTTTGTGCTGCTAATGAACTCATTCTACGAATTGCATCCTCCATGGTGATTACTTTTTCATCACGCACATACTTGCCCAAAACTCTGGCATTGGTACCGTAACCACGTGGGTGAGGCATTCCGCGGCCCGGGACAGGTACACCAGCATCAGCACCAAACATGCTGAATGGATACTTCATGATATTTATAACATCCACCTCATTCATGCTATTATAAACCATTTGGGCTCCACCTTTCTCAACCATATCCATAATGGTTTCAGCTTCAAATTTAGCTTTAGCCTTACGACCCATTAATTTATTGATTTCGGAGATGTTTTTCCCATTCAAAGTGGTATCTGATGGATAGTTGGCAACCACGGCATAGCTATAATTTGGGAATTTATAGCTCGCCAATTGCGCTAGCATTTCCTTTTTTATTTGAGCCCTAATTGTTGGATTATTTAATCTGATTTTTAAGGAGTCGTTACCACCTGCAAATGCCCAATCTGGAAGGCGAATACCTAAATTGGTGCTACTTGCTGTGTATGGATATTGATCGATAGTTACATCCCAACCTTCTTCACGAGCTTGTTTTACTAATCCAAGCGTGATATCCGATTTACCCCAATTTGTTTTACCTCCAATTTTAAAATGGGAAATCTGCACGGGAATATTAGCCTCTTTTCCTATGTTAATAGCTTCATTTACCGCATCTACGGCACCGTTTTCTTCATTACGAATATGTGAAGCATAAACCCCCTTGTATTTGGCTGCAGACCTTGCTAATGCGCTTACTTCTTCTGTTTTGGCGAATGTTCCAGGGATATAAATGAGTCCCGTAGATAAACCCACAGCCCCTTGCTTCATGGCCTGTTCAACTAGGTTTTCCATTTGTTTTTGTTCGGCTGCCGTAGGAGTTCTATTATCACGTTTCATCACTTGTGAGCGAACGGTATTATGTCCAAAAAGGGTTGCTACGTTAATCGAAGGCTTTGTTTTATTTATTTCTTGGAAAAATGTAGAAATATTATCTGCCGAACCACCACAATTACCTGTGATTACGGTTGTAACTCCATCAAAAATGTAGTTGTTGGCGGTAGGAGTGTTAATTATACCACCTTCAATATGTCCGTGAACATCAATAAAGCCGGGAGCTACAATTAAGCCTTTTGCGTCGATGGTTTTAGTAGCTTGAATATCAGCAATATATCCCATTTTAATAATTTTACCATCCTTTATTGCCACATCACCATGGTACCAGGAATTCCCTGTTCCATCGATAATTTTCCCATTGCGGATTAATAGGTCGGCATTAATTTGGCCATAAAGAAAATGGCTACTTAATATTAAAACTGCTGCTGATAAAATTGACTTCTTCATTTTATTTTAATTGATTGCCTGATAGGTTAAAGCTCTAAATTTTTCTACTACATCATTTCTAGATCGTGCTTGTAACTGGCGGTAAAAAAGCATCACAATCTTTTCCTTTGGATCAACCCAATAGGAGGTAGCAAATGCCCCACCCCAGTTAAATGTACCAACTTGAGCTGGAGTTTGTCCGCTTGATTTTTCGGTAACCAATTGAAATCCTAATCCGAATTTATTGCTATTAGCATAATTAACATCTTCAATTTGGTTTGTAATCATCATTCTTACGGTATTTTTACCTAAAATGCGCTTGCCATTGTATTCCCCATTGTTTAGTAGCATCTGTAAAAATATACCATAGTCGTATAAAGTAGAGCTTAGTCCCGCGCCACCCGAATAATAAGTATGTGGTACCAATGGATAATTTGATGCCGCAGCGCTGTTTAACATGCCTGCATCGGCTTTCACCAATACACCAGGAGATTTTTCAGTGTACAGGTTAACCAATCTCTTTGCTTTGGAAGCTGGGATATTAAAATAGGTATCTTTCATTCCCAGAGGTTCAAAAATTCTAGTTTTGAAAAACTCATCTAAACTCATTCCTGAAATTATTTCAACCACACATCCTAAAACATCATTGTTTAGTCCGTAGGTAAATTTTTCTCCCGGTTGATGCATTAAAGGTAATTCACCCAATTTTGACATGGCCTCTAGGAGCGTTTTATTTCTTACCCCTAAACCCGCTGTGATATCATGTTTTGCGTAAATGGCATTTGCTTCCTTTGATCCAATTTGGGCATATCCCAATCCGGATGTATGCGTTAATAAATCTTTTATGGTTACCTCTCTGCTAGCTGGAACTGTGGTATAACTTGTATCCGCCGGATTGAATTTAACTAAAACACTTTGTTTTTTGAATGATGGAATATATTGAGAAACGGGATCTGTTAATAATAATTTACCTTCATCAAAAAGTATCATGATTGCTACGCTGGTAATTGCTTTGGTTTGAGATGCGATTCTAAATATTCCATCCTTTTGTAAGGGTTCTTTTGTATCTAAATCATTATAGCCGATTGCTTTGTGATAAGCAATTTTACCATCTCGAATAATTAAAGCTGCACCGCCATTCATGTAGCCCTTTTCGACCCAATCATTCATGGCAATGTCCATGCGTTTTAAGCGCTCGCCTGAAAAGCCCGCTGCTTCGGCACCATTATCAGTAATTGTTTGTGCAGAGCTTTGAAAGACTGCTGAGCCTAACAGAAAGAGAAATAAAACAAACTTCTTCATGATTTTTTATTTAAATATATAAATAATGATTTAATGACTAATTTTTTGAGAAAACTTTAAGAGACTAAATGTAGTGAATTATTAAAAAGCCTCTCCTAGACTTAAATAAAATCCACTTTGTCTATTTTCGCCCGGGTTTTTCTCGCCAATTCCATAATCCATTCGGATGCTTAAACCCTTTTCAATATCGAAAAAGTATCGAAATCCGCCGCCTAGGTTAGGTTTAAAGTCCTTGAGACTAAATTCCCGTCTTTTAAAAACATTACCTGTACCTGCAAAGCCAACTATTCCGAAGCGTGGATTTATTCGATAACGGATTTCAGATTGTAGAGCCATTAAGTTTTCATCTCGATAACGGCCAGTATAATAGGCACGCATCATTTCATCGTTACCTAATTGAGGTAATAAATAAAAGGGACTGTTTTCGCCGTTTAATGATTGGAAATGTGCGTTTAATCCAAGGCTTGTTTTTTTACTGAGGGATTGAAAATTTCGGAAATCTATTTTAAAAAGACTACCTACAAAATTGTCGCCGCCAAAAATATTGGGTGCATACGAATAATTTGCTCTTACAAAGGTTCCCTTGGTAGTATAAGTATTGGAGTTTCTACTATCATAAATCTGCGTAAATCCTAAAAAAAGCAATTTACCGCCGTCTTTATCAAAAATATTGGGATCGCTACTTAGGATACCGCCAATGTTTTTATCTTTGAATGCATAATTTTCAAAAGCTATGTTAAATCCGCTGTAGCGGGATTCACCAAATTGCTTTTCAATGCCTCCAATTAATTTAAACAATTTTTGGTTTAGCGGGTTTTCATTAGATGCTAAGGTATTATTACCAATTCCATAAAAGTTAAATGGGAAATTTTTAAATCGTATTTCTCCTGTATAATGGAATTTATTTTTTGGCGACCAAATATCAGCTTTAAGCTGAAAATTCGTCTGTTTTTTAGTCGTGAAGGTTGCCGCACCAGTAATTTGCGAGGTACGGTTAAGGCTATCTTTAGGATCTGTATAAAAGGAGTATAGACTTAATGCACCAATCTCAGCACCGGTTTCTTGCGCGTAAGTCAGCACAGGCAGGGGTAGAAAACTACTTTTACGACTTGTATCAGTATCGTTTGATAAGAATTTTTTAATCAACTTCATCTGACAAAAGCCATTGTTGCTTATTGAGATGATTAAGATAAAAATTGAGATCGATTTGAGTAAATATCTAGTCATATTGACTGCTAAGATATTCTTTTTTCGATAGACTGTGCTAAAGATCAGTCTTAAGATCGGCGGAAGCATGCATCAATTATTTACCATTTATAACATTTTTATAGTTTGAATTAAATAATTTTCTATTTTTAATATTGTTTTATCTAAATTCATTACATCCGATAAAACATTCGTGCATCTGCTAGATTTATTTATTTTTGCGATCAAATAAGATATTATGAGTGTACAAAGAGGGCCAATATCCCAGTTTATAGAAAAAAACTACCTGCATTTTAATTCTGCTGCTTTGGTAGACGCTGCAAAGGGTTATGAGAGCTATTTGGATGAAGGTGGTAAAATGATGATAACCTTGGCTGGTGCCATGAGTACGGCCGAATTAGGTATTTCACTTGCCGAGATGATTCGCCAAGATAAAGTATCGATTATCTCATGTACAGGTGCAAATCTGGAAGAAGACATCATGAATTTGGTGGCTCATTCACATTATAAACGAGTTCCTAATTATCGTGATTTAAGTCCTCAGGATGAGTGGGATCTTCTAGAAAACCATTATAATCGTGTAACTGATACCTGTATTCCCGAAGAGGAGGCTTTTAGAAGATTACAGAAGCATATATATAAGTTATGGAAGGATGCAGATGATGCTGGTGAGCGTTATTTTCCACATGAGTTTATGTATAAAATGCTAAATAGTGGTGTTTTGGAGCAGTATTATGAGATTGACCCTAAGAACTCATGGATGTTGGCTGCTGCCGAAAAGAATTTGCCAATAGTTGTTCCAGGCTGGGAAGATTCGACAATGGGGAATATTTTTGCTTCTTATGTAATGAAAAAGGAGTTAAAAGCATCAACCATGAAGAGTGGAATTGAATACATGGGCTGGCTAGCAGACTGGTATATTGCCAATTCTGGTGGTAAGGGTGTAGGATTTTTTCAAATTGGTGGTGGTATTGCTGGCGATTTCCCAATTTGTGTGGTTCCAATGCTTTATCAAGATATGGAAATGGAAAATATTCCTTTTTGGGGTTATTTCTGTCAGATTTCAGATTCAACAACTTCCTTCGGATCCTATTCGGGTGCAGTACCAAACGAGAAGATTACTTGGGGTAAATTAGATATTGATACTCCTAAATTTATTGTTGAATCGGATGCAACAATTGTGGCACCATTGATATTTGCTTGGGTTTTAAAGCAATAGTATTACAATTATTAATTGCAAATGCCTTTGAACAAGAAAAATTGTTAATTTTTTTAAAAAGGCTTAATTGATAGAGTAGGGCCAGTTTTTCACGATAATTTAGAATGATTATAAATTGATAAAATTAGTCAGCTAAATGTCACCGTTAAATGAATAAACTATACTTTTGTCAACTGAAAATGTTGATAGGGTTAAACCGTCAATATTTTAATTATACGTTTCAAATTTTAAGCATTAAATACGCAATATGAGAAGCATCTCATTGTTTTTTAGAAGTGTTACAAAATCACTGATTTTGGTTTCCTTCCTGAGTTCGGTAGCTGTTAGTTCGGCGAGTGCACAGGATGCGGCAGCTGGTGCAGCGATTTTTAAGCAAAAGTGTACCGCTTGTCACGGGATTGAGAAAGCGGTAGTTGGTCCGGCCTTAAAAGGCATAGACACGAAGTATGATGAAGCCTGGTTAATTAAATGGATCAAGAATGCTCCTGCATTTATTGCTTCAGGTGATGCACAGGCTGTTAAAGCTTCTGAGTATTCACCGGCCATGATGTCTGCATTTCCTGAGTTATCAGATGATGATATCAAGAACATTGTAGCTTATGTGAAGGTAGGAGATCCAAAGCCTGCAGCTGATCCAAATGCAGCTCAAGGTGGAGGTTCAGGTTCTGGAGCTGATGAGGGTGTGAGTAATTTTATGTTATTCGGACTCCTTGCAGTAATCATCATTGCATTTTTAGTTGTTTTAGTACTAAACAAGGTTATCCAGACTTTGGAGCGTGTTATGCTTCAGAAGAAAGGTATCGAAGTTGAAGAAGAGCCAGTTGCGAAAGATCGTCTTGCGGGCTTAAAAAAATTAACTAAGAATAAGAAGTTTATCCTATTTATTGTTTTGGTGTGTATTGTATTCCTAGGCTCTGCTGGTTGGAAAGGCATGTGGGAGACAGGTGTTCATACTGGTTATCAACCGGTTCAACCGATTAAATTTTCTCACCAATTACACGCTGGAATTAATAAAATCGACTGTCAATATTGTCACTCAGGTGCATTTTCTTCAAAAAATGCAAGTATTCCTTCTTTAAATGTTTGTATGAACTGCCATAATTATGTTACGGCTTCAGAAAAATATGATGGTAAGACTTCACCTGAAATTATGAAGATTTATCAGGCATTAGATTATAATGAAGATACAAAGCAATACGGGACTAATACTAAGCCTGTAGAGTGGATCAGAATACACAATTTGCCTGATTTGGCTTATTTCAATCACTCTCAGCACGTTTCTGTAGCTGGTATTGAATGTCAGAAGTGTCACGGACCAATTCAAACGATGGAGGAGGTTTATCAATATGCTCCTTTAACAATGAAATGGTGTATCAATTGCCACAGAGAGACAGAAGTGAATCATAAGGACAATCCTTACTACGATAAATTGATCGCAGCTCACGATAAGTTGAAGAAGGGCGAGAAAGTTACAGCTGCTGTTTTAGGTGGATTGGAATGTAGCAAGTGTCACTACTAAGAATAATAAATTTTAAGAAAACATACGTATACTTTATATAGCTTAAATGGAAAGCAATAAAAAATACTGGAAAGGTTTAGAAGAGCTACATAATACAAAGGATTTTGTTGAAAAAAGCAAAAACGAGTTCGCTGAATCGCTTCCAATGGAAGAAGTTCTGAATGAGGCAGGTTTAAGTACCGTAGCCCCACGACGCGATTTTTTAAAGGCCCTAGGATTTGGTTTAGGAGCGGTAACATTGGCAGCATGTCAGAAAGTTCCTGTTAATAAATCGATCCCTTATTTGGTGAAGCCTGAAGAGGTTGTACCGGGTATCCCGAATTACTATTCTTCTACTTTTAATGGACATAGCGTTCTTGTGAAAACACGTGAAGGTCGTCCGATTAAAATTGAAGGAAATCCTAACTGTATCCTTAGTCAGGGTAGTTTAGATGCAAAAGGTCAGGCTTCTGTCTTAGATCTTTATGATGCTTCTAAACTTAAAGGCCCAGTTTTGAATGATGTTGATGCTGATTGGACTAAGGTTGACAGTTTTGTAAAAGCAGAATTATTAAAGGCTAAAAATGCAGGTAAAAAGATTCGTATTGTTTCTTCTACTGTTAATAGTCCATCAACTAAAGCTGTAATCGCTGATTTTGCTTCTCAGTATCCAAATACAAAGCATGTTCAAGTTGATGCAGTTTCTTATACTGGTATTATTAAGGCTAATGAAAACAGCTTTGGTAAAGCTGTACTTCCAAGATATCGTTTTGATAAGGCTAACCTGATTGTAAGTTTCGGAGCTGATTTCTTAGGTACTTGGATTTCTCCATTGGAGTTTAGTCGCCAGTACGTTTCCAAAAGAAATAATGCCTCTTTAGAAGGTAAAAAGATGTCTCGTCACATTCAGTTCGAAACTGGATTGAGCTTAACAGGTTCAAATGCTGACGCTCGTCTTCCATTGAAGCCATCAGAAGAAGGAATTGCTCTTCTTAATCTATATGCTGCTCTGGGTGGTTCTGTTAGTGGTTCTAAACCATTGGCAAATAATCCGAATGCTGAAAAGGCGATTGCTTTAGCTGCAAAAGAATTATCAGCTGCAAAAGGTTCTTCATTAGTTTTGAGTGGATCAAATGATGTTTCTATTCAAATTTTAGTAAATGCTATTAATGCCTTATTAGGTAATTATGGTAATACTATTGATTTAGATAATCCTTCATATCAATATGCTGGTAATGATGCTGAGTTTGTAGAATTTGTAAATGAAATGAATCGTGGTGAGGTGGATGCAGTATTCTTCTTGAATAGCAATCCAGCTTATGAATTCAATGATTCTAAGGCATTTACAGATGCTTTAAGCAAAGTTAAGCTTCGTGTTTCTTTTGCTGATCGTAAAGATGAAACAGCTTCATTATGTCAAGTAATTGCTCCAAATCATCATTATTTAGAATCTTGGGGTGATTCAAATCCTGTAGAAGGTTATTACACTATTGTTCAGCCAACTATCAATCCTGTTTATAATTCACGTAATGCAGAACAAGGATTATTGATTTGGTCTGATAATGCAGTAACTGATTATTATCAGTATATCCAAAATAACTGGGCTAGAACAGTTCTTGCACAATCAGGAACTACTTGGAAAGAATTATTACAGAAAGGTTCTGTTAGCTTTCCAGCTAGAACAGCTGGTGCTTATTCATTCTCTCGTGATTTAAATTCAGTTGTTCAAACCATTCTTGCAAATAGCAATAATCTTGCTAAGGGTGGAGATAAGGCAATTGAACTTCATATTTATCAAAATGTTGCTATTGGCGACGGTAAATCTGCGAATAACCCATGGTTACAAGAGTTACCTGATCCAGTTTCAAAAGTAACTTGGGATAACTATGCTGCAATTAACCCGAAATTCGCTGAAAAATTGGGCATTGCTGAGTTAGATCTTGTTGAGATTAAAACAGATAAATATACTATCACTCTACCGGTATTACTTCAGCCTGGTCAGGCAAGTGGAACGGTTTCAGTAGCATTGGGTTACGGAAGAACTAAGGCTGGAAAAGCTGGTTCGGATATTGGTAAAAATGCCTATCCATTCTTAAGTTTAGTGAATGCAACTTTGCAAACGGCAGTTTCTGCTAGTATTAGCAAGGCATCTGGGACTTATGAACTTGCTCAAACACAAACTCACCATACTATTGAAGGAAGAAATGTTGTTCGTGAAACAACTTTGAAAAACTTCTTAAAAGATCCAACTTCAGGCACAGGACACGCTCATGTTAATAAATATGACTTGTGGAATGAATTTGAAACACCTGGACACAATTGGGTGATGGCAATCGACTTAAATGCATGTACCGGTTGTGGTGCTTGTGTGGTAGCTTGTAATGCTGAAAACAATATTCCTGTTGTAGGACGTGATGAGGTTCGCCGTCGTCGTGAAATGCACTGGATCCGTATCGACCGTTATTATGCAATTAATGATGGTGGAAATAAGCTTACCAAAGAAGAGGAAATTAGTGAGCTTGATAATCTTGACAATGTAAGCGTTATACATCAGCCAATGATGTGTCAGCATTGTGATCACGCTCCTTGCGAGACTGTTTGTCCGGTTTTGGCTACAGTACACTCTTCAGAGGGCTTAAATCAAATGGCTTATAACCGTTGTATCGGTACTCGTTACTGTGCAAACAACTGTCCATATAAAGTACGTCGTTTCAACTGGTTTAACTACTGGAATGATTCTCGTTTTGATAATTACATGAACAATGAGTTTACACAATTAGTGTTAAACCCAGATGTTACTACTCGTTCACGAGGTGTAATGGAAAAATGTTCAATGTGTGTTCAAAGAATTCAAGCAGGTAAGCTTGATGCGAAGTTAGAAAAGCGTAAGCTTAAGGATGGCGATATTAAAGTTGCTTGTCAGCAGACTTGTCCTACCAATGCAATTATCTTCGGTGATGGTAATGATCCTGAGTCTGAAGTATCAAAAGCATTAAAGAGCGAGCGTACGTTTTATGTACTTGAAGAAATCAACGTAAAACCAGGCGTTGGTTATCAAACAAAAGTTAGAAATACTGTAGAGGTTTAATACAAGAAATTCAATAAAGATATGTCATCTCATCACGAGTCTATACTTAGAGAACCCTTAGTAACCGGTGAAAATATAACCTATTCCAAGGTCACCGAAGATATTTTGGTTCCCGTAGAAAACAAACCAAATAAAGCCTGGTGGATCGGCTTTATCGTATCCGCTATGGGCGCAGGCCTTTGGATATTTTCCGTTAGCTGGACCTTTTGGTTTGGTATTGGAGAATGGGGATTAAATAAAACTGTAGGATGGGCCTGGGATATTACAGGTTTCGTATGGTGGGTAGGTATTGGTCACGCCGGTACACTTATTTCTGCTGTACTACTCCTTTTCCGTCAAAACTGGCGAAATTCCATTAATAGATCTGCAGAGGCTATGACCATTTTTGCGGTTATTTGCGCTGCATCTTATATTATTTCCCACATGGGTCGTCCTTGGTTATTCCACTGGGCACTTCCATTACCAAATCAGTATGGATCATTATGGGTAAACTTCAATTCACCATTGGTATGGGACGTATTTGCGATTTCTACCTACTTCTCAGTTTCATTGGTTTTCTGGTACACAGGTTTATTGCCTGATATCGCTACCATTCGCGACCGTGCAATTGGTACTCGCCGTCGTGTTTATTCTATCCTTTCTTTTGGATGGAACGGTTCTGTTAAAACATGGCAGCGTTTTGAATTGGTATCATTGATTCTTGCTGGTGTTTCTACGCCATTGGTACTTTCGGTACACACTATTGTATCCATGGACTTTGCAACTTCGGTAATTCCGGGATGGCATACCACGATTTTCCCTCCATACTTTGTTGCTGGAGCGATTTTCTCTGGATTTGCAATGGTTCAAACCTTGTTGTTGGTTACTCGTAAGGTAATGAACTTTGAAAATTATATTACCATGTTCCATATTGAATCAATGAATAAGATTATTATTCTTACTGGTTCTATAGTGGGTGTTGCATATTTAACGGAGTTATTTATTGCTTGGTATTCAGGCGTTGAGTATGAGCAGTATGCATTTTTGAACAGAGTTAGTGGTCCTTATGCTTGGGCATACTGGATAATGATGACTTGTAACGTAATCTCACCACAACTTTTCTGGTTCAAAAAAATCCGTACTAGCATTGCTCTATCATGGTTATTATCAATTGTAGTAAATATTGGTATGTGGTTCGAGCGATTTGTAATTATCGTAACCTCATTACACCGTGATTATCTTCCGTCAAGCTGGGTGATGTTTTATCCAAGTTGGGTTGACGTGGGTATTTTCATTGGTTCAATTGGTTTGTTCTTTACCTTGTTCCTATTATTCTTGAGATTTTTACCAGCCATTGCTATGGCTGAAGTTAAGCTTTTGCTTAAGAGCTCAAGTGATCAGGCTAAACAAAAGTTAATTGCAGATAAGGCAGTAGATAAAGGTCAAGCAGATTATTATCTTGAATCTCTTGAGAAATATGATAGTGTTTCACCAAGAGTAGGTCAATAAGAAAAATATACAGATGAGTAATATAAAATATATTTTAGGTCATTTTGAAGATCCGGATGATCTGATGCATGGAATAGGTAAGCTTCAGGAGAATAAGGTAAGCATCTATGATGTGTATACCCCTATGCCTATTCACGGTATTGAGGACAAGCTTGGAATTAAACGTTCACGTTTGGGTAAAGTAGCTTTTTGTTTCGGTTTAACAGGAACAATCACTGCTATTACCATGATTACCTATATGTTAGTTATTGATTGGCCAATGAATATCGGTGGTAAGCCAAATTTTGCTTTTCCAGATTTTGTGCCAATTATGTTTGAATTAACAGTCTTGTTTTCTGCATTTGGTATGGTTGGGACATATTTTTTTGTTAATCACTTAGCACCGGGTCGTGCGCCAAGAGTGATGGATCTACGCGCTACAAACGATAGATTTGTTATCGCAATTGACGCAAAAGACAATGCTGAACACGATAAAATTGATAACATTTTAAAAGAAGCTGGTGCTGTTGAAGTTAAGCACAACGAAAGGAAATATGTTAGTTATGAATAAGCTCCTAATAATTTGTACCGCTTTCTTAACTGTAGCTGCTGCTTCAGTTATGACGTCTTGTTCGGATAATAGAAGTACAGGACTAGAATTTGCACGTAATATGTATGATCCGATTGCTTACAATCCTGATCAGCCTAATAAGAATTTTAAAGACGGAAAAACCGCGCAAACACCTCCTGCTGGTACTACGCCAGTTGGCTTCGATAAAAACGATGTATATCCAAATACTATTGAAGGTTATGAGTCTGCAGGTAAGTCTTTAAGCAATCCTTTACCTGTAACTATTCCAACATTGGAAGAAGGTAAAACTCTTTACCTAAATATGTGCTCTCAATGCCATGGTTTAGAAGGTAAGGGTGATGGCTCGATTGTAAAATTAGGTAAATTCCCTGCTCCACCTTCATATGGGACAGGAAATTCTTCTAGAGGAGGGGCCATGATAGATTTAACAGATGGTAAAATCTATCATACAATTACACATGGTGTGAACTTAATGGGTTCACACAAATCGCAATTAACCCCTGAGCAAAGGTGGAAAGTTGTTATGTACGTTCATGAATTACAAAAATTACAATAGTCAATTGCTAAAACCAGATGGGAAATCATAATCATACTCATAATTTCGCGGAACAATTTACATTCTCCGGAAAATTAAAAACCTGGACCTTAATAGCAATAGTGGTTGGAATTCTTGCCACTGCCTTTGGTTTCGTTACAGGACAGCAGGAGCGTACTTTCGCTAACTTGCTTTTAATGGCTTATTATTTTACTTGTGTTTGCGCAGCAGGTCTATTTTTCATTGCCTTACAATATGTTGCACAGGCAGGATGGGCTACAGGTTTGATCAGAATACCTCAAGCTATGTCTAGAGTTTTGCCTATTGCAGCTCTTATTCTAATAATTGTTTCAGCTTCAGGTCTTTTAACACATAATTTATATCATCACTGGAATGGTGAGGGATTAACTGATCCTAATAGTCCAAATTATGATAAGCTTATTGCTGGGAAAGCAGGTTACCTTAACGTACCATTCTTTTTAACAAGGTTAGTTCTGTTTTTAGGGGCTTATAGCTTTTTTGCTTGGCTTTTTGCTAAATACGCTGAACGTGAAGAGGCAGATGGAGGACTGGTATTTTATGATAAAAACTTTAAATGGTCAGCAATTTTCTTAATTATTTTCGGATTTACTACTCCACTTTGGGCTTTTGATACGATCATGTCGTTGGAGGCACATTGGTTTTCAACTATGTTTGGTTGGTATAACTTTGCTGCTATGTGGGTTAGTGGTTTATGTGTGATTACATTAATTGTTATCCTCATGAAGAAATCCGGTTATTTAACTTGGGTTAATGAGAACCATTTACATGATTTAGGTAAATTTATTTTTGCTTTCTCTATTTTCTGGACCTATGTGTGGTTTTCTCAATTTTTGTTAATTTACTATGCAAACATACCAGAGGAAACTGTTTATTTTTACAAGCGTTGGGAGCCTGAATATCTTCCATGGTTCTGGTTAAATATTATAATTAATTTCCTTGCTCCATTATTGGTTTTAATGGCTAGAGATTCTAAGCGTCAGATGAATAGACTGATGTACGTTTGTATCATTTTATTAGCTGGCCACTGGTTAGATTATTATATGATGATTATGCCAGGAACAGTGGAATCACATAGAGGGTTTGGGATAATTGAAATTGGTATTGCAATTGGTTTTGTAGGATTGTTTTCATTCTTTACTCTAAACCAAATAAGCAAAAGATCTTTGGTGGCAAAAAATCATCCTTTCTTAGAGGAAAGTATTAATCACCAGATTTAATAAATATTCTTAATAGCAAAAGAAAATACGACGAATAAAATGAGGTTAAGAGAAATTTTTAATATCAGAGCTGTAGCTGCATTGTTAATAGCAAGCATCTTTACTGTAATGGGTAATTCTGTGTTTGCCCAGGTGCAAGATTCTACGGTTAGTTCAACAACAGCGGCCATTGATACCGCAGCTAAATCTGCAGTGTCTACAATGTCGCCTTCATCTTTACCATTAATTAGTACTGCGGTAGATACAGTTGCACGCTATAAAAATATGCAGCCACTTGTTGAAACTAAGGACTATTCAGAGGCTTATCGTTCAGGCTCTTACTATTTACTTATGTTTCTCCTTGTGTGCATTTTTGTTGCAATCATTGGAAAAATCTTGAAAGTTTATGAGATAAGTCGTGCAATGCAAGGGCATGAATCTAAGATAGATAACAAGAGAATTCATGGTGTTCTGTTAGGGATATTCTTAATCTTAGGACTCTATGGTGTTTACTGGTCTTATTCCGTACAAGGTCCTATGAGTATTCATGAGTCTGCGTCGGTACATGGATTAGATATCGACTTCATGTTCAAAATCACCACGATTTTAACAACTATCGTTTTGGTTCTAACGCATATTGCTCTATTCGGTTTCTCATTTAAATACAGAGGTTCTGAAAATAGAAAGGCATACTTCTTTCCACATAACAACTCACTTGAAAGAATCTGGACTATAGTACCTGCAATTGTTCTTACTGTGCTTGTTTTATTAGGATTCTTTACTTGGAGAGGAATTACTAATGTTTCTCCTGAAGATCAAAAGTTGGCTACTAATATTGAAGTAGTTGGTGAACAATTTAAATGGTCACTAAGATATGCTGGTGCTGATAATGAAATTGGTAGACGTAACTATAAATTAACTACTCCTACTAATGGTTTAGGTATCGACTTTAAGGATCAAAAGAGTTGGGATGATAAACTTACTAGTGAGATTGTGATTCCTGTTGGAAAGCCTGTTCGTTTTACAATAGGTTCTAAAGATGTTCTACACAGCTTTTACTTACCTGATTTCCGAGTTCAAATGAATGCTGTTCCGGGTATGCCGACTTATTTCCAATTTACTCCACGTTTGACTACTGCAGAAATGAGAGAGAAAAGGAATGATCCTAAGTATGATTATGTTCTTCTTTGTGCTAAAATTTGTGGTGCTGGTCACTATAATATGCAAGCGAAAGTTACTGTTGTTACTGAGGCAGAATATGCTACTTGGATTGCTAAACAGTCACTTTATTACAATGATGACGTTAAAAAAGAACTTCAGTTGGTAAACGAAAAATCAGCTGATGAAAACAATAAAATTGCTTTAAATACTAATACTATTATAAACTAATTATGGCAAGCACTGCAACACACGATTCCGCTGTTCTTCATCAACATGATAATCACGGACACGATCATGGGCATCATAAAGAAACATTTCTAACGAAATATATCTTTAGTCAAGATCATAAAATGATTGCTAAACAATTCCTTATTACTGGAGTAGTTATGGCTGTCATTGCAATGTTATTATCTATATTGTTCAGACTTCAATTAGCTTGGCCTGATAAGAGTTTTCCATTATTGGAGACTTTCCTTGGCGAGAAATGGGCTGAAGGTGGTCGAATAAAGCCTGATTTTTACCTTGCTATTGTTACCATTCATGGTACAATGATGGTATTTTTCGTGTTAACCGCTGGATTAAGTGGTACATTTAGTAATCTATTGATACCATTGCAATTAGGAGCTCGTGATATGGCTTCTCCCTTCTTAAATATGTTATCATATTGGTTGTTTTTTACAGCCTGTGTGGTTATGATGGGATCTTTCTTCGTTGAAAGTGGTCCAGCGAGTTCTGGTTGGACAGTTTATCCACCATTATCCGCTTTGCCTAAAGCTATTAGTGGTTCAGGTACAGGTATGACCTTGTGGTTAATTAGTATGGTTGCGTTCGTTGCTTCTTCATTAATTGGAGCATTGAATTACATATCTACTATTTTAAATATGCGTACTAAAGGTATGGATATGTGGAAAATGCCATTAACAATTTGGGCATTCTTTTTAACTGCAATTGTTGGTGTATTATCATTCCCTGTTCTAGTTTCGGCAGTTGTACTCTTAATTTTTGATCGTAGTTTCGGGACTAGTTTCTATCTTTCTGATATCGTAGTTGCTGGTCAAGTGCTTCCAAATCAAGGTGGTAGCCCTGTATTGTGGCAACACTTATTCTGGTTCCTTGGTCACCCAGAAGTTTACATCGTAATTATGCCTGCTTTAGGTATCACTTCTGAAGTTATTGCTACTAATTCAAGAAAGCCAATTTTTGGATATCATGCCATGGTTTATTCTTTAATTGGTATTACAGTTCTTTCATTTATTGTATGGGGACACCACATGTTTGTTACCGGAATGAATCCATTCCTAGGTGGGGTTTTTATGATTACAACATTGATCATTGCGGTTCCATCTGCGGTAAAAACTTTCAATTATTTAGCTACTATCTGGAGAGGTAACTTAAGATTTACTCCTGCAATGCTTTTTGCAATCGGTTTAGTTTCATTCTTTATCTCTGGTGGTTTAACTGGTATCTTCCTAGGTAATGCAGCATTAGACATCAACTTACACGATACTTATTTTGTTGTTGCTCACTTCCACCTTGTAATGGGTTCTGCAGCTATTTTTGGTATGCTTTGTGGTGTTTATCACTGGTATCCTAAAATGTTCGGTAGAATGATGGATGCTCGTTTAGGTTATTTACACTTTTGGGTAACTTTTATTTGTGCATATTTAGTATTCTTTCCAATGCACTTTATGGGTATTGATGGCGTTCCTCGTCGTTACTACGCTTTCACTGAATTTGCATTCATGCAAGAATGGTTAACTGTTAACGTATTTATTACTTGGGCAGCCATTATTTCAGCTTTAGCTCAAGTAGCTTTCTTATGGAACTTCTTCTATTCTATGTTCTATGGTAAGAAAGCTGAGCAAAATCCTTGGCAGTCAACTACTTTAGAATGGACAACTCCTGTTGAGCATTTACATGGTAACTGGCCTGGAGAAATTCCTTCCGTTTACCGTTGGCCATATGATTATAGCAAGCCTGGTCATGATACAGACTTTATTCCTCAAACAACACCTTTCTCTGAAACAATGAGCTCCAATCTTCCTCACGATTTTGAGGATAATCCTGAAGCTGAACGCATTCAAGAAGAGTGGGAAAAGCAAAATGCAAAGACCCCTAAGGCTACTGAGGAAGTTTAATTTAAAAACTAATAATAAAGAGCAGGCAGTATTAACGTACTGCCTGTTTATTTAATAGCCTTTTGTTTTGCGATATCAAATATTATTCTCAAATGTTTGTCTTCTGCATATTTTAAGAATGTAAATTGAATATCATTTATTTTAAGGTTTAAATGATATATCCTTGGAGATACTGATTTAAAGATATTTCCTTTGTACTTTTGAACTCGCCTGAAAACAATAATTATTATGTTATAATCAGGTATAAATTTGTGAAATAGAAAACATAGTGAGGAAATTCATATCCGATTTCAATAAGCTTATTAAATTAAGGCTAACGCTAACAGTTGTATTTTCTGCTTCAATTTGTTTTCTAATGGGGAGCAAATTTCAAGGGGAAATAAACTGGTTTAATTGGCTAATTCTTACTATTGGTGGTTTTTTAGTTACAGGTGCTGCTAATGGTTTTAATGAAATTATTGAGAAGGATCTTGATAAATTAATGAAGCGTACGATGGATCGCCCTATTCCTTCTGGAAATATGACTACTGGACAAGCTTTAGTTCTTAGTTTATTTATGGGAATTGCTGGTACAATGCTTTTAGTGAAACTTAACTTCCCAACTAGTTTATTGGCCGTATTCTCTATCTTTTTGTATGCTTTCGTGTATACACCAATGAAGAGAAAATCTCCAATTGCTGTTTTTATAGGAGCTTTTCCAGGGGCTTTTCCACCACTTATTGGTTATTTTGCTGCATTTGAAGAACCTCAAATTTCTTGGATTCCGGTTATTCTTTTTTTGATCCAGTTTGTATGGCAATTTCCACATTTTTGGGCTATTGCTTGGGTTTTGGATGAAGATTATAAACGTGCTGGTTTTAGATTGCTCCCCACCACAAAGCAAGATAAAACTAGTGCTATCATAACTTTGATATCTACCCTAATTTTAATTCCTGTAAGTTTGATGCCTACTTTATATTTTATGCCTAGTGGGGCAGCTTTTGCAGGTGATATATATTTATTCATTGCTATTATAGCAGGTCTTTATTTTACGTGGAAAGCTATTTTATTATACAAGAATATGGATGTTGCATCTGCTAAAAAATTGATGTACACCTCTTTTATTTATTTACCCTTATTACAACTAACTTTATTGTTTGACTTTATAGCAAAATAAAAAATCATGGAAATCAATAGTGTACAAGTTGAGGATAGACAGAATTTTAAAGCAAGAAAGTTTTTAATGTGGCTGTTTATCATTTCTTCATTTATGATGTTTGCCGCTTTAACGAGTGGTTTCATTGTCTACACAGAAGGAAACGTTGAACGTGGTATCAAGGTTTTACTTCCTAAGCAATTTATGTATAGCACACTTCTCATTTTAATGAGCAGTTTCACTATGCATATGGCCTATTTGTCTGCAAAGAAATTACAATTTGCTAATCAAAAATTATACATAGGGTTAACTATTTTACTCGCGCTGGCATTTTTCTTTAGCCAATACTCTGCTTGGCAATCACTTTATGAGTCTGGAGCTTATTTTGTTAATTATAATGCCTCTCAGTCCTTTATTTACGTGTTTTCTGGCGCCCATTTACTTCATATTATTGCTGGAATATTTATGCTTATCTATGCATTTATAGGCAAAATTCGCAATATTCCTCAAGTGCGTAATATATTCCGTATGGAAGTAACATCCATTTTTTGGCATTTTATAGATATCTTATGGATTTATCTATATGTTTTCTTACTTTTGAATCAATAATAAATCAATATACCATAGTTTAAATGAGTACTACTGTATCAAAACTAGATGAACTAAAAACTGACGCCTGGAGTGGCGGCAAGTCGCCTTTTTCTGTAGAATATGGAAAACTAATGATGTGGTTTTTCCTTTTGTCAGACGCTTTTACTTTTTCAGCATTTCTAATTTATTATGGAGCGCAACGCTTCAGTAAAATTAGCTGGCCCGATCCTGATGTGGTTTTCCAATCAATTCCAGGTGTAGCTGATCATGGATATCCGCTTGTTTTTGTCGGAATCATGACTTTTATCCTTATTATGAGCTCTGTAACAATGGTTCTTGCCGTTGAAGCAGGCCACCGTAACTCAAAGAAAGAAGTTGTTTGGTGGATGATTGCAACCATTATTGGTGGTTTCATGTTCTTAGGTTGTCAAGCTTTAGAATGGTCTCACTTACACCATGAAGGATACTGGTGGGGTGCATTTCCTGCATCTTACACAGGTGTTGATACTGTGGGTGCTCTTCAGTTTTCAAATCTCTTTTTTACGATAACTGGATTCCACGGTTTTCACGTATTTACTGGTGTACTAATAAATATTATCATCCTATTCATGGTATTGGCTAATGTTTTTCAAAAGAGCGGCAGCTACCTAATGGTTGAAAAAGTTGGTCTTTACTGGCACTTTGTAGACCTTGTTTGGGTATTCGTATTTACATTTTTCTATTTAGTTTAAAATCCTGATAATCGATATATAATGTCAGCAGAACACACAAATCACGAGCATGCTTCAGAGCATGAGGGAATGAGCAAGAAAAAGATCTGGCAAGTTTTCTTTTACCTATTAGGTATAACTGCTATTGAGTTTTTTATAGCTCTTTATATGATACCTAAGGGATTAATGGGGCACGGAATGGGTAATTTTATCTATATCGTGTTAACACTCGTTAAAGCATTCTACATTGTTGCATATTTCATGCACCTTAAATTTGAGAAATTTGCTTTAAAGACTGGGATTACTGTTTCTTTGATCTTCATTATTTACTTCATTGTATTAATGTTAATTGAAGGATCTTACCAATTTGTTCAAATGAATTAATGAGCTTGCCCTCATTTCCCCTTAAAAAGATTCTGGTACTGTTAATTCTATTAGCAGTACCAGGAACTGTTTACTATCTGCTTAAAGAGAAAGGTGTCAATAGATACCGCCCCTTACCAATCTATGGTGAAAAACAGGTTGCTAAAACCTTTACTATAAAACGTAGAAAACAAGTACCTGATACTATATACCATGTTATTCGCGATTTTAAGTTTCTAAATCAAAATTCCGATACAGTAAAATTCCCAGCTGATAGTAACCAAATTACTGTTGTTAATTTTTTCTATACTAAATGCCCTGTTTTTTGTAAGAATATGAACAAAGAATTGGCAAGAGTTGCTAAAGTTTATAAAAACAATAGACTTATGCGATTCATTTCTATTAGTGTAGATCCTGAAAATGATACGCCAGGAGTCTTAGCTGAATATAGTAAGCCCTTTGTATCAGAAAATAAAAAATGGGATTTTGTAAGTGGAGATAAAGACTTAATCTTTTCCATTGCCAAAAATGATTTTCTTGTAGATGTAATTCAAGATACTGTCAATAAAAAAGAAATCATCCATACACCAATGTTAATTCTTCTAGATCCCCAAAAGAGAATTAGAGGCTACTATGATTCAAGTCGAGGGCCAGAGCAAGTCAACCTACTTATTGATGAAATAAAACTTTTGATTACTGAAGAATTAAGATCTATTAAAACCCGTTAAATTTTAATTATTGTTGAATCTATGAACGATAAATTTATTTCAAAGCTAATTGCAGGAATCTCAGTTTTTGTACTGATTGTAGTAATTATTCTTCAAAGTAATGTGCTCAATATTTTCCCTGATAAAACAGCTATTCCTGAATGGGTATTTTTTCTCCCTAAATTCAATGCAATTGTTAATGGAACATGTAGTGTATTACTACTGCTTTCGCTCTATTTCATAAAAAAACAAGATATTGAAAGTCATAAGAAGACCAATATACTGACCTTTATTTTATCCTCTTTGTTTTTAGTATCCTACATAATTTTTCATGCTACAGGCATAAAAACGACCTATGGTGGGACCGGTTTTATTCGTACAGTCTATTATTTTATTTTAATAACTCATATTATCTTAGCAGCGGTAGTTCTGCCTTTAGTACTTTTTAGTTTCCAAAAAGGACTCCAAATGCAAGTTGTAGCGCATAAAAAGCTTGTCCGCTGGACTTACCCAATTTGGTTGTATGTTACTGTTACTGGCGTAATTGTTTACTTGATGATTTCGCCTTATTATACTTTTTGATTTTTGTCCTAATAGGGTAAAAAACACTATTTAACCTAGGAATTAATCCTTAAAAAGCGATTGTATTTCAAAATAACTTATCTTTGTATTATGAAAACTCTTAGGATAATTATAATTTGTTTAATTGTTTCTGGAGCAATTTTTTATTCCTCAGATTCACTTGCTCAATGTTCCATGTGTACCCTGAATGCTGAAAACTCTGTTCAGAATGGAAATACTGAAGGTAATGGTTTAAATAGAGGGATTTTATATCTTCTAGCAGCTCCTTACATTGCTATTGCCGCTGTTGGTTTCCTTTGGTACAAAAAATATAGACGAAAAAACATTAATATTAATATTAAAGAAAATAAAATTAATCTTAATTAATTATTTTTCTTTGATATTAATACTTCAATATTTAATTCCCAATGGCAAAAACATCCAAATTCGTAGCAGTTTTACAGTCTAAATGTCCACGTTGTAGAAGGGGTAAAATATTTTCAGGTTCTTTATACGGTTTTAATTTACAACGTACCAATGAAACCTGTTCACATTGTCATATGAAGTTTGAAATAGAGCCTGGCTTTTTTTATGGTGCAATGTATGTTAGTTATGCATTTGTTGTTGCCGAAATGTTAAATGTAGGCCTTTTGACCTACTTGATTACTGGGAATGATAAATCTCCTTGGTTATATATAGTTTCTATCTTATTATCTGTTTTTGCACTTACTCCAGTAAACTATAGGTATTCTAAGGTACTTCTTCTTCATTTCTTAGCACCCAAAGTTAAGTATAAGCCAGAATACGATACGAATGATAAACTCGAGCACATTTAATTTTTTAAGCGATCTAGCCTCTAATAATAACCGTGATTGGTTTTTGTTAAATAAAGATAGGTTTGAAAACGCACGTTTAAATGTTCTTAATTTTGCTTCCGATGTATTAGCCGGTATTTCCAAATTTGATCCTTCCATACCTTCTACTTTGGCATCCAAAGATTGCGTAAACAGAATTTATCGTGATATTCGATTTAGCAAGGATAAAACACCCTATAAAAGCAATTTTGGTATCGGCTTCTCTCCGAATGGCAAAAAGTTTAATGGCCCCGGATATTATCTACATATACATCCCGAAGAATCATTTATCGGTGGGGGATGCTGGATGCCAGAAGCTGATTTATTGAAGGCTATTAGGCAGGAAATTGATTATAATGGGACTGATTTTAGAAATATTATTGAAAAATCTTCTTTCCTAAACTATTATGGCGGCCTAGATACTGAGTATAAATTGAAGACCTGTCCGAAAGGTTATGAAATTGACCATCCTGAACTTGAATTTCTAAAGCTTAAAAGTTTTACTTTTACTCACGCATTAAATCAAAAAGAATTGTCAAGTCCAAATGCTGCTGAACAAGTAATTGAGGGCTTTTCAAAACTATATCCATTTATTGGATTTTTACGAAACGCAATTTCTTAAATATAAAAATGAAAACTATTTTTCAATCCCTAATTCTATTATTTTCAATAAGCTTTATCTCATCTTGTGTGGTAATGTCCACAAAAAAATACAATGCATTACTGGTTCAAAAAGATTCCATATCTCTAGGCTGGGAAGCTTCTCGAAATAAGGTTAATGCTTTAGAAGGTGAAATAGTTAGTTTGAGGTCGGATACTGCCCTGCTTAATTCAAAAATTACTGAGCTTGAAGAAAAGTTAAAAACTCTTGACGAGAACTATTCAGCATTAAAATTAAACACAAGTTCTGAAATCCAAAAGCTTGCTGATGATTTACAAAAACGTGAAGAGCGTTTAACAGAGGTAGAAGATATCCTAAGAAAAAGGGATGAAGCTACCAATGCTTTAAAGGATAAATTACAAAAAGCATTATTGGGCTTTCAGCAGAATGGCTTGAGTGTTGATATTCGGAATGGTAAGGTATATGTTTCCTTAACAGACAAATTACTATTTAGTAGTGGAAGTATCATTATTGATGAGAAAGGTGAGCTAGCTTTAAAAGAGCTTGCCAAGGTGTTAAAAACGCAACCGGAAATTAATATTTCTGTGGAAGGGCATACGGATAATCAGCGTGTGGTAAACCTAGGTCAAATTACGGATAACTGGGATTTAAGTGTTTTAAGGGCTACCTCTGTAGTTCGGTTTTTAACCGAAATTGAAAAAATTGAGAACGACCGTATTACTGCTACAGGAAAAGGGGAATATCAACCGATAGAAACTGGATCAAGCCCCGAGATTAGAAGTCGTAACAGACGAATTGAAATTGTTCTTTCACCTAAATTAGACGAACTTTATAATCTTATTAAATAAAAATAATCCTAGCAATTAAAAAGCCGGTTTTAAAACCGGCTTTTTAATTAAAATGAATTATCTAAATCCTTAAATAAAGGCAGCGTTTTGTCTTTCTCTGATAATATTACTTGATCTGTAGGAATTCCCCAATCGATGTTTAAATCAGGGTCATTCCAAATAACTCCAAACTCTGATGATTTATTATAAAGTCCAGAAACCTTATAAGCGAAAATAGTATCATCTTCTAGCGTTACAAACCCATGTAAAAAGCCTGGTGGGATCCATAGCATTCGATTATTGTCGCCACTTAATTCAACAGCTTCATATTGTCCATAAGTTTTAGATTCTTTACGGATGTCAACAGCTATGTCTAGAACTTTACCTTGAATAACGCGGACTAGTTTTCCTTGTGCATAAGGATTGGCTTGAGCATGTAATCCTCTCAATGTTCCTTTCTGAGAAAGCGATTGATTGTCTTGAACAAAATTTACCTGAATACCCGCGTCATCGAAAGATTGTTTATTATAACTTTCAAAAAAATAACCGCGGTCATCTTTCCAAATTTTGGGTTCAATAATGAAAAGATCTTTAATTTCTGTTTCTACAAATTTCATTGATTATCAATAAATTCCATTGCCGTTGGAAAGATTACCAGCTTATTATTAAATTCTGTTGGGGTATTTGCCTCTAAAAATTGTCCGTGCTTTTGTTTAAAGTCATTCAGCTTTTCAATTGACTCTGCAACAAACTGAACGCAATAAGTTACACCTTCATTGGGAGAGTCAAGTATCTTTAAAAGGCGATTGGAAACAAAATAGCCCGTTTCCATTAATTCTGGAATTTGCTTTTTTTGCATCCAATTCAACCATTCAATTTGGATTTCATTATCCAAAATTATGGTCACATTATATAAAATCATGCTGCGAATATAGGAATAGTGATTTAAAAATTAAGCTTTAAAACTCTTTATCCATTTGATCTCCGCGTAGTTTACGGTAGCGTTGCCTCGCTTCAAGAACAAATAAACTACCTGGAAAATCATTTATTATTTTTTGATATAGCTCCATTGCCTTATCAGTTTGCTTTGTTTCTTCCTCATAAATTTCTGCCAATAGAAAGAGCGCATCATCGCCCCATAGTTCTGTAATATTTTGATTGATAATTTTTTGAAGCTGTTCAATGGCTTCATCTATCGACTTGTTATTTATAAATATTTTAGTTTTTAACATGGCAATATCATCGTCCAATGTATTGCCTGGATAAAGAACGCTAATGCTATCTAAAAGTTGTAATGCTTCTTTATTTTGCTTTTTAAAGAAGAGAAGGTCAGCATTTGCATATTTTAGTAGTGCTGCACTGTCATTTTTAGTGCTTAGATCACTCGAAATCAGCAGACTAAGATTCAAGGCGTCGTTTGCAATTAACTGAGATGTTGCGCTTTTTAAGATATCTAATTGTGCTTTCGACCATAAAAAATCGCCTTGAAAATAGGCTAATTTTGCATTCTTGAACTTAGCCTCTTGGCCTAATGGCTCATTGGCAAAATCTTTTTCTACTTGTCCGAATAAAAGAGCGGATTCCCACAGCTCTCCACTTAAAATATAAATATCGCCAAGATCCAATTTTACTTCTCCAATTAATTGTTTTTCTAAATCTGGAAGGTTTAATAGTGTTTCCAATTGTTCGGTGGCAATGTTATGCTTACCAAGATAATAGGCTTGTAAATTTGCTAATTGTCGTATGGCGAAAGCGGTTTCTCGTTTGCGTCCGAACTCGTTCAGTAGAAAATTATAATCGTTTTCAAGAGCAATTAATTCTTCTTTGCTAGCTTTTTTTGAATTGAGCTGTTTGTTTTTTATGGAAACGAGATTGATTTTTGCAGGAATGTAAAATTGATTTGTGCTTCCTTTTGTGATAAGATAGTTTAATGATTCTATTGCTTGGTCAAAGGCATTATTTGAAGCCATTATTTTAGAAAGCTCAAATATTCTAAGCCCGTTTTCTTTTAAACGGCGGTCTAAGGCAAGCGTTTGCCTCAATGCCATGTCAAATTCCTTTTGCTGAATGTAGTACCAGGTTAGGAGCTCGGCCATCACCGTATTTTGAGGTTCTTTTTGAAGAAAGCGTAAAATTGCCGATTTCAGGAGCTCATAGTCCTCTTTGTTCTCAAAAGTACTACCTAGAGCTCTCTGTGCTTGTGGAAGTGCCTCAGGACTTGTATTTAATAAATTAATATACTCTTGAATGAGCATTGGCTTATCTTTTTTAAATCGGTATAAGCTCAGTAAATCATATGTAAAGGCATCTTTTTGGTTGATTAATTTTCGTCCGGCAACTAATGCCTTTATAGAATAATCATAAGCATCAGCTCTATAAAATGTAATAGCAAGATCTTTGATGGCAAATTCATTTGATGGCATAGACTGGATTAATGAATTAAACCATTCTGATGCTTTTTCTTGTTCACTTTTTTCCAAATAAATACGCCCAATATCCACTGAGAATGTATAATTGTTGGGGTTATCCTTCAAAAGGCTTTTTGCTAGTTTCTCAGCAGCATTAAACTGTTTTGTTTTCAGTAAGCTATTGAAATATGGGTCGTAGTAATTTAAATCCTTGGTCCTATTAAAAAGTTTTTCAAAAATTGGTGCAGCCTTTTCAAATTCACCAGATTGAAAATATTGCATAGCAAGGACTTCCTCAGGGTTAATTTGGGCCTTGAGCGGTGTAAATGGGTAAAGAAGAAAAAGTATAAAAACGACTTTTTTCATTATTTTTTTTAAAATTCGATTTCCCGAATATATAAAGTTAAGTTTAATGCTATTAAATTTAATAATTTCATAAATTAGAACTAACTAACCGCCCTTCTGGGGAGACTTTTAAGATTTTTTTACGATAATTGATTCAGCTTCAGACTTGTCTACGGCAATAAATGATACTGATTTGATTATTACTTGTAACATTTATCTATATTATTCAATTAGAATAGGCTAGTGAATTTTTTTGAGCGAAATTTGTAGACTAATAATTTGATAATGCAGTTATTGAGAAATTATTTATTCTTATTTGTAATACTAACCACAGCAGCCTGTTCTTATGAAGGCTCGGTGGAGCGTATTCCTCTGGAAAAATTCTTTGCTGCACCTTTAAAAACATCTTTTTTGGTTTCACCTGATGGGAAGTTTATTTCTTATCTAAAGCCTGAAAATAACCGAATCCATATTTATGTTGAAACTTGGGATGGTAAAAATACTATTCAGTTAACTTGTGATACCAACAGGAGCATTTCAAACTATTTTTGGGCAAGTAATAATGAGATTTTATACCTGAATACCGGTCCGGCGAATAAAGATGCAGCCTTAGTTGCTGTAAAAATAGATGGCACAAACAATCGCGAATTATTATCAACCACTGATTCTAGAATTAGGTTAATAACTACAAGTAGAGTTTTTGATGATCATGTTCTAGTGGCTCTTAATAAAAGAGATTCGACCGTATTTGATGCCTATAGATTAAATATTCAGACCGGTAAACTAGCCTTAGTTTTTAAAAATCCTGGCAATATAACTAAATGGTATTCTGATCCAGTTGGTAAATTGCGTATGGCAATTGCAAGTGATGGGGTTAATGAAACTTTATTATACCGGGAGCAAGAGAGCCAAGCCTTTAACTCAGTCATTACTAATAATTTCAAAACGACTATTTTGCCCTTAGGATTTAGTGCAGATAATACCTGTATTTATGCTTTGTCTAATCAGAATCGAGATAAGATGGCATTAGTTGAACTGGACTGTAAAACTGGAAAAGAGCACAAAACCATTTATAACCATCCTGATGTAGACGTTTCTGATGCCACTTTTTCTGTAAATAAGGGCAAATTGGTTTATGCGGGCTATGAAACTTGGACAAAGGAACGTCATTATTTGGATGATTCGTTTAAAAGTATTTTTAATAAACTCGAATTACTATTGCCCAATACTGAGATTCGATTGAGTAGTTCTGATTCGGCAGAGAGTAAGTTTATTGTTCGGACCTATACCGATCGTAATCCAGGATCATTTTACCGATACACACCAAGTACCAATAAATTGGTAAAATTGAGTGATGTAAATCCTTCACTGCTCATTGAGGATATGGCTGAGATGAAGCCAGTAAGCTTCAAAACTAGAGATTCCCTGATTGTAAATGGATATTTGACTCTTCCAAAAGGTAAAAACAAAGAAAATTTACCTGTTGTAGTAATACCTCATTCAAGCTCGGAATCTAGAAATAGCTGGGGCTATAATTCTGAAGTACAATTTTTAGCAAATAGGGGCTATGCAGTTTTTCAGGTTAATTTTAGAGGGACAAAGGGCTATGGTAAGAAATTTTGGACTGCTGGCTTCAAAGAATGGGGCGGTAAAATGCAAGATGACATTACAGATGGTGTGCGTTGGTTGATTTCAGAAAAAATTGCAGATCCGAAACGAATTGCGATCTATGGCTATAGTTTTGGGGGGTTTTCGGCTTTACACGGACTGTTTTCTAGACCCGATTTATATCAATGCGGTGCTTCTTATTCAGGTTTTACAAATTTATATACCTATTTGAAGGATATTCCACCTTATTTCAGACCTTACCAGCAGATGTATTATGAAACGGTGGGAAATCCTGAAAAAGACTCGGAATATTTCAGAGCTGTTTCTCCAGTTTTTCATACAGATAAGATTAAAGTCCCTGTTCTTATCGCCCAAGGCGCCAGAGATCCAAGGGTTAACATGAATGAAACCAATCAGTTTGTTAAGGAATTAAAAAAGAAAAATGTTCCGGTAACTTATATTCTTAAGGAAGATGAGGCACATTATTTCAGAAATATCGACAATCGCCTTGAGTTTTATCGTGAACTAGAAGTATTTCTAGACAAAAACCTTAGCCGTAAATAGCGGATGAAGCACTATCAGCAAACTTATCGTAAAAACTTTGCCCTGGTTATAATATTCCTGATACTAATTACAGCCGCTCTCGGTGGGACTTTATATACCGCTTATAATTTTACCGCTAATTACGTAGAAAACGAGTTTGCTTCTCAAAAAATTGAAGTCCTAGAAGAGACCATTAAACCATACAATGATTTTTTTCAAAATAAAATTCCAGAAATATCATTCTATCAAGGCTACCTGGACTCCACGCAAGCGGCAAAGTATATAGATACAATCTTCCGGAAATTCAATTTCGTTGATCGTGTTGTTTTTTATGATGCCACCATAAGTAATCGTACATTTTCTGAAGGAATCAGGGTTAATAACTTTTCACTAGGTCCTAAGGCTATTTATCAATTCTCAAGAAATATAGCTCCAGATTCAATCCTTGTCTTTAAAGAAAATGTGGCTACAAAACCTTTTTCGCTAAAATCAGGAGATGAGTTCAATAAAATGGCTCTTAAATTTAGTGGTTTTATTGAGTTGGCAGATACGAGTCGTGTGCTAAACGATTCAGATCGATTCAATGTTTTTTATAGTGTGATGTCCAAAAGGATTTCCTACATGAACATCCCCCGAAGGGAGGAGATAAAAATCTATAAAGATTTAATGCTCTCTAATCAGAGCCTCTCGCCAATGTATGAGTTGGATATGTTTTCATTTTATCTCGACCCACTGAAGCTAAGAATTAAAAATACGAAGCCAGAATTGTATGAATCCATAAATATTAAACCTCTGGTTTATGAATCACTTGAAAATACTTCAGAAATCATAAGCAATGATTTACCCTTATCGGGTCCATTCTCTGATTATAAGCTATATTTTAGCTCTAGTAAGACCTTTCTCCGTAAGGAAATAAATGCTCGTTTTTTGCCTATCGCTGGCGGATTAATCATTTCTTATTTTATACTCGTTCTTATCGCCTATTTAATTTTTAGGAATCTAAATATTAACAGTAAACTATTTAAGCTTCAGTATGATTTCATCAATAATCTTACACACGAGTTTAAAACACCAGTAAGCGTGATTAAAATAGCTGGCAATAATATTAGAAGTGCTAGCCAGTTAAGTGATCGTGAACGTATTCATTATGGTAAAATACTTGATGAAGAAGCCGATAAGCTCAACGATTTGATGAATAAATTGCTTTCATTTACTCAGATTGAGAATAAAGCCATACAGATTAAGCCTGAAAACATTAATCTAGAAGTGTTTTGTCAGAATTTGATTGATAGTTACCGAGTTAAGTATCCTGATTTCGATATATCTTATATGATTAGGGGAGTTGAATATTTTAGGTCAGACCCAGTTTTACTTGGTAGCATATTCCAAAATTTGATAGATAATGCTTATAAATATTCTAGGCCTGATAATAAAGTTTTAAAAATCAAGATTACTAAAATTAAGAAGCAACTGTTTATCAAATTTTCTGATCGCGGTATTGGTATTCCTACAAAGGACCTAAATAATATATTTGAAAAATTTTTTAGAGTCCAAAATGAGTATAATCAGCAGGGAAGTGTGGGCTTAGGTTTGGCATTTTGTAAAGAACTGGTTAAATTTATGCATGGAAACATATCTGTCAAAAGTGTGGTTGGGAAGGGGTCTGAATTTACAATAGAATTGCCTTATGAATTATAATTATGCAAAAAGAAATTAAAATTGCCGTTATTGAGGATGATGAAAATTTACGATTCTTAGTCGTACATCGCCTACAGGCTGAAGGATATAAAGTAATAGAGGCTTCTGATGGTCTAATTGCCGAAAATTTGATTATGACTGAGCAGCCAGATATTGTATTGCTCGATTGGATGCTACCTACTAAGCAGGGCTCTGAAGTTTGTCAGAATGTGCGTAAGCTAGGCTTTGACAATCTGATCATCATGATGACCGCTAAGTCGCAGGATATTGATAAAATTGATGCCTATAGCTTTGGAGTTTCTGATTATGTAACTAAGCCTTTCAATATGGATGTATTGGTCGCGTTAATTGAAAATAAGGTAAAATTTGTCATCAATAGTGATAAGTCTGAAGTCTATAAATTTGGTAATATGGAGCATCATCCTAATACCCATTCACTGATTCGTGACGGGAAAAAGATTGAGCTCACCATTTTGGAGAACAGAATTTTACTCTACTTTTTAAAGAATGCCAATACCGTTATTAATCGCGATGAGCTGATGATGGTGGTATGGGGCTATAATTCGGATGTAAATACCCGCACCCTTGATATGCATATAGTACGCTTACGGAAGAAAATTGAGAGCAATCCCGATAGACCACATTTTATGCAAACGGTTAGAGGGGTAGGCTATAAATTTGTAATTGATTAAAAAATTCCGTATATTAAAGGAAGCCTAAAATTCTATTTTAGTTTATTACGCATTTTTTCGAACCTAATTCGCCATTCTTCGGTGAGTGGCGATAATTTTATTAAACGATCGAGCCATTCCTTATTTTTTGGATCATGGTAGCGAACTTGATTTACATCCATCACCGATATCTGTTCGGGATGAGAGCTAATATGTACCAATTCATCGCTTTTTTTGACAAATCCTGGCTTTATTGTTCTCAAATAAAATCCTGTTAATCCGCTTGCTTGAAGATGAATAGGGAATTGTTTATAGTTATATCGTATCCCAATCATATAACAAGGCCCACGTGGTTCAGATACCTCCACAATAGCCTCTCCCAATTGATAGCGGTCGCCAATATAAACGCACTGTTCATGAGCATTTTCGCCAGACAATGTCAGATTCTCACCAAATGCACCTTTTTCAAGGTCAAAGTCAAGTTCATTTTTCCATTTTACAAAATGATCTGAATTATAGCAACAAATAGCCTTATCATTTCCTCCATGGTGTTTAGTGTTTTTTACCATGTCGCCAACAAAACCAGTATAATCTAAATTAATTCCCTCAGTCTGGATGCTAATCTTCCTAAATGCAGTCATTGCTTTCTGATGATCAGAAACGAGCAGTTCTGCTTTGCCAAGGATGTTTATAGAATTAATCTGAATGTTTTTTGTCATGTAGCAATGTTAAATAGTTCTAACATAAATAGTTGTAGAATCATGGTTCCATCGAGCAAAAGAAAGTAATAATATTCATTTTTCTTCCATTTCGATCTAAATATAAGCCATCCCGAAATAAAAATACTAAGCGCTAATGCCCAGAAATTAGCATCCAATTCTCCTATAAATGCGTAAAGTAGGAAAAGATGCGATACTAGGAAAAATTGGCAAAGTCCTAGTGATTTTTTTTCTCCAATGATTACGGGAATAGTTTTAAGCTCATTTTGCTTGTCTTGAAAAAGATCTCGTATATCAAATGGGATGGTTATTGCAACAATAAATAGGAAGCGATTCAAAAGTAAAATTAGTGTTTCCTGATTTGAAATCGTGCTTATATCAGGGCTCTCAATTTCAAATATTGGTAATAGTACGGTACTTCCTGCCCATACCATGCCGATTATAAAAATCTTCAATCCTGGAATATTTCTAATCCCATATTTATTGCCTTTAGCACCCCAAATGGGCAGACTATAGGCGATGGAAATTACTCCGAGAATTAACATAAGTATTAAGGAAGAGAAACTGAGAAAGAAGGCTAATGCTAATAAACTTAAGGCGGAAATAATTAATAGGCTTAGCATTAGCCTAAAATGAGAAAATATCCATCGCACTCTTAAAAATGGCGATTTTTCAGGATTTTGCGGCTTTGATAGGAGAATGCTGAAATTATAGGTTAGTATTGTTGAGAAAAATAAGATTGCTAAAACATAAGGATTAGGTTCTATTTCTAGAAGCCAATAGCTTACTAAAGCTTGTGAAACAGCGCATAAGGCAATAAAAATATTGCTAAATAAAAGAAAATTTAGACTTTGCTTAAGAATTTTGTTCATTCATTGAACTCGGATCACCTTGTCTTAATTCAAATATCGTGATTTCAG
This sequence comes from Daejeonella sp., assembly GCF_017495225.1. Taxonomy (GTDB): domain Bacteria; phylum Bacteroidota; class Bacteroidia; order Sphingobacteriales; family Sphingobacteriaceae; genus Daejeonella. The sequence continues at coordinate 47,458 of NZ_JAFEIG010000007.1, read as the reverse complement.
GTAACATTCCTACCCTACCAGGATAGCCTAAAAAGCCATATCCTACGTTCACATATAATTGTTGTGAGCCTTCTTGGTATCGGCCCGACCATTCTTTATAAACGTACTGCGCCGGACTCCATTGAAATTGTTCGGTAACGATACCAAATTGCATCCCATGTGTATGTCCACTAAACATGACATCTATTTGAGGATAATTAGCTAATACCTGCGCTCTCCAATGAGATGGGTCATGCGATAACAAAAGTTTAACAGGCTTATCATCTGTGTTTTTTAAGGCTTCATCCAACTTTCCGTATTTGGCAAATCGTCCAACGCCCCAATTTTCAATTCCCACAATAGAAATTTCTTCGCCGCTAATTTTTATCGTTCTATTTTCATTCAGAAGTAAATCCCAGCCCATGTTTTTATGTGTTGCCTTTACATCTGCGAGGTTTTTTGCTTTTACTGCTGATGGCCCAAATCCGAATTGATAATCGCCATAATCATGATTTCCCAATACGGAATAAACCCCTAGTGGTGCTTTTACCTTTGAGAATATGTCTTGGTAATCACGCATTTCGGAAGCCAAATTATTAACTAAGTCGCCGGTAAAAAATACAAGTTCAGGTTTCTCTTTTAATAACATTTCAACACCACCCAAAACCGCTTTGCGATCATAAAAACTTCCAGAATGTATGTCTGAAAGCTGCGCAATGGTGATTCCCTCAAATGCTTTGGGAAGGCTTGGTAAATATAAAACTTGCTTTTTTATTTGATAATCATACGCGCTTGAAACTATTCCGTAGCTTAATGATCCCAAAGGTAAAGCGGCAATTAATGTTCCTGTCTTAATTAAAAATTCAGATCTTGGGATAGCATTTTCTTTTTTGTTGTCATCAATATTCTCTTTCTCAGATTTCGTCAGGTATTTTCTTTTTGTCCAAATAAATGCTCTTCTTAAATCATCGAACATCAAAAAGGGCAAAATGAATATTTTTGAGACAAATGTTAAGAAGAACGATACTAAAATGATGGTGCGAAAGAGAAACTTAATATTGAAAAATATGCTGATAAATACCCCTATAATTAATATAATGGTATAGCCCCACCAAATTTTGGAGAAGGATAAATATTTTTTAGGCTTCCACTTCCATTTAACTGATTTAAGGGCTTTTAAAATATAAAAATCGATTATAAGAAGCAGAATGCTGATTATAATTAAGCCTAAAATTCGGTTTGTCATTTGTTAAAATTCGGTTTTTCTGATTCAGGTTTATTAAAATCGTCCTTGATCATCATTATAGTCTTCGTCTTCATCGTCTTCAAACTCTGCACTAAATAAGCTGTTAAACATATCTGCAAAGCTAAAGCCTTTATCTAAAAAAGATTTATTGATCAGAGAGAATTCAGCTAAACCATGCAATAAAAACTCCATCAATAAAACTTTTTGGTTTTCGCTTAGACGCGGATGGAACTGTTTTATTACAGTTTTTAATCCCGGTACTGATTCTAAAGATTTTTTATAGTCTTCAAGCCTTAAATCATCTACCAAGCTGATGGTATTTCCTGCAGCAAACCAATTTATTATGTCAGCATAGGGATTTGCTGTTTTTGCTTTTTTAACCTTCTCGGGATCCGGGAAATAAGTCACCATTAAGGTTTTGATAGCTTTCCCTAAAAGGATATTTGCCACTTTGCTTGGCCCTTCTAGCTCACCTTCATAAACTAACTCAATTTTTCCTGTAATTGCAGGAATAACACCTAGAAAATCAGAAATTCTTACAAATGTGTTCTTTTCGCCATTCAGCAACATTCTTCTTTCGGCATTGCTAATCAAATTCTCATATGCAGATATGGTAAGTCGCGCAGAAACACCAGATTTTTTATCAATATATTCCGAATCACGGGCTTCAAAAGCAATTTGCTCTACTAAGTCTTTTACTAATCCATCAGCTTCAATGCTTGAGCGCTGTGAATCTGTTAAGCGAGCTTCTTGTTGTGTAATTTTTCTCGAAATATCAATGCTACGTGGATAATGGGTTAAAATCTGACTTTCAATTCTATCTTTTAAAGGGGTAACAATTGATCCTCTGTTGGTATAATCTTCCGGATTTGCAGTGAAAACAAATTGAATATCTAATGCTAAGCGTAGTTTAAAGCCTCTGATTTGAATATCCTTCTCTTGGAGGATATTAAATAACGCCACCTGAATACGTGCCTGTAAGTCGGGAAGTTCATTAATCACAAAAATTCCTCGATGAGCCCTCGGAATTAGCCCGAAGTGAATTACCCGCTCATCCGAATAGGTTAGTTTTAATGTCGCAGCTTTTATAGGATCTACATCACCAATTAAATCAGCCACAGTAACATCTGGAGTAGCTAATTTTTCGGTATAACGATCAGAGCGGTGCAGCCAAGCAATCGGGGTTTCTTCTCCTTTGATCTCTAAAATATGATGCCCAAACCAAGATATTGGGTTCATAGGGTCTTCAAATAATTCAGATCCCTCAATATATGGCACATATTCGTCCAGTAAATTGATCATTAAGCGTGCTATACGCGTTTTTGCTTGTCCACGTAAACCTAAAAGCAAAATATTATGTTGCGATAAGATTGCAGTTTGAAGATCAGGAAGTACCGTATCTTCATAACCAATGATACCATCCATGGTGGTATTTTTATTTTTAAGCTCTTTGATGAGATTCTCACGAAGCTCCTCTTTAACTGAACGTGGCTTATATCCCGATTCGCGAAGTTCTTTAAGTGTTTTTATACGCAACAAATCCATATCTTGAAATTCTATCTAATTGTTCTTTTTCTATTCTTTATGTAATCCTCAAAAATATATTCGCCTAATCCTTTTAATGAGCTATAAAATGCCCTGCCGCCATTAATTTCTGTAAACTGTCTCACAAATTGCTGTAAATAAGGGTCTTGGGCAATCATGAAAGTAGTTATTGGAATTTTTAGTCGCTTACATTGAGCAGCCATGTTGAGGGTTTTATTAACCACTTTGCGATCTAATCCGACACTATTTTTATAATATTTTAGGCCTTCTTTTAAGCAAGTTGGTTTACCATCGGTTATCATGAAAATTTGCTTGTTATGCGTTTTTCTTCTCCTCAATAAATCAACAGCAAGCTCAAGGCCAGCATAGGTATTGGTATAATACGGACCAACCTGTAAATAGGGTAATTCTTTAATGGTGATGGTCCAGGCATCGTTACCGAAAACAACGATATCAAGCGTATCTTTAGGATATTTTGTTCTAATTAGCTCGGCAAGTGCCATGGCTACCTTTTTTGCCGGAGTGATTCGATCTTCTCCATATAAAATCATGGAGTGGGAGATATCAATCATTAAGACAGTTGAGGTGGTTGTTTTATAATCTTTCTCCTCTACTTCTAGGTCTCTTTCGGTCATGGAGAAATCTCCTATGCCATTGTTTACCTGTGCATTATGGATGGATGCGGTCATATCAATCTGGTCAACACTATCACCAAATTGATATTCCCTACGATCGGCATTTTTCTCTTCGCCTAGTCCCGAAACATTGGTATTGTGTCCGCCTTTGCCCGATTTTTTCAATTGGCCAAAGATTTCTTCGAGTGCTGATTGACGAATGCTTTGTTCGGTTTTGGGTGTTATTTTAAATCCTCCGGGATTTTTTTCATCATCGCCCAAATAACCTTTCTTTTTCAAATCCTCGATAAAATCACCCATGCCATACTCATCGGTGGTAAGCTTGTACTGCTTATCTAATTCGTTGAGCCACGCGATTGCTTCATCTGCATCGCCGGCAGTATAATTGAGCAATTCGAGAAATAGCTTCAATAATTCGTCAAACCCTCCTTTAGGAAGCTCATTCGGAATAAATTTTGAAAATGCATGTCCCCGCATGTGGTTATTTTGAGATGTTTAATAAAAATCTAAGTTATGGCTTTAGCCGACTAATAATGTTAAGTATGTGTCAAATAAAGAATTCTATTTTGTTATTTTTTGAATCTATTTCTTTTTTATCCTGATAAAATTTAATTTTAGCTATGAAGAAAATAATCCTTTCCCTATTATTTGTATTTCCAACGCTGTGCTTAGTTGCACAAACTACTGATAAAGCACTTATTTTAAAGCTTCTTGAAGATCAGCGCTTAGCATGGAATCAGGGTGATGTTGAAGAGTATATGCAAGGCTATGTTAAATCTGACTCTTTACTTTATGTTGGGAAAGCTGGTCCTAAATATGGCTGGAACAATACGCTTAATAATTATAAGAAGTCTTATCCTGATAAACAAGCAATGGGCTATTTAAGTTTCGACATTAAGGATATTAAAATTTTATCTCCTGATCATGCTTTTGTACTGGGTGCTTGGAAGCTAAAGCGTGAGAAAGATGAGCCAGGAGGTTATTTTACTCTTATTGTGAAAAAAATTAATGGCGAATGGAAGGTAATTTCCGACCATTCAAGTTAGGCATTAGGTTACTTTTGCTTTTTTAACAATTTTTGTAAATAGTCCAGGTAAAAAGCGCTTTAAAAGTACGCCATACTTTTCCTTACCACCGATATAAACCTCTTCTTTGCCAGATAGGATAGCTTTTATTATTTGCTTAGCACATTCTTCAGCTGGCATTCCGTTAGCTTGAGCGTCGTCCATGCTATTTTGCTTAGTCCCGTTGGCAGTTAAGGCATTGATGGTGACATTAGTTTTTATAAATCCAGGACAAACAATCGTGATTTTTATGTTAGGATCTATTTCTGTACGTAGAGAGTCGAAATAGCCATGCAAAGCATGTTTTGACGCAGAGTAGGCCGAACGAAATTTGGTTCCAAATTTCCCAACAAGGCTGCTTATAATTACAATATGACCCGAGCCTTTGGATAACATGCTAGGCAATAGATGTTGCGAAAGTGCTATGGTGCCCCAAAAATTGATATTCATAATTCTTTGTGCTACAGATAGTTCTGTTTCGAGGGCAAGAGATCGCTGACTAACTCCTCCAGAATGTATGATGATATCTATTTTATTGAAAATCTTTATTGCCTCATTTGTTAGCTCTTTTAATGAGTCTATATTTTCTAAATCTAGGGGTAAAACATGCACATCTAAAGGATTGATTTTACAATTATTTTTTACTTGATAAAGCGCCTCTCTATTTCTAGATGAAATAATTAGTTTAGCTCCTAACTGATTGAGTTGATAGCAAAGTGCTTCACCAATTCCGCTGGAAGCGCCAGTAATCCAAATAATTTTATTTTTTAAATCCATTTTTTAGGCATTAATAAAAAGTTCTGAAGCAATATGGTCTGCAAAAAGCTTACCATCTGTTGTTAGAATAATCTGCTGATCTTTTTTTAAAATCCAGTTCTTTTCGGTGAAAGCATCCAAATTATTTTTGATTTCATTTGAATAGTCTGAACCAAATTGATCTGCGATTTTATCTAAATCCATTCCCTTACTAGTTCTTAGTGAGGTCATTATATATTCGTTTATGCGATTTTCTAGGGTTAATTCCTCAATTTCTGCGGGAATTTTACCCTTTTCTATTTGATCGATATATTTGGCATTATTTGAAATGTTCCATTGTCTGCTTTCTCCGTTAAATGAATGAGCTGATGGTCCAATTCCTAGGTATGAAATGCCTTCCCAATAATTAGAGTTGTGTTTGGAATAGGATCCTGGCTTTGCGAAATTCGATATTTCATAATGATCAAAACCTGCCTCCTTTAATTGTTCCATTAAAATCAAGAATTGTGCAGCACTTTGACCTTCATCCATGGCTTTTTGCTCCCCTTTTTTGATGAAAGATGATAAAGCTGTTGCGGGTTCAACCGTCATGGAGTAGGATGAAATATGAGGAATATTGAGTTGGATAAGTTCCTGAATATTATGCTCCCATTTAGGATTAGTTAAAAGGGGATATCCATAAATTAAATCTGCGGTAATATTTTCGAAACCTGCATCCTGGACTCTCTTAATTGAGCTTTGAGCTTCAGTGGCAGTGTGCGCGCGGTTCATCCATCGTAAATCTTCTTCAAAGAAAGATTGAATTCCAATGCTAAAACGATTTATTAGCGTCTGGCGTAGCTCTTTTACTCTTTGCGGATTTAAATCATCGGGGTTAGCCTCAATGGTTATTTCGGCTTTTGAGCTTACATCAAATTGATCTACGATTTCGCCAAGAAGTATTTGTAATTCATTGGCACTTAGAAGTGAAGGAGTACCACCTCCAAAGTAAATTGTTTCAATACTTTGATTGTTTAAATAGCTCTTTCTCAAAAGTATTTCTTGCCTTAATGCTTTGAGCATGGGCTCTTTATACTGTGGGGAGGTGCTAAAGTGAAAATCACAGTAGTGACAGGCTTTTTTACAGAAAGGGATATGGAGATAAATTCCGGCCATGATTCAAATCTACAATAAAAAGCTGTAGGGCTAAGCTTTTGAAAATAATTAAGCTGTGAAAAACCTTTTCAGGATTTTTAATTGCTCGCTAATTTTTCTCGTCGGTATCGGGCCATATTAATAAGCAATACACTTCCAAGAATAATGATTAGTCCTGCGATTTGAATCCCAGTAATTTTTTCATTCGCAAAAAATACAGCTAGAAGTACTGCTACTACCGGATTTACATAGGCATAGGTGCTCACCTGCATGGCCGTTCTAACTTGTAGCAACCATACATAGGCGCTAAATCCTGCAATTGATCCCATAATTACGAGGTAAATTAGCGACATCCATGACTCGGAGGGAACATTTTGCCATTGAAAAGCATCAAATTCATTACGTATGAAAATTCCGGGAATAAAAGTGATGCCAGCAGCCATCATTTGCCAGGTGCTAATTACAATGATAGATCCTTTGGCAGGTTTATATTTTGTGTAAAGTGAGCCTCCAGCCCATGCAATAGCACCTAAAAGCAGTAGGATCATACTACTCATTTTTACTGGCGTACTTTCTGGCATGGAGAAAATTTTAGAAATCTGCTCGCTAAATAGCAAAACAACTCCTGCAAGTCCGATAAGCATACCCGTAATAATAGATTTACTCCTGAAATTTTCAGTCCATTTGGGCTTATCCAGTAAAACAAACCACAAAGGGGCTGATGATACAGTAATCGCTACCATAGCACTTGGCATACTTTGCTCAACCCAGATAATTATTCCATTACCAAAAAAAAGCAATAAAATGCCACTTATTATAGCGCGCTTAATTCCTTCAATTGCAAACAAGTTTTCACCTTTTATGAGGCACCAAGATGCCATAATTAAGCCAGCTAGAATAAATCGTAATGCTCCTAAAATGAAAGGTGGAAAACCATGAACTGCCAATTGTATGAAAAAATAAGTTGAGCCCCAAACCACATATACAATAGCGAAAGCGATGATAACGAGTAGTGGTGAAGCGTTTTTTGATGCGGTGGCAGACATTCGATTTATTTATAATTATCTTTAAATTATTTCCTCCTAGTTAATAAAAAACAAGATTGATATTTTAATCTGTTAAATATTAAGGCTGTTTTTGATTATTTACAGCGCAAAGCTATTTAAAATGAGCTAGTATTCAAGATTTAGGAGCATATTTAAAATATTAATAATGCTATAAAATTTTTGATGTTTTTTATGGCTTGACTAATAATATTTACTCCTTATTTTTCCAAAAGCGATTTTGTAAAGATATTTAGGAAACAAAAATAAAAAATCGGAAATTTGCAAAATGATTTCTATTCAGTCTTAAAGATTTTAACCATTATGATTCAGCGGGTTTTAGTTTTAATTCTGATTTCTTTTTTGGCTATTCCATCTGTTTTCGGGCAGCTTGATAGTAATAAAAAATTTGTTGAAGAGCCTTCTCTTGCGCAAAGCAATAGGCGTCTAGATTCTGCAAGCCTTGCAAAGAGACAAGAGTATCGTGATTCCATTAAAATTATTCAAGATTCGCTTTCGATTGCTTGGATTAAGAAGCCTGACCCTAACAGACCAAATCCTTTCTTAGATAGCCTTATTAATCTTTATAAAGTTGAGAATCTTGATTTTAAGGCATGGGTTGCAAAATTCCCCCAAAAACCAACAAGATACGAAGAAGGAAGTTTGAGGAAATTTAGAGAATCATGGATTATTTTAGTGGTTTTATTTCTGGTTTTATTTTATTCATTAGTTCGATTCTTTTTTCCAACAGAGATTAATACCATTAGTCACGCTTTTTATAGCAATCAAGTACTAAGTAAAGTAAACAAGGAGGATACTTTATTTAATTCTTGGCCTTTTGTGTTTTTATACCTTTTATTTGGTTTAATTCTTGGCCTATATCTTTATTTATCTGCTAAATATTTTGGAATATCTTACTCTGTTGAGGGCTTTAATTTGTTTTTGTACTTATCAGCAACAGTAATTACCCTGTTTACTCTTAAGATTATAGTACTAAAAATCGTTGGTTTTTTATTCGATTCGTCTCGATTAGTACGAGATTATGTGTCAGTTTTGTACTTGAGTTACTTCAATGCAGCGATTTTATTTCTCCCAATTGTAATTGCTTTTAGTCTCACGTCCTATCGTTTTTCTGTCATTTACAGCTATATAGGGGTGATTTTGCTCTTATTGATTTTCGCCCTTCAGTTTCTTCGGGTGGCCGAAAATATTTTATCGAATTACAAGTTTCCTAAAGTTTATTTAATTATTTACCTTTGTGCCCTCGAATTCTGTCCTTTAATAATCTTATTTAAAGCACTTGGGTATTGAGACCCATTAAAAATATGCAAGAAACTTCAACTGAGAAACCAAGGAAAGTAAAAAGCATCTTGGTTACATTGCCAAAGCCTGATACTGAAAAGTCTCCATATTTTGAATTGGCTAAAAAGTACAATCTAAAAATAGATTTTAGATCTTTTATTCATGTAGAGGGAGTTCCGGCCAAAGAGTTTAGGAAAGAAAAAATCAATTTAGCTGATTTTACAGCGGTTATTTTCACGAGTAAAAACGCAGCAGATCATTTCTTTAGGATATGTGAAGAGATGCGTTATGACGTTCCTGCCGACTTAAAATACTTTTGTATTTCAGAAACAATTGCTTTGTATCTACAGAAGTATATTCAGTATCGAAAAAGAAAGATTTTTGTTGGTAAGCAAACTGCTGCCGATTTAGCAGAGGTTTTAAAAAAGCATAGTACTGAGAAGTTTCTTTATCCTTGTTCGGATGTTGCAGCGGAAGAAACTCAGAAATTTCTAAGTGAAAATGGTTATGATTTCAAAGCTGCTGTATTATTCCATACTGTTTGTAGTGATTTGTCGGATTTAGCTGAGGTATTCTATGATGTTATCGCATTTTTTAGTCCGAGTAGCATTAACTCACTATTTATTAACTTCCCAGACTTTAAGCAAAACTATACTCGTATTGCTGCTTTTGGCGCTAGTACACACAAAGCGGTGCTTGAGCATGAATTAGTTTTAAATATCCCAGCACCAACACCAGAAGCGCCAAGTATGACCATGGCATTGGAGCAATATATAAAGCAGGTAAATAAGTAATCAGACTTTTTATCTTAAAAAGAAAAAAACAAAAAAATAATCGCAACTTTTTGTTGCATTTTTACGTAGAATTGAAATATTTTGGCACATCAAAAATAGATACGATACTTTTCCGTTCTTAAAAAAATAGTTCCTTTTAAGCTATTGTTTAGTTAGAGTTATTTATTTTATGAGGATGTAGATTATTGTAAACGTGTATTGTAAAATGATTTTTACTATATTCGAATTTATTTTGTTGTGGGAATACAAAAAGGAATCATTTAAAATGAGAAAAATATACTTTATCGCTCTTGCAGCTTTGTACATTTTGGGCACTAGCTGTGGTAAAGGTGGTGGCAATGGTGAATTGATTGGAGTATCAACCAAGAAATTTAAGAATACAGAAGTTCCTTATGGTATGGTTTATATTCCTGCAGGGACTTTTATCATGGGTCAGACCGATCAAGACGTTACATTTGCTCAAATTTCACAAAACAAGCAGGTTACTGTTCCTGCTTTTTATATGGATGAAACCGAGATTACAAATAATGAGTATCGTCAGTTTGTGAATTGGGTCCGCGACTCTATTGCAGTTACTGATTATCTTCAAGACGATCAATTCTTCTTAAAGCCTAAAGGTCAATCAGATCCTAATAGTACTGCTCAAAAGTTTATTAATTGGAAAAAAGTTGGCAACGGTAGTTCAATTTGGGGTAGCAAAAAGGGTAAAAGTGCTGCAGCTAATAGTAATAAATTGCAAGCAATGTACTACCAAGGAGATGATAGACTCTTTAATCGTAATGAAATTGATGTGAGATTGATTAAATACAATTTTGCCATCATGCAATTTAGAGATGCTTCAAATAATAGAGGTAATAAAAATACTAAGCGTTCCGATTTTATTCTAAGAGATACAGTAGGTATTTATCCTGATACACTTGTATGGCTTGCCGATTTTGCCTACACGCAAAATGAACCAATGGTACAAGGTTATTTTTCTCATCCTGCCTATAAAAACTATCCTGTAGTTGGTGTTACTTGGCGTCAAGCACGGGCTTTTTCTGTTTGGAGAACAAGGCTAAGTGGAAATTATAAAGAAAGCCGTCGTCTTCCAAAAAGAGCTGATTACGAACTTCCAACAGAGGCTGAATTTGAATATGCTGCAAGAGGTGGTAGAGTTGGAACAAGTTATCCTTGGGGCGGACCTTATATTAGGAATGCGAAAGGCTGTTTGATGGCAAACTTTAAGCCTGGTCGTGGTAATTATATTGACGATGGCGGACCGTTTACTGTTCATGTTAAGGCATATTATCCAAATGATTATGGATTGTATAATATGGCTGGAAACGTAGCGGAATGGACTTCCTCAGCCTTTGATGAGTCTTCATCTACCTTTACACATGACATGAATCCGAACTATGCTTATGAGGCTAAAGCTGGAGACCCTGAAGTTCTAAAACGAAAAGTTGTTCGTGGCGGATCATGGAAGGATATTGGTTATTTCCTTCAAAATTCAACAAGTAGCTTCGAATACCAAGATACAGCGAAATCATATATCGGATTCCGCAACGTAAGTAAATATCTTGGTCGCGATATAAAAGATAAACTTTAAAATAAAAAATTCATTTTTATACTACCCTTATATTTATGGCACAAAAGAAAAAATTTAAAATTGGTGTGAACTCCCTAATTTCTTGGGGTGCCACTATTGTAATTATTGGTTTGATGTTTAAAATCCTTCATTGGAAGGGTGGAGAATACATGATCGCTATTGGTTTAATTACTGAAGCGCTTTTATTTTTCTATATGGGCTTTCAACCTGATCATGTGGAACCAGATTGGACTAAAGTATATCCTGAACTTGATGAGGAATTTAAGGGTGAAGTAGCTCGTCCAAGAGCTGGAGGTTCAGCTTCTTCTACTGCAGCTTTAGACAATATGTTAAGTGATGCTAAAATTGGTCCTGAGCTTATTGAAAGCCTCGGTGCAGGTTTGCGTAGCTTTGGTGACAAGGTGTCGGCAATTTCAGGTATCGCAGATACTGCAAGTGCAACAACTGAATTGGCTGCTAAGGTAAAAACAGCTACTGGAAGTTTTGATAATTTAAGTCAAGCCTTCGAGAAAGCAACTTCAAGTCTAAAGGATATGGGCGAATCTAATATTGATACAAAAGCCTATCATGATCAAGTTAATGCTCTTGCTAAAAATATTGGAGCATTAAATGCCGTTTATGAATTAGAGTTACAAGATTCTAGTAATCATTTAAAGGCTATGAATGGTTTTTACCAGAATCTTTCTGCAACCATGCAAAACTTTAATGAGTCGATGGAAGATTCAAAACAATTTAAAGATGAAGTTGGTAAATTAGCTAAGAACTTATCTTCCCTAAATGCTGTTTATGGAAATATGTTATCGGCAATGAATCAAGCTAGTAGATCTTAATTGTTTTTTATAGATATTATAAATCTTTAATTTTTTAAATAAAATTACATGGCTGGAGGTAAGGAAACCCCAAGGCAGAAAATGATTGGAATACTTTACCTGGTTTTACTTGGTTTAGTAGCACTAAATGTTAGTGATTCAATTTTAGATGCTTTTAAAAATTTAACAAATAGCTTGAATGCTTCTACTGAGAATGTTCAAAGTGGTGTTGATGCAACTTATGCGTCATTTGAAGCCACCAAACTTAAGGATGAGCCGGCTCGAGCAAAACCTATTTATGATAAGGCCAAATTGGCGAGTTCATATACTAAAGAATTGGAGGTTTACCTAGCCGAGTTGAAAAGTCGTTTTGAGCAAGAAGGTGGTGGAATGAATAAAGAGACTGGTGATGTCTCTAAAAGAGATAACCTCGATATTTCTTCCCGTTTAATGATTAACGAGAATAGAGCTACTGTACTTAAGAAGAAGATTAATGATACTCGTTCCAAACTGTTAGGTTTACTTGACGCTAAAGAACGAGAGAGCGTAAACTTTTCTTTAGAAGCTAAAGATCCTAAAACCAGTGGTGCAGGAATTAGTAAAAGCTGGGAGCAAGCTAATTTTGGCGATGGTATTCCTTTAACCGCTGCAATTACAGCTTTAGCTAAGATTCAGGCAGATGTTAAAAATGCTGAGTCTGAAATGGTGAAGCGTATTCTTGGTAAAATGGATGTAGCTGTGGTTAATTTAGATCAATTTTCAGCTGTTGCCGTTGCACCTACTTCTTATTTGATATTGGGACAACCTTATACCGCTGAAGTATTTCTTACTGCATCTGATTCTAAATCAAGTCCTGATGTGAGTGTAGGTGGATCTTCACTCCAAATTAAAGATGGTAAAGGAATGTACACTGTTAATACTTCTAAGGAGGGTGTTTTCACCTGGACTGGTACAGTTCGTGTGAAGCAAACAGATGGTTCAATTAAAACTTATACTACTGCAGAACAAAAATATCAAGTCGCTCGTCCTTCAGTTGTAGTTTCACCTGATAAGATGAATGTATTTTATGTTGGTGTTCCAAATCCTGTATCTGTATCAGCGCCAGGAATACCAAAGGAAAGTTTATCTGTAACAATTAATGGTGGTACTATTTCTGGTTCAAACGGTAAATATTCTGTAAATGTAACTAGCCCTGGTGCTGTTGCCAAGGTAAATGTATCTGCAACTATTAACGGTAAAGTTCAAAATATTGGCTCTAGTGATTTCCGTGTAAAACGTATTCCTGATCCTAAGGCAAAATTTGCTGGTAAAACTGGTGGACCACTTAGTTCGGTGGTTATTAAAGGCCAAGATGCAATTTTTGCTACTCTAGATCAGTTCGACTTTGATGCGAAATTTAAAGTAACTAGGTTTAGTTTGGCTATTGCCAGACCACGTGCAGATCTAGTTGTCTTACAAGCCTCAAGTAATAGTTTTAGTCCGCAAATGCGTGCCGCATTAGCTACAGTAACACCTGGGACTCGTGTAATTTTTGATGATATTGTTGCTGTTGGACCTGATGGTTCTCCAAGACAACTTGACCCTATGGTCTTTAAAGCAAATTAATTGGTATGAAAAATATATTTTTTGCCTTCATTTTGATAGCTAGTTCACTAGTTGTTAATGCTCAAGTACCAAACTTGAATAATAGCACCAAACCTAAGCCAACCGAAAGGCCTATAGATGGTTATTATAAAAAATCAAATGTTCTAAATGCAAAAGTTACTCCTTATGCAAATTTAAGAGAGTCTGATGTGATGTTTAGTAAGCGTGTATGGAGAGAAATTGACGTTCGCGATAAAGTAAACACGATTTTTGCATCTCCTAAATCAAGATTGGTTACGATTTTAACCGATGCCATTGAGGCTGGGGAGTTAACTGCTTATGATGCAACTAGCACCAAAGAAGATGTGAATGGCGACGAATTTTCCGTGGTATTAAGTGCAAAGGATGCGATGGCAAAATTTGCAGATAGTGTATTTGTTCCAACTTTCGATCAAGATGGAAACCAAATTGGTGGAAATATGAAGGCCGGCGAGTTTAATCCTGATAGTATTGTGAAGTTCAGAATTAAAGAGGATTGGATTTTTGATAAGCAACGTTCTGTTTTTGAACCTAGAATTATTGGAATTGCACCAATTGTAAAAATTAGTAAAGCTGGTCAAGTTTCTGATGAGCAACCTGCATTTTGGGTTTATTTCCCTGAGGCTCGTCATCTTTTGGTTACAAAAGCTGCTGTTAATCGTACCAATGACATGGCAGGCTTAAGCTATGACGATATTTTCATGAAGCGTATTTTTTCAAGTTATATAGTTAAAGAATCTAATCCTGATGATTTAAGAATCAAGGATTATGCCATTGGTATAGATAAACTATATGAATCTGAGCGCGTGAAGAAAGCTTTAATGGATTTTGAACACGATCTTTGGTCTTATTAAAAACAAAAAAAGATATTTGATAAAGCCGATTGAATTATTTTCTATCGGCTTTTTTGTTTAAAATATTCTAGGATAGATTGAGTCTGACTTTTAGTCAATAAGTCTATCAACTGGACTTCTGTTGCTTCTTTTACCTTCTTAACCGATTTAAAATGCCTCAGGAGCTTCTCGGCTGTTGTTCGGCCAATTCCAGGCACGTTTTCAAGTTCGGTAGCTAGAGTGGCTTTATTTCGCTTCTTTCTGTGGGCTGTAATGCCAAATCGGTGGGCTTCATCTCTTAATTGTTGTATAATTTTTAAGCTTTCTGATTTTTTATCAAGATATAAGGGATATTGATCGCCTGGGTAATAAATCTCTTCCAAGCGCTTAGCAATGCCAATTATGGTAACTTCTTTCTCAATTCCTAAACGCTTGAGACTCTTCATAGCTGAAGATAATTGCCCTTTACCTCCATCAATAACAATTAATTGAGGTAAGGTTTCCCCCTCCTCTAATAACCTGCTGTATCTTCTGAAAACAGCTTCCTCCATCGTTGCAAAATCATCGGGCCCGACTACTGTTTTTACGTTAAAATGCCTATAGTCTTTCTTTGATGGCTTTGCATCACGAAATACAACTATTGCAGATACTGGAAAATCTCCTTGAAAGTTTGAATTATCAAAGCATTCTATATGTCTTGGCAATTGGTTTAAACGTAAATCCTTCATCATTAAATTAAGCAATCGATCAGTTCTAAACTCAGGATTGAGTTTTTCGTATTGATTTAATTTTTCACGTTTGAAGAATAGCACATTTTTTTCTGATAATTCCAGCAATTTTTTCTTCTCTCCTAATTTTGGAATAGTAAATCTAATGCCCTTGTCGGGAAGGTCAATCTCAAAAGGTACTATAATCTCTCTTGATTCACTATTAAATCGATCTCGAAATTCGGTAATTGCCAAGCTTAACAATTCCTCGTCGGTTTCATCTAATCTCTTTTTCATCTCCAGAGTTTGTGTCTGAATAACAGTGCCATTCATCACTTTCAAGAAATTAACAAATGCATGTTTTTCATCGGTGGCAATGCTGAAAACATCTACATCCGTGATAGATGAGTTTACGATAGTTGATTTACTCTGATACTGATCTAGTGAATCATATTTTAATTTTAATCGGTGTGCAAGCTCAAAATTTAGCTCTGTTACAGATTCATCTAGCTGTTTTTTTAGTCTTTTAATAACTGTACCAGTTTTCCCACTTAGAATATCTTTTATTTCTGCAATACTTTGATTATAGTCATCCTCTAATTGATATGCTTGGCATGGTCCTTTGCAATTTCCTATTTGATATTCAAGGCATACTCTGAACTTACCTGCATTTATATTTTCGTGGCTGAGTGGTAAACTACACGTTCTTAAAGGATAAATCTCTTTGATCATGCCAAGAATGGTGTGCATCATGCTGACAGAGGCGTAGGGGCCAAAATAAGTTGAGCCATCTTTTATAATCTTTCTTGTCCAGAAAATACGCGGAAATTTTTCATTTTTAATGATAATCCATGGGTAGGTCTTATCATCTTTTAAAAGAATATTGTATTTAGGCTTGTACTTTTTAATTAGGCTATTCTCTAATAGCCAAGCATCAATTTCCGTATCAACGATGGTAAAGGTTATTTTTTTAACCTTGCCGACCAATATCCTAGTCTTGGCATTTAGTCGGAAATTATCTTTATTAAAGTAAGAAGAAACCCTGTTTTTGAGATTTTTAGCCTTCCCAATATAGATTAATTCTTCCGCATCCGACCAAAACTGATATACTCCAGGTTTTTGAGGTATATTTTTAAGGTCGGATCGGTAATCAAATTCTTTCATTTTTGGGATAACTAATTGGACTTGCCTTAATTGTTAAAAACCAAGTTTCTTATCCTGTTCAGTTTCACCATTTTGCTCTTGTGAATAAGTGCTACAATCAATAATTGTTGTGATGCCTCCTTTTGGAAGTGGAAAATCTCCCTTTGTATATTTTAATGTAGGGTCGGCATAAACTTTTTGCATATACAATGCAAATATTGGTAGGGCAGTATTTGCACCCTCTCCAAAATTAGTTGACGTAAAGTGAATTGCTCTATCTTCGGCGCCAGTCCATACTCCCGTAACTAATTCGGGGGTTATTCCCATGAACCAACCGTCTGAATTGTTTTGGGTAGTACCAGTTTTACCACCAATCGGATTAGTTAGATTGTACTTCCATCCTAATCTTGCCCCTGTGCCTTCTTTTACCACTGCCTTGAGCATATCCGTCATTACATAGGCTGTTTGTTCATCCAATACAACTTTTACCCTTGGCTTGCGCTCGTAGATAACATTGCCATTCTTGTCTTCAATGCGTAAAAGATAAATTGGTTCGGTCCATACGCCATGGTTTACAAATACAGAATAAGCGCCTACCATGTCATGAACAGAAGCATCAAAAGATCCTAAACAAATAGATGGGACTGCTGGTACATCACTAGTAATTCCCATGTTTTTTGTTAGGGTTGATACCGCAGTTGCGCCAACTTGTTTCATCATGTAGGCAGTAACATAGTTTTGTGAATTTGCTAATGCCTTTTTTAAGCTGATTGTTCCAGGAATAGGTTTATAAGCTTTTGGTGTCCAAATGGTGCCATCACCTGCATCAATACCAACAGGCTCATTAGCAACTGAGTAACAAGGAGAGTAGCCGCCATTTCCAATAGCGACTGCATAAGTAAATGGTTTGGCAGTTGACCCTACTTGGCGGGTTCCCATTTTTACTTGATCGTACTTGAAGTGAGTATAGTTTGTACCACCAACCCACGCACGAATATAGCCTGTTTGAGGCTCCATAGACATCAAAGCATTACGTAACATCAATTTATAATACTTGATTGAGTCAAGCGGTCGCATCAAGGTATCAATCTCACCTCTCCAGCTGAAAATAGTCATTTCAGTAGGTGTTTTAAAATTTTTAATAATATCCTCTTCCGTAAGGCCTTCTGCTTTTAGCTGTTGATATCTATCAGAACGTCGCATGCCCTGATCAATAAGACTTTTGGCTTCCTGAAAATTAAAAGGATCACGTCCTTTCCAAGAATTATTGAACTGTACTTGTAAGGTTTTTAAGTACTCTCTTTGCGCATCTTCAGCATATTTTTGCATGCGCGAGTTAATTGTTGTATAAATCTTTAAACCATCTCTATCGAGATCGTAAGGTGTGCCATCTGCCTTATAAATTGAGTTTTCTTCTAAGGTTTGTTGAATATCTTTCTTCAGCACTGCCCTAAAGTAGGGTGCAGATCCTTCATTATGGTCTGAAGGATTAAATAGAAGTTTTAATGGAATTTTTTTTAGTCGTTCTTCTTCTTCTTCACTAATGTAATTTGCCTTAGCCATATTCTCAATAACCGTATTCCTTCTTAAAAAGGCACGTTCAGGATTACGATTAGGATTATAAAGTGAAGGCCCTTTTAGCATTCCAATCAAAATAGCTGCTTGTTCAGGCTTTAGTTTATCGGGTGTGGTACTGAAATAGGTTCTTGCAGCAGATTTTATCCCAAATGTATTGTAAGATCCGAAATCTACCGTGTTCAAATACATGGTAATAATCTCTTCCTTAGTATATTGACGCTCTAGTTTCACTGCTACAATTAGCTCTTGAGATTTTTGGATTAAGCGCTTTACAAAATTTTTCGAGCGACCTTCCTTCGAAAAAAGATTTAAGGCAAGTTGCTGCGTAATTGTACTCGCTCCTTGTCTTTTACCCATAAGATTGTAGAAAATAACGGTGAAAGTCCGCTTGAAATCAATCCCCGAATGTCCATAAAAACGAATATCTTCAGTAGCAATGAGCGCATTAATAACATTAGGAGAAATTTCATCGTAACGAACATTTGATCTGTTTTGCACATAATAAGTGCCTAAAACCACATTGTCGTCAGCAATAACTTCTGATGCTTGGTTGCTTTTCGGATTCTCTAGCGTTTTTAAATCGGGGAGCTTACCAAAAAGCCCCAAACCAATACTGAATATTAGGATTGCTCCAAACGCAATTATTCCAATGATCCATTTCCAAAATAGGATGGTATATTGACTTAATTCGCGTTGCGTTAAAGGGGTATTCATGTTTTTTTATTGATTAAAATTCTTTTTGTAAAAGTTTACATAACGCTCAAGGGTTCCTAAATCAGTAATTTTTTCAAGGTTTTTATCGCTGATTAGGAATGTACTGTATTTTGTAGCAGGAACTTTCATAATCTCTTTCATAAGAGGATTTATCTGATCAAAATATGCTTGAGCAGCATCTTTGCTATTTAGAGGCCCGACAAATATTAACTGATTTTGATCGGCTACTGATTTAACTTGATGTTTAATTGAATTGCCCGAGAAATTGACGCGGTTAAATTGCCCTATTCCGAAACGGGACGAACTTAAATTCAGAGTAGGGTCAGAAACGTTTACTATGAAATAATAATCGCCAGGCTCATTCAGCTCAAAGAAAGTATCAATTGGCTCAATTTTAATCTTTGGCTCTTCCTTCTTAGCTTCTTGAACGACTAATTCTTCAGGTTTAGTATTTTTAGGTTCTTCGACTACTATTTTTACGGGTTCTACAGCTTTTTTCTCTTCTGATTGCGCTGGCTTTGCCACTACTATAGGCTTTTCTACTACTACAGCCTTTTCTACAACTGCTTCTACAATCACAGGCTTTTTAATCACAGGCTCTTGATTAGTAGGTTCTTCAATCACTGAATTTATGATGGTTTCATTGTCTAATAATGCAAATGGACGATTAGCAATTTCAGTTCTATTGGAGTCGATAAAGGCCAATTGTAATTTAATTAATGGTACAATCAGTTGATCTTCCGGGTTTGAATCAACAATATTTTTAAATGAATCTTCAAGCTTGTCGAGCTTTTCCAAATGTCCTAATGCAAGTGAATTTAAATAAGCTAATTGGGCTGGAATTTTCTCATCTCCCAACTTATTACTATTCTCTTCAATTGATTTTAACACGTCCGAATATTTTTTATCGGTGTATAATTCATACACATCATTGTAAAATTGATTGAAGGCCATTTCTTTCTCGTCATTTTTCTGATTGTAGTCAGGATCAAGAATGATTTTTGCAAATGGTGATTCCGGAAATTGATCTAAAAGAATGTTCTTGTATTTATCGGAAAGCGGCATATTTGCGCCTTTGTAAAGTCTATATAAATTATAGTAAACAGCCAATTTGTTCGGATCTTCCGGAAATCTTTGCAGAAGTTTTTCATACGTATTGATTGCTTCTAAAGTGTCATTAGTTACTTCTCGGTAATAATTGCCAATATCATACATAGCAGATCCGATTTTCTCATTAGAAACTTTTTTCATTTCCTCGCTCAATGGAATTGAATCACTTAATGCTTTTTTCAATGAATCAATATTTACTGATGCGCTTGGAGCAGATATTTCTTTGAAAGGGTCATTAATTGGAACTTGGTTATTTGCTAAAGTATTAGAAATATCGGCAGCTGATTTTTGGCTGCGTCTCCAATTATCTTCTAGCTTTCTTGTCCCCCAAGTCTTTTTAAAATCTACAATCCCTTGATTTATGGCAATGCTATTATTAAAATAGAATTTTGTATTTCCACCGCTGCTACTCGTTGATCCAGCAGTTGTAACTCCTGATTGGTCATTATCAATTTTAGCTTGGGCTTTAATTAATTCTTGCTCAGCTAGCGCGTTTATTTTTTCATTTCGCTCATTTTCTGGCAATTTTGCAAGCATTTGAAGGGTGTCTTCCTTCGCGATAATAGATAAGCGATCAGCAAGTAACTCAATATTATCGGCTTTCTTTTTTATCTGTGCATAGTCAGGATAAATACTTGGAAGTGCTACAAGGGTGCTATCATAGTAAGCTTTCGATTTGATATAGTCACTATCGTTAAAATAAATTTCAGCCAATTTTAAATAGGCTAATCCTTTTTGAATGACATTTTTTGTGCTTTTTGAGATCGCATTATTGTAGTTTTCAATCGCTTTTTCAATGTTATTTTCCTCTGCGTAGCTGTTCGCGATTTGAAAATAAATTTGATCATGAAAATCAATGTTTTTGCTATCTTTTAATAAGGCAGCAATTTGTTTTGTTCTATTTTGAGGATCTAGGCTAATCTTATTTTTAAGATTTATTGAGCTTAATTTTGCATTAAAAGCCATTTCGAAGGAAGCATTGCTCTTTAAAACTCTAGCATAATTTTTATATGCATCCTCTGCCTGCCCATTTATTTGCTGAAGCTGCGCTAAAAGGTAAGTCCAGCGTATTTTATTCTGCTTACTTGTTTTAGAAGCAATCGCTTTTTCAAGCATATTAATCGCCTGAAGATCTTCCTTTGCATAGATATGTAGTTGTGCACGGATAGCGAATATATCTGCGACAGATTTTTTCTCTGTATTGACGTATTTTAATGCAGAATCAATGGAGTTATAAGCTTCTTCTAGCCTGTCAGATGCTATTAATGACCTCGTTTTCCAAGCTAAAGAGGCTTGCTTAACTTCTTTTTCCTTCGGATAATTTAGGCACACATAATCAAAATATTCAACGGCATTAAAAAAATTAGACTTTAAATGATTTGCTTTTCCGATTAAGAAATAGGCTTCATCTACATATTTGCTCTGAGATTTCTCATTCGCAATGGTATTTGCCTTTAATATTGCTTGATCTAATTTGCCCAACTCGCCCTGAGAATTGCTTTCATTAGCTTCTTTGAAGACCGAGATAATTCGGTCATAATCGTCGGAATGAGCCAATTGAATATTTCTCTCACTTTCATTTACAATTTCATTAGCATTATAAAGAATGTTGAAATGAGCAGTCAAATTTTGCATATTCCTGCTCGCAACAGTCTCTTTCTGGGAATTGCAGGAAGAAAAGCTCAGTCCAAGGGCTAAGCTTAAAAATAAAAATTGTCGTATAACTTGATTTTTTGATCTCAAATTAATTTTCTTTAATTAGTATAACAGAAACTATGCAAAGATATTTTATCAGAACGGAATTGTAGTCATAAATATAAACTCTTTATCTAAGAAATTTTTAGATCGGCTCATACCAAATGCTAATTTGGATATGAAGGTGCATGATTTATTAAAATTAGGCATTTATTTTTCCTGTTTTTGATTTTTTCCGCAATGCAAGGCTTTATTTTAATAATTTTGCGATGTTAATTTTCAATAATGGAAGAGGAAAGAAATAAGCCAAATTCTGAGAATTCAAAAGGTCAGTCTTATGCAAATTTTGCAAAATATACGGGTGTAGCTTTCCAAATGATGGCTATTATTGGAGGTTCAGCATATATAGGATACAAAATTGATCAATATTACGATCATAAAGTTCAATATGTTACGGCTATAGCTTGTGTTTTGGGCGTATTTTTATCCATTTATCAAACTGTCAGACAATTGAAGGCATGAGTTTTAATCGCTTTATAATTTATTTTATTCTGTTCAACTTGTTTTTAGCGGCTGCTCCCTTTTTTGCCGATTATTTCTTTCCGGAAAGAGGCGTTTTAATCCCTAAATTTTGGCCAATGTTTTGGATATTCTCATTCATTACTTTCAATATTTATATAATTGCTTCTTGGAGAATGAGAATTAGTGACCAAGCTTCTGCACAAGCACTACTCGTTAGCATCACAGTAAAGATGCTTTTTAGCATGATTATAGCCTTTGTTTATATTCAAAATAACACCTTTGATCCAATTTATTTCGTGATCAATTTTTTTTATCTGTATTTCTTTCATACAGTGTTTGAAATATATTGTTTGTTGTGTAACTTGCGCAACCAAAAAATTAAGTAAATTCCTTATAATAAATGGATTTGAGCCATATTTTCAATACAAAAAAATTCTTCAGCCTTGCATTTTGTGCAGTTTTCTTTTCGCTATTGAGTTTTTCTGCCTTTTCAGAAGAGCACGCAGCAGCAGATTCTTCTAAGGTTTCAGCTACTGAAGCGCATGTTGAGGAAGCAGACGAAGATATTTCTGAAGTGATTCTTCACCATATTGCAGATTCACATGAATGGCATTTTTTCGGCCATGTTTATATTCCACTTCCAGTAATTCTTTGGACCGATAATGGACTTAAGACTTTTCTTTCAAATAAATTTGGTCATAATGATCATGGGACTGAAATCTTAGATCTAGAGGGTACAAAACTTGTAAATTATCATGGCAAGTATTATTACCCATCTGATGTTAAAAGTGCTAATGGAACTTACATTACTTATAATGCAGATGGAGAGCTTTTGAATAAAAAGCCACTCGACATATCTATCACTAAGAATGTTGTTTCGTTATTAATATCTGTTACAATTCTTTTAATTGTTTTTATTGGCGTTGCTAATTCATACAAAAAGAGAGAGGGTAAAGCCCCTAAGGGAATGCAATCTTTGTTGGAACCAATTATTTTATTTGTCCGTGACGATATTGCAAAACCACAATTGGGACATAAATACAGAGGTTTCATGCCTTATTTACTGACGATATTTTTCTTCGTTTGGTTAAATAACCTTTTGGGATTAGTTCCTTTCTTCCCAGGTGGAGCAAACGTAACCGGAAATATTGCAGTTACAATGATGCTTGCACTTTGTACTTTTGTTTTAACTACGGTTAATGGGAATAAAAATTATTGGGGTCACGTATTTACACCTCACGTTCCTTGGTGGTTATATCCACTAATGATTCCAGTTGAAATTGTAGGACTAATTGTGAAGCCTGTAGCATTAATGATTCGTTTGTTTGCAAACATCACTGCCGGTCACATTTTGATCTTAAGTTTAATATCTCTGATTTTTATTTTGAAATCAGTATTTGTTGCGGGTGTCGCAATTCCATTCGTGCTATTTATTAGTGTAATTGAATTGTTAGTAGGTTTTATTCAAGCATTCATCTTCACCATTTTATCAGCCCTATTTATTGGGATGGCGGTAGAAGAGCATGCTGAACATTAATTTGAATTATTTTTTGTTTAATATATATTTAAAAATCAGACTATGATCGTTGGAAGTATCGCAGGTATTGGTGCAGGATTAGCTGCTCTTGGAGCAGGCATTGGTATCGGAAACATTGGTGGAAAAGCTATGGAAGGTATGGCTCGCCAACCTGAAGCAGCATCTAAAATTCAAACAGCTATGTTAATCGCGGCAGCATTCGTTGAAGCGGTAGCATTATTTGCTGTGGTTGTTGCGTTCTTAGGAACAAGGTAAAAACAAAATAAGGCCTGTGCGATTGGCACCGGCCTTATTTTATTATTTTGATTGATTATTAAACAATATAACAAATGATATTACTGGCATTAAATCCATTGGTTACTCCGGATCCGGGTTTATTCATCTGGTCGACAGTTACTTTTTTAATACTGTTTTTCCTTCTAAGCAAGTTTGCCTGGAAGCCAATAGTTAAGGCTCTTGATGAGCGTGAGCGTTTTATCGAAGATTCTTTGGCAAAGGCTGAAATGGCGAAAGCTGAAATGGCTAAATTGATCAGTGAGAACGAAGATCTTTTAAAGGAAGCACGTTTAAAGCGTGATGAGATTTTAAAAGAGGCTAAAGAGATTAAAGATCAGATCGTTAATGATGCAAAAGAACAAGCTAAAACCGAAGGTTCTAAGCTTATTGAAAAAGCAAAAATTGAGATTACTAATCAGAAGCTTGCCGCAATGGCAGAAATAAAAAATCAAGTTTCTAGCTTGTCTATTGAAATTGCTGAAAAAGTTTTGCGTAAGCAATTCGAAGATCAGGGAAAACAAGAGGCTCTTGTAAACGACCTTCTGAAAGAAGTAAAACTTAATTAAGAATTTTGTTAATCTAATTTGATAAGACAATAAATTAACAAATCGAATTATGTCAGAAATACAAGTTGCATCGCGTTACGCAAAAGCTTTAATTGATCTGGCGGCTGAGCAAAATATTGTTGAGCCGGTTAAGAAGGATATTGAGTTATTTATCGATACCTGTAAAGCCAATGCAGAACTTCAAGCGATTCTAAAAAATCCAATTATTAGCCTTGATAAAAAAGCGAATATTTTGGATGCTATATTTGGCGATAAGCTGAATAAAATGATTCTTGAATTTTTCAAAATTGCTATCAGGAAGGGACGCGCTGATGTTTTATTAGCCTCTGCTAAAGAATATGTTAATCAGTATAATGTGCTGAAAAATGTAGTGAAGGCAACAGTTACCTCCTCTTCAGCTTTAAGTAAAGAAAATATTAGTCAGATTGAAGCAGTAGTAAAAGAGGCAACTAAAGGTGAAGTAATTCTTACTTCTCATGTTGATCCTGCATTAATTGGTGGCTTTATTCTTAAAGTTGGCGATAGACAATTTGATACAAGCTTGTCGGGTAAACTCAACAAACTTAAAAAGGAATTTCAACAAAATTAATTACCCCAATCCCATAATAGGGCAAAAATTGCTCCCAATAGGGGTGGGGGCGTAAGATTTACAATATAAAACTCAAAAAATACTACTATGGTAGAGGTAAGACCAGATGAAGTTTCGGCGATTTTAAGACAACAACTGTCAGGCTTTAAATCGGAGGCCGAGCTCGAAGAGGTTGGTACTGTGTTACAAGTGGGTGATGGTATTGCTCGCGTATACGGTTTAACAAAAGTTCAATCAGGTGAGCTGGTTGAGTTTGAAAATGGTTTGCAAGGTATCGTTTTGAACCTGGAAGAAGACAATGTGGGTGTCGTGTTACTTGGTGCTTTTGATGAAATCAAAGAAGGCGCTACAGTAAAACGTACCAATAAAATTGCTTCTATCAAGGTTGGTGAAGGTATGCTTGGACGCGTTGTTAATACTTTAGGTCAGCCAATTGATGGTAAGGGACCAATTACAGGTGATACTTATGAAATGCCTTTGGAGCGTAAAGCACCAGGTGTAATTTATCGTCAGCCAGTAACTGAACCATTACAAACTGGTATCAAAGCAATTGATGCGATGATTCCAATTGGTCGCGGACAACGTGAGCTTGTAATTGGTGATCGTCAGACTGGAAAAACTGCAGTTTGTATTGATACCATCATCAATCAAAAAGAATTTTACGAAGCAGGAAATCCTGTATTCTGTATTTATGTAGCTATCGGACAGAAAAATTCTACTGTAGCTCAAATATTAAAGGTATTAGAAGAAAATGGTGCTTTACCTTACACAGTAATCGTTGCAGCTTCTGCAGCTGATCCTGCACCAATGCAGTTCTACGCTCCATTTGCGGGTGCTGCAATTGGCGAATTCTTCCGTGATACTGGTAGACCAGCATTAATTGTTTATGATGATCTTTCTAAGCAAGCTGTTTCTTATCGTGAGGTATCTCTACTTTTACGTCGTCCTCCAGGTCGTGAGGCTTATCCAGGTGACGTATTCTACCTTCACAGCCGTTTGTTAGAGCGTGCTGCAAAAATTAATTCAAACGATTCTATCGCTCAGTCAATGAACGATCTTCCTGAATCAATTAAGCATATCGTAAAAGGTGGTGGTTCATTAACGGCTTTGCCAATTATTGAAACTCAAGCTGGTGACGTTTCTGCATATATCCCAACTAACGTGATTTCAATCACCGACGGACAGATATTCCTTGAGTCGAACTTGTTTAACGCTGGTGTTCGTCCCGCAATTAATGTAGGTATCTCGGTATCTCGTGTGGGTGGTAACGCGCAAATCAAGTCGATGAAGAAAGTTGCCGGTACTCTTAAGCTTGACCAAGCTCAATATCGTGAATTAGAGGCCTTCTCTAAATTCGGTTCTGATCTTGATGCAGCAACAAAATTAGTACTTGATAAAGGTGCTCGTAACGTTGAATTGTTAAAACAAGCACAGTTTGCACCCGAAACAGTTGAAAAGCAAGTAGCTATTCTTTATGTTGGTACCAAAAACTTAATGAGAAATGTTCCTGTAAATAAGGTTAAAGATTTTGAATTTGAGTTTATCCAGCAGATTGAGCAACGTCACCCAGAAGTTTTACAAGCTTTAAAAGCTGGTAAATTGGATGATAGCATTACAACTGTTCTTGAAACAGTGGCTAAGGAGCTTAGCGGTAAATATTAATTGAGATATGAGATCATAGATGTGAGATTTGAGATTCGTCTCACATCTCACATCTCAGGTCTCAAATCTCATATCTCACATCTCACATCTCAATAAGATGGCAAATTTAAAAGAAGTAAGAAATCGTATAGCATCTGTAACCTCAACCCAGCAGATTACTAAAGCCATGAAAATGGTTTCAGCAGCTAAGTTGAAAAGAGCAACAAGTGCAATTGTTCAGTTGCGTCCTTATGCGAATAAAATGAGGGATATCTTGTCCAACCTATCTGCTACCATGGATGGATCAAACTCTCCTTTTACGCAAGAACGTGAGCCGAATAAGGTTTTGATTATTGCTATTTCTTCAAATCGTGGTTTGGCAGGTGCATTCAATATGAATGTGATTAAAACTACCAATAACCTGATTAATGATAAATATTCTGAACAATTTCGCCAAGGAAACGTACATATCGTTGCCATCGGTAAGAAAGTTCAAGATTTTTATGAGAAACGTAAATACAATGTTATCGGTAATAATAACGAACTTTTCTCTGATTTAACTTTCGAAAATACCTCAAAAATTACTGAGTCTGTCATGGCAGGATTTCAGAAAGGCGAATATGATCGTGTGGAGTTGGTTTACAACCAGTTTAAAAATGCTGCAGTGCAAGTTCTTACTACAGAACAATTATTGCCTGTACCTAAGTCGGATATGACCAATTTGACTTCTTCTCAAACTGATTATGTTTTAGAACCATCACAAGAGGAAATTGTAGAACAACTAATACCTAAATCTGTAAAAACTCAAGTTTTTAAAGCTGTTTTAGATTCTCATGCTTCTGAACATGGTGCGCGTATGACTGCAATGGATAAGGCTACTGAAAATGCTGGCGACTTATTAAAATCGCTTAAATTATCGTATAACCAAGCTAGACAAGCAGCAATTACAACCGAATTAACTGAAATTGTAAGTGGTGCAGCAGCATTATCTAACGGATAATTAAATTTTAATTACAATATTTTGTAAATTTGTATTTCTAAATAAACCGAAATGGAAGATTCTTTAAATAAAAATAACTCAACTGCAGAAGCTAATAATCCTTCACACTACAAAACTATTGTTTTAGGTATTGCTATTGGTTTAGTAGGTATTTTTCTACGCTTTACAGGCGAATGGCCGATGATAAGCATCGTTTCTAATGTGCTTTGGGTAATTGGTTCAGTAATTTGCTTAAGAGCTGTTCTTAGAATTTTAAAATAGTCTTATATTATATAAAAAAAGGCTCGTATCCTATTGGTTATGAGCCTTTTCTGTTTTATAGCACTGCCAAATAATATTTTCAATAAATATTGTACACTGCCTATCTCGGCTTATACTTCGATTCGTTTAGAATTTTTTGGGCATCACCCTCTTGCATTAACTGTTGTAAACTTAACTCTGGATTTTTATCCATATACTTCTTTACAATTTGCCAGCCAGTCCAAATTCCTAATTTAGGTGCAGAGTCAGATTTTTCGCCAATACCCGGAGTAAATGGCGCCTCAGCTATATATTTCTGTATTTTTAAGTAATCTGATTCGTATAAAAGGTTATTTTCAATAAAATAAGCCCAAATCCCAGATTCATATTCTTCACACCAATCGAGTTGCTTTTGGGTATATCCAATCTTGAGCGTATCACTTGTTTCGGGCATCACTGCATCCATCAAATAAAGAACCTTCCCATTGTAAATCATTTTACTTAGTAAGGTTCTGTCGCTGTCTTTTTCTGGGAATATGTCCTCCCGAATGAGGGTTTCTATTACCCTGGGACTTATATTTTCTGGATTGAATCGTCTAGCAATATAAGCAGGAATACTTTCTCTAAGGGCAGGATAAAAGCGTTCTCCATTTTTGCCTAAGAACATATCTAAGCCTATTCCAATATAGTCGTTGCCAATTGGCGTTTGTACCGCAAAACCCGATAAAAAACTTATTAAACGTGGTAATTTCTGCTTCGGATAATAGTATTTAATGTATTTAAATGCTTGATTAATCTCTAATTCTTGCTTTTTGAGATCAGGAAAAGTCTTATCTACAGTGTTTTTTAATTCTAAATAATCAGGATTTTGAAGAATAAATCTCAAATTAGAATAATATGCTGTATCACTTGCTACACCGGCAACGATTATTTTTTCCATATAATCATCATAAAACCAGGTATATTTTTTCCTTAAATCTGGCGCTTTTTCGGAGATATTATTTGCATTTAAGCTTCCAAAATCCTTATCAAATCGTTCAATTTTAGTATTTAGATTGATTTTGCTGATATCGGGAGTCTTTTTATTATTACAAGACAGGATCATCAGGCATATTAAAAAAAACAGGTAAATTTGCGCTCGTCTCATAAATGAAGATAAATTGCTAAATTATGAAAATGCACAGAATATTCTGTGTTTAGCTTATGAATAGCGCTCAATTAATTTAGCTTTAATGATTAGACCATGAAAATAGCCCTTGCTCAACTAAATTATATTATTGGAGATTTCGATTTTAACACCTCCAAAATAATTGATACACTCCATTCAGCAAAGGCTCAAGGTGCTGATTTAGTGGTATTTGCCGAGCTTTCTGTTTGTGCTTACTCGCCTTGCGATTTTCTGGAATTCTCGGAATTTATCGATCAATGTGAAGATTCAGCTAGGAAGATTGCTGAGGCTTGTGAGGGTATTGCATGCATCATCGGA
The DNA here is from genome assembly GCF_017495225.1 of Daejeonella sp. Taxonomy (GTDB): domain Bacteria; phylum Bacteroidota; class Bacteroidia; order Sphingobacteriales; family Sphingobacteriaceae; genus Daejeonella. Next base: position 18,300 of record NZ_JAFEIG010000007.1, on the reverse strand, counting down.
CTCCCAACAAAGAATCCTGAAATTAAGGGCAAGGATTTGTATAATTCGGCTTATTTTATTGAAAATGGGAAGGTTAAGTCCATTGTGAATAAGGCTCTACTCCCAAATTATGATGTTTTTGATGAGTATCGCTACTTTGAGCCAGCTGTAAATTTTAGCTGCATCGAGTTTAAAGGCCATAAAATTGCGCTTACTATTTGTGAGGATCTTTGGAATATCAACGATAATCCGATGTATGTGATTTCGCCAATGGAGGAGCTTGCAAAGGAAAATCCGGATTTCATGATTAATATTGCAGCCTCTCCTTTCGCTTATAATCATGATGAAGAAAGGGTACAAGTATTGGGGGATAACTGCCGGAAATATAAATTGCCATTATTCTATGTAAATCAGATTGGCGCTCAAACAGAAATTATTTTTGATGGAGGTTCTTTAGTATTTGATCAAGAAGGTGCACTCCTCGATGAACTGCCTTATTTTCAGGAAAGTCTCAGGTTTTATTCTATTGAAGAAGGAAAGATTTTCGGACTAAACGCTATCATTCATAATCCTCATAATGATATTGAACAAATTCATGATGCTTTAGTCTTAGGTATTAAAGACTATTTCCAAAAATCTGGATTTTCGAAGGCGGTACTCGGACTTTCCGGCGGAATTGATTCTGCGCTCGTTTGTGCGCTTGCCGCTGAGGCTTTGGGATCGGAGAACGTTATGGCTGTTTTAATGCCTTCAGAGTACTCTAGCGATCATTCTATACAAGATGCATTAGATCTTGTTGCCAACCTTGGCTGTAAACATCAAATCATTCCAATTAAGGAGGCTACAGCAGCATTCGATAGCATGATGAAGCCAGCATTTGAAGATCTTCCATTTAATGTGGCAGAAGAGAATATTCAAGCAAGAAGTAGAGGCATTGTTGTAATGGCTATGTCGAATAAATTTGGTTATATTTTACTCAATACATCCAATAAAAGTGAGTGTGCTGTAGGCTATGGGACTTTGTATGGAGATATGGCTGGAGCAATTTCTGTTTTGGGAGATGTATATAAAACGCAAGTTTATAAATTAGCTCATTTCATTAATAGAAATGGTGAAATTATTCCTCAAAATAGCATCGTGAAACCCCCATCGGCTGAATTACGTCCGGGACAAAAAGATTCGGATTCATTGCCAGATTATGAGGTATTAGATGCCATACTTTTCCAATATATTGAGCTTAAAAAGAGTTCCTCCGAACTAATTTCAATGGGTTTTGATGAAGCAATGGTTAAGAGAATCCTTAGGATGGTAAACATGGCCGAATTTAAGCGTAAACAAGCACCCCCAATACTTCGAGTTTCCCCAAAAGCATTTGGAACGGGTAGGAGAATGCCGATTGTGGCGAAGTATAGATGATAGATAATAGATGTGAGATATGAGACAATAGATATGAGACACGGTGCTTCTCACATCTTTATTTAGATTTGAGATAATAGATTTGAGATATGAGATACGGTGCCTCTCACATCTCATATCTTTATTTAGATTTGAGACAATAGATTTGAGATATGAGATACGGTGCCTCTCACATCTCACATCTGTATTTAGATTTGAGACAATAGATATGAGACACGGTGCCTCTCACATCTCACATCTCATATCTCACATCTTTATTTAGATATGAGACACGGTGCATCTCACATCTCATATCTCATATCTCGCATCCCACATTTAAGACAAAAAACAATCATAAATTTATTAGAAGGCAACTGTTTTTAGAGCTTTCTAAAGGATGACTTTGTGAAGCAAAAGCCTAGCCGCTATTTGAATCTATTGATTTTGAATGGGTTAGGACTTAATATTGCTTATTTTTTATCCATAACGATAAAATTTAATCTTTATATTTAATTTTTTTATTAATTATTGTAATTTCAATATATGTTTTTTGAGGGACTTATAGATCCGAATTGGGGTGAATGGGCGTTGCATGAATGCTAATGGATTTTGCTGATTTTATGAATAGTTTTTAATTATGATTTCAAAACTTAATTCCGTTTCAAGTTTCTTAACAATAATATTATATATTAATTATTCTCTATTTCGTAGATTTAATTTAAGTGAATTTTGGATAATTATCTTAAATATTCTAATTATCTTAAATATTTTTTTTAATATTTATCTTATCAGAAAGATTTATTTATCTGATGAAAGAAAATTTTTGAGAAATGTATTTATTAGATTAATAATCAATTTAATACTTTTTATTCTTGCATTTACATTGATTGATATGTGACACTAGTGACTCTCATATCTTTATTTAGATTTGAGATAATAGATGTGAGATATGAGACACGGTGCCTCTCACATCTCACATCTGTATTTAGATTTGAGACACTAGATTTGAGATATGAGATACGGTGCCTCTCACATCTCACATCTGTATTTAGATTTGAGACAATAGATATGAGATATGAGACACGGTGCATCTCACATCTCATATCTCACATCTCACATCTCATATCTCACGTCTCACACCTCATATTTAAGACAAAAAACAACCATAAATTTATTAGAAGGCAACTATTTTTAGAGCTTTCTAAAGGATGACTTTGTGAAGCAAAAGCCTAGCCGCTAATTGAATGTATTGATTTTGAATTGCTTAGGACTCAATATTGCTTATTTTTTATTCATGATGATAAAATTTAATCTTTATATTAAATTTTTATTATTTCGGTTAATTAGTGTAATTTCAATAAATATTTTTGAGGCATTTGTGGGACTTATAGATCCGAGTTGAGGTGGATTGGGATGATTTTGTGAAACATATATACTAGTTGGAGAAAATCATTAAACTACACAAAACGCAAAGGGACAGACTAGAGAGGAAAGTACATGAATTTATAGGTATTTCACTAAGAAAAAATATTTTATATATTATAAATTGTAATGGACATGAAAATAAAAAATTACAGATTCCAGTTTTTGTTATTAATAGCTTGCTTCACTATTATTAGTTGCGAAAAAAATAAAGATGAAGGAAAAATAACGATTGAGTTAAAAAAATATGTTTCCAATTGTGATAAAGCTGTTATTAGAATGTGGGGATACGCTCCGCTCGGAGATACAACACTTATAGTTGATACTGTTCAAGTAATTAATGGTTCATTGGAGTATAAATACAGTATAGATAAGGCCAAAAATTTAGAAATCGAATTTCTTGAAAACAATAAGTTTTACACAAAACTTTATTTTTTTCGCAAAAAAGATAAAACACGTGTTTCTAGTGTATTATTTATTAAAAATGAAAATATTCTAATAAATGCTAATAGTAAAACGTCGGGTTTTCCTGTAGAATTTAAGGGTAAAACTTTAAGAGTTGATTATGATGGTTCTCAGGAATCTGATACATACTTTGAGATATCTTCTAAAAAAATAACTCCCAAAATTGTAAAATCAAATAATGAAAGTTTTGCAGTTTTATATCAACTTTTTTGGCAAAAAGAATCTAAGTCTAGCGAAGAATTATCTTCATTAATGGGCTTGTTTTCCGATAAAATTAAGATTACAGAACCATATAAAATTTTAAAGAAATATTTAGATCAAAAAAACAATTTATCTAAAATAGGCTATAAGAAAAGTTTTTTATGGAGTGATGTAAATGGTAATAAATTTAACTACGATGACGTAATTAAAGACAAAAAGTATGTTCTATTAGTTTTTTGGGCTAGTTGGTGCGCACCATGTATAGCAGAAATTCCAGAGCTAAAAAAATTCAATTTAAAATTTAAGGATAAAGTTGCTTTAGTGAGTTTAAGTATTGATTCTGATTATGATAAATGGAAAGCTGCTGTTGAGAAGGAGAAAATAGATTGGCATAATTTATCGGACTTACCAAAGAATAAACTGGCAATAAAATCTGAATATAACATAAGTGCAATTCCAACTTTAGTTTTGCTTGATACTGAGGGAAAAGAATTATTAAACACTGTTAATGATTTACAATTAATAACTGAATACATTAATACTCATGAGTGAAACTATTTTTATTTAGATATGAGACAATAGATGTGAGATATGAGACAATAGATTTGAGACACGGTGCATCTCACATCTCATATCTCACATCTTTATTTAGATATGAGACACGGTGCCTCTCATATCTCACATCTCACATCTCATATCTCATATCTCATATCTCACATCTCATATCTCCCTTACCCAATCTCAGCTCTTACACGTTCCAATAGCGCTTTAGTTTTCTTGATACCTTCGTATTCTCCAAGCTTATCTCCCTCATACTCAATACCTACATATCCTTTAAAGCCTGAATCTTTTACAATTTTGAGCATTTTCACATAATCGGTTTCAATGCAATTTCCTTGCGCATCAAAATCAAGTGATTTTGCACTTACCGCTTTTGCATAAGGCATCATTTCAAGGGTACCTTTATATCTATCGTATTCTTCAATACATTTATTTCCTTGACGAGTAAGACAGAAATTGTTAAAATCAGGTAATGTTCCTACATTCTTTTTACCAACTTCTTTCATTACGCTACTTAACCAGCTGCCATCTGAGCTATATCCACCATGGTTTTCAACAATTACATTGATGCCAACTTTTGATGCAAACTCTCCCAAGCGACCTAATCCGTCGATTGCCGCAGTTTTAACTTCTGCCGCAGTCCCAACACCATAAGCATTTACACGAATGGTAGCACAACCTAAATATTTTGCAGCTTCAACCCACTTATAGTGGTTTTCAACCGCTTGCATGCGTTTTGCATTGTCTAATTCTCCTAAATTACCTTCGCCATCGCACATAATTAGGTGATTTTTAACCCCATTATCATTGCAACGCATTAAGAGCTCATTCAAGTAGTTTGTGTCTTTAGCTTTATCTTTAAAGAAAGCATTCACGTACTCTATCGCACTGATGCCAAACTCTTTTTTAGCTACTACCGGAAAATCTAAATTGGTGATTTTCTTACTAAACAATTCTTTATGAAGAGACCATTCAGCTAGCGAAATTTCAAAAAATGAATTTTGTAAATCTGCTGCATTTGGATTTTTCTTAGCTATGCATGAATACAATGAAGAAGGAATCAATGCAATTCCGGCTAAGCCAGAAACTTGTTGGATGAATTTACGACGGTTATTGGTCATGTTTGTTAAATTTTTATTTTGAAAATACAATATTTAAGGCTTATTCTGAAAATTTAAGGGAGATATCTTACAAATTTTTTACTAACAGAGCATTTTTATCAGTATTCAGTCAGATAGATGTAACAAAACTGCATTTTTTATACTATGCATTAATTTTAACCGTTCCTTTGTGAAGGTTAGATAATGTGTTGATTTTTAATGATTGTATTGTTAATTATCAGAGTTTTAAGGTGTATTTTTATTGAGAAATCCGTCCCAACTGGGACGGATTTTCTTTTTATACCCGCTTCTTGATGACACTAAAAATAAGAAATATCAAGAAAGCAGCACTGCCTAAAACGGCAATTTTTGCGATATAATCTCCATTTCTTACGTAAAAAGTCAATTCTTCATTCAGGTTTATATCTTGTTTTAATGCCCCCGGCATCCACCATTTTGTTCTTTGAACAATCGTACCTTTTTGATCAATAAATGCCGAAATACCAGTATTGGCAGCACGTGCTACCCATCGTCTGGTTTCTATCGCTCTCAGCTTTGCATATTGTAAATGTTGGTCTTTACCAGAAGTGTTGCCCCACCAACCATCATTGGTGATTATCGTAATAAATTGCGCATCTTTTTTGATATAATCGGCTACATATTCGCCCCAAATAGATTCATAGCAAATAACAGGAGCCGCTCCAATTCCACTTTGTGAATAAAATACAGATGGCTCACTTTGTTTTCCATAGCTTCCTGAAGATCCTCCAAATGCCTTAAATACAGGCTTTAAAAAGGATAATGAGTTTGAAAAGGGGGTTTGTTCAACTCCCGGGACAAGCTTCGACTTATGGTAAAATTGAAGTTTAGCTGAGTTTTCAATAAGAACAGCCGCATTAAAAACATCATAATAAATACCCGATTTGCTATCGTATCTCGCTGTTTCAGTCTTTGCGCTATCATAAATAGAGTAACTCTCAATCCCTGAAATCAGATTGCCATTTTTGTAATTGTTTAAGAATTCTTGAATTCTAATAAAATTGGAATCTTCTCTAAATGTTTTCTCTTCCGTGCCTTTCGAGATGGCTGTTTCTGGCCAAATGAAGAATTCTGTATTGCTTTGTCCGATGCCCTCAGAAAGCTTAATGAGCTTCTCCACCTGATCTGATGTCGACAATGAACCAAACTTCTCGTAGGGGTCTATATTGGGCTGTACCACCACTATATTTGCAGGATTTACCCTTTCTTCATAGTTAACATAGATCAATGTTGAGAGCAGTATTGGCAAAAGAATAAATGCTGCTGTTGCTGATTGAAGCTTTACTTTTCGAACGCGTTCCAACTTATTTTTTATGGCTAATCTGTTCTCAAAGAGTAGGATATTGGATATTATTACCCATAAAGTGCCACCATAAACACCCGTATATTCATACCATTGAACCAAATAATGTGATTCGGCAAAGCCATTTCCTAAATTCATCCAAGGAAAGGCAAGATCCCAAGTTTGATGTAAATATTCATATCCTATCCAAAGGCAAACAAATCCGATATAGCTCCATGTTTTACTTGTTAGCTTTCTTAGTTGAAAATAAAGCCAAAAAGATAAAGCCATCAAAACTGCGCCCAAGAAAAATGGAATCTGTGAAATGATAAGCGCTAGCCAAACTGGCATCACCGCATGTAGTGAGTTAAAAACCCAATAAATGGAGGCTGTATTCCAGATAAAAAAGCAAATTATAGCAATGCGCCAAATTTGTTTGCCTTTCTTTTTTTCATCTGACTCCAGGATGTTTTCTGCCGCCTGTAATAACGGGATTAAGGCCACAAGCAAAATCAAGGCAGTAAATGGTATTGGGGGCCAAGCTAGCCACAATAAAAATGCACTTAAAAGTGCCAGTTGATAATTCTTTTTCACTTATAATTGAGATAAAATATCTGCTTTCTTGCGTTCGTATTCCGCCTGACTAATCAATTGTTTTTCGAAAAGTGTTTTTAACTTTTGAAGTTTTTGAATGAGGTCATCTTCCGTCTGACTATTTTCTGCTGTTGTAAAACTTTCTACTTCATCTTTTACCTCAATGTAGGAAGCATAATCGTCTGCTAGGTTCTCGTTTTGCATCATTGAGCCTACTCCTGGAGGAATCATTTTATGTTTTTCCATCTGCTCATTACAAAATTGATACAGCTTTCTAGCTTGCACTTTTGGAATATAATCGGTAACTACATTTTCACCTCTTTGTGGGACGATAATGAATTTGGATCCTAAAAATCCCTCTTTGAAGGATACTTCCTTCACATCTGCCCAATAAAACGTGATAAAATTGGTTGTTAAGCCTAGGTTTTCAGGAATGCAAAATACAATTCGTTTACTGCTCACGGCAATGCTATCCGGATTGATGGTTACCCCAGGTCGTTTTTGAATTGCTAAATAAATCACAGGTTCATCTGCACTGAGCATATCTTTTAATTTCGCTAAGACTTTCTCGGCTGTCTTTGGATCTTGTTCGTCTGTTAAATACTGTTCTATCGACATATTTTTAAATATTACTTACCTGCAACGCAAATTACAATTTCGCCTTTTAAAGTATGTGTTTCAAAATGAATTTTAATTTCTTCAAGCGTGCCTCGAACTGTTTCTTCAAACATTTTGCTGAGTTCACGCGAAACTGAAGCTTGGCGATCTGTACCTAAATATTGTGCCAACTCTTCCAAAGTTTTTAATAAACGGTGTGGCGATTCATAAAAAATCATGGTACGGGGCTCATTTACAAGCTCTTTCATGCGAGTTTGGCGTCCTTTTTTTACGGGTAAAAATCCCTCAAAAGTAAACCTATCAGCTGCTAGTCCCGAATCTACTAAGGCTGGTACAAAGGCCGTCGGACCCGGAAGGCACTCCAATGGGATATCATTACGGATAGCTTCGCGAACCAATAAAAAGCCAGGATCTGAAATTGCCGGTGTTCCCGCATCAGAAATTAAAGCAATCTGCTTGCCCTCCTTTAAAAATCGTATAACCTCCGTTACGGATTTATGCTCATTGTGCTGATGATGCGAAAAGACTTTTTTATCTATGCCAAAATGTTTTAATAATGGCGCACTGGTGCGGGTATCTTCCGCCAAAATTAAGTCCACTTCCTTTAAAATGCGCACGGCTCTGAAGGTCATATCCTCCAAATTTCCGATGGGTGTGGGTACAAGAAAGAGTTTTCCGCTCATGTATTTTAATTTTATTTGGCCAATAATCGAGGAAAAATCCAAAATCAAAGCCCAAACTGCAAAAGTTTATATCTTTGTATAAAATTAATAAAGATGCTGCAAGTTAGTTATATCCGCGAAAATAGGGAGGAAGTTTTAAATCGTTTATCGGTAAAGAATTTTAAGTCAGTTGAGCTGGTTGATCAAATCATTAAATTGGATGATGATCGTCGTCAAACTCAGACCAAATTAGACTCCATTGCTGCCGAAGCAAATGCTAGTGCAAAGAAAATTGGAGAATTAATGCGTCAGGGACTGAAAGACGAGGCAGAAAGCCTTAAGCAACAGTCGAATAACTTTAAAGAGCAAACTAAAGACCTTAGTGATAAGCTTAGCGCCATCGAAATATTATTGCAAAATGAGCTTGTTTTGCTTCCTAATCTTCCTCATGTTTCGGTCCCTAAAGGGAAGTCTCCTGAAGAAAATGTAGTGGTACTAGAGCACGGTCAAATTCCGCAATTAATGCCAAATGCTCTTCCACATTGGGAACTGGCAGCAAAATATGATATTATTGATTTTGAGCTAGGGAATAAAATCGCTGGTGCCGGATTTCCAGTTTATAAGGGAAAAGGAGCCAAATTACAACGTGCATTGATCAATTTCTTTTTAGATCATGCTGACAAAGTGGGTTATCGTGAGATGCAACCACCAATTGTGGTAAATGAAGCCTCAGGATTTGGTACCGGTCAGCTGCCTGACAAAGAAGGCCAAATGTATCATATCGGTGTTGATAATTTATATTTAATTCCTACAGCTGAAGTGCCAGTAACTAATTTATACCGTGATGTAATTCTAAAGGAAGAAGAATTACCTGTAAAAAATTGTGCCTATACCCCTTGTTTCCGTCGTGAAGCAGGTTCTTATGGCGCACATGTACGTGGATTAAACCGCTTACATCAATTTGATAAAGTAGAAATAGTACAGGTAGTACATCCCAATAATTCTTATGAGGTGCTTGAAGATATGAGTACTTATGTGCAATCACTTTTGAGAGCCTTAGAGCTTCCATACCGCGTGTTAAGTCTTTGTGGTGGCGATATGAGTTTCACATCTGCTAAAACCTACGACATGGAGGTCTGGTGCGCTGCACAAGCTCGTTGGCTAGAAGTTTCTTCTGTTTCTAATTTTGAAACTTATCAGAGCAACCGACTTAAATTGAGATTTAAAAGTAAAGAAGGAAAATCTCAGTTGGCACATACTCTTAACGGTAGCGCATTGGCCTTACCTCGTATCGTGGCTTCATTATTAGAAAATAATCAGACCGAACAAGGAATTAAGATCCCAGCAGCATTGGTTCCTTATACTGGATTTGAATATATTAACTAGGGATTAATATTTTATCCTTTAGATATTTTAAAATATAGATGAAGAACATTTTCAATTATAGGATTGCAAGATTACTATTTTTAATAATTTTTATTTTAAGCAATACATTTTTCGTAAGTGCCCAAAATCTAACAATGGGTCAATTGCTAGAAGTTAGAAAAAAAACTTTGGGTGATGTAGAAGACTATTTAACTGCAAAGAATTGGGAATTTTCAGCCGCAACTGAACCTAGTTTGGGTAAAATGGGGAAGGCAACTTTTACTTTTTTAAAAAATTTCACTTCAGATAGAGCCCAATCCTTTTTGACCTATTATTACAGTGAGGTATCATCTGATACTCGAATTAATATTCAAGTTCATAAAAAAGAAAAATACACCGAATATGTAAATGCAATAAGGGCATTTGGTTGTAAGATGATATCATCAAAAGTAGAAAATGGACAAATTGTTAAAGTTTATAGAGGGGCAACAACCACATTTGAAATTACCTCAGGTACCGTTGAGAATGAATATAATGAAGATTCGGCGATTTGGACATTTTTTATCCTTTCAAATGATGATTACGATATTAACTGGGGTGACTAATTATCGATAATCTGTTTAACACAGAATACTTTTCTTCCCTTAGTTAGTTTGTTCTTAATGTTTTCTTTTATTTTTCTGTGCTTCTCTATCCTATCATTTCTTAACCTAGGTTAACACTATTCTTTTTTATGATTCGTACTTTTGCCTTATAAATGAAATAGATATGAGTACAAAAGCTGTAGAATTAGTTGTTAGTCCGAGTGCCCCCCATTTTGTTGGCGATGGTTTCAGGGTGCATAATTTCATACCTAGTGCTTATAAATTAGATATGAAGCGAATGGATCCATTTATCATGTTGGATTATAATTCAAAATATACATTTGAGCCAAGCATCGAGCCTAAAGGTGTTGGTGTGCATCCGCATCGTGGTTTTGAAACCGTAACTATCGCTTACAAAGGTCAAATTGAGCATCATGATAGTAGTGGCGGTGGTGGAGTGATTTCTGAGGGTGATGTGCAGTGGATGACCGCCGCAAGTGGGGTTTTACATAAAGAATTTCATGAGCGGGAGTGGAGTAAGAAGGGCGGCGAATTTCAAATGGTACAACTTTGGGTCAACCTGCCTGCAAAAGATAAAATGAGTACTCCTAAATATCAAGCCATTGAAAATTCTACAATAAATCGTTTTCAAATCGAAAATAATGGAGGTGAGATAGAAGTTATTGCCGGCGAATACCAAGGTGTTGGTGGGGCAGCATCAACTTTTACTCCTTTACATCTACAGAATGCAAAGCTTAAACAAGGAACAAAGGCAAAATTTAGCTTCCCTAGCCATTTTAATACCGGATTATTGGTCATTGAAGGCAGTATGAAGGTAAACCAATCTGATGAGGTGCCTACTAATCACTTCGTTTTAATGGCCAATCAAGGAGAAGAATTTGAAATTGAGGCGACTAGTGATGCGGTGATATTAATTTTAAGTGGAGAGCCTATAAACGAGCCTATAGCAACTCATGGGCCATTTGTGATGAATACCAGAGAGGAAATAGTGCAAGCTTTTGAGGATTTCAACAATGGGAAATTCGGTTATTTAGCTGATTAATTATTAAAAAGACAGGGTTAAAATCTTTAGCCTTGTCTTTTTCCTACCACCTGACTCAAACATTCAAATACAATTTGTCCCATAGTTTCACAGCTTTTAAAAGCTGGATTTTTATGGTAGGAAGATAATTCCTTCCCTAACTGCTTCACCTTTTCATCGGGAGCAATCTGATCAATATCCATTACACTAAATAGTTCTTCGATGCGATAATGCCCTGTCCTAAAACGATTGGCAATCAGACTTCGTTCTTCTTCTTGATATTGGCGCATGGTGGTTTCATCCATGTGTTGCATGCCGAGCTGAACGAGGGCTAAATTTTCTTTAAAATAATGAGGTAAATACATTTTTAGCCTTCCCTCATAGGATTGCTGGTCGAAGTCGATTGCACGAAAGCGATATTGATTTCCTTCAATATCTGGCGTAATATCTACAACAAAATTATAGGAACGCATATCACCAAGGAGTCGCACAAAACAACGTTCATTAAACTTTACAAATTCTTTGCAGATCCTAATTTGATTAAACTTGGATGTTCCTAACCTTCTACTGATAAATTCATCGCCAGGTAAGCCGGGAATATGCTCTTCAATTAAGGTATTGCCATCGGTTAAATAGCTGATTCTGTTTGGCGATAAAATATGCTCTAGCTCGAGTCCGTAAACCCTCGAAGCATCCGCAATTTTCACATAAAAATGATCGTAATTATCATTCAGGCGGTTGATGATACGAACTCTAAAAGGCTTAGTATTGGCAAAAGTGCAGTAATCGATGCGTGCTACGGATAAATGCTCCATAACCGCGGTATCGCCATCGGTATTCATCAGGGCATAAATATAAGTGAGATTGGGATAGAGCTCCTTCATCTCACTTTCATCATAATAAACGGTGTACCACAGTGTGTCGCGCCCTTCCTTATCCCGTAAGGGGGTTTTCAGGTTAAAGCGCATCAAATCAGAATATTGAACCGGGAGTTTTACCTCCCGGTCAAATTTTAATAGGTATTCACGAAGCTCGGGCCTTATGGAGTATATCTGTTTTTTCTTGGATGGAACAACATCTCTCGGCTCCTTTTGTTGTGAATGCATTTATTTTATGATTTTAATGGACAGCTAAAAATAAATTCTGTTTCCATAAAAATACGCATCCATTAGGCGATTTGATAATTATTTATTGAAAATCACCTTCAAATCATTCAATTCAAGATTATTTTATCTCAAATACAGCCTTTATCTGAAAGCTGAGCTTAATTTTTTTGAAGTCGATTTCTGGCATGCTTCCAGCAACATCAACCTCCATGAGCATTACTTTTGCATATTGCATATTTTCCATCGGACTGTCATTGTTGATTTCCTGAATTTCTAATGCTCCACCTAATTTACTGCCAATAGAATTTAGCAGGTATTCTGCCTTTTCTTTAGCATTTTGTAAAGCCTTTATTTTGAGCTCTTTTTTGAGACTCTCCATCTTAGAATAGTCGTAACTATCGATATTGCTAAATTCAATTCCTTTAGGATCAATACTGCCCATAATATCATTAAACTTAGTTAAGTCGCTTACCTTAATACGGTATTGTTTGCGCGCTAAAAAGTCAGGAGTCTTTTTTTTATTCCAGCTATTATTATAGCTCGAAATATTATTAATCATGAAGTTTTCTTGTGGAATGCCGGCTTTTAAAACTGCTGATTGTAACTGGCGCTCCAAATCTTCAATTTCAACTTTCTTTTTATTGCCAGAATCTTTGAAATACTCTTTTAATGAAATTCCGATATAAATGATGTCTGGAGTTACCTCAGCCTCAGCCGAACCATTTACTTCAATTTTTTTGTGCATACTCATCATCTGTTGAGAAAATGCACTTAGGCTAAAAAGGCTTAAAAATGTTGCTAGGAAAATATTTTTCATGTCTTAATTATTAAATTATTATTGATTTAATTGTAAAGAAAATTTCGTGCCAAATTATAAAAACTGCCAAAATTTGAGATTGAAAAGAAAATTGATCCAATAAAAAAGGCCTTTTCAGGCCTTTAAATTTATTCTTCGATAACTTCGCTATGAATATGTACTTCTTCTTCTTTCTCTTCTTTGAAGTAGCTTTTCTGATAGATTAATATCATAATTACCCCAATTGAGATTGCAGTATCGGCTAGGTTAAATACTGGCCTAAAGAAAATGAGCTCTTCACCACCCCAGAATGGTACCCATGATGGGTAGGTTCCTTGTATGATAGGCATATAAAACATATCTACCACTTTACCATGAAAAAGACTTGAATATCCTCCTTCGGCAGGCATAAATTTTGCAGCTTCATAATATGAGCTTTCATTAAATATCATCCCATAAAAGGTAGAATCAATGATATTTCCCATTGCTCCTGCAAAGATGAGCGATAAATTCATAATTAATCCACGGTGATATTTATGCTTTATCATGTAGATTAAACCATATCCAATACCAAGAACTGCCACAATGCGGAATAAGGTTAAGGCAAGCTTTCCTGCTTCACCACCAAATTCCATACCGAATGCCATTCCGTTATTTTCGGTAAAATGTATGATTGCCCAATTGCCAATGATTTTAAACTCTTGGCCTAATGTCATATTTAGCTTAATCCAGAACTTTAAAACCTGGTCGGCAATTAATATAAAAACAATAGCAAGTACTGGATTAGTATAGGCTTTCATTTAGGACTGTTTCAATTTAGCTTCCATACTTAATGTTGCATGAGGAACGGCACGAAGGCGCTCCTTAGGAATTAATTTTCCTGTTTCTCTGCAAATACCGTAGGTTTTATTTTCAATACGTACCAAAGCATTCTCTAAATTATCAATAAACTTTCTCTGACGTGCTGCCAATTGGTTAATTGATTCTTTTTCGAGTGTAGCCGAGCCATCTTCAAGAGTTTTATATGCTCCAGAAGTATCGTCGGTGCCATTCATATTTGGATTACTTAAAGACTGACTTAAGGACGCTAATTCCTCTCTTGAGCTACGTATTTTTTCAGTTATAAGTTCTTTAAATTCTTGTAATTCTGAATCAGAATATCTAGTTTTTTCGTGTGCATCCATTTCTATCCTTTTTTAATTAGTATCATTAAATCATGTTCATCAATGTTCACCACTTCGCCTCCATCTAGCTCATTTACAAGCTCTAAGGAGTCGGCCAGGATTTCGGCGCAAATATAAGACAAATTATTTTTCAGAGCTTCCGAAACATAAGGATGTTCTTTAACTTGTACCTTAATCTTATCAGTTACCTCAAATCCTTGATCTTTACGCATATTTTGTATGCGGTTAATCAATTCTCTTGAAATTCCCTCTTGCTTTAGGTCTTCACTGATGGTAATATCCAAAGCCACTGTCAATGCACCGATATTGGCAACCTGCCATCCCGGAACATCCTCGGCCAAGATTTCCACATCTTCAACATCCACCTGGTATGCTGTACCTGGAATGCTAATCTTACCCTCGCTTTCAAAGCGACTGATGTCTTGCTGTGATAAGGTATTTAATGCCTCTGCCACAACTTTCATATCCTTACCAACTTTCGGGCCTAAAGCTTTAAAATTTGGTTTTATTTTTTTGCTGATGATACCTGCAGTATCTGTAATGTACTCAATCTCTTTAATATTGGTCTCAGATAAGATCAAATCTTTGATTTTCTCAACCCGTTCCTTAAAGTTTTTATCTAGTACCGGAATCAAGGCTTTTCCTAAAGGCTGCCTTACATTGATTCCCACTTTCTTTCTCAAAGAAAGGATAAGTGATGAAATATCTTGTGCAAGACCCATACGCTCTTCCAAAGCTTTATCCACCAAATTTTCTTGGTATTCAGGGAAATCTGCTAGGTGTACAGAAAGGGCTTGTTCCTTGCCTGTGACCTTATTAAGGTCGATAAATAAACGATCACTAAAGAATGGAGCAACAGGCGCCATTAATTTAGCAATGGTATTTAAGCAGGTGTAAAGCGTTTGATAAGCCGAAATTTTATCTTCAGTATATTCGCCCTTCCAAAAACGACGGCGACATAAACGTACGTACCAATTGCTCAAATGCTCATCCACAAAGTTCTGAATGGCACGTGTTGCACGTGTTGGTTCGAAGTCGGCGTAGAATTTATCTACCTCTAAACTTAATGAATTTAAAAGTGAGATAATCCAACGGTCAATCTCCGGTCTATCTTTTACATCTTCTTCTTGGTACTTGAAACTGTCTATATTAGCATACAGTACAAAGAAAGCATAGGTATTGTGTAGCGTACCAAAAAACTTGCGGCGCACTTCATCAATTCCTTCGATATTGAATTTCAAGTTATCCCATGGAGATGCATTGCTAATCATGTACCAACGTGTTGGATCAGCACCATATTTCTCAATAGTTTCAAATGGATCTACGGCATTTCCTAAGCGTTTCGACATTTTATTGCCGTTTTTATCTAGGACTAATCCGTTGGAAACCACATTTTTAAAGGCTACACTGTCATTTAGCATCACACCAATAGCATGGAGCGTGAAAAACCAGCCACGGGTTTGATCTACCCCTTCTGCGATGAAATCAGCAGGGAAAATTGAGCCTGCGCCTTCTGAAGAATTATTATCTGATCCGTGGGAATGTTTGTTCCAGTATTCTAAAAAGTCCTTCGGACTCATATTACCGCTTTTTCCTTCCTCCGTTGGTGGAAGTCCCCATTGCGCATAAGGCATGGCACCCGAATCAAACCAGACATCAATTAAATCGGATTCGCGGAACATTTTCTTGCCTGAAGCAGAAACTAAGATTACGTCATCCACATATGGGCGGTGCATATCATTAATTTCGAATGCAGAATCCATAAATCCAGCAGAAACAGATTTTTTAATTTCGTTGCGAAGCTCCTGGACAGATCCGATGCATTTTTCTTCAGAACCATCCTCGCTACGCCAAATTGGAAGGGGAGTGCCCCAGTATCTCGATCTAGATAAATTCCAGTCGACTAAGTTCTCTAACCAATTCCCAAAACGGCCAGTACCAGTCGATTCAGGTTTCCAATTAATGGTTTTATTAAGTTCTACAAGACGGTCTTTTACAGCAGTAGTTTTAATAAACCAGCTGTCTAGAGGATAGTATAAAACTGGCTTATCCGTTCTCCAGCAATGTGGGTAACTGTGCTCGTATTTTTTTACATCGAAAGCCTTGTTATCTTCTTTTAATTTGATGGCAATTAAAACGTCTGTAGGCCTGAAATCAGGATTTTTACGCTCTTCATCGCTGTAATATTCTTCCTTCACATATTTTCCGGCAAAGTCTGTAACTTCTTGAACCATACGTCCTTGCTTATCAACAAGTGGAAATTCATTACCTTTTTCATCCCTAACCATCACCGATGGCACATTATTTTCGCGGCAAGCTCTAAAATCGTCTGCACCAAAAACTGAAGCTGTGTGAACGATACCTGTACCATCTTCTGTAGTTACAAAATCGGCAGGAATAACGCGGAAAGCATTCTGTTCCAAGTCTTCATTCGTTACATAAGGCATCAATTGATGGTAATGTAAACCAAGAAGTTCAGAGCCTTTAAATTCGTTTACTATTTGCCAAGGAATGAGTTTATCTCCTCCTTTATAATCCTTGAAATCAATGCTTTGCGCTTCCTCTTTAAAATATTTTGAAACGAGATCTTTGGCAAGAATTACGCTTACAGGAAGGAAAGTATAAGGATTGAAAGTCTTAATTTTAACATAATTGATGTTTTCACCAACGGCAAGGGCACAATTTGATGGGAGTGTCCAAGGAGTGGTGGTCCATGCTAAAATGCAGGTATTTTCACCTTCATGATCAAATAATTTATCCATTAAAGGATGTTTTTGATCGTTTTTAAGATGAAATTGCGCTACAATCGAGGTATCCTTCAGCATTTTATAGGTCCCAGGTTGATTTAGCTCATGCGAGCTTAAACCAGTCCCCGCTGCAGGCGAATAAGGCTGAACGGTATAACCCTTGTATAAAAGGCCTTTTTCATGAAATTGCTTCAATATCCACCAAAGGGTTTCAATATAATCGTTTTCGTAGGTGATGTATGGATTTTCAAGGTCGACCCAATAACCCATTTTTTCGGTTAGGTCGTTCCAAACATCCGTGTATTTCATTACTTCTGTACGGCAGGCTTCATTGTAAGCATCAACAGTAATGGTTTTGCCGATATCTTCTTTAGTGATGCCGAGTTTTTTCTCTACAGCAAGTTCGATAGGAAGACCATGAGTATCCCAACCCCCTTTACGCTCTACGCGGAAGCCTTTTAGGGTTTTATAGCGACAAAAAATGTCTTTGATTGAGCGTGCCATCACGTGGTGAATGCCCGGCATTCCGTTAGCAGAAGGCGGCCCCTCGTAAAAAGTATAGGGTTTTGAAGCAGGTCGATTAGAAATGCTTTTCTCAAATACTTGGTTTTCTTTCCAGTATTCTAGTATATCCTTACCAGTTTGCGATAAATCAAGTTGCTTATATTCTTTGTACATCAGTGTTTAAACTCCCAATTTTTAAGGGCGCAATTTAAGAATTTTAAGGGTTAAAATGGAGATTTTTTGGAGGAAATGATTTTTGGGTTTTGTATAGTATTCCTTCGTTAGCTGAGGTCGCTGTGCATGTCCCCCTCTCCGAGGGGGTAGGGGGAGGTTTATTAACCAGTTACTCTGCTATTAACCAGATTCCACCCCCTTTTATTCCCCCGCTAGCGGGGGACACTATGCGCCTTTTCACTCCTAGTAAACAATGATATTTATTTTTTATAGTAGGGTATTAGAGGTTGTTGTGCATGTCCCCCTCTAGAGGGGGTAGGGGAGGAATATTAATAATAATTTTGCTGCTAACTTTTTCCACCCCCTTTTATTCCCCCGCTAGCGGGGGACACTATGCGCCTATTCACTCCTAGTAAACAATGATTTTTATTTTTTATAGTAGGGTATTAGAGGTTGTTGTGCATGTCCCCCTCTAGAGGG
>NZ_JAFEIG010000018.1 GCF_017495225.1 Daejeonella sp. | reverse complement strand
AGCCATTTCTTCTTCGCAATCATAAAAATCAAATAAATCATGGTTCAGACAATTTAGATGGTTAGTTATCAGTTATGAGTTATCAGTTATCAGTTGGCAGTTGTCGGTTATCAGGCTAACGACATCTGAAATCCGGTGGCTGTGGTTCTCGAAGCCTGGCTTACGACATCTGAAATACTAATGTGCTGGTTATTTTTCTGTCTTTACTCCTTGTTCTTTGCTCTTTGTTCAAATTAGTATTTAGTAGTTAGTACTTAGTATTTAGAAATGAGATTTAAAGACTCTTGGTTTCTAAACAAGCACTAACCTTGTCTTTTTTCTTTATTCTTTATTCTTTGTTCCTGGTTCCTTGATCCAGTCTTGCTTTCGAACAATATTATGTTACTTCTGGTCTATTGAAGTTTTCGGAGTGGTTTTTAGGGAATTTACGATAGGCACCTTGATTTTTATGTTGTTTCATATAATCGAAAGGGGATAGTCCTGTTGATTCTTTAAATACGGAGAAGAAGCTAGATTTTGATGCGAATCCGGATTCTAAGCCAATTCCTTCCATGGTCATAACATCTACTTGGCTAGAAAGTAAAAGGCGTTTTGCATGAGCAATTCTATAATCTGTACGTAGCGTTGTAAATTTTGTCTGGATAATATTTGTGAAACAATAGCCTACGTGGTGTTTGGGTATATTTAATTCTTCAGCGATATCATCAATACTAAACTTGGTATTTAAATAGGGTTTGCTTTGTTCAAAGTATGTTAATATTCTTTCAGCGGTTTCGGTTAATGGATCATTTAAATAGTTTTCTCTTGGTTGACCTATTGGCAATTCTTGATCTTCCTCTTCATTAGGGATATTAATTGTTTGTATTGCTCTTGGGATGCCATATAAAATTCGGGGGAAAATGAAGATAATGACCGGGATAATTGCATAGGCAAATCCTGTAAATGTACCTATAGGTAATTCATTGAATGTATCTTTCTTTAGGTTTTGAGTGCTAAGGAATAGATAAGTCATGAATAAATAAAGTAAAGCAACTAAGAAAGCCAAAATAGATAAAGATATTAGCCATTTAGTGATTAGTCCCCTTTGGACTATTGGCGATTCATTTCCTTTCACATTTGTATATTTCCATACAATGAGTAGGCAGGCAATGCTATAGCCAAGTAATAATACAGGCCGTGCAATTACATTGAAATAATTTGGGTAAAACCAATGAGAATGTACCGTTTTGATACTATTGGGATCATCAATAAACTGTTGTGCAATGCCAACTTTATAGTCGAAATCTTCAAAGATATAAGGCAAGATGGATGTTAAACCTATTATAAAAGGCAAAAAGTGTAAAAAATCTAATTTGCTTAACTGATTAGAGTCGAGGATGGTATTCCGGATATAAAAATATAGCATTGGCCCTGCTAAATAATACAATGGTATGCCATGAGTATTAATAATAGCTAATTTGAAAGCCGACTCATTAAAAAATATTAGGTGATGATGAATACCGTAAGCGGCTATTGGAATTAAAAAACCTAATAAATACAAGATGTTACGGTTCACTTTTGAATTATAAGTGAACATAACGATACAAAGTGCTAGTATTAATATTGAGAAATAATATACCATGGCTTTTAACTATTTTTTTCCAACAGGATAAATTCCGTAGGAGTAAGTCCTGTTTCTTCCTTAAACGTAGTAAAAAAATTTGTCTTTGACGAAAAACCTGCTTCCATCCAGATACCTTGTAAAGATTTAGAGTCTAAATCTCCAGATAAAAGTAGCTTTTTTGCGTGTTCTATTCTAAAGCTAGTTCTTAATTGTGTGAATTTTTTATTTAAACAAGTATTTAAGCAGGTGTACAATTGATGTTTAGGTACGTCTAAGTGGTTAGCTAGATCGTCTAAACTAAATGATTTATCTAAATAAGGCTTATCATTTTCAAAGTATTCAATAATTCTTGCTGCAAGTAAATAAAGATTTTTGTCGCTTAAGCCATTTTTATCTTTATCCTTTCTATTAGGGTCAATTAAATCAGAATCAGGAATGCCGTAAAGCACTTGCGGAAAGAATATCAATACTGTAGGTATAAAAGAGAATGTAAGTCCGGCGATTACAGTAAAGATATTATTATTCATTGCTGTTTTTTCAACGATGGTATCTACATAAAAGCCAAAGGTAAGGCAGAAGGAGCAAATACTTAATAATATAGCATTTCCAATTAGAAAAATGAGCCACTTGATTTGTTTTTGAGTGCTTTCATCTTTCCGTTTTGTTAATTTATTGAATTCCCATAGTAAAAGTCCGCTTGCTGTTACATAGCTGAAAAATAGTACACTTCTAATAATGGCACTTACATAAAATGGATAGATTAAGGTTGTTTTTGTTAAAAAGTTGAAATCGGAGGTTGAGAATAATTGCTCGGCATAATGTATTTTATCTTCAAATGGGATTAAAAAGTAAGGTATAATATTTATAAAACCGATGATCATTGGGATGAAATGCCAAAGGTCGCGTTTTGATAGGCTCCATTTATTTTTCAATGTTCCGCGGACATAAAAAAACAGTAAAAGACCCGGAATATAAAAAAGTGGAGAGATATGTCTTAATAATATGGCTATTCCTAGGATTGAATTTCCTTCAAATAAAAAAAAGTGGAGTATATTATATATAGATAATATGCACATATATCCTGCAAGGAGAATACTGTTTTTATTGTCCCTGTAATTATTATAGCTAATTAAAAGGCTCAGTATTAATGTGGTAATTGATAAATAAAAAATCATATACAATTGGCTTGCTTGGAAAGCTCATTCTGTTTTTTTGGACTGAGTTCCATTTCTCAAAAAGAGTACAATTTTTTGAAATAAAAAATATTAATGAGTTCACAAACTTAAAATTGGACTACTTTACTATAAGCGTAGCCTAAATCCTCTTCATATTTTTTTCACTTTTGTGCCCTTGATTATCTACCGATGTCAAAAACAAATTGACCTGTTACAAATTGTTGCAGGAATTCAAATTGTATTCAAATTATATTAAAAACAATGCTGGGTAGGGTTTTAACGACCTTTCCAATTTAATTGCATGGAGCATTTGTGAATGATTTTATCAATCATTTACCAATATAACGTGTGATTACAACAAAATATATTGCGGCAAAATGATTGCCATGAATGAATTTATTAAGTTTTAACTATTTATAAGTCAAGATGACCTAAACGAAACATATTAAATCGAAAAATGTAGTCAAATACATTTACTTATTGCCTATTACCTATTGAAACATTTCTACTACCTATTGAAAATGCAATCAAAAACAAACCAAATCTACCCAGCCTTTGTAAGGCAATTAGTTGTTGTAACAGCTAACACTTCTTTATCACCTCTTAAGAGCAATTTGCTTAAGTCGCTATTTTTTATGGCCTTAATGGCGAGTTCACTTTTTGTGAATGCGCAGACTATAGGTGGCACTAAACCTACAGACGATTTTGATGGTGATGGAGTAATTAACTCCATTGATATCGATGATGACAATGATGGGTTGCGAGATGCGACAGAGTCGCCGGCTTGTTTTTTCAATGCAGCAGAATGGAACACTGCCAATAAAACGGCTTATGCAACAATAAGTTCCCAGCTTAATCTCTTGGCTCCAAATAATACTTTGACAGCCTTAACGGATAATGTTGGTGATGCTACTGGTGCTGTTCAGTTTGTGACTGCTACTGCACAATCTCAGTTAAACAAAGAATTGTTTAAAATTACCTTTAGTACTGCTGTACAATTGGATGCAATTTATTTCCAAAAAACTTCAGCTACTCAGGTTTTTGCTGCTACAGCTTCAAGTATAAAATTGCAAGGTTCTAATGATAATTCGGTTTGGGTTGACCTTACACTACCCATGGCTTCGCCGGCAAATGCCACAAACTCTACTGCTAATGGTTCTGTTTTATTAACCAATTCAAATAAATTTAATATTATCACCAATGCTGGAGCTTACAAATACTATCGTGTTTACGGTGTGGCTGCAGCCGATATTTTATCGGGAATTGTATCTGAAATTTATTGGGATGTTAATACGGATAAATATGACGGATCGCTATTTCCGAAAACTTCATGTACAAGAGATACCGATAAAGATGGTAAACTAAATCATTTCGATTTAGATTCAGACGGTGATGGTTGCGCTGATGCTATAGAAGCAGCAACTTCAACCACAGCTAATAGTACAACGGTAAGTCCAACTGGTGCCGATACGAACGGAAACGGTTTGTTGAATGTTTATGAGAGTGTACCTGTTCTTGGTTCACTTAACTATTCTCCAAATTATGAAGGTTATGCTCTTGTTAAAGGAATTAACGGCTGTGTTGATACAGACGGAGATGGAATACTTGATGTTACGGATATTGATGATGATAACGATGGAATTCCTGATAATATTGAATGTTCATCTTGTATTAAGACTGGATCAACTACAGAATTGATTGCGCCTAAGAAAATAGAAACATTGCCAGTGAATAGGTTTGGTATTGATTCTTGGTCTATTGCTTCTCAAGCTTTTGACGGATCGGGATTATCAGCTACACCTACAACAGTAGCCTCTTTAAGTTCAATAACGCACGCTTCACCTTCCTTAATTACAAATGCCGCTTATATTTCTGATGGATCAGGTATTAAAAATGATTGGAAATTAACGTTGGATGGTCCAACTGATATCAAAGGAATGGTTTTATGGTTGCCGCCTTCATTTGGTTATGGTGGTGGTGATGCGCCATTGAAAAAAATTAAAGCTTCTTGGACGACTTGTTCTGGCGTATCAAAATCTCAAGTCTTTGACTTTAGTATACCTAACAATGCTGCAAAGGTTGTTTATTTTCAAGAGCCTATCATTTCGGTTAGCGAATTTACATTTGACATTTTAGAAGTTTGGTATGATCAATATCAAGATCAAGGTGTTAGTAATGGATGGTCTATTGCTACCCCAGAAACTATTCCAGGCAATTTCAATGTAATCTTAGCAGAAATTCGTTTTATCAATCAGCTTGCTGGTGTCTCAGTTATTTGTACTACTGATTCAGACGGCGACGGAATACCGAACGGTTTAGATTCGGATTCAGACGGTGATGGATGTGCCGATGCAATTGAAGCAGGTACCGCACCACTGAGTGCTACTGCATTCTCTTCTACTAGTTTCTTAAGTCCTAGCAATACCGGTGCAAATGGTTTGGTTGATGAATTGGAAAGTGCTACAGAGTCTGGAATCTATAAAGGTACTCATACTTATAATTTAGCTCTTGACAAGACAGTAAGTGCTTGTTTGGATACAGATGGAGACGGAATACCTAATATTACAGATCTAGATGATGACAATGATGGGGTATTAGATCTTGATGAGTTAAATTGTGCAACTGCCTTGATGAGTAAAACTGGAGTTACTGTTTCTGCTACGGTAACTTGGGCGGGTACTTTGGCCAATATTTTGAATGGTGTTGAAGCCACAGACGCTTATACTTCTTCTACCTTCTTAGATCAAACCATTTTGCAATTTGATTTACCAAGTGCAAAAGTCTTAAGTCTTATTGAACTGAGTTGTCAGGCTGGAAACTTCCCACTTGGCACAACAGGTAAATACAATATTGAAGGCTGGAATGGAACCACTTGGGAAAGAATTGCTACCGATCAAGTTTTTGCTACTTCAAGCCCGATCAGTGCTGCCAATAATTCGTATAAGTTTAATATGGCTAATAATTATACGGCCTATTCAAAATACAGAATTTTT
This sequence comes from Daejeonella sp., assembly GCF_017495225.1. Classification (GTDB taxonomy): domain Bacteria; phylum Bacteroidota; class Bacteroidia; order Sphingobacteriales; family Sphingobacteriaceae; genus Daejeonella. The sequence goes on along the minus strand of NZ_JAFEIG010000018.1, from coordinate 1,494 downwards.
GGAACAACTGTTTCAGGTACCGTTTCAGGATGGGTGCAAGAAGCCTACTTTACAGAACGCACTTGTATTAGAGATGTTGATGGAGACGGAATACCAAATGGATTAGACTTAGATTCTGACGGTGACGGTTGTGCCGATGCGATTGAAGCAGGAAGTTCGACAACAGCTACAAGTTCAACAATTATTCCTACAGGTACTGATGCCAATGGTAATGGTTTGTTGGATAATTATGAGAGTACAACTACTGCAGGTCTAATTAATTATACTTCAACGTATAAGCCTTTTGGTACAAGCAAAAACTTAGCTGCTTGTGTGGATACGGATGGAGACGGAATTAAAGACTTAGTAGATATTGATGATGATAATGATGGTATAGTAGATGCGGTTGAATCGCCTGCATGTTTCTTCGCAGCACAAGATTTTGTTCGTCCTACTTCAGTAAGTACAGAATTGGATATTTATTCTACTAATGTTATTACTAATGCCATTGATAATAGTGCAACAACATACTCTGCATTTAATGGTTCATTAAACTGGGTTGGGAAAAACCTATTCCGTTTAACAACTGCTTCAGCAACTAGAATTGCAGGAGTATCTTTAGACTTAATTAATTGGCAATTATCTGCTGATGCTAACAACACCTTTAAATTACAAGGTTCTACCAATGGAACTACTTGGACAGATCTTTCTGCAGCAGTAGCTTCAACAGCAACTACCGGATCATTTGTAGTTAACAATACTTTACAGCCAAATACTGCTTATGGCTTCTACCGATTGGTAGGGGTAGCCGGAACATCATACTATGGTGGAGTAACTGACATCAAATTTGTATTACCAACAGACTTTAATGCATCTGCTTATCCTAAAGGAGAATGTACCAGCGATACCGATGGAGATGGAATATTCAATCATCATGATTTAGATAGCGATGCTGACGGTTGTAGTGATGCCCTAGAAAGTGGTTCAACTACAAATACAACGGCAAATTTCAAGTTTACAAGTGCTGTAGGAACCAATGGTTTAGCCGATGGTTTAGAAACAGTAGCAGATAATGCAAGCGTTAATTATATCTCAACTTATAGTCCTTATGCTACAAGCAAAAACTTAGCTACTTGTGTAGATACAGATGGGGATGGAGTTAAAGATATACTAGACATTGATGATGACAATGATGGTATAGTAGATGCGGTTGAATCTCCTGCATGTTTCTTTACAGCACAAGATTTTGTACGCCCTACTTCAGTAAGTACAGAATTGGATATTTATTCTACTAATGTTATTAGCAATGCTATTGATAATAGTGCAACAACATATTCTGCATTCAATGGTTCATTAAACTGGGTTGGTAAAAACCTATTCCGTTTAACAACTGCATCAGCAACTAGAATTTTAGGAGTATCTTTAGATTTAACTATCTGGGCATTGTCAAATGGTGCTACCAACACCTTTAAATTACAAGGTTCTACCAATGGAACTACTTGGACAGATCTTTCT
>NZ_JAFEIG010000013.1 GCF_017495225.1 Daejeonella sp. | reverse complement strand
GAAAGTTATTCCCTGAAAATAAAAAGAGGCTGATCATGATTTATGATACAGCCTCATTTTTTTTATTTTTATCAGTATGCCTGACAACAGTCAACTGATAACTGTCAACCGACAACTGACCTAGTATCTGTAAGCGTCGCCTTTAAACGGTCCTTCAACAGGTACACCGATATAATCAGCTTGATGTTGTTGAAGCGTTTCTAGTTCAACACCGATCTTTGCAAGATGTAAACGAGCTACTTTTTCGTCCAAGTATTTTGGAAGAACGTAAACTTTGTTCTCATAATTTGCAGAGTTAGTCCAAAGTTCTAATTGTGCTAAAGTCTGATTTGTGAATGAGTTAGACATTACAAATGATGGGTGACCAGTTGCACATCCTAAATTCACTAAGCGACCTTCTGCAAGAACGATAACATCCTTACCATTGATGGTATATTTATCTACTTGAGGCTTAATCTCAACTTTAGTATTGCCATAGTTTTCATTTAACCATGCCATATCGATTTCATTATCAAAGTGGCCGATATTACAAACGATAGCCTTATCTTTTAATGCAAGGAAATGTTCTCCACGAACAATGTCGCAATTTCCTGTAGTTGTAACAACGATGTCAGCCTCTTTAATTGCTGTAGAAAGTCTCTTTACTTCATAACCTTCCATAGCAGCTTGTAAAGCACAAATTGGATCAATTTCAGTAACGATAACGCGTACACCTTGTGAGCTTAAAGAAATAGCAGAACCTTTACCTACGTCGCCATAACCACAAACAACAGCTACTTTACCAGCCATCATCACATCAGTTGCACGGCGGATTGCATCAACTAATGACTCACGGCAACCATATTTATTATCAAATTTAGACTTAGTTACTGAGTCGTTCACGTTAATTGCAGGTAAGTGCAATGTTCCGTTTTTCATGCGCTCATATAAGCGGTGAACACCGGTTGTAGTTTCTTCAGAAAGACCCTTGATGTCTGCGATAAGCTCAGGAAATCTATCAAAAACCATATTGGTTAAGTCGCCACCATCATCCAAAATCATGTTTAATGGCTTGCGCTCTGGACCGAAATGTAATGTTTGTTCGATACACCAGTCAAATTCTTCTTCATTAAGACCTTTCCAAGCATAAACTTGAATTCCGGCAGCAGCAATTGCCGCAGCAGCATGATCTTGAGTTGAGAAAATATTACATGATGACCAGGTAACTTCAGCACCTAATTCAACTAGCGTTTCAATTAAAACAGCTGTTTGAATAGTCATGTGCAAACATCCAGCGATGCGGGCACCTTTAAGTGGCTTTGAAGCACCAAATTCTTCACGAAGTGCCATTAATCCTGGCATTTCTGCTTCTGCTAGGCCGATTTCTTTACGACCCCATTCTGCTAATGTGATGTCCTTAACTTTGTAAGGCACGTAGTTTGTCTCTACTGATGACATAGTTTTTTGTTTAAATACGATTTAACGTATTGATAAATAATTAATTAGGTTTTTACAATCGGAATTTTTTATGCGAATTCTGCTTTGTAAAATATTTTGCAAAACTACGTATTTTTTAATTAATTAAATAAGTTTCAAGGAATAGGACAAGGCTTTTTGAAGAATTTACAATTAAATGGAAGAAGCTAATTTACAGAACTATCAAATTTTTAGTTTTCAATAATTTATTTAGTAATTCTAGCGTCAAATGTATGTTTAATAGGCTTGTATATCTTTCAAATCCTTAACTTTGCATAATTTGAATGTTCACCCAATAAATAAATTATAAAAATATGTATCCAGAATATTTAGTGGCACCAATGCGTCAGGAATTGACTAATGCCGGATTTCAGGATCTGAGAACAGCTGAAGAAGTTGATCAGGCTATAAAATCAGAAGGAACGGTACTTGTAATGGTTAATTCAGTTTGTGGATGTGCTGCTGCAAATGCCCGTCCCGCAGCTAAAATCTCTACGCAAAATGAAAAACATCCAGATAGATTTGTTACTGTTTTTGCTGGAATGGAAAAAGAAGCTGTTGATCAAGCAAGAGCACATATGTTGCCTTATCCTCCATCATCACCTGCAATTGCATTATTTAAGGATGGTAAATTAGTACATATGATTGAACGTCACCAAATTGAGGGGCGTCCAGCGCAAATGATTGCCGATAATTTAAGTCAGGCATTTGATCAATATTGCTAAATAGAAATTTAAAAAGAACAAAAAAATCCGGTACATGCCGGATTTTTTTGTTTTATACCATTTTTTAAATAGTTTAGATAAACCAAAAAATCGTGTATGAAATTTATAGCTCTTTTCTTTTCAGTTTTTATAGCTCTTCCAGCTTTTGCACAACAAACATTTATTCAGTGTGGCCGATTGATTGATGGTAAATCAAACACAGTTCAAACAGAAATGACCATTGTTGTTGAATCGAATAAAATTATTGATGTACGTAAAGGATATCATTCTGGGACTGGCAAAGACAAGCTCATCGACATGAAAAATCAAACGGTAATGCCCGGTTTTATTGATTCTCATGTGCACTTATCTATGGAAACTAATAAGAATCAGTTCTTAGAAAAATTTACTTTAAATGAGGATGAAGGAGCATTAAAGGCAGTGAAATATTGTGAAAGAACCTTAATGGCTGGATTTACTACTGTAAGAGATTTAGGTGGTACAATCGCCATTTCGCTAAGAAATGCCATCAATCAGGGAGATATTAACGGACCAAGAATTCTTGCTGCAGGAAAAAGTATTGCTACAACAGGTGGTCACGCGGATCCATCAAATGGATTTGGCAAGGCAATAATGGGTGATCCAGAAGCTAAAGAAGGCGTAATTAACGGTCCTGATGAAGCTAGAAAAGCTGTTAGACAACGTTATAAAGAGAGTTCTGATGTAATAAAAATTACTGCAACTGGGGGTGTTTTAAGTAATGCGAAAGATGGGGCTGGAGCTCAATTTACAATGGATGAAGTTGAAGCAGTTGTAAGTACAGCTAAAGACTATGGCTATCGTGTTGCTGCGCATGCTCATGGTGCTGAAGGTATGAAAAGAGCTATTCGTGCGGGCGTTTCTTCCATTGAGCATGGTACATTTATGGATGATGAGGTTATTGCTTTAATGAAGCAAAATGGCACTTATTATGTACCTACAATTACTGCGGGTAAGTCAGTGGCCGATTCGGCAAAAATCCCAGGTTATTATCAACCATTAGTTGTTCCAAAGGCAATCGCTACGGGACCAAAAATTCAAAGCACTTTTGCAAAAGCTTATAAAGAAGGAGTAAAAATTGCATTTGGTACTGATGCAGGGGTTTTCGCCCATGGTAAAAATTACAAAGAGTTTGAATATATGACCGAAGCAGGAATGCCTGCGATGGAGGCAATTAAGTCGGCAACTGTAAATGCCGCCGATTTGTTAGGGATTTCTGATCGTTTAGGATCCATCGAAAAAGGAAAAATTGCAGATATTATCGCTGTAAATGGTGATCCTCTAAAAAATATTCAGTCACTTGCTTCTATGAAGTTTGTGATGAAAGAAGGTGTGGTTTATAAGCACACACTATAATTTAAATTGTAATAAAGATTGATTAAAAATCTTTATTCAATAGTTTTTCTAGCTCAGTAAAGGTAAGGTTCATCCTGACTCTACCTTGCTTGGCATAGGATATTTCGCCGGTTTCTTCAGAAATTATAACTGCCACAGCATCACTAATTTCTGAAATTCCAATCCCAGCACGATGTCTTAATCCGAATTGAGCCGGAAGCTTATCATTTTCTGTGAGTGGTAATATACTACTTGCACATTTGATTCTGTTTTCAGAAATAATTACTGCACCATCATGTAAAGGACTATGCTTTTGGAAGATACTTTCTAAAAGTCGCTTTGAAATTTTAGCATCAATAATTTCACCGCTATTTTTGTAATACTGCTCATCGTAGAATTTGGCGAATACCATTAATGCTCCAGTTTTGCTCTGCTGCATGCTCTTGCAAGCATCAATAATTGGCTTTATTCTGGCCGAATTGTTTTTAGCAATTTCTTTATTCCCAAACAAGAAAGACCACCATGCTTTATTTTTTTGTAAGGATGCATTTCTGCCTATTAATAAGAGAAAACGCCTAATTTCCTGTTGAAATACCACAATCAGGGCGATGAAACCAACACTCACAAATCCACCTAAAAGTTCGGATAGAAGTCGCATTTCTGCTTGTTCCACCATTTTATAGGCGGCATAAATGATAAAAAGGCCAAGTAAAATATTTAAAGCAATGGTGCCTCTAATGAGATTATAAACGTAATAAATTATAAAAGCAACCAGAATTATGTCGATTGCATCGAGAAAACGCAAATTGAGGAAACTGAAATCAAAATCTTGCATCCCACTAAAGTAAATATTTATAACGATTTATTCTATTTTGCTTTAAAATCTGAGCTTTTCTACGATTTGAATTGCTTCTTTTGCCTCAGCAATATCATGTACCCTTAGGATATTAGCTCCATTTAATAAAGCAATGGTATTTGCTGCTGTAGTGCCGTTTAAGGCATGTTCAGCATCGGTATCTAGAAGTTTATAGATCATAGATTTTCTAGAAAGAGCCGCTAAAATTGGGTAGCCTAAAATTTTTAGATTTTCAAGTTTTGCTAATAATTCATAGTTCTGATCTATTGTCTTGGCAAAGCCAAACCCTGGGTCAATAATGAGATCATGAACACCTAAATTATTTAATTGTTTGATTTTTCTTGAAAAATATTGTGAGATTTCGGATAGTAAATCAGCATAATCAGTTAGTTGCGTCATAGTTTTTGGCGTTCCCCGCATGTGCATCAAAATATAGGGTACTTTCAGCTCAGCAATGGTTTGAAACATGTTTTCATCCATTTCACCTGCCGAAATATCATTTATTAAGTGCCCTCCCTCAGCGATAGCAGCTTTAGCTATTCCTGATCTAAAAGTATCGATAGAAATTAATGCTTGTGGGAATTCTTTTGCAATAGCTTTAACCACAGGTACAAGTCGCTCATGTTCTGTTTCTTCAGAAATATGTTCGGCGCCGGGTCTAGACGAATAAGCTCCTAAGTCGAGAAGATCGGCACCCTCAGTCAAAAATTCTTCAGTTTTTTTTAAGGCATTTTCTATGCTATTATTTCGCCCACCATCGAAAAATGAATCTGGAGTGAGGTTTATAATGCCCATTAGCTTCGGACTAGAAAGATCTAGTTGGCTTCCGCGAACATTTAACGTTAATTTTTGTTGAAAATCTGTATTTTTATCCGCCATATAATGGCAAAATACCGATTAATTCATGGTTCTAACAAATAAATATTAAGGCTTTGATAAACAAAACTTCAGTTGAATACGATGGTGTAATCAAGGTGTGCAGAGAACTTTTTCTAAAGAAAAGTACTGATTATGGCACAGCATGGCGTATTTTGAGGATCTCTTCCATTACCGATCAGATCTTTATTAAAGCCCAAAGAATACGAACTCTTGAAGAAAAAAAGGTTTCAAAAGTGGGTGAAGATATTACTTCCGAGTACATCGGCATTGTAAATTATTGCGTAATTGCGATGATGCAAATTGATTTACAAGGTGATGAGAGAACCGAACTGCCTGTTGAAGAAGTGGAGATGCATTTTGATAAAAAGGTGCATGAGACAAAGGAACTTATGTTTGCTAAGAATCATGATTATGGTGAGGCTTGGAGAGACATGAGAATAAGCTCTTTAACAGATTTGATACTCATGAAAATTTTAAGGGTGAAGCAAATTGAAGATAATTTGGGTCAAACATTGGCTTCTGAAGGGGTAAGAGCAAATTATCAGGATATGTTAAATTATTCTGTATTTGCCTTAATAAAATTGGACCTCCATAAGGGAGCCTAATGAATTTTGAAAATATTATTTTATTAAAAATTGGAATGAAAACTGTCTTTTTACAAATTTTACGATCTTTTGTCGGCTTATTATTTATTTTTTCTGGCTTAATTAAGGCTAATGATCCACTAGGTTTTGGCTATAAGCTTCAGGAATATTTTGAAGTATTTCACATTAGTTTTTTTAATGATTATGCTACGGCTTTTGCGATCTTACTTTGCACACTGGAAATTGTTTTTGGGGCTTTGTTATTGTTGGGTTTCTGGACTAGCAAAGTGGTTTGGGGCTTATTAATTACCATTGTATTTTTTACTTTCCTAACCTTTTATTCGGCATATTTTGAGGTGGTGACTTCTTGCGGTTGCTTTGGCGATGCAATACCACTCACCCCTTGGCAATCTTTTTCGAAGGATATTGTATTGTTAGTGATGATTCTTTTTATCTTTTTTAACAAGAATCACATAAAACCATTAATTGGTAGTGAAAAAGCTCAGCAAGTTATCGCGGGATTGGTTTTGGTACTTTCACTCGGTTTTGGGGTATTTACCTATAGTTACCTGCCAATTCTTGATTTTTTACCATATAAAATCGGAAATAATATCCCACAATTAATGATTACCCCTCCAGGGGCTGAACCTGATGTGTATGAGATTAATTATAATCTTACTAACAAAAGCACTGGTGAGACAAAAACTCTTACGGATAAGGAGTACTTAAAAACGGAGATTTGGAAGGATCAAAACTGGGTAATTACAGGCGAGCCAGTTTCAAAATTGATTAAAAAAGGTTTTGATCTTAAGATTAAAGATTTAAAAATAACCGATAGTCAGGGTACGGATTATAATCAGGAGATTCTTGAAAATCCTTATTATAATCTTGTTATTGTTGCCTATGATCTTAATAAAACCGATGCTACAGGCATTGGAAATTTGAATGCGCTTGCCATTAATGCTGCCGAAAATTTTAATATCAGAACAGTATTGCTTACATCTAATTCTGCAAGTGATGCGGAGAAGTTCAGCAAAAAGAATAAATTGGTGATGGAGGTGTTTTATGCAGATGGTATTCCTTTAAAAAGCATGGTTAGAGCCAATCCGGGCGTGATTTTATTAAAAAATGGAACGGTAATCAATAAATGGCATTTCAGGAATGTGCCCTCTTATGATGAAATGGCAGCGAGCTATTTTAGCAAAAATTGATGTTAAGCATTTTTGATTTATTTTAAATAGAGCAGAGCGATTTTTCTGCATTGAGTTTTTTTTTAGTTTATGAAGATTTTTCTTGTTGGATTTATGGGGAGTGGTAAAACCACTATCGGAAAAAAATTAGCTAATTATTTAAAATATGAGTTCGTAGATCTAGATAAATTAATTGAGGTAAAAGCAGGAATGAGCATTGTTGACTATTTTGAGATTCATGGTGAAAATGCTTTCCGAGAGTTAGAAAAAGAGGTATTGCAGTTGGCGCATTTTGGTGAAAATGCCATTATTGCTACTGGAGGTGGAGCACCATGCTATGACGATAATATGGCTTGGATGAGCGCAAATGGACAGGTAGTATATTTATCATTGCCTCCAAAGGCACTTGCTTCTAGACTTGAAAACTCAAAAGCAGACAGGCCATTGATTAGAAATCTTAAAGGGGAGCAATTAGTAGATTTTATTAGCAATAAACTAAAAGAAAGAGAGCCCTTTTATAACCAATCTAAATTTGTGGTAAGTGCTAGCGATTTAACTGCTGAGCGATTGGCTTTTTATTTGAATTTGGGCTAGCTTCTAGAACCTCAGCTACCGTTCGTACTTTCTATGACGGGGCTTCGAGAGCCTCAGCCAGTGGGTAATAGATGTCGTCAGCCTGACAACTGACAACTGACAACTGACAACTGATAACTGATAACTGATGTCTGACAACTAAATTCGGGCTTCGAGTACCTCAGCCACCAGTAGCCCAAACCCCATTCAATCTCTAAGATAAATAAACCGCATCATCTTCCGTTTTTTCATCTAAAACTACATCCACATGTTCTTTTAGGATGGTTGCAAGTTCTAGGCCAGTAAAATCTGGGGAAACAGGAAAGTTACGGTGACTTCGGTCGATTAAAACTAACGTTCTAAGTTTTTTGAGTGGGATATCAAGAAATACACCTAAGCCATAGGCCAAAGTACGGCCACTATTTAATACATCATCTACTAAAATAACCACCTTGTTTGTCGCATGTTTCAGATCCAAATCCGAACTAGCTTCTAAATGCGAGATTTCCTTATTTATCTCAACCTTCATTAAAGTGATTTTAATTTCAGAAATAGACTCCAACACAGATTTTAAGCGCTTTGCTATTAAATATCCTTTGTCGATAATGCCGGCAATAATTAATTCTTTCTCACCCAAATTATCCTCTAAGATTTGGTAAGCCATGCGATCAATTCTTTGTTCGATCTGCTTTTTGTTGAGTATCAGTAATTTTTTGTTCGGCATCTGTCTGAAATTTGATTTTAAATTACATATTCTTTGCAAATATCTACAATCTTCAAGATATTTTATGGTAGCTTATTTCCTTATTGATAGGGGTAGAATACGAAATTTGCGCCTTCTGGGACAATCACAAAAACACACATAAAGGCATACGGATCTTTATATTGCTTTTCAAATCTATCTCTCTTATCGGGCTGCACGAGTCCCTTTTCTGTAAATTCTTCAATTGTAGAAGCATGAATACTCCAGCTTGTATTTAGCTCCTCTTTATCTAATATGGGCTCACCTAAATTGAGCTCATGCTGATGAGCCACAAAAATTGGATACTCTGAAATTCCCTCTGAAATTATTTCAAGTGCCACCTCTTTAATCGATTCATCATAGAATTTTAAATCGAGTTCTAGGCTTTTCAGCGGACTTTCCTTCTCTTTTTTATTCCCTTCGTTATTTCCTTCGGGGTTAAGTAGGTCTTTTATTTCCATGCTATTGCTTTGAAAGGAATTTGACTAAATTTATTCTGCTTTTTCAAGGTCCTGTGCTTGATTGAGGTTTAAGCTCAATAAAACTACATTTTCAACATGCTGTGTGTGTGGAAACATATCAACGGGACGAATTCTGCTAACTTCATACTTTTCCTTAAGCAAAGCGATATCACGTGCTTGCGTAGCCACATTACAGCTTACATACACAATCTTTTCTGCCTCCATCTCTAAAAGTCGCTTAACCACATCGGCATGCATCCCAGCACGTGGAGGGTCTGTAATTACTACATCAGGTTTCCCATGTGTGGCAATAAATTCGGCATTTAGAATATCCTTCATATCACCTGCAAAAAAGCTAGTATTCTTAATCGAATTGATGTCTGAATTGATTTTCGCATCCTCAATAGCCGTTGGCACATATTCTATCCCGATAACGGATTTTACATCCTTCGCAATAAAATTAGCAATAGTACCCGCACCAGTATATAAATCATAAACTAATTCAGTGCCATTGAAGTTTGCAAAATCTTTAGTAATCTTATAAAGTTCAAAAGCTTGCTCCGAATTGGTTTGATAAAATGATTTCGGACCAATCTTAAATTTAAGTCCGTTCATATTTTCAAATATATGATCAGCACCCTCAAAAACATGAATATCCTGATCAAAAATGGTATCGTTTTTCTTCTGATTGATGATATAAAGTAGTGAATTTATATTTTTAAATTCCTTAGCAATAAATTGCATCATGCTAGTAATTTGCTCCTGCTCGATATAAGCAAAAACAACAATCACCATCAGTTCGCCAGTGCTAGACGTACGAATAATTAAATTTCTGAGTGAGCCCTCGTGGTTTCTGAGGTTATAAAAAGATATATGATTAGCCAGAGCATACTCCCTAACTTTATTACGAATATCGTTGGACGGATCTGCCTGTAAATAACAATGGTCAATATCAATAATCTTATCGAAGCGCCCCGGAATATGATAGCCCAAGGCATTCATCTCCATTTCCTCGCCGCTGCGCATGTCTTCATCGGTTAACCAGCGCTTATCAGAAAAGGTATATTCGAGTTTATTCCTGTAATAATTTGTCTCCTTTGAACCTAAAATCGGCTCTATGCCTGCTGTATCCACTTTTGCGAGCCTTTGAAGGGCATCAACTACACTTTTTTGCTTAAAAAGCAGCTGCGCATCATAGTTTAGATGCTGCCATTTACAACCACCACACACACCAAAATGCTTACAAAATGGATCTGTACGATGCTCAGATGGTTTAACAATGTTCTGGATTTTACCCTCATAGAATTTTTTCTTTCTACGAAGGAGCTCAACATCCACAATATCTCCTGGAACGGCTTTGTCGATGAAGATTACCAGATCCTCTGATTTTCCTACACCCTTGCCTTCTTCAGCAATATCAATTACTTGAATGTTATTTATAAATTTTTTGTCGGCCGGAATTTTTTTCATGAACCACAAAATTAAAGATTTTTAATTTAGGAATGGTCTAATTAGGCAGATATTGGAACAATTCAAAGCCATGTCCTAAAATTTAGAAGGATTTATGCTTTTTTGTTTTAAAGGGATGATTACGATCCTTGATTTTTAAAAATCAAACATCGCATCAATTAAATTCGAAATATTGGAAATTTCACGACTCATAGCGATTTTCTTTACTAGAGCAACAATATACGAATAATTATACCAAAAACCAAATCGGTATAATAGTTTAATAATGAGTTAACACAAATTTATTTTACTGCAGCCTTAACGAGGTAAGGGAGTATTTCTTTTTGGAAGGAGATGAAGTTTTTCCGTACATCGGAGTCGCTTACAGATGTAAACGCAAATGAAAACACAATACTTTTACTCGCTTTAATCAAAAATCGGAGTCGCGCGATATAATCATCTGCCTTAAACAAGGGTGTTTGATTAAATGAGTCGATTAACAGGTTTTCAAGCTCATCAGAAAGTGTTTTTAGAAATTCTTGGGAGTTGGCAGATTCACGTATAAATTCCCATCCAATAAATTCATTACAAACGGTATAGGAGAGGCGACTAGTCTTCAAAATGATCATACTTAGGTACGCTTCTTCATCTAGGTCATCACTTGGATTATGGATGATATCATGTACACTATGCTGAATATATTCCATCAGAATAGCTTGTAGCAAGAGTTCTTTACTCTCAAAGTATTTGTAAATGGTGGCCTTGGCAATTTTTGCGCGTTTGGCAATTTCGTTTACGCTGGTTTTATGGTAGCCGTATTTTCTGAATAGGTCCTGAGCCGATTTTTTAATTATTTCCTTAATCTTGTCCACTGCTTTTTAGTTAACTACCATGAGGTCAAAATTAGTAATAATTACTCTATATTGCTTAAGCGATCTTTCTGCGGGTGCTTTCACCGGACTCCCATCAAACAATGAGAATTTTGCTCCACTGCAGGGGTCTGTTGCGGTTAAATTGGGATCATCCGGCACAACCGCACACCTTTTTTGTGGATTTACTGAGCTACATCGATCATAAGCCACAAATGCACCATCGGCTCTTTTGTATATGATGAGTCCCGCAACTCCTGTATTTGCCTGATTATTAACCAATAAAAGCCCGTTTGTGCTTTTAATATTGAATTCCTGCAAGGTAATTTTATAGCTTACATAAACATCCGGAATTCTGTCAATATTATCTTTGCTGCATGACAGAAGGCTGATTAAAATAAAGAGATATGTCAGTTTTATTCGCATTAAATCATTTCCGACTGAAATTGTTTTAAGAATCTAACGTCATTTTCTGAGAAGAGCCTTAAATCTTTAATTTGATATTTCAAATTAGTAATTCTTTCTATTCCCATTCCGAAAGCATATCCGGTATATTTTTTACTATCGATATTTGAATTTTCAAGCACATTCGGATCTACCATGCCGCAACCTAAAATTTCTACCCAGCCACTATGTTTGCAAAGCTGACATCCATCACCTTTACAAATTGAACATGAAATATCCATTTCTGCCGATGGCTCGGTGAATGGGAAATAACTTGGTCTGAAACGGACTTTCGTGCCTTCCCCAAATAGTTCTTGAACGAAATAAAATAAGGTTTGTTTTAAGTCGGCAAAGGAAACATTCTCATCAATGTATAAACCTTCCACCTGATGGAAAAAGCAATGTGCTCTAGCAGAAATAGCTTCATTACGATAAACTCTTCCTGGCATGATAGCACGGAATGGTGGTTTCCCGCCTTCCATCATTCTTACTTGAACAGAAGAAGTATGCGTTCTCAAAGCGATATCGCCCTTTTCGCCACCTTTTTTGATGAAAAAGGTATCTTGCATATCTCTAGCAGGATGCTCTTCGGGAAAGTTTAGCGCCGAGAAATTATGCCAATCATCCTCAATTTCTGGTCCCTCAGCCACATTAAAGCCAAGTTTTTTAAATATTTCGATGATTTCTTTTCTTACAAGAGATAAAGGATGACGTGTGCCTAGCTCAAATCCTTCGCCAGGTAAGCTCAGGTCTTGTTCAGATTTTGAACCACTTTCTTCAGATTCAGAACCTTCTTTAAGACTTTGGTACTTGGCCTCAGTCATTTGCTTGAACTCGTTCAAAACCTTGCCATAAACCCTTTTATCTTCAGATGATACCGTTTTAAACTCTTCAAAGAGATCTTTAATAATTCCCTTTGTTCCTAAAAAGCGGATTCTGAATGTTTCCAGTTCTTCGGCGTTTTTGGGTTGAAAAGCGTTTATTTCTGCGGTATACTGATTGATTTTTTCTTGCATTTCCTTGTATTTGTGGGAAAAATTCCTTATATTATTTATTTAAAACACCCAATTGATGGCCAACTTTCGTAAAGGCGGCAATCGCTTTATCAAGGTGCTCTTGATTATGTGATGCGGATAATTGCACTCTAATTCTAGCTTTTCCTTTCGGAACTACTGGGAAGTAAAATCCGATGACATAAATTCCTTCCTTCAATAATTCGGCAGCAAAGTCTTGTGCTAATTTAGCATCATAAAGCATAATTGGCACAATTGGATGTGTTCCTGGCTTTATATCGAAGCCTGCCGCTGTCATTTTCTCACGGAAATATTTCGTGTTAAATTCTAATTTATCCCTAAGCTCAGTACTTTCGCCTAACATATTTAGGACTTCAATGGAAGCTCCCACGATAGATGGTGCTAAAGTATTGGAGAATAAATAAGGTCTAGAACGTTGACGTAAAATATCGATTACTTCTTTAGGACCTGATGTAAATCCACCAGAAGCGCCACCTAGTGCTTTTCCTAAAGTTCCTGTGATGATATCCACACGGCCAATTACCCCATGGTGCTCATGTGTACCTCTTCCTGTTTTGCCTAAAAAACCTGAGGAGTGACATTCATCTATCATGACTAAAGCATTGTATTTATCTGCTAAATCGCATATTTTATCAAGTTGAGCGATTGTTCCATCCATAGAAAAAGAACCATCGGTTACAATAATACGGTGACGAAGATGTTGAGTTTCCTTTAGTTTTTCTTCAAGATCGGCCATGTCGTCATGTAAATATCTATAACGCTGTGCTTTACATAAACGTACCCCATCAATTATAGAAGCATGATTTAATGCATCCGAAATGATTGCATCCTGCTCATCAAATAAAGGCTCAAATACACCTCCATTGGCATCAAATGCAGCAGCATAAAGAATGGTGTCTTCAGTGCCTAGAAATTCGGAGATTTTAGCTTCCAATTCTTTGTGAATATCCTGGGTTCCACAGATAAATCGTACAGAGGCCATTCCGAAGCCATGCGTATCCATCGCTTTTTTAGCCGCTTCAATTACTCTTGGGTCTGATGCCAGTCCCAAATAATTATTCGCGCAAAAATTAATTACTTCTTGCCCTCCTTGGATTTTAATATCAGCTCCCTGAGGAGTAATAATAATGCGTTCGCGCTTATAAAGGCCTGCTTTTTCAATTTCTTCCAGCTCTTTTTCTAATACCGGCTTAAGGGTTGTATACATATTTAAAGGATTAGGAATTGTAAAATTACAAAATCTAAAGACTTCCCCACTAATTGTATTGTATTCTTCTATTTTTTTAATTTATGCAACCATAATTGAATTATTTCCATCTTTATAAAAAAAATAAACACATGAGATTATTTTCTTTCGTTTTACTATTCCTTTGCGCCTCAGGTTTTACTTATGCGCAAGAAATTTTATTAAAAGGAACAATTAAGGATAATAAAGGCTTATCCGTGCCTTTCGCGAGTGTCTATGAAAAGGGCACTACACGTGGGACTTCGGCTAATAGCGAAGGAGAATATCAGCTTAAATTATCTGCAGGTCAGCATACTTTAATTTTTAAAGCAATTGGCTTTAGTCAGGAAAGTAAACAAATCGACCTTAAAACTGCTCAAACATTAGATGTTATTTTAAATCCATCGGTTTATGAATTAAAGGATGTAATTATACAGGCAGATGCGGAGGATCCGGCATATGAAGTAATTAGAAATGCTATTCGTAAACGTAAACGCCATCTTACCGAGGTAGAACAATATACTGCTGATGTTTATATCAAGGGCATGCAGAAATTATTATCGGCTCCAAAAAAGTTTTTAGGTCAAAATATTGATGAGATTGGGAAGCAAATCGGACTAGATTCAAATAGGAGAGGCATTCTATATTTATCTGAATCAGAAACAAAAATTAGTTTTATGCAGCCGGATAAATTACGTGAAGAAATGATTTCTTCCAAAGTTTCGGGTAGTAATCGTTCTTTCAGTTTCAATCGTGTTTCTGATGTGGAATTAAACTTTTACGAGAATTTATTGGTTCTTAATGACCTAAGTAATCGCCCTTTCATTTCACCAATTGCCGATAATGCCTTATTTTATTATAAATATAAACTATTGGGTACGAGCATCGAAAATGGGGAGATGATTAATAAAATTGAAATCATGCCTAGGCGTGCCGCTGACCCAGTTTTCAGAGGAATAATTTATATTTTGGAGGATAGTTGGCGCATCCATAGCACCGATTTATATCTCACCAAAGAGGCAAATATTAATGTAATTGATACCTTAAGTATTCGACAGGAGTTTATTCCCGTAAAATCAAAAATCTGGATGCCCTCATCCATTAGATATGATTTTACTGGCGGTTTTCTTGGTTTTCGCTTCGGCGGATATTTTATTGCCCTCTATAAAAATTATGATTTTGGTGGCAATTTGAAGAAGAAGGATTTTGCAGAAGTTTTAAAAATTACGAAAGAAGTCAATAAAAAAGATAGCACTTATTGGGAACAAGCGCGACCAATTCCGCTGACCGCCGAGGAGCAAATTGATTATGTTAAAAAAGAAACGTTAGCAGCAAAAAGGGAGTCGAAGGTCTATTTAGACTCTCTAGATGCGGTAAATAATAAATTTAAACCTTTAGCCTTTATTATTGGTTCGGGCTATAATCCGCGAAATCGTTATAAAAAGGAATATTATCGCTTTGGGTCTTTGGTAAATTCTGCTTTTTACAATACGGTGGAGGGTTTTGGATTAAATTATCAGGCTTCCTACACTAAACAAATTGATTCGGCAACTAATAAATATCTTAGTATTACTGGTAAATTAAGGTATGGTTTTTCAAGTGAAAGGATGTATGGTAGCATGTTTGGTTCAATACCTATAAAAACCTCGCGACTTAGCCTAAATATGGGTTCGGATGTAATGGATTTGAATAATTTAACACCCTTATCGCAATTGGGAAACATGATAAATACCCTTTATTTTGAACGCAATTTGCTAAAGGTTTACGAGAGTAAATTTATCAACTTGATTTATTCTAAGTCCCTGGGTAATATTCAAACAAGCTTTTCTGCCGGATGGACAAACCGTAGAGCCTTGCTAAATACCACGGATTATAAAATTAGAGATTTGGAGGGAAAACAGTTCACATCAAATGATCCGCTTTTACCAGATTCTAATCTGCCAATGTTTCCAGAAAATCAAGCTTTTAAAATACAGTTTAGAGCTTCTTATGCTTTTAGTAATGAGTATGCAACCTATCCTACAGGTAGGTTTTACAGTCCGTCAAAATATCCCAGGTTAAGTATTAATTATTCTAAGGGTATTCATGGACTGCTTGGCTCTGATGTAAATTACGACTTAGTTTCTGTTGACTTGGCGAAGTCGGATATTAAAAGCGGACTTTTAGGAAGTTCATCATTTTGGTTAGGTGCAGGGAAGTTTCTAAATTCTAAAAGCATGTATTTTGTTGATTATAAGCATTTTAGAGGGAATAGGCTTTGGTCTTTTTCAACAGAATCAAACAATTTTATTTTCTTAGATTATTATAAATACAGTACTCCTCAAAGCTATTTTGAAGCTCATTTACATCATAATTTCTCGGGATTTTTAACCAATAAAATACCTTACATACGGAAACTAAAATTGAGTGAAGTTATTGGTTTTAATTATTTAAGCACGCCTAAAATGAGGAATTTTACGGAGGGTTATGCCGGACTCCAATATTTGAATTTCAGGTTAGTTTATGGTAGATCTTTTGTGAATGGAAAGGGTTATGACGATGGATTTAGATTTGGAATAGTCCTTTAAGTCTTAGTTGTATTTGCATAATTTAAACGAAAATTGTATCTTTGCACCGCATTAAACGCTGTTTGCAGCAGTATCAATGAATTATGATCAAATACCAAACACTACTCTACTATTGCTATAGTAGAATTGAGGGTGCAGAACAATTTGCATCCGACCATCTACAATTTTGTAAATCTTTAAACCTTGTTGGGCGTATTATTGTGGCTGATGAGGGACTAAATGGAACCGTTTCGGGGACTGAAGAGTCATGTAAAATTTACATGGATACGCTACATGCTGATCCTCGTTTTTCAAAAATCGACTTTAAAATAGATGATGTAGAGGAACCTTCCTTTATTAAGATGCATTGCAGGTACAAGGCAGAAATTGTGCATTCCGGTTTAAGGGATCCTTCTATAATTAATCCAGAGCTTAAAACTGGAATTCATTTAGAGCCTGAAGATTTTGTGAATATGAAGGATGATGAAGATGTGGTTATTGTAGATGTACGATCAAACTATGAACATTCTATTGGTAGGTTTAAAAATGCCATCACCTTTGATATTGATAATTTCCGCGATTTCCCACAACAAATCAATGAGCTGGCCAAGTTCAAGAATAAAAAGATTGTGACCTATTGTACTGGTGGGATAAAATGCGAAAAAGCGAGTGCTTTATTGCTGCATGAAGGTTTTGAAAATGTGTATCAGCTTCATGGTGGAATTATCAAATATGGTAAGGAAGCTGGTGGCGAAGATTTTGAAGGCAAATGTTATGTTTTTGATAATCGTGTAGCAGTTGATGTAAACTCGGTAAACCCCAAGGTGATTTCTACTTGTCGTAATTGCGGCACTCATACCACTAAAATGATTAATTGTGCCAATCCTGAGTGCAATGAGCATTTTACACAGTGTGATGCATGCGGTGAGCAATTAGATGGTGCATGTTCTGATGTCTGTCAGGCACATCCGCGTAAGCGAGTTTATGATGGTACCGGATATTATGTGAAGGTTCCGCAGCCTATTAATACAGATAAATTAAAAGCAGTTAAAGCTTAAGATTTTGAGGGCTTTGGCTTTTTAATTCTTGCGGTTTATTTTGTTTTTCTAAAAAAATAGGGATATACAAATAAAGAATTCTTAATTTCCTAAAAAAAATTATCAATGAGGAAATTAGTAGCCATCGCAGTCCTGCTTTTTGTAAGTGTACAATATAGTATTGCACAGGATAAGACTTTGTTTTCTAAAGAGCAATTCATAAAGGGAGGAGATACCCTTAGCTATAGAATGTTATTGCCCGAAAATTTTGATCCGCAGAAGCAGTACCCCGTATTATTTTTTTTACATGGTGCTGGTGAGCGTGGGAATGATAATGAAGTCCAGTTGGTCCATGGTTCTAAGCTTTTCCTTAATTCAGAAAACAGAAAAAATTTCCCTGCAATTATAATTTTCCCTCAATGCCCTCAGGGTGATTTTTGGGCCAATGTTAAATTTGGTGATGGGAAGAGTACGGAACGATTTAGCTTTCAAAAGGGTGCTAAGCCAAATAAGTCGATGAGCATGCTGATGGCTCTGGTAGCCAAAATGAAGTCCGAGAAATTCACCGATAATGATCGTTTTTATGTAGGCGGACTCTCAATGGGTGCCATGGGGACTTTTGAAATTTTGAGAAGAAAGCCCAATCTTTTTGCATCGGCTTTTGCCATTTGTGGTGGCGATCATGTAGAAAATGTGAAAAAGTATAAGCATATGCCACTATGGGTTTTTCATGGAGCAAAGGATAATGTTGTTCCCATTCAAAAGTCAGAAATTGTGGTCAATGAGTTGAAGCGATTGGGCTCGGAGGTGAAGTTTAGCGTTTATCCAGATGCTAACCATAACAGCTGGGATGCGGCCTTTGCAGAGCCTGATTTCTTATCATGGATCTTTTCCTTCCGGAGATAGCTTTTTATCTATCTGAAATCAAAAATTAATCGAATTTTCTTGTGATGTTTCTTGAGTAGCTTGTTTTTCCAATTTTTATTGGGAGGATTAGCTTGTAATGGGCTCTATTTTAGGCGATTGCATTGGTTTATTTTGAAATTTATGATTTTTTGAGTATATTATATTCTAATTGATTTGTTTTGATTTCTTTGAGGGATAAGTTAATATATTCGATTCCAATTAAAACGATAAATTTTTTGAGTACCTAAGCAGATTGGGGTGGATTGGCGAAATTTGTTCGGGTATAAAGGACTTGTGTGCAAGTGTAACAATAAAAGCCAGCATTAAACAAAAAACAATTAAAGATTTTAGAAGCAAAAATTGTTTTGCGGTGTAAAATTTGTATTTTCACCGCATATTTTGCGGTGAAAATATGTATATACACGAAAGAGAAAATTGGACAAACTTTTATTGGGATAACGACAAGTTATCACCCATCTTGGCTTCTGTAAGGCATTTACAAGGACGTTTATTGGGTCGTATGGAAAGTTTAGGTTTCGATTTTATAGAGCGTGCCACTTTGGAATCGCTTATATTAGATGTTGTAGATACATCAAGAATTGAAGGTGAATTTTTAAATCCCGAAATGGTACGCTCATCTATAGCCCGAAAATTAGGTATTGAAAATGCTGATTTTATAAAGACACCCCGAAACATTGAAGGAATTGTTGATGTTGTTTTAGATGCTACACAAAAATTCGACAAAGCACTCTCAGAAACACGCCTTTTAGGTTGGCATAACTCACTTTTTCAAACAGGTTTTAGTGGTTATCAGCAAATAGATGTTGCCAAATATCGTTCGGGCGGTATGAAGGTAGTTTCGGGCAATTTTGGTAAGGAAAAAATACATTTTGAAGCACCATCAGCCAGCAGGGTTCCGCACGAAATGGAACAATTTTTAAGTTGGTTTAATAGTGATAAAAGTTTAGATTTAGTCATGAAATCTATCATTGCTCACTTTTGGTTTGTTACAATTCACCCTTTTGATGATGGCAATGGACGAATAGCGCGCGCGATTTTAGATATGTGCTTAGCAAAAAGCGATAATAGTAAAATTCGTTTTTACAGCTTATCAAACCAAATCTTCAAAGAGCATAAACACTATAACAACATTATTGAACTAACACAAAAAGGCACATCAGACATCACAAAATATTTAGAATGGTTTCTTGGTTGTTTTGAAAGAGCCTTAATAGCAAGTGAACAAAATTTGGAAATCATTTTGGATAAAGCACACTTTTGGGACAGACATAAGTCGACAAACATGAACGAAAGACAACGTCTTGTAATTAATTATCTTTATGACAATTACAGTAAAGAAGTCGGGTTTTTACGAACATCAACCTACGCGAAACTTACCAAATGCTCAACAGACACAGCTTTGCGAGATTTGCAAGATTTAGTCGCAAAAGAAATGTTGAAAGCAGAAGACAGCGGAAAGAAAACAAATTACGTTATTGTAAGTCCCAAAAACATAAGAATACCGAAAATAAGTGATGAAAAAATACCAGCACCCAAGAGCGGCTTGGCCTAATGGTGGGTGCAGTGATTTTGTTAATTTTGTGCTAGGTTTATTGCAATTCTTCGATTTAAATTTGTGTTAAAAATTCGCCAAACGCCAAGCGATAAACCCTTAGCATTCTGCCTTTGTAGAGCCTGATTTTATCATGGATCTTTTCCTTACAGAGATATCTTTTTATCTATCTGAAATCAAAAAAAATCAAATTTTCTTGTGATGTTTCCTGAATAGCTTATTCTTTCAATTTTTATTGGGAGGATTAGCTTGTAATGGCTTCTTTTTTAGGCGGTTTCAGATTGTTTATTTGGAAATTTATTATTTTTTGAGTATATTATATTTCTAAATATTTTGTTTTTGTCTATTTATAATAAATTATTATATTCGATTTAATTAAAACAATAAAAAATTCTGATATCACTGAAGACTTAGATGTGTATGCGATTTTTATTGTGGATATAAAGATTTGGGTGTAAGCCCTTTGAACGGTTTCGAACAATCACAATTTGTAAATAAGATTAAAATAAATACTATGATTTGGTTTAACATTAAGGAATTAGAAACACGACTAAAAAACGGTGTTCTTTCCGACAAAGAAGCTTTTAATTACCTTTTAATTACCTTGATATTTTCTTCAGTTGTTACGTACATTGGAGGTAGTGACAATACAAATAATTGGTTTATTGCCATAGAAATATTAGTTTCAATTGTAGTTACTGTAATCGGGACAAAGAAAACTTTTGACATTAACTCCGCAGGCGACAATAAAGACTACTTCAAAAGATTTCTTTCCTTGTCTTTTGTGACTGGTATCCGTTTTTTAGTTTTATTAATTATTCTCGCAATACCCGTTGGTACAATTGTCTATTTCGTAGACAAGAATTTGGACATCAATGAGAATACAAAAGACTTATTTAACGTAGCCTTGATGGCTGTTTGCGAAGTAATTTATTATTTTATGCTCATAAATTCCTTTAAACGTCTGAATCAATAATTATTGCTAAGGTTTCAGCAGTCCTTGGCCTTTCAGAATAAAATTTGGCGCTAATTGTTCATTGTGGACGAAAGTGGTCTTGCCCAATTATGTATTTCCGTCAAGAAGGCTTAAGGCCTAATCTAACGTTTTGATATTTTCAGCTCGAATGTAAATATTCGCCTTACAAGCAAGCCTAAATCACTACAGAGTTAAACATGAACAGTTAGGAAAATGACTTAAAAGCAATCTGCACATTTAGCACATTTGCTTTTGCCCCAACATACATTGCCGCCCCCTACGGCAAAACCAAAAGAGCCATTTTTTGTCATGGCTTTCTTGGCTATTTTAAATAATACATTTTTGTTAACCTTTTTCGTTAATAATTTTTATTTTTGCAGTGGAAATAAGTTATAAAAGCAGAAAGCTTGAAAAGCAATTGACCGAGCCAAAGGAGATGGTAAAATCCTTCGGGCAGAAGGCTATAAAGATTAAGCAGAGGCTAAAAAACTTGAAAGATGCGGATAATTTAGGGATTATGAGAACCATCCCGGCAGCAAGATGCCACGAGCTAACTGGCGACCATAAAGGAGAATTGGCAGTAGATGTTTCAGGCAATTATCGAATGATTTTTGAGCCACTCCATGATCCAATACCCAAAAAAGACGATAGCGGTTTGAATTGGGAAGAAGTCACAAAAATTCAGATTAATGAAATTGAAGACTACCACTAGCAAACAGACTAAGACAAACAACATGGCAACGACACTCGAAATAGCAAAATCATTACTATCTCCTCCTGGCGATACTATTCAGGAACATTTAGATTTTATCGGCATGAGCCAAGCTGAACTTGCCGAAAGAATGGGAAGACCCAAAGAAAAAATCAATGACTTGATAAAAGGAAGAGAACCAATTACTGTTCCTACTGCTTTCCAATTAGAGAATGTGCTTGGCATAGCGGCTAGTTTTTGGTTAAACAGTGAAAAATCATATAGAAAGGAATTGTATGAATTAAATCTACAGGAAGAGCTTGAAAAGCAATATGATTGGCTTGATGCTTTTCCTGTAAATCAAATGAGAAAATTTGGTTGGCTGCCCAACACAAGAGAAAAATATATTTTGATGGACAGTCTGCTAAAATTTTTTTGCGTGGCAAGCACAGATGAATGGAAAAGGATTTATGTAGATGAAGAAGTTTCTGTTGCTTTCAAAATATCATTGGCTCACACCCAAAGTCCTCATGCTATTTCAGCATGGTTACGTAAGGGTGAAATACAAGCTAAGGAAATTGACATTGCAGAGTTTGACAAAAAGAAATTCAAAGAAGCTTTAGCGGAAATTAAAGAATTGGCTTTTTTGATGCATGACGATTTCATCCAACAATTGCAAAATATTTGTGCTAAATGTGGTGTGGCTCTTGTATTTACACAAAACTTATCAAAAGCACCAATAAGCGGAGCAACACGCTGGTTCCATAACAAACCTATTATTCAACTTTCAGGTAGGTTTAGAACCAACGACCATTTTTGGTTTACGTTTTTCCACGAAGCAGCACACATTATTTTGCACGGCAAAAAAGATATTTTCTTAGAAAATGTAGAAGGCACAGAAATAGACCAAGAGAAAGAAGAAGAAGCCAATGCATTTGCTGCTAAACTATTATTGACAGAAAACGAACTGAAACAAATTATTGATGCAGCTCCATTGACCGAAGAAATGATACACCAATTTGCCAATAATTTCAGAACACCAGCGGGTGTAATTATTGGCAGGTTGCAACATTTAAAACTCATTCCATTTCATATTGGCAATGGCTTCAGACAAAAATTGATTTGTTTAATTATTATTGCAGCGAATAGATGCCAACATTACACTGGATAGGAAAAAATAATTTATCAATGATCAAATAAATCTCCCGTTTACTGTATTAGAATACTGCTATGGCTTTGACAATGAAACGCAAAGCGAACAAGAAAAACAAATTGAACAGCGAAATTTCTAATAACATTAAGGCTAAATTGAATTATTGCTCCGAAATCCGCCAAGCGCCAAACCCTTAGGATCCTGCCTTTGCAGAACCTGATTTTTTATCATAGATCTTTTCCTTCCAGAGATATCTTTTTATCTATCTGAAATCAAAAAAAATCAAATTTTCTTGTGCTCTTTCCTGAATAGCTTATTCTTTCAATTTTTATTGTGAAGATTAGCTTGTAATGGCTTCTTTTTTAGGCGATTGCATTGGTGTATTTGGAAATTTATTATTTTTTGAGTATATTATATTTTTAATTTATTTGTTTTTGTTTCTTTTGGGGATAAAAGAATATATTCGGAGATAAATAAAATGCGAAACAATTTCGTCAAGCTAACCATAATAGGGTGTATGGGCGAAGGAATGTTTCGGGCATAAAGGAGTTACCTGCCATATTAACGAACAACACACAGACAGTGAAAGAAATACTTAAAGACCGAAGTTTCCAACTATCAATAATTTTGACACTCATATTTCTTGGGACAGGAATTGCATTTCTATTTCTTGGACTTGTAGATTATAGTTGGGTATTTTTCATTCTTTTGCCAATCGTATTAGGAGTTGCTTTGGGAGCAATGCCAAACAAAAAATATATACTTTGGGGAGCATTGATAACAACTACAATCGTTCTTATCTGTTTGGTGTTTCCAGGACTATCTGGACTTTTATGTATCGTAATGACACTTCCGATTGTTGTTCCTTTAATTTTCTTAGGTTATGTAATTACGCATTTAGTAAGACGATACAGGCAAATCAAAGACACTAACAGACTTTCTGTTTTGTTTTTACCTCTTATTCCATTTCTTATTGCTGCACCGACAGAACATTTTCTAAAAACAGACAAAGAAGTCATAAATGAAGTAAAAACAGAACAAGTTTTTAACTACACACCCGAACAAGTTTATGACGCAATTAAATCAGTTGACACCTTAGATGCAGAGAAACCTTATCTAATGTATTTTGACCTTCCTATTCCAACAAAATGCGTATTAGAAAAAGAAGAAGTTGGCGGACTGAGAACTTGCTATTTCAAAGCAGGTAAATCAAGCAAACACGACTTTGGTAGCGGAACAATCGTTGAGAAAATTACCAAACTTGAACGTGGCAAAGTCTTAAAAATGGACGTAATTGACTACAAACTTGTCGGACGAAATTGGCTTGGCTTCAAAGAAGCAATATACTATTTTGACAAAGTTGGTGACAACCAATGTAAAATGACGAGAATTACAACATACACTTCTGTTTTGACACCAAGATTTTATTGGCAACCATTGGAAGAACTTGGTATCAGACAAGAGCACGACTATGTATTTAGCAACTTGATAAATGACCTTGAAAAGAAATACGGTAAGTAACAGCACCTACAAGAAATTGGCGGCTCTTGGTTAAATGAAGCTTTATGCTTCGTGTCAAGTACGGTGGTGGCAGACAGTTTTCATCTTCGAAATCGCCAAATCTTGTAGCTGCAAACCGTTGGGATGCCGCCTCCTCAGACCTTAATTTTTTATCTTGGATCTTTTCTTTCCCAAAATAGCTATTCCATCTCTCTGAAATTAAAAAATAATCGAATTTTCCAATAAGGTTTCCTGACTAGCTTATTCTTTCAATTTTATTGGGAAGATTAGCTTGTAATGAGGTCTTTTTAGGCGATTGTATTTGGAAATTTATTATTTTTTTGAGTATATTATATTTCTAATTGATTTGTTTTTGTTTCTTGTGGATAAAACAATATATAGGTAGATAATTAAAACGATAAGAAATTTCGTATTTCTAGCCAGTGTCGGATGGGTGTGTGAAATTTGTATCGGGGATAAGGGAGTTAGCAGTAATTGTGAAAATCCGCTTCAAACAGACAAACAACTAGAAAACATAATTTTTTAGCATTTAGAAATAAAAATGGACAATCGATTTACCGACATCATTCAACTTATAAAACAATCACGGGAAAATGCAATTAGAGCCGTAAATGCTGAACTGATTAATTTGTATTGGAATATTGGAGAGTACATAACCAATAAGATTGAACAAGCTGAATGGGGCGACTCTGTGGTATCTGAATTAGCAAAATATATTCAACAAAACGAACCTAATCTTAAAGGCTTCTCCGACAAGAATATGTGGAGAATGAAACAGTTTTACGAATCTTACAAGGACTTTCCAAAACTCTCAACACTGTTGAGAGAAATAAGTTGGTCAAATAATTTGGCTATTTTTTCAAGGTGCAAAAATGTTGAAGAACGAGAATTTTATTTAAAACTAGCCAAGAAAGAAAGTTACAGTTACAGAGAACTAGATAGGCAAATCTCTTCAAGTCTTTTCGAGCGGACAATGTTAGGTAACTTAATACTCTCGACAGCGTTGAGAGAAAGCAAACACGACATTTCAAGCACTTTTAGAGATAGTTATGTATTTGATTTTTTAAACTTACCAGAGCCACATAATGAAAGTGATTTGCAGCGTGGACTTTTAAGACAAATGAAAAACTTCATTCTTGAACTGGGTAAGGATTTTTTGTTCATAGGTGAAGAATATAAACTCCAAGTTGGTAGCAGCGACTTTTTTATTGACTTATTATTCTACCATCGTGGACTACAATGCTTGGTTGCCTTTGAACTAAAAGCCGACAAATTTAAACCTGACCATTTAGGGCAACTGAACTTTTACTTAGAAGCATTGGACAGAGATGTGAAAAAGCCGAATGAAAATCCAAGTATTGGAATTCTATTATGTAAAGATAAAGACAGTGAGGTTGTTGAATATGCTTTAAGCAGAAGCCTCTCCCCAACTCTTGTTTCGGAGTACAAAACACAACTGCCTGACAAGAAACTTTTACAACAAAAACTACACGAACTGTTTGATAATGAAGCGGACTAGAAATAGAACCAATACTGCTAACCGCACCTCCCCAAAAGGCGGGGTTTCCTGATCCAAAGAGAGTTTGGTAATTGGTTGAAAGTGATTGCTCCGAAATCACCAGCTTCGGGTAGCTGCAAACCGTTGGGATGCCGCCTTCGCAGCGCCTGATTTTTATCTTGGATCTTTTCCTTCCAGATATAGCTAATCCATCTATCTGAAATCAAAAAAATCAAATTTTCTTATGATGTTTCCTGAATAGCTTATTCTTTCAATTTCTATTGGGAGGATTAGCTTGTAATGGCTTCTTTTTTAGGCGATTGTATTTGTTTATTTGGAAATTTATTATTTTTTGAGTATATTATATTTCTAATTGAATTGTTTTTGTTTCTTTTGGGGATAAAATAATATATTCGAGGATAAATAAAACGATAAAATTTTCGAGTAGCTAACCGGAATTGGGTGTATGGGTGAAACTTTGTTACGGGTTTAACGGAGTTGGTGGCAATATTAACGGACAAATTTACTTTAACAAATGAATACACTACGTGACATTTCAAAAAGACTTCTTAGACTTTTTCCTGTAAAAGTTCTGAAAGAGCATTTTAATTCTACAAATGTTTCAGACGAACTCTATAATGAAATATTAAATGGGAATACAAAATCCATAATTGACTCTTTTTGCTACGTAAACTTAGAAAACACAAAGCAACATATTTACATTTACAATATTGGACAAGCACCAACTCCTAACAACTTAAAATTAAATCAATTCCCTATTGATATTGTTCACCAAACTAACCTCGTTGGAGCGAAAACAATAACAATTTCACCTATTGTAGACTTTAGAGTAATCTTGACAAATCCATTTGAAGAAGCGACTTTACGTTTTCACCAACCCATACAAATAGTGCTTTCGAATACTCACCTTATATTCTATGCAACTATTTTAGAAAAAAATATGAGCAATTATTTTGACCAAAACAGAAGAGTAATAAATGCTGAAAAGGTGAATGACGAGTTATCAATTATAGAACAAGTATGTGCACATTTTGCACATTTAAACCTCACTATATGTGACCTTAACAGGGGTATAAAGCAACTTTGGGCAAATGATTCGGTAGATTCAAAATATGCTAAATGGAAAAAAGATAGGTCAACTACAACTGAAACTATGGATGAGAATTATACTCTTAAGAGCCAATATCCAGATGTTTACCAAAATTTAGTGAATGCACCGTTAAGGAAAATGATTTTTAAATATCTAAGAGATGATGAAGTTCTTCCTGAACATTTTACGGTTGACCCTTCCAGTGGACAAATAAGCATACCTTTATTTTCAAAAAACGCAAATCAAAACAAAAATGTGGTTAGAGAAATTCTTTCAAATAATTGATAAATCGTTCGTAGGCCGTTTTATTGATAAACGACTTGATGTTATCAATGCAACTAATCCTGATAGGATTTATGTTGAAAACATTCGGAGTTTTTACAACCTAAATACTCCAACTGCAAAAACTTTATGCGAAATAGCAGTTAAAGAGAACCTCTTTAAAAAGAGAATAGGTCTTGAGTGTCCTGACTGCGGTAAACTTATAACTCATTACAATTCAGAAAAAGAGATACCTGAAAATATAGAGTGCGACAATTGCTTAATGCTAGAGAACGCCAAACACGAGTTCAAAAAGTCCGAGATTTTAAAAATTGAATTTTATCAACTTAATAAGGCAGTTGTATGAGCAATAAAGAAAATATTGAGTTGACAAAAGCAAGAGTTCAGGTATATGAAATAATTTTTACTATGATCATCAAATCTATTTTAGTTATAGCCGGTCTTTTTGCATTTTTTATTGTGCTTTACTTTTTAATCGAGACAGATGACAACACAACTAGAATGATTTATGGTTGTTTTGACATAATACTAGGTGGATCAATTTTTGTAGTTTATAGACATTACTTTCCTGACAAAAAATGAATAATACTGCTGCCAAAACGGGTTTTGCGTCAGGCAGGGTGACCTTCAAACTTTATGCTTTTATTCAAGTGTAGTGCAGGTTGACAGTTTTGTGCTCCGAAACCCGCCCGAACGCAAAGCTCGAAAACATTAGCTGCAACCCTAAAAGACCGCACAACAGGCGATAAACGAACATTAAAATGATAAACAAAATGCCATCCTTTCGTAAAATTAAAAAAGCTACAAGCCAAAACACAAACCAATGCTTTTATAGCACATTTAATTTTACCTGACCGCACCCAAAGCCCAACCACCATGCGACAAGTGAAAGGTTAACAATTTGATGACGAATTTGGACACAAAAACGCATAAAAAAATTAACTTTACGACCAAAACGAATTGACAAAATAAATGGCACAATCAATAGAACCCAATATAGCGGACCTTGCAAATGGTTGGCTTAAATCATATGAAGTTGATTATAAACTTGAACAAGAATCAGTAAATGCTGAAATAGACAAAGCACTTCAAGACTATTATTCAAAAAATGGCGGGACAGGTGCAAACAGGCCAGATGCAAAAATTTTGTTACAAAATAAAAATTTAGAATATTTTCCTGTCCTTATCGAGTACAAAGGTTACAAAGATAAATTAGTTAAACTTGATGCTGATGGCCAAGTTGAAAACAGAACTTCTAAAAACGAACCGAATTTTAAGAACATCAATTCTTATGCTGTAAACGGTGCTATTCATTATTCTAATGCTTTGCTACATCATACAAGCTATACAGACATTATAGCTATCGGTATGACAGGACACAAAGACGAAACAGGTAAAATCCATTATTCAATTGGCGTTTATTATGTTTCCAAAATCAATCTTGGTGCAGGTCAAAAAGTTGGAGAATATACAGACTTTTCATTTTTAGCTCCGAAAAACTTTGAGAGTTTCATAGAAAAAGTTAAAACATTAAAACTTACAACCGAAGAACTTGACAAACTAAAAGAGCAGCGAGAAAGGGAAATAGACCAAACTCTAACAAAACTTAATCAGCATATTTTTGACAACGAAAAAGGAATCGGTGAAAAGGATCGTGTTTATTTAGTTGCTGCATCAATTATGGCAACCATCGGAGTGCCTAACAAAGTTACTGCACTAGATAAATCTGATTTAAAATCTTCCGTTGAAAAAGGTAATAAAGATGGCGACATTATTTTACGAAAAATAAAGGCATTTTTAGACATTAAAGATATACCTAACGAAAAGAAACTATTTGTTACAAGAGCTTTAGACAATACATTAACAACCGACAATATTAACAAGGTTGAAAATGGAGAAAGTCAAATTAAAAGAGTATTCACCAAAATAGTAGATGATTTAGGTATTTATTACAAAATAGGCTTAACAACAGACTTTACAGGAAAGCTGTTTAATGAAATGTACGGTTGGCTTGGCTTTTCGCAAGACAAACTAAATGATGTTGTTTTAACACCTTCATACGTTGCAAATTTATTGGTAAAACTAGCAAGAGTTAATAAGGATTCTTTTGTATGGGATTTTGCAACAGGCTCAGCAGGCTTGTTAGTTGCTGCTATGAACGAAATGCTTAATGATGCAAAGGAAAATATTAGGTCGCCACAAGAACTTATACAAAAAGAAATAAGTATAAAAGCTGAACAATTACTTGGTTTAGAATTGCTTCCTGATATTTATATGTTAGCAATTTTGAATATGATTTTAATGGGTGATGGAAGTTCAAACATTTTGAATCTTGACTCCATAAAAGATTTTGACGGAAAATATGGTTTTGGAAAAACTGACAGGAAATTCCCAGCCGATGCTTTTATACTAAATCCACCATATTCAGCTTTAGGAAACGGGATGAATTTCGTTGAAAAAGCTTTAGGAATGATGAATAAAGGTTATGCTGCAATTATCATACAAAATTCTTCAGGTTCAGGCAAAGCAATAGATTACAATAAAAGAATTTTAGCAAAACATTCACTTTTAGCAAGTATCAAAATGCCAGTAGACATATTTATTGGTAAAGCAAGTGTAAATACAAATATTTATGTTTTCAAGGTTGATGAAAAGCATCACAAAGATGATATTGTGAAATTCATTGACTTTTCTAATGACGGATACACAAGAGCAAACCGAAAAAAAGCGAGTAACAATCTAAAAGACACAGACCAAGCGAAAGAACGTTATCAAGAAGTTGTTGATTTGGTTCGATTTGGTAAAAGTAAACTTAAAATTTTTTCAGATAGAGAGTATTTTGAAGGCACAATAGACCCTAATAATGGAGCAGATTGGAATCAATCTTCTCCCATTGATACTAAACCAGCATTGCAAGATTTTAAGAAAACGGTAGGTGAATATTTAGCATGGGAGATAGGCACAATTTTAAAACATCAAAATCTTGATACATTGGGAAAGTAGATACCCCACTTAACGAAGAACTGAAAAACGTTAAGTGGGGTGTGTACGAATTAGGTGATTTATTTTGTATCAACCCAACAAAATGGTATCATTTAGAAAACGGAGAAATATTAAGTAAAAACGGCAAAGTTCCATTGGTTACTAATTCATCAACAGAGAATGGAATAATGGGCTTCTCTAACTTAAAAGCGAACAACAAGGGCAATGCTATTACTTGCTCGGACACTACTATGGGAGCAGACACAATGTTTTATCAAGAAAAAGATTTTATTGGATATTCTCATATTCAACATTTAGTGCCAAAGTTTACGCCTTTCAACAAATCAATTGCAAGCGCTATTATTTCTGCAAGTAGAATTTCAACAGCAAAGAAGTATGATTATGGAAATAAATTTAATCGAGCGAAAATGAATAAAACTAAAATCTTATTGCCAACCAAAAATGGTAAAATAGATTTTGAGTTTATACAAAGAATAATTTCAAGTATAGAAGTTGAAGGTATCTCAAAAGTTGAAAATTTTCTTATCGAGAATGGAATTAAATATTACGAACTGACATCAAAAGAAAAACAAATAATCGAAAATTATAAAGATTTGAAATGGCAATCATTCAAACTTGAAATTTTATTTGGAAAAGCAACTCGTGGGAAAAGACTTAAAAGTGCAGACAGAATTTCGGGTTCATTACCATTTGTAACAGCAGGCGAAACAGACGAAGGTGTTTCAGAGTTTATTGGCAATAATGTAACAGTATTTTCGGCAAACACGTCCACAATCGATATGTTTGGTTCAGCCAAATACAGAAATTACAAATATGGTGGTGACGACCATATTGCGGTCGTTCATACAGACAAGTTGCCAAAGTACGCATCTATATTTGTTACTTCTGCAATTCATAAATCATCCTACAATGGTCAATTTAACTACGGTAGAAACTTTTACGCTAAAGATGCTGACGTATTAGATATTTCATTACCAGTTAAACACAACAAGCCAGATTATGAAATTATGGAGACGATAATATCTGCAATTCATAAACTAGTGATTAAAGATGTTGTTTTATATGTTCAACGGAAGAAAGAAGAAGGAAAATATTAATCGAACTGCCAGTACAGTAGTCAAGCACATTTGCAGGTAGCACGAGTTAACTTATAGACAAAAACCTTCAAAAGAGCTTGACTACATAACGCCCAACCAAAGGGTAATGCAGCAGAAAACAGACATATCGTCTTACGAAAAGAACACCGTACCGCTAAAGCGGTTTGGTGTAATGGCGAGTTCAGTGCTTCTATGACAGTTTAGTGCAAGGTTCAAGTGCAGTTCTTCGATTGAACTTTTGTGCTAAAAATACACCACTACGCCAAGCCGCCAAACGTTTCCTCCAATGCTAAAAGCCAAGGGCATTGAACATCATGAACAACAGAAATAAAATGCCAACCGCACATTGGGGCACATTTGATTGCCCTTACAAGCGGGCGACTGCTTTCCAAGCAACATAGCCTGAATTTACCAAGGCCAAAAATAAAAGCTGACTTATATCAGGTAGAAACCCATACCATCAATTACATCTTAAAGAGATACTAAAGGATAGAGAGCTAGAAGAAGAGACAGTTGTTCGAAATTTTCGAATAACTGCCAAAGAGGGCAAAACGTATAATACATAACATTATAATTTGTCAGCCATCATTAGGATATAAGGTCAATTCAGAATGAGCAATATAATTCAGAAAATGGGCTACTCAGGTTTTGCGGGACTTTACTATGCAGGAATTTGCCATGAATGATGAAGGGTTGAAGAATGACGGCAACATTCTTGGCTTATTATTATTCCCCTTTCTCATCCTTCTTCACACCCCCAGCCTTAAAACGAGGCCTATAAGCTGGCTTAGGATCAACGATCTCATTCGGAGGAGCAATACCTGATTCTTTAACATCTAATTCATCTGCGGGCTTTGCAGGGGCCTTAAATCGAGGTTTGAAGGCGGGTTTTGCTGTGTTTGTGGGTTTTGTAGGTTCGGAATTGGGTGTTTCGGTTTCTTCTACCTGATTATTCTTTATTTCTGTATTAATATTTGCTTTGAATCGGGGTTTGAAGGCGGGTTTGGCTTTGGCTTCGAGTGCCTCAGCCACCGGGCTTTCGAGAGCCTCAGCCTGCGTTACCATGGCCTCAGCCACCGGGCTTTCGAGTGCCTCAGCCTGCGGTACCATGGCCTCAGCCACCGGGGCTTTGTGGGTTTCAAATGACGAGGCTTCGAGTGCCTCAGCCTGCGGTGCCACCGCTATTTTCACCACTTCTGCTAGTGGGTTTGCTCTTCTTAACTTATTGAACCAGAATTTTTTACTATGGTCGAAGCTTTTTTCGCCCATTTCAATAAAATGACTTTTAAATTCATCAAAAAAATCCTGATCAGCATCTTGCAGCTGAACAGGATCAATTTTCTTTTTTAGTAAAAATTCTTCAAAAGTCATTTTTGAATTTATTCGGCCATATTGTGGTAAACCGCCTGCACATCATCATCCTCTTCCAGTTTATCAATTAATTTGAAAACATCTGCGGCTTGTTCTTCATTTACTTCAGTGGTAGATTGCGCAATACGTTCAAGCTTTGAGCTAATTACAGGAATGCCTTTCTCTTCCAATGCTTTCTGCATTTTCCCGAAGTCTTCAAATGAAGTATGGATAACACCAATGTCTTTTCCGTTCTCATCAACTTCAACGTATAAATCTTCCAAACCTGCATCAATGAGTTCAAATTCA
Source organism: Daejeonella sp. (assembly GCF_017495225.1). Lineage (GTDB taxonomy): Bacteria > Bacteroidota > Bacteroidia > Sphingobacteriales > Sphingobacteriaceae > Daejeonella. Next base: position 42,446 of record NZ_JAFEIG010000013.1, on the reverse strand, counting down.
AGTTCATCTAATTCCATCTCTCCTGGATCGAAGCGAAATACTGATTTACGGCTAAAAATGAAATCCAAAGATCCTGTTTTTCCAAGCGCACCATTTGTTTTGTTAAAATAACTACGAACATTCGCCACGGTTCTATTGGTATTGTCGGTTGCAGTTTCAATCAGAATTGCTACGCCATGAGCAGCATATCCTTCATAAACAATCTCTTCATAATTGCTTTCATCTTTATTGCTTGCTCTCTTTATTGCTGCCTCTACAGTATGCTTTGGCATGTTTATGGCCTTCGCATTTTGCATGGCTGTTCTTAAACGAGAGTTCGCATCTGGATTCGACCCTCCGTCTTTTACAGCCATTACTATTTCTTTACCCAAACGTGTAAACTGAACGGCCATTTTTGCCCAACGCTTGAATTTTCTTTCTTTACGGAATTCGAATGCTCTTCCCATTATCGTATTTATCTATTTTTATAGAAACGTTTTTTTATTTGTTTTTAAACTTTCCTTTTATGCTAATGCCGCAAATTTACAATGCTTTGTGGCAGAATTTAGCTTTTTACTATTTTTTTAAATTTTTCAGCATATCGGCTGTCATTTTTGACAAATCAAATTCTGGTTTCCAGCCCCAATCTGCTTGCGCGCTACTATCATCAATTGATTTTGGCCAACTATTCGCAATATTTTGGCGTGGATCAAATTCAGTATAGCCCAATGTGAAATTTGGGATATGTTTTTTTATTTCGTCGGCTAATATTTCTGGTGTGAAGCTCATTCCTGTTAAATTGTAGGAAGAACGAATATTAATTTTTTCTGCTGGCGCATCCATCAATGCAATGGTTCCGCGAATAGCATCATCCATGTACATCATCGGTAATTCTGTTTCAGCAGATAAGAAACTTTTGTATGAGCCTTTTATTAGAGCATCATGGAAAATATGAATGGCATAATCTGTTGTTCCCCCTCCAGGAGCGGCTTTCCAGCTGATTAATCCAGGGTATCGAATACTTCGAATATCTAGTCCGTAGCGTTGGAAATAATATTCGCACCAGCGCTCACCTGCAAGCTTACTGATTCCATAAACTGTATTGGGATCCATTACGCAATATTGTGGCGTCTGGACTTTAGGTGAATTTGGACCGAATACAGCAATGGAGCTTGGCCAATAAATTCTTGCTGTTTTATATTCTATGGCTAAGTCAAGCACATTGAGTAAGCCATTCATGTTCAAATCCCAAGCTAATTTTGGGTTTTGTTCGCCAGTAGCGGAGAGTAATGCTGCCAATAAATAAACTTGTGTTGGCTTATACTTTCTGAAAATTTCGTTTAAAATATCTTTTTCTAGAACATTTACAAACTCAAAGGGGCCTGCATTTTTGATATCATAGTCCGGGCGACGGATATCGCATGCAATGACATTTGAGTCGCCATAATTTTTTCTTAACTCTGTAACCAATTCGGTACCTATTTGTCCGTTGGAGCCAATAACAAGAATTTTTTCAAGCATACAAATTGTTTTGCTCAAAGGTAAAAAATTTATGTAGCCAATTTAATTGAGATTATTTTTATTTAAACTTTGATACCAATGCAAAGCTTTTTCTAAATCGCTTTATTTGACCCGATAAATTAAAAATTTCGGCATGAAGGAGGTAAATCCCAACCGGCGACATTTGGCTATGATCATTTAAACCATCCCAAATTAAGGTTCCCTCCGTATTTAATGTATAATTTTTAAGAAGTTTTCTTACTAATGCTCCTTGATCATTAAAAATGCTTATGCTAGCAATTTCTCCGGCTGATGCTTGATATTTTATCTCTAATAAATCTTCAAAGCCATCATTATCTGGCGAAAATGTTTTTGAAAGAATAGCAAAATCATTTTTTATGTTTTGCTCCTCCGAATAGTGAGAATTTTGATAGCCGGGTGTTGCACCTCCAGAAGCCATTGTGGCAGATCTTAAATTTCCATTTTCATTTGCCGGACTTTTTAAATTACTGCGCTCAAGAGATATGCCCTCAATATTTTTCAATAATGGGAAGTGCATTTTTTCTGTATAGTGCAGCTGGTCGATGGTTTTTCCATCACTCAGAAGTACTGCCGCTCCTTCATCATCATTAAAAACGGGCATTGATGCCATTTTATGAATGTTTTTTTCATTTTTAACCTGATATTCTTTCTTAATATTCTCAGGATCTATACTCAAGGCTAAATAACTCCCAGGTTCTAATAAAAATTGTTTTTTGCTTATTTCTCGGATTGAATTGATGCTATCTTTTGTAATTTGTGATAAGCTAAGTTCCTTAAGGTCAATGGGATATGGGGCATTATTATAAATCTCCACAAAATCGGATCCGCCAGGTTTAGGATTGAATAGAATTTCGCTTAATAACACATCATTCTTTTGGATTTTAGGTGCTAAATGAAATTCTCCTGAATTAAATTCCCTAGAAATAATTGTATTGCCGCAATCTTCAATATGCTCAACGTTAATTCGGTAAGTCTGTCCACGGGTTAATGCTTCTCTAAATTTTAATAAAACCCAATCGAAATTTGGTCTCTGAACTAAAGAAGAAACTGCCTCACCTACACCATTATTTAATTTATAATTATTTGTATATGAAGCTTTTAGACTGTCAATAGCTCTGTTGAATCTTAGAGATATACTGATGCTATCTAAAACTTCAACTTCAATTAATTTTAATGGTTCTTGGCTTCTATTTTGTTGATAAACGGAATTTTTCCTTCCTGGCGTACCACCACTAGTGTCAATACTAGTCACCCAATTTTGTAAATCAGGGCAAGATGACTGATAATCAATTAGTTCTAGAGAGTATCCTCCTTTTCTTTTTTCAGAATCGCGATGCCATAACGAAGAATAATTTACTTGCTGAATAATCCTTCCCTTATTATTTTTCAGCTGAATGCTGTCTTTTTGATTATTGAGACTTGACCAGAATGGCATTGCTATTACTTTTCCATAAGCTTTAAAATTAAGGCTGTCTTTTTCAGCACAAAGGATTAAATAGCCTCCCGACTCAATTTCTCCGCTTTTAAATGGCGGATTTTTGCCCAATGACAGTCCTTTTAAAGTTACTGTGTGCACGCTAGGGTTAAATAATTCAATAAACTCTGCCTCTGGTAATTCTATTTGTGGTGAAGGGTCTGCAAAAATTTCATTGATAATTATGGGGTATTCAATTTCAGGAATAGTAGGGATTTCAAATTCAGCACTGGCATCTTTAGTCCGGATTAAATTTCCAGAACATGACATTAGTGAATCTGCTGAAAGAATATATTTTTCGCCTTCTTTAAATTTTTCTTGGAAAAAGAGCCTAATTTCTTGCCATTTCTTCCCAATTTGTATAGTTTTTGCCTTTTCAGTCCCGTTTTTGATGCTAAAATTAGCTGCTTTTAAATAGCTAGTATCTGGAATTTGATTGAAATATAAATCAATGCTATTTTCTGAAAAAATCTTCAGGGAATCGATTTTTAATCCCACACTCAAAAAACTAGCATTATCTCTACTATTTCTCCTTCCAGGAGTCCCACCTGCACTATCCTCCGACGCATCCCAATTATAAAATCCATCACATGATTTATTTGTCAAGTTGATTTTCTCAAGGCTCCATCCTCCAGATATTTTTTTGGAATCTTTGTACCAATTGTCTGAATAATTTAAAGAATCAACCCTCCGATTTTTAAAGCTTTTTAAGATAATTTCATCCGAATTATTCTTGAGTGATGGCCAAGGGAAAATACCGAGGGTTTTGCCGAAATTTTTATAGTGTAGCGTATCTGCTGAGGGTGTAAGAATGAGGTATTCATTTGGTGGAAGCATATATTTTTTCATTGTTCCCTTTGTTTGTGGATCATTAATGCTCCAGCCTTGCAAATCAACAGTATCTTTCCCTGGGTTAAAAATTTCAATAAATTCCACGAGTGGCAGTCCCACTTCTGGTGATGGATCGGCAAAGATTTCAGTAATAATTACTTGGCCGGTGTCGATTCTTATTGGAGGTGGTGGAGGAGGTAGTGGTGCTTTAGGTGTACTAAAGGCTAAGGCTTCAATATTGCTGATTACATTCCCATCGCAATCTTTTAAATTTTCAATTTTTAGCTTATAATTTGTGCCAAACTTAAATTTTTCACTGTACTTCAGGCTGAGCTGTTTCAAATTTTTATGGCTTGTAATTTCTTTTATCTCACCTGCAGCGGGACTTAAAATAAAATCATTTTTTGATAAATTATTATTCAATGCTTTATTGAAGAATAGGGTCAGCGTTGAGTCTGATAGGCGATGTAAACTATCTGCTACAAGCGCTATTTTGTCATAATTTGGGATAAATACCGAGTTCTGTTTGCCGGGAGTTCCTCCAGATTGATCTTTAGCACTTTCCCAATTTAAAGAGGCTTGGCAGGTGGAGGTCGGACTAATACGCTCAAGCGACCAGCCGCCTTGTTTTTTAGTGGCATCAGAATGCCATGAATCTAGGTAGGAAACAGAGTCGATTACATTATTAAATTGATCTCTTATTTTAATTTCTTCGCCAGCATTGCTCAAAGATGGCCAAGGTGAGATACCCAGCACATTTCCATATTTTTTGAATTCGGCGGTGTCAGATTTTGCGCTTAAAATTAAGTAGGAAAATGCTGGTATTGAGGTGTTTATTAATGTTCCTGAAGAGGAAATATCTCCAAATTTCAAATTATGTAATGAAATATCTTCATTGGTTTTATTGAATAATTCAATAAATTCTACTGATGGAAGATCTATTTGTGGTGTTGGATCAGCAAATATTTCATTGATTATAATATCACCAAATTTTGCTTTGTAGGGTTTTTTATAAGTGAACGTTGCTGTGTTTTTATCCTGAATGATATTCCCACTTTTATCCTTAACATTCGACAATTTTATTGTGTAAGTCCCAGTATTTAAAGAGTTTAATATTTTTACTTTAAATTTTGTAGGATCATTTCCAGCTTGAATGTATTCGATCGTTCCCGGGTAATTTTCTATGCTATAATTTTTTGTGCTCAATACCCCAAGACTATCCATTTCTTCGTTAAAAGCGATTTCTACGATATTAGAATCTAATGCAGTAGCACTAATTAATTCTGGCGGATTTTTATCAGAAACCATAGATTCAATTAAAAAATCATCGAAAAAATGTTTTTGAAAGAATGATGCGGTAGATTGTTGGACGAGTATTCCGAAGAAGGAAGATATTGTAAAATCTAAATCTACCATACTGCCTTCTAAAAAAAATGAACTATTTGTGCTGTTTAAATCTCTTTCAAGTGTAAATAGTCCCTCATTATTTCTGCTAATTCTAACTCTCAATAAGGAGTTGCTTAGGTTTGTTATCCCATTTACTCCATCAATTAATTTCACGCTTGTTGTACTCAAGCCAGACCTTTTGTAAAGTGATATTTCATCATTTGTATGCCCAATTCGAACAAAGTATCCATTTATTAAATTGCTTTTCAAATCTGCTTTATCTGAGATTAAATACACATCAACATAATTTGAACCTGATGTATTGAATTGAAGATTTACCCAAAAATCCCATTTAGTATTCAAGGCAAGTTGATTTGGAGTGCTGATTGAAAAACTATGAGAAGGCTGACTAGAATTTGATCGCAGTTTATTGTTTAAGACGATAAAATCAACATTATTATTGGAGCTAGTCCAAATAGGATTTATTGAAAAATCCCCATCACGAAAATCATCAATTACCTGAGATTTAGTAAATTGACTAATTAACAGAAGTGCAAAAAATAGAATCTTTCTCATCGTTAAATTTGAATAGATCATGAATTTAGGATTCATTGCTTTTAGGATAAAATAAAAACAGTTTACGGAGCGTATTAATTAGTAAACGGTAATAATTGTGTTAAAAATCATGATTTTGGTCAAAAATTTCCCTTTTAAACACTTTAAAGCCATAATTCACCAAACAATTCACCATATTTGTTTGATATAATTATTTTAAATTAAAAAACAGAAAAATGAAAGTCGCAGTAGTAGGCGCAACCGGCCTTGTAGGTTCGGTGATGTTAAAAGTTTTAGCAGAGCGCAATTTCCCAGTTAGTGAATTAATTCCGGTAGCCTCAGCAAAGAGTGCGGGTAAACAGATTGAGTTCAAGGGAAAAAAATATACTGTTGTGACCATGGACGATGCTATCGCCATGAAGCCTGATGTGGCCTTATTTTCTGCTGGTGGCGGTACTTCATTAGAATATGCTCCTCGTTTTGCTGAAGCTGGCACAACAGTAATTGATAATTCATCTGCTTGGCGGATGGATCCAGATAAAAAGCTAATTGTTCCTGAAGTGAATGCACATGAGCTAAGCGCAAAGGATAAGATTATTGCTAATCCGAATTGCTCAACAATACAGATGGTAGTGGTTTTAAAGCCATTGCATGATAAATATAAAATTAAGCGTGTGGTTGTTTCAACCTATCAATCGGTTACTGGAACGGGAGTGAAGGCGGTTGATCAGATGATGAATGAGCGTAAAGGAATTAGTGGTGAAATGGCTTATGCTTACCCAATCGATTTGAACGTTATTCCTCAAATTGATGTATTTCAAGACAATGGATACACTAAGGAGGAGATGAAAATGATTCTTGAGACCAAAAAAATCATGAGCGATGACTCTATTCGTGTTACTGCAACTACCGTTCGTATCCCAGTAATGGGCGGTCATTCGGAGTCTGTAAATATTGAGTTTGAAAACGACTTCGACTTAAATGAGGTGCGTTCTAGCCTTGAAAAAGAGGAAGGTATAATTGTTGTTGATGATCCTAAAAACTTGAAATATCCAATGCCAATGGATGCGCATGAAAAGGATGAGGTTTTTGTTGGAAGGATTAGAAGAGATGAATCTCAGGATAAAACTTTGAATATGTGGATTGTTGCAGATAATCTAAGGAAAGGTGCAGCAACAAATGCAGTCCAAATTGCTGAATATTTAATGGCTCAAAAGCTCATCTAAATTTTATTAAATCTTGTTTAAATGCCCAGGTTTTTAAAAATCTTGGGCATTTTTTTTATGAAGATTGTAGAGGCTATATCAAGCTTCAATGGCATCTTATTCTAAGATTTTACTTGAAATCATTTGGTCGCTTACTATAATTTACCTAAATTAAACTTTTAATATTTTAGATTTTAAATCATTAAAATTATGCGCCACAGAACCATGAAAACTAGTCCATTAATAAACCTTAAAGCCTTTTATTTCTGTCTTATTTCTACTTTATTTCTGTTCACTTTTAATGCTGCAGAGGCCCAAGAAATTGATATTTTAATAAAAAACGGCCATGTTATTGATCCAAAGAATAAAATTGATGGTAAAATGGATGTGGCTATAAAGGATGGAAAGATTTTTCGCGTTGCCAATAATATTGCGGCTAATACCGCCAAAAAAATCGTTGATGCGAGCGGTTTATATGTATCACCTGGATTCATAGATATGCATGTTCATGTTTTTGCAGGTGTTGAAGATGAGGATTTTGCAGGCTTTGGAATCGCAAATGGCTTTGGTAGCGTTGCGCCAGATGACTTTACTTTTCGTTCTGGGGTTACCACAGTAGTTGATGCGGGGTCGTCGGGTTGGAGAAATTTCCCAACCTTCAAAAAACAAACTATTGACCAATCTCAAACGCGAGTTTTGGCATTCATAAGTATTGCGGGGCAGGGTATGTTAGGCACAATTCATGCCCAAGATACAACAGATATGAACCCAGTTACAACTGCATTTATGATGAAGCAATATCCTGATATCATTGTTGGGATTAAGGCACATCATTATCAGGGCAATGACTATACTCCCGTGATACGTGCCATATCCGCAGGAAATATTACCAAAAAACCAATTATCGTTGATTTTGGATCTAGTAATCCTAAATTATCTATTGAAGATCTTTTCTTGAAGTATTTCCGCCCTGGAGATATTTTTACGCATACTTTCTCTGGCTCTGCTGCTAGTGAATTACAAGTTTCTGGCCGCGAATCAGTTGTTGATGCCAATAATAAGGTAAAACCTTTTATTTTTGAGGCTCAGAAGCAGGGTAGAATATTTGATGTAGGACATGGAGGAGGTGCTTTTGTGTGGAGCACTGCCATAAATTCTTTTAAACAAGGATTTTATCCCAATACCATAAGTACTGATTTGTATAGAAATAGTAGAAATGCTGGAATGAAGGATATGGCTAATGTGATGTCTAAATTTTTGAATATGGGTATGTCTGTTCAGGACGTAATTTTGCGCTCAACATGGAACCCAGCAAATGTGATTCAGCATACAGAATTAGGACACTTAAGTGAAGGTTCCGTTGCTGATATTGCCGTCTTTAATGTTAGAGAAGGTAAATTTGGCTTCATGGATTCTCGTGGGAACGTGTTAAAAGGAACAAAAAAATTAGAGGCTGAACTTACCATTCGTGCCGGTAAAATTGCATGGGATTTGAATGGGATAAGTGGCACTCCCTGGGACGCGCTAGATAAATAATATTCATGAAATTAGTCGTTTTAGATGGCCATACTTTAAATCCCGGCGACCTTAGTTGGGATGGTTTAAAGCATTTTGGTAATCTTGAAGTTCATGAAAGAACTTCTGCAGCAGATATTTTAGAGCGTTGCAAGGATGCTGAGATTGTTTTTACCAATAAAACACCCCTCAGAGAGGATGTTCTTGCTCAGTTGCCCGATCTAAAATACATTGGGGTGCTTGCAACAGGTTATAATGTGGTGGATGTTGATTTTGCCCGTACTTTAGGCATTAAAGTAGCTAATGTACCAGGCTATGGAACAGCTTCTGTGGTTCAATTAACTTTTTCTCTACTCTTCGAATTATGTTTGCATGTTCAAAGGCATAGCGATTCTGTTTTTAATGGTGATTGGGTAGCATCAGCTGATTTTTGCTATTGGAATTATCCACTTATTGAACTTGAATCCAAAACTTTGGGCATTATCGGCTTTGGCTCCATTGGTCAAAAAGTTGCGGATGTTGCCAGCGCATTAGGAATGAATGTATTGGCCTATTCTAGGACTCAAACCGATCAATCTCATCGTAAAAATTTCAAATGGACTTCTTTGGATGAACTTTTAAAGGTTTCTGATGTTGTTAGCATTCACTGCCCATTGTTTCCTGAGACTCAGAATTTAATCAATAAAAACACTTTAAATTTGATGAAAAAATCGGCATTCTTTCTAAATACCTCAAGGGGACCGATTGTTAATGAACAGGATTTAGCCGATGCCTTAAATGCAGGTTTAATTGCTGGTGCTGGATTGGATGTGCTTTCTGTAGAGCCTCCGGCATCAAATAATCCACTTTTATCTGCTAAAAACTGCTTAATTACGCCTCATATTGCTTGGGCGACTAAAGAGGCTAGGGCACGATTGATGGCAATTGTAGAACAAAATCTAGCGGCTTACCTTGAGGGCAATCCAATAAATATTATAAATAAATAAAATCAATAATTAATTATCATGAAAAAGTACACTTTATTATTTCTTGCTTCACTCGCATTATGGGGTTGTAGTCCTAAAACCTATCAAGCTAAACCTGTTTCTAGTCAAGCATCTGCAGAAATTGAGGCTCGATTGAAGCAATTAAATATTCAATTGGTTGAGCCATCTGTCCCGACCGCTAATTTTGTTAAAACTGTTCGTGTTGGAAATTTAGTCTTTACATCTGGTCATGGTCCAGATAAACCAGGAGGTGGTGTTTATCAAGGACGTGTAGGTGCAGATCTTACTCTTGAACAAGGGCAAGAGGCTGCTCGTTTAACCGGAATAGCTTTGTTATCAAGCCTTAAGAAGGAAATTGGAGATTTAAGCAAAGTAAAAAGAGTAGTAAAAGTATTGGGTATGGTGCAGTGTACTCCAGAATTTAAAGATCATCCGAAAGTGATGAATGCTTTTTCTGATATGATGGTTGGTGTTTTTGGCGAAAAAGGTAAACATGCTCGCTCAGCAGTAGGTATGTCGGCCCTGCCAGGAAATATCGCAATCGAAATTGAAATGATTGTTGAGGTAGAGGACTAATCCTTAATAATTGCATAATTTAGAATGCTGATTTGCTTTTATTGCAAATCAGCATTTTTTTTGGTATATTATATTAATAATATTAAATATATAATTAATATAATATCGTTAAAGTTAATAAATATAATAAAAATAGGAAATAATACATTTAGCATATGAGGTATATTATCGCATTCATCTTAACAGTTTCATTTTCATCGCTTTCATCGCAAACATTAAAGCAGAAGATTCAAAGTGCTTATAATCGATTTGAAGAAGATTCGCAGATGAAATATGGTATGAGTTCTTTAAGCGTTTTGAATGCGGAGACTGGAGAGCTTGTTTTTTCAAAAAATGAAAATGTTGGTTTGGCTAGTGCTTCAACATTGAAAACAATTACTGCTGCTACTGCATATCATTTATTAGGGAAAGATTTTACTTGGGAAACTACCTTGGGCTATAATGGAACAATTTCTTCGAACGGCACATTAAATGGCGATTTAATTATTACTGGAGCAGGTGATCCAAGTCTAGGGAGTGATAGGTATGAGCTTGCAAAGTCTAATCTTATCTTAAAAAAATGGGCTGATGCTATTAATCGTTTAGGGATAAAAAATATTACCGGATCTATCATCTCAGATGATCGTTTATTTGGGACACAAACAATGCCTGGAGGCTGGACTTGGCAAGATATGGGGAATTATTATGGTGCCGGTCCATCTTCACTCACCTGGCGTGAAAACCAATTCGGACTTATTTTTAAGCCAAGTTCTCGTGTTGGTGAGGTGGCCGAGCTATTGGAAACTCGTCCCAATATGGACTATCTCAAAATTGTGAATGAAGTAAAAACTGGTCCCGCAGGCTCAGGTGACAATGTTTATGCTTATTCTGCGCCATATTCTTCTGTAATTTACGTGAGAGGGACTTATGGTATTGATCTCAAAAAAGAAATCGCAGCTTCGGTGCCTGACCCTGCATTTGATTTGGCAAATAATCTATTAAATAAATTAAATGACTCGGGAATAAAAGTAGATCAAGGTGCCTCTACTGCTCGTCAGAAATCTTTGAATAATCAGAGTTTTGAACCTATGGCCAAGATTATTGATATTCATACTTCGCCTAACCTCGATAAAATTGTTTATTGGTTCAATCAAAAAAGCATCAATCTTTTTGGGGAGCATTTATTAAAAACAATTGCGCAAAAGGAAGTCAAAGAAATTTCTACATCTTCAGGAGTCAAAATTCTAAAGAAATTCTGGCTCGATAAAGCGGGTATTGATGGCGATGCATTGAATATTTATGATGGTAGCGGTTTATCACCTTCAAATCGAGTTACCACCCTTGCGATGGCAAAAATTTTACAAAGTGTAAAGAAAGAAAGCTGGTTTCCAGGCTTTTATGAGAGTTTGCCGCTATATAATAACATGAAAATGAAGAGTGGTAGCATTAGTGATGTAATTGCTTATACCGGATATCAAACAAGTGCAGATGGTACTCCTTTGGTTTTTTCATTCATTATCAATAATTATAGTGGGAGTAGTTCTTCTGTCCGACAGAAAATGTTTACGGTTTTAAATACCTTGAAATAATTATACATCTGTTTATTGAAATAATCTAGTCATTTTTTACTCAAAGTATTTTTCAGAGTATGAAATAATGTAATTTCGTAGCATGTCAAAAGCCATTATTATTGGTGCAGGAATTGCCGGTATTGCTAGCTCAATTCGCTTAGCCTTAAAAGGTTATCAAGTAGAGGTTTTCGAAGCTGGACCCATTGCTGGAGGGAAACTTTCAGAAATGAAATTGAATGATTTCCGCTTTGATATGGGCCCCAGTTTGTTTACCATGCCCCACTATGTAGATGAGCTTTTTACTTTGGCGGGTAAAAATCCTGCTGATTATTTCCAATATGAGAAGCTCGACATTGTTTGCAATTATTTTTATGAAGATGGGACAAGGATTAGCGCATTTGCTGATCGCGATAAATTTGCCGAGGAAATAGCCGCAAAGACTGAGGATAGCGCTAAATCTATTCTTAAATTTTTAGAGAAAAGCAGCGATATCTACGATATTACCAATTCTGTTTTCTTACAAAGATCGCTACATAAATGGAGTAGCTATTTTAGTTGGCAGACTTTCAAATCCTTCTTGAGATTTCCTCAAATAGATGCTTTTCGATCTATGAATAAGGCAATTGAGAGCTATTTTAAGGATTATAAAACTATACGTTTTTTCAACCGATATGCCACCTATAATGGCTCTAATCCCTATAAAGCTCCTGCAACATTAAATGTAATCCCACATTTTGAACAACATTTTGGAGCTTATTTTCCTGTTGGTGGGATGTATGCAATTTCTAGTTCGCTAGAGAAGCTGGCTCGCGATTTAGGTGTTAAATTCAATTTTAATTCCTATGTAGAGGAGATTGTAATTGAGAATGGTCGCGCAAAGGGGATTAAGCTTAATGGTATTAACCATGCGGCAGATTTAGTAGTATCAAACATGGATGTTTGGTACACCTATCAAAATCTTTTAAAAGACTTTGCTGTGCCAGAACGCATACAAAAGCAGGAGCGTAGTAGTTCTGCCCTAATTTTCTACTGGGGAATCAATCGTGCTTTCCCAGAATTGGAAATGCATAATATCTTTTTTACCGAAAATTATCAGGAAGAATTTAAGCAGATCTGGGATGATAAATCTATTTACCATGATCCTACAATTTATGTGAATATTAGCTCTAAAAGTAAAACTGATGATGCACCCAATGGTTCAGAAAATTGGTTTACTATGATTAATGTGCCATCCAATACCGGCCAAAATTGGGATGAATTAATAAGTGATGCACGTAAAAATATCATTGAAAAACTTTCCAGGAATTTAGGTTTAGATATAAGTAAATATATTAACTGTGAAGAAATATTGGATCCGAGATCTATTGATTCTAAAACATTTTCATATCAAGGTTCATTGTATGGAAGTAGCTCTAATAGTCAGTTTTCGGCTTTTTTAAGGCATGCCAACTTTAGTTCAAAAATTGAGGGTTTATATTTTGTTGGAGGAAGTGTACATCCAGGGGGAGGTATTCCTCTCGCTCTTTTATCGGCAAAAATTGTAGATGGATTGCTTAAATAGGCCTATGTATTTTCAAAACGTTAAAAAATGATATCTTTAAGCTATGCTTGAGCCACGCCAAAATTGGATTGTTTTTAAATTTTTCTCTTGGTACATCAATAGAATTATCAAATCCGATTTTCATGATTTACTTTTCAATAAAATTGATTTAGACCGAAATAGATCAATTCTTTTATTGGCAAATCATTTTTCCTGGTGGGATGGCTTTGTTCTCTTTCAAATTAATCGTCTTTATTTCAAGAAAAAATTTCATGTGATGATTAGCGAAGAAAATTATCATAATGTTTGGTTTCTAAAATATTTAGGAAGCTTTTCTGTTAAAAAGAGATCGAGAAGCATAATTGAAACCCTGGAGTATGCTGGTAAATTATTAGATGATCCAAATAACTTAGTTCTAATATTCCCGCAAGGGAAGCTCCACTCAGGGCATGTAGATGAAGTGAATTTCGAGAAGGGCTTGATGAATCTGATAAATAGCTCCTCCAAGACATTCCAGTATGTGTTTGCGGCAAGCTTTATCGATTATTTTGAAAATCGAAAGCCAACAATTAACTGTTATCTTCAAACTTGGGAGGGCGCAGAGTTTACAAGTTTGCAATTAATAAAAAGTGCCTTTAACAAACATTATGAAATTGCGCGGCAAAAGCAAACCGCGACTGCCGTATAAGAATGATACTGATATACCTAATTTTCTTTTTTTTAGTCCTGCGCTTTGCCGTTACACTCTTCAATTTTATTTCCAATCCGAAGTTAACTAAGTCAGCTAAGAAGTATGATGATTTAGTATCAATATTGATTCCGGCAAGGAATGAGCAAGACGATATTCTTAATTTATTGAATTCAATAAGTGCTCAGAATTACCCAAATTATGAGGTAATAGTCTTAGATGATAATTCTACAGATCAAACTTTTCAGCTTTGCCAGGATTTTAGTGATCAGAATAAGCGCTTTAAGGTTATCGCAGGCAAGCCACTCCCTGAAGATTGGTTAGGCAAGAATTTCGCCTGCTATCAACTGGCGCAAGCAGCTAAGGGTAGGTATTTAATTTTTTTGGATGCGGATGAAACTGTTATGGACGGTTTGATTAATAACGCCATCCACCGAATGAAGGCGGGTAATTTAGCTCTACTTAGTCTTTTTACTGATCAAATCATGAAAACATGGGGCGAACGCTTGGTTGTGCCATTGATGCATTATGTTTTACTGAATTTATTGCCACTCAGATTAGTTAAACTTTCCAGTAATCCATCTTTTTCGGCTGCTAGCGGACAATTTATGATGTTTGATGCGGCAAATTATCGCATAAATCAGTGGCATGAACAGGTAAAGCATCAAGTTGTTGAAGACGTGGAAATCATGAAGCTTGTTAAAAGCTCTTCCTATACTGGAGAAGCTCTACTCGCAAATGGATATGTTTATTGTCGTATGTACAAAAGCTTCGATGAATCAGTAAATGGCTTTAGTAAAAACTTTTTTGCCGGGTTTAATAATAATGTCTTCGGACTCTTTTTCTATCTCCTTCTGGTGGTAATAAGTCCGATAGCCAGCTTCTTCTTTTTGAGCACTGAATTAGTTCTCTTTGCCTTATCTTTGATTGTTTTGAGCAGGGTAATGATATCATTGTCAGCTAGGCAGAATGTTTTGCAAAATGTGCTTTTGCATCCCTTACAATTGCTTTGCATGGTATTTATTTCGGTTATCTCTGTTAAAAAACACTTTACTAAAACGGTTATTTGGAAAGGTAGAGCAATAAGAAAATGAAATTAAATAGGATTCAATTGTGTAGTATCTTAATGGTACTATTTCATTTAGTGGGCTTGTATGGTTTTTTAAACTCAGAGCTAGAGGTACTTTTTATCGCGCTCGTGCCTTATCATCTACTACTAATGCTAGGATTACTGATTTATAGCACAAAGGATTTTTCAAATAACATCAAGATTTTTGCTGTAATTATTTATTTGGCAGGCTTTTTTATAGAGGTAATCGGGGTTAATACCGGACTTATCTTTGGGAATTATTCCTATGGTGAGGCGCTAGGCTTAAAGGTGTTCTCTACACCATTACTCATAGGGGTAAATTGGCTAATTTTAGTCTATTGTACAGGGGTGCTGCTAGAATATCTCAAAATTAAAAACTCCCTCATTTTTCCTTTAATTGGTGCTTTGATCCTGTTAGGAATTGATTTCTTAATTGAGCCAGTCGCCATTCGCTTCAATTATTGGTCATGGTCAGGCGGCGAAATCCCCTTGCAAAATTATTTAGGATGGTATATTTTTTCTTTTTTATTGTTTTTTGTCTTCAAGGGACTAGATTTCAACAAAGACAATAAAGCTGCCATCGTTTTATTATTTGCGCAAATAGGGTTTTTTCTGGGACTTAATATGTGGGCTTTCTGATAAACTATTTCGTATTTTTGTATTTTTAATGCAGATACCTAAAATCAAATTTGAAAAAGCAATGAAGTATAATCTTGAAGTAACAATTGATAATGATTCTGGCTTTTGTTTTGGGGTAGTTTATGCTATCGATATGGCTGAAGAAATTTTGGCTGAAGATGGCTATTTATACTGCCTTGGAGATATTGTTCATAATGATGAAGAGGTTAGTCGCTTGAAATTAATGGGTCTTAAAATAATTTCTCATGAAGACCTTCCTAACATTAAAAATGAAAAAGTTTTAATTCGTGCTCATGGTGAGGCACCAGAAACGTATCGTACGGCGCTTGAAAATAATATTACACTTATTGATGCGTCCTGCCCGGTAGTGTTAAAATTGCAAAATAGAATTAAAAACACTTACGATAGTAAGGAAAAGGTATTAATCTTTGGAAAGCACGGTCATGCTGAAGTAATTGGTTTGCAAGGTCAAACAAATAATGAAGCTCTTGTTTTTCAGGATATTGCCGAGCTCGATAATGTTGAGCTTCCTCAAAAATTTACTTTGTACAGTCAAACAACAAAGAGTACCGATAAATTTTATCAAATTAAGGATGAACTGATTAGCCGTGGCTACGAAGTAAAAGCAAATGATACCATTTGTAGGCAAGTATCAAATAGGTATGATGATTTAAGAAAATTTGTGGTTCATTATGATACAATAATCTTCGTGTCTGGCAAAAAATCGTCTAATGGCAAGGTTCTTTTTGAGGTTTGTAAGCAAACCAATCCGAATACTTACTTTATAAGTAGTGAAGAAGAATTAAGTTTAGAGATGTTTAATCCTCAAGAAAAAGTAGGTATTTGTGGCGCCACCTCAACCCCAATGTGGTTGATGGAAAAGGTAAAAGCCACAATCCTAGAATATTAGTATTAACCTAATGATGAGCTCAGAAAAGTCGAATAAGGGTGCTTTAATTGCATTTATTGTAATTGCATGTTGGACTTTCTCTATCATTTCCTTAATGAATTGGGAGTTTAAATTCGACAATCCCCTTCTTTATCTTTTTATATTAGTCCAAATGCATTTGTACACAGGACTTTTTATAACCGCCCATGATGCTATGCACGGTACTGTTTCAGCCAACCGGAGACTAAATAATGCTATTGGACAAATTTGTACTGCACTGTATGCTTGCTTTCCTTATAAAGTATTAAACACCAAGCATCATGAACATCATCGTTATGTTCATACAGAAAAAGATCCCGATTATTCTGAAGGTAATTTCTTTGTTTGGTATTTAAGTTTTATAAAACAATATCTTTCTTGGTGGCAAGTAGTTTTAATGGCTATTATTTTCAATATCCTTAAAATTTGGATCCCAGAATCGAATTTATTCTTTTTTTGGGTGCTACCCTCGCTATTAAGTACACTTCAATTATTTTATTTCGGAACCTGGCTTCCCCATCATGGAGAGCACAATAATAAACACCAATCAGGATCACAGCGCAAGAATCATGTTCTCGCCTTTCTAACTTGCTATTTTTTTGGATATCATTACGAGCATCATGACTCGCCCGGAACTCCTTGGTGGAGGCTGTGGGAAGCTAAGAATTTAGCCGACTAATTGTTGTTATAAAGTCAAATGGAGCGAAGTATTTTTATTAATCGTTCCTTAGAGTATCTTTGCATTTCAGATTTTATATATGGGTAAGCAAGGTGTTTTATTAGTAAATTTAGGTACTCCTGATAGTCCCTCAACAAGTGATGTTAGAACCTATCTTGATGAGTTTTTGATGGATGGTCGTGTAATCGACTTCCCTGTTGCAGCAAGAGCTTTACTGGTTAAGGGAATTATTGTTCCGTTCCGCGGACCGAAATCTGCCAAATTATACAAAGAGATTTGGTCGGATACTACAGGTTCTCCCTTGATGCATTATAGTATCATTCAAAAAGATATGTTGGAGCAACGCTTAGGCGACGATTATCATGTTGAGCTTGCCATGCGTTATCAAAATCCATCTATTGAAAGCGCCCTAAATAAATTAAAAGATGCGCAGGTGAATAGCATTAAAGTTATTCCTCTGTTTCCACATTATGCTTCTGCTACCACTGGTTCGGTAATTGAAAAAGTTATGGAGCTTGTTAGTAAGTGGCAAACTATCCCTAATATTTCATTCATTAACTCTTTCCATGATAATGAAATCATGATTGAGGCATTTGCTGATAGTGGCAAAAAACATAAACCTGAGACTTACGATCATATTTTATTTAGTTTCCACGGACTTCCGAAAAGGCAGCTACGAAAAGCTGATCATTCCAAGCAGCATTGTCAAAAGGTTGAAAATTGCTGCTCAGTTATGACTGAAAATAATAAGTTCTGTTATTCGGCACAGTGTTTTGATACGGCCCGCTTAATCGCTCAAAAGCTTGATTTACCCAAAGAGAAATATACAGTTTGTTTTCAATCCCGTTTAGGGAAAGACCCTTGGGCACAACCTTACACTAGTGTAGTACTTGAAGAACGTGCAAAATTGGGCGATAAAAGAATTCTTGTATTCTGCCCCGCTTTTGTAGCTGATTGCTTAGAGACTGTTCATGAAATTGCGGTTGAATATGCCGAAGAATTTGAAGAGATGGGCGGAGAGCATATCCAATTGGTTGAAAGCTTAAATGATAACCCAAAGTGGATTGATGCCTTGGAGGGCTTAGTAAAGGCAAATAATTAAAAAATACCTTTACTGTAGATAAAATCCAAGAACTTTTGAGTAGCACCGGTCTGGCTTTGAACGTATTCTAAGGCAGATGCTCCACTTTTTATTCTATTTTCTTGATCAAGAAGTAAATCGATAACCATTTTTAATTGCTCGGTGTCTTTTACTGAAAAGCCAGCTTCTTTTTCAACTAATTCTACCGCTTCCATAAATCTGGAATAGTTAGGTCCGAAAATTACCGGTAATCCAAAAGCTGCAGCCTCAAGGGTATTATGAATACCTACGCCAAAACCACCCCCGATATAGGCAATTTCGCCATATTTATAAATGGATGAAAGTATTCCCATGCTATCAATAATCAGGACTTGGGTAGCTGCTAAAGTTTGAGGTGAGACTCCTCCCTCTTGTATTTTTGAAAATCTAATTGAATTTGGGAATAGTTTTTCAATGCTCTTAATTCGACTTTCATTTAC
Organism: Daejeonella sp.; assembly: GCF_017495225.1. Lineage (GTDB taxonomy): Bacteria > Bacteroidota > Bacteroidia > Sphingobacteriales > Sphingobacteriaceae > Daejeonella. Next base: position 23,723 of record NZ_JAFEIG010000013.1, on the reverse strand, counting down.
CTCGTGTGGAGCAATAATAAATTTCCAGTCTGGCATTAATTCGATTAGTGCTTCGATCAACTGTTCATCTTCAAGCCAAGTGCTTCCAGCAATAAATGAATTATTGTTTTTACAAAATTCTTCTATTTGAATGATTTTAAGAGGGTTTTTGGCATTAAAATCTACTCGATCAAAACGTGTATCGCCACTAACACTTACGTTTTTAACTCCAATTTCAGCTAGTAAATGTTTGCTTTCTTCATTTTGAACAAAGAAATGGGAAACCAATCCCAACATTTTTCGGTGCAATCCTCCATACCATTTGAAAAAAGCTTGTTCCTTTCTGAAAATCCCTGAAATGATGAAAAGTGGTGTTTTATTTGTGTTTAGAGCCTCAAAATAATGATACCAGTACTCATACTTAGTGAAAACAGCAATCTGAGGGTTTAGTAATCGGACTAATTTTTCAGCATTTTGCTTGGTATCTATAGGTAAATAGAAAACATGATCAGCAAGGGGGTAATTTTTCCTGACCTCATATCCTGAAGGTGAAAAAAAAGTAATTACAATTGGAGTGCTTGGATGATCTGCTTTTAATTTTTCTAGTACTGGACGACCTTGTTCAAATTCCCCTAAGGATGCAAAGTGAAACCAAGCATATTTTTTATTTTTATCAAGGCTCTTTTCGATGTGCTCAAAAAGCCCTTTTCTCCCCTGTATCCAAAATTGTGCTTTTTTGTTCCTTAGTGAAAAAACTGCGATTAAGAGTGTATAAAGGCGTATTCCAGCATCATATAAAAAAAGCATCTTCGAATTAAATTATTTTCTTTATCGAAGTTAGTATTTAATTTTTTATTTTCGTATTTCTCTAATATTGAGAAAACGGCAGTTTAGGTCTAAACTCGCTGGAAAACTCATTAAAAAATAAAAATAATCGACAATGTAGGCCAAATGTCTGGCTAAAATTATTGTTTAAAACACGAAAGGCTTATGAAAATAGCGGTTGTAGGTACGGGTTATGTTGGTTTAGTTACAGGAACTTGCCTAGCAGAAACGGGAAACACAGTAACCTGTGTCGACATAAATAAAGAAAAGGTTAAAATGATGCAGGCATTTAAACTGCCTATCTATGAACCGGGACTTGATTTATTGTTCCACAGAAATATTGAGCAGGGTAGGTTAATGTTTACTACCAAGCTTGCTGATGCTATTTCTGATGCCGAAATTATCTACCTCGCACTACCTACTCCCCCTGATGGAGATGGTGCAGCTGATCTTAGCTTTGTGCTAGGGGCGGCTAAAGACATTGCTAAAATTATTACAGATTATAAGGTTATCGTAACTAAATCAACAGTTCCTGTTGGTACCGCTGATAAAGTTATTAAGGTTTTTAAAGAACATACTTCTATAGAAGTTGATGTGGTTTCAAATCCTGAATTTTTACGTGAAGGGGTTGCTGTTGAGGACTTTATGAAGCCTGATAGGGTAGTGGTTGGGACTGAAAGTGTGAGGGCTCAAAAATTAATGGCCGAGTTATACGGTCCCTATGTGAGACAAGGGAATCCAATTATTTTCATGGATGCTCGTTCTTCTGAACTTACAAAATATGCCGCCAACTCTTTCCTTGCGACAAAAATTACCTTCATGAATGAAATTGCCAACTTATGTGAAATAGTTGGTGCCGATGTAGATGCCGTAAGAAAAGGTATCGGTTCGGATGACCGAATTGGTAAACGCTTTTTATTCCCAGGTGTTGGCTATGGTGGTAGCTGCTTCCCTAAAGATGTTCAAGCTTTGGCGCATTCAGCAAGAGAGAATAATTACGACTTTAAGATTCTTGAATCTGTGATGGATGTGAATGATGTTCAAAGGAAAAAACTCGTTGAAAAAATGCGTAAGTATTATAACGGGGATTTAAAGGGCAAGAAAATTGCTATCTGGGGACTTGCATTTAAGCCGGAAACAGATGATATCCGTGAAGCTCCAGCACTTTATATTATTGAAGAATTGCTTAAGGATGGTGCTATTATCAGTGCTTTTGATCCTGAAGCTATGAATAATGTGAAAAAAATTGTTGGCGATAAAATTCAGTTTGGCGATAATCAATATGATATTTTAAAGGATGCAGATGCTTTAGTTATTGTAACTGAATGGTCGGTATTTAGAACTCCTGATTTTGAAAAAGTAAGCTCAATGCTAAAAAGTAAGGTTATTTTTGATGGTCGTAATTTATACGATTTGCAAAAAATGATAGACCTTGGATATTATTACAACAGTATTGGCAGAAAAACCATAAGCATATGATCCCCAGAAAACGTATTTTAATTACAGGTGCAGCAGGTTTTCTAGGCTCACATTTATCCGACCGCTTTATCAAAGAAGGTTATCATGTGATTGGTATGGATAACCTCATAACAGGCGATCTTCGCAATATCGAGCACTTATTCCCGCTTGAAAATTTTGAATTCTATAATCATGACGTCTCCAAATTTGTTTACGTAGCAGGTGACTTAGATTATATCCTTCACTTCGCGTCGCCAGCAAGCCCAATTGATTATCTTAAAATTCCTATTCAAACCTTAAAAGTTGGTTCTTTAGGTATTCACAATTTGCTAGGCTTGGCACGATCAAAAAAATCACGATTGTTAATTGCTTCAACATCAGAAGTTTATGGTGATCCAACAGTAAATCCTCAACCTGAAGAGTATTGGGGAAATGTAAATCCTGTTGGACCAAGAGGGGTATATGATGAAGCAAAACGATTTCAAGAAGCCATGACAATGGCCTACCATACTTTTCATGGTTTGGAAACACGTATCGTCCGAATATTTAATACTTATGGTCCGCGAATGCGCCTAAATGACGGTCGTGTATTGCCTGCATTTATTGGTCAAGCGCTTAGAGGTGAGGATCTTACCGTTTTTGGAGATGGTTCTCAAACACGTTCATTTTGCTATGTTGACGATTTAGTTGAAGGCATTTACCGACTACTTTTATCAGATTATGCTTTACCAGTAAATATTGGTAACCCAGATGAAATTACCATCAAGCAATTTGGTGAAGAAATTATTAAATTGACTGGTACTAAACAAAAAATGGTATTCAATCCATTGCCAACCGACGATCCTAAGCAAAGAAGACCTGATATCACCAAAGCTAGAGAAATTCTGGGTTGGGAACCTAAAGTTGGTCGCGAAGAAGGTTTGAAAATTACTTACGAATATTTTAAATCACTGCCTGAGAAGGAGATTAAACATAAAGATTTTACTTACTATAATAATAAATAATGCCTGCAAGCAAGATTTTAGTTACTGGCGGTACCGGATACATCGGATCACATACCGTAGTTGAACTGATTAACGCTGGATATGAGCCAGTAATTGTTGATAATCTTTCAAACTCTAGTCCCCAAATAATCGATCAAATTTTTAAAATTACCGGCAAAAAACCCGAGTTCTTCAATTTTGATTTATGTGATGAGAATTTAACGACTGAGTTTTTGAACGCTCATCCAGATATTGAAGGAATTATTCATTTTGCTGCATTTAAAAGTGTTGGCGAATCTGAAAAAGAGCCTTTAAAATACTATAAAAACAATATTTATTCTCTTGTAAACCTGCTTTTAGCTTCCTCCAAAAAGAAGATGAATATGGTTTTTTCTTCTAGTTGTACCGTTTATGGGGAGCCTGATAGCTTACCTGTAAATGAGCTTGCACCGGTAAAAAAAGCCGAATCTACGTATGGGAATACCAAGCAAATTGCCGAAGAGATTTTAAGTGAGGCAGCTCGAGTAAATGAGAACTTAAAGGTGATAGCCTTGAGATACTTTAACCCAGTAGGCGCACATGCTTCTGCCTTAATTGGCGAGCTTCCTATTGGTGTTCCACAAAATCTTGTTCCTTTTATTACGCAGGCAGCTATCGGTAAAAGAGGAGATATTATTGTGTTTGGAGATGATTATGATACCAATGATGGTACTTGTATCCGCGATTATATTCATGTTGTGGATCTCGCCAAAGCACATGTTGCTGCCATTAAAAAGCTAGAGTCAAATCCAGATTCATTTGATATCTTTAATATCGGTACCGGTCGCGGGAATTCTGTCTTAGAAGTTATTCATGCTTTTGAAAAGGCTACGGGTGAGAAATTGAAGTACTCTATCGGGCCAAGAAGACCAGGCGATATTATTCAAATTTATGGTGACGTTACAAAAGCTGAGCGTGGTCTTTCTTGGAAAGCTGAACTTGGCTTACTTGAAATGATGAGCTCTGCATGGGAATGGGAGAAGTATATTAAACAAAATCCGCTTTAAAATTAAAAAATTGAGGATCTTAGAATCCTAGCATTATATTATATCTTAAAAATGAAGAAAATTTTAATTACCGGTGGAGCTGGTTTTATTGGTTCTCACGTGGTTAGACGCTTTGTAAACAACTATCCTCAATATCAAATTATCAATCTTGATAAATTAACGTATGCGGGTAATCTTTTAAACCTTAAGGATATAGAAGATAAACCCAATTATAAATTCATTAAGGGGGATATTGTTGATGCGGCCTTCATTGATAAATTATTTGCTGAAGAACAAATCGACTCTGTAATTCACCTTGCCGCCGAATCACATGTTGATAGGTCAATTAGTAATCCTACAGAATTTGTTATGACTAATGTTGTGGGGACTGTTAACTTATTAAATGCAGCTCGTCATCAATGGAAAGGCGATTATAGTAATCATCGTTTTTATCACGTTTCTACGGATGAAGTTTATGGTAGTCTGGGTGAAACTGGTTTGTTTACCGAAGAAACTGCCTATGATCCACATAGCCCTTATTCGGCATCTAAAGCAAGCTCTGATCATTTTGTAAGATCTTACCACGATACTTATGGTATTGATGCGGTGATCTCAAATTGCTCGAATAATTATGGCTCTTTTCATTTCCCAGAGAAATTAATACCCTTGTCGATAAATAATATCAAAAATAATTTGCCCATCCCAATCTATGGTAAGGGTGAAAATATTCGCGATTGGTTATGGGTAGAAGATCATGCACGTGCTATTGATGTGATTTATCATCAAGCTGCCTCTGGAAGTACTTATAACGTTGGGGGGCATAATGAGTGGACAAATATAGATTTGATTCGTTTGCTTTGTGAAATCATGGACCAAAAATTGGATCGTGAGCCAGGAACATCCGCTAAGCTCATTACATACGTAACTGACCGTGCTGGGCATGATTTGCGCTATGCAATTGATTCGTCTAAGCTTCAGAAAGATTTAGGATGGAAGCCTAGTTTGCAGTTTGAAGAAGGACTTGAAAAGACTGTAGAATGGTTTTTAAGCAATGAGGAATGGTTGCAAAGTGTTACCTCAGGCAATTATCAAACGTATTATAATGACCAATATGGTAAAAGATAGATTGAGATTTCAATCTATCTTTTAAAATTATTCATATCGTAGCGATTCTACTGGATCTAATTTGGAAGCTTTTACCGCTGGGTAAAGTCCCGAAATTAATCCTACTCCAATACATAGGCTTAATCCCAAAATTGTCCAGCCCCATGGCATAATAAATGATCCTCCCATAACCATGGAGAGAAGATTCCCAATTAAAATACCCAAAAATACACCAGTGATGCCTCCCATTAGGCAAATTACAATTGCTTCAATTAGAAATTGACGGCGAATTACCAAGGGCGTAGCGCCAATTGCCTTACGGATACCAATTTCTCTTGTACGCTCAGTTACCGATACAATCATAATATTCATCAAAGCAATTGCAGCCCCAATTAAGGTTATGGCGCCAATTACAATACCACCTATACGTACAAATTTTAGATTTTCGACCAATGTTTGAGCAATAGCATCACTTTTTGTGATCTCAAAATTATCCTCATCTGCAATTTTTAAATTTCTAAGATTTCTGAATAGGGCAGTTGCCTCTCCAATGGCATATTCCATTTGTGTAGGGTCATCACTCATCACCGAAATTGTATAAGATGGATTGCTGATGGTCATCACTTGCTTAGCGCGAAGTAATGGTATGATGCTTATTTTATCTCCTCCAAAGCCTACACTTGAGCCTTTAGCCTCTAAAACCCCTATGATTCTGAATTTATTATTCCCAAGACTAATCATTTTATTAATTGGGTCAATGTTTGGGAATAAACGGGTCCTAATTTCATCCCCAATAATTACAACACTAGTTCCGTATTCTAATTCAGACTGTGAAAAATTACGACCAGAGGCTATTTTATATCCCGCCGACATTAAATAGTTCTCATCCGCGCCAAGTACAGAAATATTAGGATTCGTTTTTTCATTCCCATATTTTGCTGTCCCGCCAAATGATGCAAATACATTTACAGAAATAGTTGCTGGAAAGTCGAAATTGCTTTTAAATGCAGTTGCTTGTCTATAATCAATTGGTTTATAGCGCTTTGGTCTTTGTCCGCTGCCTCCAATACGAATTCCAATACCCCGATTTCGGATTGTAAATGAATTAGCTCCCATGCTTGAGAAGGTATTATTAAGAGATCCTTCAATAGCATCTATAGATGTTAATATACCTACTAGTGCAGTTAAACCAATAGCTATAATAATTGCCGTTAAAAATGTTCGGAGCTTATTGCTCTTTACAGATTGCATAGCAACCTTAACATTCTCAGAATAACTCATTGTTCCCGCCATGGTATAAATATAAAAAGTCCTGCTGGTTTGACAGCAGGACTTAATGAAATGTTACAAAATATATTTTTAAACTGAGAAGGATGTTCCACAGCCACAGGTGCTGCTTGCATTCGGATTAGAAAATGTAAATCCACGTGCATTTAATCCATCCTGGAAATCAACCTCCATTCCTGCTAAATACAAACCATGTGCTTTATGCATAAATACGGTTATTCCATCAATTTTGTACTCTTGATCGCCTTCCTTCTTCTGATCGAAACCTAAAACATAATTCATTCCTGCACAACCACCTCCCTCAACACCAAGGCGTAGTCCATAATCCTGACCTAACTCTTGCTGCTGAATAAGTTTTATAATTTCTTTCTTAGCTCCATCTGTTAAAGAAACAGGCGCTGTTAGATTTGCAATTTCTGTACTCATATTTCTTTTTAAATCTTATTACAAATATACACGAAATTGCTCACTTTTGTTTTGTGTAAGATCAATTTGACTAATTGTTAACAATTGAAGAATTATGAATGAAGTGACTTTTTTGGCGGAGATAGTTAAGTACACTATTTCTGGTATTATGATATTTTTTGCGGCATGGTATTTTATAAAACCTATGTTGGTACAGAATTTGAATTTTCAAAGGGTAGAATTAAGAAAGGCAAGTATTCAACATACGCTTCCTTTAAGGCTTCAGGCATATGAGCGTTCAGTTTTATTTATCGAAAGGATAAATCCTTCTAACTTATTTATCCGATTACAAAGTCCCGGTATGACTGCCATTCAATTGCATCAACTAGTGCTTGCAGAAATTCGCGCGGAGTATCAGCATAATATATCCCAACAAATTTATGTAAGTGATGTGAGCTGGACGGTAGTGAAAAGAATTAAGGATGAAACCATCGGCATCGTTTCTAGTGCCTTAAATTCTTTACCTGCCGAAGCTAGCGCAATGGATCTTAGTAAATCAGTCTTGACGCATTTGGCAAATCTAGAAAGTGAAAACCCTTATGATCTTGCTCTTAGTTTAATAAAGAGAGATATCCAAAATTTATTTTAATGCTATGAGTGAGAAGAAAATCAAAACGAGCTCAGGAATTGAGATAAAAGAAGTTTATAATGAACTTAAAAGTTTAGAGCTACCAGGCGAATTTCCCTTTACCCGCGGAATTCAGAAAGATATGTATCGTGGTAAAATGTGGACAATGAGGCAATACGCTGGTTTTTCTACTGCTTTTGAATCCAATAAACGTTACCATTATTTACTTTCTCAAGGTACAACAGGACTCTCCGTTGCGTTTGATCTTCCTACACAAATTGGCTATGATTCAGATCATGAAATGTCGGATGGTGAAGTTGGTAAAGTTGGGGTAGCTATCGACTCACTAAGGGATATGGAGGTGCTTTTTGATGGTATTGACCTTCAAAAAGTATCAAGTTCTATGACAATTAATGCCACTGCACCTATTTTATTGGCTATGTATATTTGTCTGGCGAAAAAACAGGGCGCAGACTTAAAGCAGATCTCTGGAACCATTCAAAATGATATTTTAAAGGAGTATGCTGCTCGCGGGACCTATATTTATCCTCCTAAGGCTTCTATGCGACTTATTACGGATGTTTTCGAATATTGTAGTAAGGAGCTGCCAAAATGGAATACCATTTCTATTTCTGGTTACCATATTCGAGAGGCAGGTTCTACTGCTGTGCAGGAACTAGCTTTTACCCTAGCAAATGGAAAGGCCTATCTTGAAGCGGCTATCCAAAAGGGACTTGATATAAATGTATTTGCTAAGCGACTTTCTTTCTTTTTTAATTGTCATAACAACTTTTTTGAAGAGATTGCCAAATTTCGTGCTGCTAGAAGAATGTGGGCGCAAATCACAAAAAACTTGGGAGCTACAGATCTTGGAGCTCAAAAATTGCGCTTTCATACCCAAACAGGCGGATCTACATTAACTGCTCAACAGCCACTTAATAATGTGATAAGGGTTACTAATCAGGCTATGGCAGCGGTTTTGGGTGGCACTCAATCTTTGCATACCAATGGCTTTGATGAAGCTCTTTCATTGCCCACAGAGGCAGCAGCTAAGGTTGCTTTACGAACTCAGCAGATTATTGCCTTTGAAAGTGGCGTAGCCGATACCGTTGATCCATTGGCAGGATCTTATTTCGTGGAGTCTCTAACAGATGAAATTGAAAAAGCCGCATGGAAATACATAGAGATAATTGATGCTAAAGGTGGTTCTGTGGCTGCCATTGAGGAAGGTTATATTCAAAATGAAATCGCTAATTCAGCTTATCAATACCAAAAGGATATTGAAAGTGGAGATGCTGTTTTAGTCGGTGTAAATAAATATGTGGATGCAGAAGGATTAAAACCGGAGGTGTTCCGCGTTGACGATTCAATCCGAAAAGTACAAATCGACCAGATTATAAAGCTTAAAGCAGAAAGAAATGGCCTTGAAGTTGAAAAAGCCCTTGATGATCTTAAAAATGCAGTAAAGAATGGCTTAAATACTATGCCTTTTATTATAGCTGCAGTAGAATCCTACGCAACATTAGGCGAAATTGCTGATACTTTTAGAAAGGAATTTGGTGAGTATTAAATCGGCCTGATGCTGAATCTTACTAAAGCTTATCTTTCCTAATTGAATGACTTGTTATTCATATTTCAGCTTTTTCATCTTCATAAAGAATAAAATGAAGATGAAAATCTATAGTCTTTTTGGGATTTTATGTGGATAAAATTTTTTCAATTTGTTTTTTATTTCAAAGTAAGATGCAGTATTGACCCAATCATTGGAATAAAAATGTTTATAAATAATTAAAATGATCCAAATATATACTTAAAATTGCCTAAATTTTAACTAAAACTATCGAAAATATTTGCATTTATTTCGTATTAATTAAATGCCCAAAAAATAAGTTATTTAATTGATTATCAACGATTTAAAACTAATTTAAAATTATACTTTTTAATTCATTTTTTTTTCCGATTATTGAAGTCCCGAAGAGTTATCAACATTTCTTTCGGCACTGGTTGGAAATCAGATTATTAGTAAAATTATATGGAAAAAACTTCTACACATGTTTGGAATAATTGTCTTCAAATTATTAAGGATAACATCCCGGCTCAAAGTTTTAAGACTTGGTTCGAGCCAATAAAAGCCTTGAGACTTGAGGGTAATATTTTAACCATTCAGGTGCCGAGTTTATTCTTTTACGAATGGCTGGAAGAACACTATGTAGGTTTATTACGTAAGACTGTTAAAAAGCAACTGGGTGAAGAGGGTAGATTAGAATATAATATTGTAGTTGAAAAATCTTCTACAAGTATTCCCTACACTACTAATATGCCTTCCAATGGTAATGGTGCAGAAGGAAAGAACCAATCAATGCCAATGCCAATCTCTCTGAATAAGGATATTAAAAATCCATTTATTATTCCGGGATTGAAAAAATTGCAAGTTGATCCTCAATTAAATCAGAATTATACTTTTGAGAATTTTATTGAAGGAGATTGTAACAGACTAGCTCGTTCTGCAGGTTATGCGGTTGCTGGTAAACCAGGTGGGACTTCTTTTAACCCATTGATGATTTACGGTGCTGTTGGTCTTGGTAAAACTCACTTAGCTCAGGCAATCGGTAATGAAATTAAGCGTACACTACCCGACAAATTAGTGCTGTATGTTTCTTGTGAGAAGTTTACTCAGCAATTTGTAGACGCATTAAAGAATAATAATATCAATGATTTTGTGAATTTCTATCAAGCAATGGATGTGCTCATCATGGATGATGTTCATAATTTCGCTGGAAAAGAAAAAACACAAGATATTTTCTTCCATATTTTCAATCACCTTCATCAATCAGGTAAACAATTAATTATTACCTCTGATAAAGCACCAAAAGATCTTTCTGGATTAGAAGAACGTCTTCTTTCCCGTTTCAAATGGGGCTTGTCTGCTGATCTTCAGATTCCAGATCTCGAAACGAGAATGGCCATCTTAAATAAAAAGATGTATTCTGATGGTATTGAATTGCCTACCGAGGTAATTGAGTATGTTGCTCATAACATCGATAATAATGTTAGAGAACTTGAAGGTGCGATGGTTTCTCTTTTAGCTCAATCCACTCTTAATAAAAAGGAAATTGATCTCAATTTAGCCAAATCAATGCTTAAGAATTTCATTAAGAATTCAAGCAAAGAAATTTCAATGGAATATATTCAATCGCTAGTTTGCGAATATTTCGAAGTTCCAATCGATATGGTTAAATCCAAAACTAGAAAACGTGAAATTGTTCAGGCACGTCAAATTTCTATGTACTTAGCCAAGCTTCATACCAAAACTTCTCTTAAGTCGATAGGTGCATTCTTCGGTGGCCGCGATCACTCAACAGTGATTTATGCTTGTCAAACCGTAGATGATCTAATTGATACCGATAAGAAATTTAAAGCGTATGTTGCTGATATTCAGAAGAAATTGAAAATGAGCTAATTGAATAAGTCAATTAATCTAAATCATACTCTTTTAAGCACTTTAAGAATGCGTTTCAATATTGTTTCCTTGATTATCTATTTTCAAGAATAGATTTGGAATGCAATTATTTACCTTCTTTGAAGCTCTTTAAAAACAATTCCTCCTTGTGATTTATCCTGTAAAGCTTTAACTAAAACGCTCTACGTTTATTGATAATCTTTTGTTCAGGCAATTTAGATTCCAACAATTATATCTAACTCAACCGAAGCTTTCGAATTGCTTTTTGTTTATCTATATTATCAAAATTAATATTTAATTTGGTCGGTGTTGATATTGCTCAACTTGTATGGTTTTAATGATCACTTTCGATTGAAAGCAATATATATTGCATGTATTTACAGCATTTAATTTATTAAGCATAAGTATCAAATGAAAAAAAACTATCTCTTAATGCTCGGCATATTGCTCAGTACATGGGCAAGTGCACAAACATCAAATCTTGAAAAGGAAGCTATAAAAAAAGTGGTTAATACCGTATTTGAAGGAATGAGAACATCTGATTCAGCAATGGTTAACAGTGTATTTGCACCTAATGCTGTTCTGCAAACTATTCTACCTGCTAAAGACGGGCTATCGGCTACGGTTAGCGCTAATCGTATAGAGCCTTGGCTTAAGGCTATTGCCCAGCCTAAAGCTGCAGACAAGATATGGAATGAAGTGATGGATTTCGATCAGATTTTAATCGATGGGAACCTAGCTCAAGTTTGGGGTAGATATATCTTCCAAATCGGAAATAATTTTTCGCACTGTGGAACAGACAATATAACCCTAGTAAAATACGCTGAAGGCTGGAAGATTGTTTATTTAATTGATACTTCAAAGAAGGAAGGTTGCCAATAATCCAATTGTAATTTCATTTTAACAATCAGCTTAGATTTATTTTATAGATTTTTTGCTTAGCAGAAACAGTAAAAAATTATTGGAATTATTTCAAATTTCCAATTACTAAAATAGCCTTGGATTTAAATCCAAGGCTATTAAATATCTATTAAACATTAAAGAATGTTACTGATTTACAAAGATTATAGATCTTTGTTCAGTGAAAGTTCACAAGCATAAAAATATTACCAGCTACCGCTAGAACCACCGCCGCCAAAACTTCCACCACCAAATCCACCAAAGCCGCCGCCACCGCCGCCAAATCCACCACCGCCACCGGTAAACCCGCCAAATCCACCACTATTCCCACGCCCAATCTGTGAACCCATTAATAACCACCAAAACGGACTTGCGCTGCCTCTGCCACCAATAACTTCACTTCCACCACCGCCACCTTTTTTGATAGCAATGAGAATAATAATAATCATAATAATGATAAAGCCAATGCCAATTCCACCTTCCTTGCGACCTTTTTTAGGTTCGTCATTTTTGTATTCTCCTTTAGTATATGAGATTATTGCATTCGTGCCTTCATCAAGTCCGGCAAAGTAATCGCCAGCTTTGAAGTTTGGCTTAATTTCTCTTTCAATAATTCTTTTTGTAATTGCATCAGGTAAAGCCCCCTCAACGCCATATCCTGTCTGAATGGTAACTTTTCTATCGCCAAGCGACACCAGAACCAAGACCCCATTATTATTTTTAGCTCCTCCAATACCCCACAACTCTGCAAGTCTAACACCATAATCAGCTACATCATAACCCTCTAGCGACTTAATTAAGACTACGGCAATTTGTGTGCTAGTAGAATCATCAAAAGCAACAAGCTTTTGCTCTAATTGCTCTATCTGCTGTACTGAAAGTGTTTGTGTATAGTCGTTAACCAATCGATTTGGCTTTTCAGGGAAAGTCTGTGCAAACAATACAGCACTGAATAACAGAAATACAATCGTAGGAAAAATATGTTTAAATCTCATTTGAAGCTTTATTGTCTTTGTAAATCTCATTATTTACCATCCATGAAAGAGATCTCATTTGGCAATTCATTAACATCACCATCAAGATATGGAAAATAGGTTTTTAACTGATCACCAGCCATTTTTATTCCCGCGATTATGCCTGCTGTTAAATCGCCTTCCTTAAAGTATGCAAGCATAGTATCTTTGGTACTGTCCCAAAAATCATGCGGGACTAACTTATTTATTCCTGCATCCCCAATGATGGCAAATTGATGGTCCTCGGTGGCTATATAAATCAAAACACCATTTCTTTGTGCAGTTTTATCCATGCCCAATTTCTTGAAATAGTTTGCTGCACGATCCAAAACTGGCTCGCTACAGGTTTTTTCAACACAAATACGGATCTCACCCGAGGTGTACCTTTCTGCTGATTCAACAGCATTGCTGATAAGCTCTTGCTCTTTTTCGCTAAATATTGACATGGCTAAAATTTAAATCGCCGGAATAAATCCCGGCGATTTTTTAATGAAATATGTATTAAATGCTCTTAAAACTCAACTTTTGGGGCTTTGTTAGCTCCAGCTTCAGCTTGGAAATAACCTTTAGTCTTAAATCCAAACATTCCTGCTGTTAAATTATTAGGGAATGTTCTAATTGTTGAGTTGTATTCTTGTGTTACAGTGTTAAACTTTTGACGTTCAACGGTAATTCTATTTTCAGATCCCTCAAGTTGTGCTTGAAGCTCCAAGAAATTTTGATTTGCCTTTAGTTCAGGATAAGCTTCAACGGTTGCTAATAAACGACCTAGCGACTGACTTAAAGCACCTTGCGCTGCTTGAAATTGAGCAATCGACTCAGGTGTTAGTTTTGTGGGATCAACATTTACCGAAGTAGCTTTAGCACGCGCCTCAATAACCTGCGTTAATGTTTCTTTTTCGAAATTTGCTGCTCCTTTAACAGAATTTACAAGATTCGGAATTAGATCCGCTCTTCTTTGATAAACGTTCTCTACCTGAGCCCATTGTGAAGTAACTTGCTCATCTAATTTTACCATGGAGTTATATCCGCATGAGCTAAATGAAAGCACAGCGAAAAATCCAATGAAATACAATACTATTCTTTTCATGATTGATTAATTTTCTCTATTATATAAATTTACGGTATAGGATTCAATTTTCATACCTTTGTTACAAATCCAGGATAATACCTGGCAGAAATATGATAAAAGAAATTGAAATTGTTCTAATCCCTGAACATGCTGCCGATGAAAAAATCATTCATCAAAATGCATGTAATGCCTTAAATATAAGTCCCGAGCGTGTTAAATCCGTTCAAATCCTCAAACGTTCCATCGATGCTCGCGGTCGTAAAGTTGTATACCGCTTAAAGATAAATGTTTTTATTGACGAAGTAGCTGAACCTGAAATAATTGCAGTTTTAGATCAAAATGTCAGCGACAAAAAGCCGGTTTTGATAATTGGAGCCGGACCCGCGGGTATGTTTGCTGCTTTGAAATGTATTGAACTCGGACTTAAACCAATCGTAATTGAGAGAGGTAAAGACGTGAAGCAAAGAAGGAGAGATCTAGCTTTAATAAATAAGGAAGGAATTATCAACAATGATTCTAATTATTGTTTTGGCGAAGGCGGAGCTGGGACTTACTCGGATGGTAAACTATATACTCGTTCAAATAAGCGTGGCGATATTCAATATGTTTTAAAAACATTCGTCGCTCATGGCGCCACAACAGACATATTAATAGATGCACGTCCACATATTGGTACCAACAAGCTTCCCGGAATAATTACCTCTATCCGAGAAAAAATACTTAATGATGGTGCTGAGATCCATTTTGATTGCCGTGTTAGCGATTTAATTATTTCAAATAATAAATTAAAAGGTGTAATCGCTGGCGATAAACAGTTTGAAGCCCAAGGCCTAATTCTTGCTACAGGGCATTCAGCTAGAGATATTTATTATCTGCTAGAAAGACATAATGTTCTAATAGAGGCAAAACCTTTTGCGCTTGGGGTCAGGATTGAACATCCTCAAGAAATTATTGACCAAGCACAGTACCATTGTACTGATCGCGGACCCTATCTTCCTCCTTCTTATTATAGTTTGGTTGAGCAGGTAGATAATAGGGGAGTGTTTTCATTTTGTATGTGCCCCGGCGGAATTATAGCACCATGTTCTACAGATCAAAATGAGATTGTAGTTAATGGATGGTCGCCCTCCAAGCGAAATAATCCATTCGCCAATTCTGGAACTGTTG
Source organism: Daejeonella sp. (assembly GCF_017495225.1). Classification (GTDB taxonomy): domain Bacteria; phylum Bacteroidota; class Bacteroidia; order Sphingobacteriales; family Sphingobacteriaceae; genus Daejeonella. Next base: position 8,417 of record NZ_JAFEIG010000013.1, on the reverse strand, counting down.
TACAAGTTAATCTTGAAGATGTTCCAGGTAGTGAGAACGACCCTTTTAAAATGCTAAATTTTCAATCTCAGGTCGAAAAACTTGCTTTTGAAGTCGGTGGTGGCAATTTGGTGGCTCCTGCACAACGTATGGTAGATTTTGTTAATAACCGATTTTCTTCAGATCTGCCCAAAAATTCGTATATTCCAGGTGCAAAATCTACTGATCTAACATCTGTATTACCTGATTTTATCTATAAAAGACTCCAAAAAGCCTTGCCTGCATTTGGTAAAAAGATGAATGGATATTTTACCAATGAGGCAATATTAGTAGGTGTAGAGTCAAGAACATCCTCGCCATTAAGAATTCCTAGAGATAAAGAAAGCTTAGAACATCCGCAAATTTCAGGGCTTTTCCCTTGCGGGGAAGGGGCTGGCTATGCAGGAGGAATCGTTTCTGCAGCTATTGATGGCATGAATTGCGCGGAAGCGGTATTTAAAAAAATAAATTAAAACCTATGAAAAAAACATTAATCCTTGGCGCAAGCAAAAATCCAGAACGATATTCGAATATTGCAGCCTATAAATTAGTTTCTCATGGTCATCCTATAGTGAATGTGGGATTAAAATCAGGCGAAGTTGCCGGAGTAGCAATCGAATTGCCTGAAATTATACATGATGATATTGATACCATAACTCTTTATTTAGGTCCAGCTAACCAGATTCCTTTTTACGAATATATTCTTAATTCAAAGCCTAATAGAATTATTTTCAACCCAGGCACCGAAAATGTAGAACTTGAAAATTTAGCCGAAGAGCATGGAATTGAAACTACAGAGGCTTGTACCTTAGTGCTTTTATCTACTGGTCAGTATTAAATAACATTCGGGTTGGTAATTCGAATCTCTTTTGGGAAATAATTGTTTATTCGATTATCTAAAATTTTTGCCCAGCCTAGTGGATAGCTCTCAAAACACATTAATGCCCATCCTCTATGCTCCGATTCTATTTTTAACTCCTCCCTTTTGAGATAAGATATAGATTGATCACGATTTAAGTTAATTCGGTATGTATTTACATTGTTTACAAGACTTACCGCCAATTCATGATTTGGAACTAGGTCCTTGCCCATTACTTTCCCAATTCGAATACCTGATTTTTTAAGGTATAACCTAGATTGTAAGTATTGTAAGTCGGCCTCCAATTTTGCAGGTATTGCAAAAAACTCCTCATTTATATTAACTTTTCGCAAATCTGGCGATTCATTAAGCCATTTATTGAGAATTTCATTGCTTTTTGTATTTACTCCGTTTTCTTTTGCTCTTCTTATTTGTGGGATAGCACTAACTGATTTCTTTTTAAATGCGGCAATAAAAAAACCTTCTCCTTTTACCTTGTGGGGATAGAATCTGTAGCCATAGCTTTTATGTTGATCAGATTGTGTTTCCACGATACCCCACGAGTCTTCGATTGGTATTCTTACGTTTTCCAATTCAAATGTTTCACAAAGCCAGTCCGAAATATCTTCATTCTCCTGCTTGGAATAGGAGCAAGTGGAATATATTAGGATGCCATTTTGCTTCAATGAATCCATAATGTCGGCTAGTATTCGTTGTTGCCTCTGGCTACACAATAAAACAGCTGCTTCCGACCATTCATCAATGGCTGCAGGATCTTTCCGAAACATTCCAGATCCAGAACAAGGGGCGTCAACCACAATAGCATCAAAATAACCCTCTAGTCTTTTAAAGTCTTTCGGGTCATTATTACTCACAAATGTATTCTCGGGCCCCCATTTATTTAAATTGTCGCATAAAACTGGGACACGCGTTTTGATTATTTCATTGGCAAGTAGTAAGCTATCTTTAGTTAACAAGGAGCTTATTAAAGTACTCTTTCCGCCTGGCGCAGCACATAAATCAAGAACCTTTATGTTTTCATTTAAGTCTAAGGTGTTTTTTAGCACCTGTTCTAAAAACATCGAGGAAGCTTCTTGTACATAATAACATCCTGCATGAAATAAAGGATCTGCAGTAAAAGAAGGTCTTTCTGTAAGATATCTACCGTTATTACACCAAGGCATTTTTTCTGCTTCACTAAACGCATTTATAGGCTTTAATGGGTTTAATCGGATAGAAGTTAGCTGATCTCCATTAGTATGAGTTTCAATAAATGCTTGGTCTTCAATATGATATTCTTCAATTAAAGAACGAATAAGTGCTGGAGGAAGTTTGCTTGCCATAATTAAGATCAAAAATACAGGAATATTAACATATCCCTTTATAATTCCTTGCCAAATAAAATTTATTGATTCTTTATCAGGCAGTTAGGTTAATGTTGTGAATAAAAGTGATTATTTATTGTGTTGGGTGAAATAATTTGGTATCTTTGCAACCCCGCAAGGAAGAGATGTGGGGATTGTTATTTGAGGTATTTGGTTTTTGAAAAGGTTGAAGAGGGTTTAAGAGTCTTCGAATAAAAAAAATCAAATAAATTTTGCAGGAGTGGAAAATGTTTCTACCTTTGCAGTCCCAAACAAAACGGGATATTAAAAACAAGCGAGAAGCGCGATGCTTTGAGCGAATAAAAGATGAAAGATTTACGACCAGGAGACTGGTAGCAAATATAAGCTGTACCGTGAGGGAAAGCGCAACGTTCTTTAAAGAGATATCAATTGAAGTATAATGAGTAAGAGATACTTGTTATTTTGAAGTTAGAAACGATAATAGATATAATTAATACTAGTTCTATTTGAGATATAATAGGGCTAGGACAAACCAACATTTTACAATGGAGAGTTTGATCCTGGCTCAGGATGAACGCTAGCGGCAGGCCTAATACATGCAAGTCGAACGATACCAGAGAGCTTGCTTTCTGGGAAAGTGGCGCACGGGTGCGTAACGCGTATGCAACCTACCTTAATCAGGGGGATAGCCTCTCGAAAGAGAGATTAACACCGCATAACATTATTTTACGGCATCGTAGAATAATCAAATATTTATAGGATTAAGATGGGCATGCGTGACATTAGTTTGTTGGTGAGGTAACGGCTCACCAAGACTACGATGTCTAGGGGATCTGAGAGGATGACCCCCCACACTGGTACTGAGACACGGACCAGACTCCTACGGGAGGCAGCAGTAAGGAATATTGGTCAATGGAGGCAACTCTGAACCAGCCATGCCGCGTGCAGGAAGACGGCCCTACGGGTTGTAAACTGCTTTTATACGGGAATAAACCTCGCTACGTGTAGTGAGCTGAATGTACTGTAAGAATAAGGATCGGCTAACTCCGTGCCAGCAGCCGCGGTAATACGGAGGATCCAAGCGTTATCCGGATTTATTGGGTTTAAAGGGTGCGTAGGCGGCCTATTAAGTCAGGGGTGAAAGACGGTGGCTCAACCATCGCAGTGCCCTTGATACTGATGGGCTTGATTACACTTGAGGTAGGCGGAATGTGACAAGTAGCGGTGAAATGCATAGATATGTCACAGAACACCAATTGCGAAGGCAGCTTACTAAGGTGTTAATGACGCTGAGGCACGAAAGCGTGGGGATCAAACAGGATTAGATACCCTGGTAGTCCACGCCCTAAACGATGAATACTCGATGTTAGCGATATACAGTTAGCGTCAAAGCGAAAGCGTTAAGTATTCCACCTGGGGAGTACGCCCGCAAGGGTGAAACTCAAAGGAATTGACGGGGGCCCGCACAAGCGGAGGAGCATGTGGTTTAATTCGATGATACGCGAGGAACCTTACCCGGGCTTGAAAGTTACTGAAGTATCCAGAGATGGATGCGTCCGCAAGGACAGGAAACTAGGTGCTGCATGGCTGTCGTCAGCTCGTGCCGTGAGGTGTTGGGTTAAGTCCCGCAACGAGCGCAACCCCTATGTTTAGTTGCCAGCATGTAATGGTGGGGACTCTAAACAGACTGCCTGTGCAAACAGAGAGGAAGGAGGGGACGACGTCAAGTCATCATGGCCCTTACGTCCGGGGCTACACACGTGCTACAATGGGCAGTACAGAGGGCAGCTACCTGGTAACAGGATGCCAATCTCAAAAAGCTGTTCACAGTTCGGATAGAGGTCTGCAACTCGACCTCTTGAAGTTGGATTCGCTAGTAATCGCATATCAGCAATGATGCGGTGAATACGTTCCCGGGCCTTGTACACACCGCCCGTCAAGCCATGAAAGTTTGGGGTACCTGAAGTACGTAACCGCAAGGAGCGTCCTAGGGTAAAACAGATAATTAGGGCTAAGTCGTAACAAGGTAGCCGTACCGGAAGGTGCGGCTGGAATACCTCCTTTCTAGAGCGTTTTTAACTGCGCTCGTTATACTTCATTGATTTTCTTTAATAAAAAAACAAAAGATAACCCAAAAGATGAGCCTTATAGTGCTCCAATTTGAGACGGGATTGATACGGTGGGTTTAGCGATGTGTGATATCTCACTACTCAATACTCACTACTCAATACTCTTTTATAGAGTCCCGTAGCTCAGCCTGGTTAGAGCACTACACTGATAATGTAGGGGTCAGCAGTTCAAATCTGCTCGGGACTACTTGTTAGTACATAGTACTTAGTACATAGTATTTAGACTTCCACAAAGAAGTCGATTTGAATACTACCTACTAAATACTACCTACTAATTACTAAATACTCACTTTCGGGGGATTAGCTCAGCTGGCTAGAGCACCTGCCTTGCACGCAGGGGGTCAACGGTTCGAATCCGTTATTCTCCACAAAAAAAATGAATTGCGCGATGCAATTTGAATTGACATACAGAAACAAGACATTGGAAATTGACCGCAGGGGTCTTTTAATCGGTTCGAGTCCGAGATTATCCACTAGTTTAGACTAGAGATGTTAGATATGAGATATTAGATATGAGATATGAGAGAAGCGCAAGTGAATCTCATGTTCAAATCACACATCTCAGATCACAGATCTTACATCTAGACAAACGTTCTTTGACATATTGGAAAAAAGTAATTGAAAGAGAAGACAACAGTAGGTTAGATCTGAGCAATTAGATAAGAGATTGAAGATACATGGCGCAAGTCTAGCATCTCAAATCTCAAATCTCAATACTCATTTCGACCAAAAAAGCATTCTAACTGAGCAAAAGGCAGTTAGAAGAAGAAAGTAAGAAAGGGCACACGGGGGATGCCTAGGCTCTCAGAGGCGATGAAGGACGTGATAAGCTGCGATAAGCTTCGGGTATTAGCAAATATGATTTGATCCGAAGATTTCCGAATGGGGAAACCTAACTAGTTGAAGACTAGTTGCAAGAATGCGCAAACCCGCTGAACTGAAACATCTAAGTAAGCGGAGGAAGAGAAAACAATAGTGATTTCCTAAGTAGTGGCGAGCGAAAGGGAAACAGCCCAAACCAGCTATGTTACGGCATAACTGGGGTTGTAGGACTACGACGTGGTATATTAAAGTGAAGTGGAATGGCTTGGGAAAGTCAATCATAGAGGGTGAGAATCCCGTACACGTAAGCGATAATAACCTAGTAGGATCCTGAGTACCGCGAGGTCGGAGACGCCTTGTGGGAATCTACCGGCACCATCCGGTAAGGCTAAATACTCCTGAGAGACCGATAGTGAACTAGTACCGTGAGGGAAAGGTGAAAAGAACCGCGAATAGCGGAGTGAAATAGAACCTGAAACCGTGTGCTTACAAGCGGTCGGAGCAGACTTGTTCTGTGACGGCGTGCCTTTTGCATAATGAGCCTACGAGTTACTCCTCTCTGGCAAGGTTAAGTGATTAAGTCACGAAGCCGAAGCGAAAGCGAGTCTGAATAGGGCGTATAGTCAGAGGGGGTAGACGCGAAACCTTGTGATCTACCCATGAGCAGGTTGAAGGTGCGGTAACACGTACTGGAGGACCGAACCGATAAACGTTGAAAAGTTTCCGGATGACTTGTGGGTAGGGGTGAAAGGCTAATCAAACTGGGAAATAGCTCGTACTCCCCGAAATGTTTTTAGGAACAGCGTCGGCATTAAGTTTCATAGAGGTAGAGCTACTAATTGGGTGCGGGGGAGTCAAATCCTACCAAATCCAGATAAACTCCGAATGCTAATGAAATATGGCCGGCAGTGAGGCGCGGGGTGCTAAGGTCACGCGCCGAGAGGGAAAGAACCCAGACCATCAGCTAAGGTCCCCAAGTGTATACTAAGTTGAACTAACGAGGTCCGATTGCACAGACAGCTAGGATGTTGGCTTGGAAGCAGCCATTCATTTAAAGAGTGCGTAACAGCTCACTAGTCGAGCGATCGGGCATGGATAATAAACGGGCATTAAGTATATCACCGAAGCTATGGATGTGTATTTATACACGTGGTAGGGGAGCATTCTAATTGCAGTGAAGCTATACGCGTTAGCGGTGGTGGAGCGATTAGAAAAGCAAATGTAGGCATAAGTAACGATAAGGCGGGAGAGAAACCCGCCCACCGAAAGACTAAGGTTTCCTGATCAACGCTAATCGGATCAGGGTTAGTCGGGGCCTAAGGTGTACCCGAAGGGGGAAGCCGATGGACAATGGGTTAATATTCCCATACTTTTTATAACTGCGATGTGGTGACGGAGTAGTGACACTGCCGCGATCTGACGGAATAGATCGTTAAAAGGCGTAGGTATTGGACTGGTAGGCAAATCCGCCGGTCTAGCTGAAACCCAATAGTACTGCAAACCTTCGGGGGCGTAGATAGAGCAGGTAAACAGACTTCCAAGAAAACCCGCTAAGCTTCAGGTTATAAAAACCCGTACCGTAAACCGACACAGGTAGTCGAGGAGAGAATCCTAAGGTGCTCGAGTGAATCATGGCTAAGGAACTCGGCAAAATGGCCCTGTAACTTCGGGAGAAGGGGCGCTGGTAGCAATATCAGCCGCAGTGAAAAGGCCCAGGCGACTGTTTAACAAAAACACATGGCTTTGCAAAATCGAAAGATGAAGTATAAGGCCTGACACCTGCCCGGTGCTGGAAGGTTAAGAGGGGATGTTAGGAGCAATCCGAAGCATTGAATTGAAGCCCCAGTAAACGGCGGCCGTAACTATAACGGTCCTAAGGTAGCGAAATTCCTTGTCGGGTAAGTTCCGACCTGCACGAATGGTGTAACGATCTGGGCGCTGTCTCAGCCATGAGCTCGGTGAAATTGTGGTATCGGTGAAGACGCCGGTTACCCGCAACGGGACGGAAAGACCCCATGCACCTTCACTACAACTTAACATTGATATTGGATACAGGATGTGTAGGATAGGTGGGAGTTATTGAAGCGGCTTCGCCAGGAGTCGTGGAAACAACCTTGAAATACCACCCTTTCTGTATACGGTGTCTAATCCCGCAAAGCGGGAGACATTGTTTGGTGGGTAGTTTGACTGGGGTGGTCGCCTCCAAAAGAGTAACGGAGGCTTTCAAAGGTAAGCTCAGTACGCTTGGTAACCGTACGCGGAGTGCAATAGCATAAGCTTGCTTGACAGTGAGACAGACAAGTCGATCTGGGTCGAAAGACGGATATAGTGATCCGGCGGTTCTGCATGGAAGGGCCGTCGCTCAAAGGATAAAAGGTACGCTGGGGATAACAGGCTGATCTCCCCCAAGAGCTCATATCGACGGGGAGGTTTGGCACCTCGATGTCGGCTCGTCACATCCTGGGGCTGGAGAAGGTCCCAAGGGTTCGGCTGTTCGCCGATTAAAGTGGCACGCGAGCTGGGTTCAGAACGTCGCGAGACAGTTCGGTCCCTATCTGTTGTGGGCGTTGGAAGTTTGAGTGGGGCTGTCCTTAGTACGAGAGGACCGGGATGGACAAACCGCTAGTGAATCTGTTATGGCGCCAGCTGTACTGCAGAGTAGCTACGTTTGGAATAGATAAGCGCTGAAAGCATCTAAGTGCGAAACTAGCCACAAGATGAGACTTCCATTGAGGGCCGTAGAAGACTACTACGTTGATAGGTTACAGGTGTAAAGGTGGTGACATCATAGCCGAGTAATACTAATTACCCGAAGCTTTCTTCGCACAGGGTTTCCTTGTGCAAGGCAGATAGACTACGCAAGTAGCTACAATATTGTTGTTTTCTTATTCAAGTACTTTTTTCCCTTATGTTAAGATATTTATTTAGTACTTAGTACTGAGTATTTAGTATAGAGATATAAAATCGAGCTAAATACTAGGAGGTTTATTTATGAGTTAGTCTATCTAACTACTATGTACTCCCTACTAACTACTAATAAGATATTTAGGTGCCTATATCGGCGGTGTCCACCTCTTCCCATTCCGAACAGAGAAGTTAAGCCCGCCAGAGCCAATGGTACTGCCGTAAAAGGTGGGAGAGTAGGTCGGTGCCAAATTTTATACAAAGCCACGCTTTGTTAAACAAAACCCTCACAGCTAAAACTGATGAGGGTTTTTTGTTTGTAACATCTTCTATGTAAAA
>NZ_JAFEIG010000026.1 GCF_017495225.1 Daejeonella sp. | reverse complement strand
CTCCGTAATCACACCAATCAAATAAATCATGGTTCAGACAATTTAGTTGGTTAGTAGTTAGTTGGTTAGATGGTTAGAAAGAGTTATCCGTTGTCAGTTATCAGTTATCAGGCTAGCGACATCTGATACCTGTGACTTAGGGACTCATAGCCATTTCTTGAAAAATTTATGTAATCACGCATCTCCGTAATCACACCAATCAAATAAATCATGGTTCAGACAATTTAGTTGGTTAGTTGGTTAGGCTAACGACATCTGTTTACCCGGTGGCTGAGGTTCTCGAAGCCATTCCTTATTCCCGCCCTACTCCCCCACAACCTTAAAAGGATTCTTCTGCTGATCAAATGGCTTCGACAAATCACGCACATACTCCACCAATTGCCACAATTGCTCATCTGAAAGTGTTGACTTAGAGCCTGGCATCACGCCTCTACCTTCACGTATCTTCCAATATATTGCTCCATCACTTTGTGCTTTGAACCAATCTTGCTTAAAATTCGGGACTTCCTGATCTGTATGCTCTAATGGATAGCCTTGTCCCTGTGTACCATGACACTTAATGCACTTCAAATTATATATTTCCTGTGCTTGCGGAAGCGTTAATGGCTCCAAATTATAGGGATTGTAGAGGGAGTCCGTCCACCCAGGCGCTGTCCAAGGTTCTTGAACCTTTTTATTTGTGCTGCTAATTAAGCCTAAACCAAGCACAATTACCAACAACAGAGAAAAAACTCGAGCCATATCTATCTAATTATTAAAATTAAGCCCTAGGCGAAAATATTATCCCTTGGAACGAGACGATCCTGCGGGACGATAATCGTGGCGTGTAGCGCTCCATTCGGCATCTCCATACTCACTCAGACTAACTTTTCCCTGCATGCTATTACCATCTGTAGTGCCATTAAAGGTGAAATTAATACGCACTCCATCTTTGGTATATGAACTTCTAATTAAGACTTCCTTTCCATGGATCGTGCCATCTAAATCTCTAGATCCAATGCTTGCAAAATGCGTCCCAATCAATGCATTGCCCTTTTGCTCAATCATTAAGGTCTGATCAACAGTGCTTGCAGAAAACTTCATTTTTAAATCCCATTGGCCGCTAAGATTAAATTCCGCAGCTGCAAGATCCTTCTCCATTTTTGGTGGATTGATAAAAATTTCTTGTAGCCTATCTGCAATAATTTTTTCATCCCCTGCTCGCAAGGATGCCATAGCAACACTAATATTGGGCTGCAAATTAGGTGGGAATGGCAAAAAGCTTCCTGCACCACTAACTGCAATGCGAGGTGTTCCATCCCATAAAAGTTTTTCCATTTCTTCACCTGTTAATGGAATGAGGGACTGATCCCATTTGACTTGAAGTGATGGTGCCCGATTTGAGCGAGCTTTTGGCTCATTGATTTCGGTACTTAGTCCCTGAATACCTCCCAAACGCTTCTCAATATGCTGCGCCCAAGAAATCCATGTCTTCCACTCTCCTGCATGATCACGCTTAAACCACATTTCTACGGCGGCAAGCATGCCCATGATTTCTTCACGTCCGACTTTAAATCCGCGGCCAAAGCCATGATGTGGACCAGCATTTATTCTAGAAGCAATTACTAAATCCTTACGCCCTAACAATAAACCCGCACATTGTGGTCCGCGGAGGTATTTACCCCCACTGTAAGCCACTAAATCGGCACCTTGCACCACATGCGGATTAGGTAATTCTAAACCCTCAGCTGCTGCATCCACCAAAATTGGAACGCCCAAAGGCTTTGCCACTGAAGAAATTTCTTTGATAGATAAAGGGCCATTTTCAGATCGTGCACCGGCTAGGACAAGAATCATGGCGGTGCGCGGACCAATGGCCAATTTTAGATCCTCAAGGCTAGAAACCTCCACCATGCGAACACCCACAGCCTTTGCTGCAGCATCATAAGCCGAACGAGAATAGGCAGGAATAATCACCTCATCCTTCATTCCTGTCAGGTTAGGAATCATCCAAAGCTTATCAGGGTCGCCACCAGTTACACAGCCAGCAGTTCCCGCAGTTATTGCCGCCGATGCCCCAGAGCTTACAAAGCCAAATTCCGTCCCAGTTAATTGCCCTAATCGTTCTCCCACCGCATCCATCAACTCATCAATCTGAACATATTCGCGAACGGCATCATCCATGGCTTGTTGCACCTCAGGTAAAATCTGACTTGCACCCACCACCGTAACCGTTCCACGAGCATTAATCAATGGCTTTACACCAATGGCTTCATAAATGCTCTTTTTGTTTTTTTGTTTAGGATCATCACCCGCGGCAAAAGCAGAAGATACGCTAGCTCCTGAAACTACGCCAGCCAATGGCAAAACGCCCAATCCCTTAATTAATTCTCTTCTTTTCATAACAATATTTTAGAGACTTGGCAATCCACCAACAACTTTTGGCAGTGGACTCGTCAAACCATTTAAATCATAAAAAACTCGTCCGCCTTTGATAGTAGCCTCACATTCAAAGCGCTGCTTACCCTCCAAACGCTGACCTATCTGATCAAACACTCCAAATTTTCCTTTTCGGATGCGTAAAATAGTCACATCACCTTCAGAACCTACTGATAGATTACCCAATTGCTCTCTATGAATTACTTGAGCAGGCTTCCACGTGACTGAGTTGATAATGGCTGGGACTTCCATTCCCAAGGTCAGGAATTTATTCATCACATTTAAAATGTCTTTCATCGCCGAATTCATACTTCCACCGTGATGATCGGTACTAATTACATCAGGGAAAAACCCTGCTTTTGCTGCAGGAATGGCATGTTGGAAGGAGAAGCTTGCAGCACCATGACCAACATCCCAAATAACCCCTCTTTGACTCGCTTGAAAGACAAAAGGCCTCAATTTACCCGTTTTCGGGTCTGTAATTGCCTCACGATCTTTTCCACCACCACCAAAAGTATGGGTGTAAATATCTCCTGCACGGAATTTCTTCATGGTTAGCTCTTCAAGCGATAACCCACCACCACCAAAATCTACAATCACAGGTAAATTTCCAGCCAATGTTCCAGCCTCAATCGCTCGATCAATTGGAACCCAATCAGGTTTATTATAATGAGCAACCTTAAATCCTACAATGTGTTCTTTGTGCTTTAAAGCCATATCGGCACTTAATTTTGCATCCATATCGGCATTATCTTGCTCAATTGCACCTCCTGCCATTCCCTCACCCACAATATTTAAAAAAGATAGAACACGTGTCCTAGAACGGTCAATTGTTTGATCCTTAAATTTCTCAAAATTCCTCCATCCAGCACTTCCTGCATCCACCACCGTAGTTACACCCACACGAAAAGTGAAACCGTCAGGCTGATTGGCATAATAACTGTTTCTTAAATACTTGTCAGGTTCTGTACCCGCAAAATTATGGGTATGCATGTCGATGATTCCCGGAGTGACATATAAGCCTTTGGCATTCAGTACTCTAGCACCTGAATTAGGATCAATATTTTTAGAAATCGCGGCAATTTTTCCTTCCTTGTTAATCGCTACATCCATCAACTCATTGATCTTGTTTTTGGGATCAATAATATGCCCTCCCTTAATTATTATCGCATATTGTGAATCGCCCGATTGAGCATTAACAATCTGTACCAACAGGAGGAAAAAAAATAGAATCAGGGCTTTTCTCATGATTTAAAGGGTATTTTAATGGATTTTGCTTGGATATGAGGCTTCAATTAATTTTTTATTAAATATAAGGAAAAATGCCAGCGACATTTATAATATTACAATGAGATTAATCTAAAAAAAACATATAAAATATTGATTATTAGTGATTTATAAGATTTTTGTTAAAAATATTTATTTGCTCTTATTAGAAAAATAAATCCAATCTAAATGAAATAAATTCTGCTTTTTATCAGATTTACTCTTAAAAACAAAATATAAATCATGAACACCTTTTGTCTCTAAGGCATTGATATTAAGCTCTTTCCAAGGCTTTGAATCCTTTGCTATAGCTGAAGGAATCTCCATTTCACCAATCACGGTCCCATCTATTTTACCTATTCTCACTTCAATATTTCCTCCCGCCAGAGGCTCAACACGGAAAAGCATTTGCTTTACAAGATTCAAATCAATTTTATTAAAGCGAATGTAAGTCTCATGATTTATTGCTCGAGCATAGGCTAAATTTTCAGTGGGATATGTCGCAATTCGTACATTTCCTGCATCAAAATCTTCAGCTTGTACTAAAGGACTCCTCAAAGTAATATGATTACGACTTTGGAGGGATTGAATTCCATTTGCTCCCAAATCGGTATAGCTTACATTCAAAAGGTAAGAACCCTCATTCCCTTTGCCAACATGATCTTTTAGCTCTATCACATCCGAAATTGGCCGTTTAATACTCGATTTATCTGATAAAGAAAGAATATAATCGACAATTTCTGCCGCATCATCTTTACTCAAATTGGGATGCGGAATCATGGCACGTTCGCCCCATGCACCACCTCCACCTTTAATTATTTTTTCGGAAAGCATGGCCTCAACTCCCTGCTTACCAGCATAGCGTTCGGCTATGGCGAGATACGAAGGACCAACTGAAGCTTTATCCAGCGAATGGCAGGCTCTACAATCTAAATTGGCAGCTAATTGTTGTCCCTTCACATATTTTAAGCTATTTGAGGACTGATTTTGTGTTAACACTACAGCTACATCTTTGCCGCGCGCTAGATAGCCATAGGTGATATTCAACCTGTTTTCATCGATATTTTTATCTTCTAAATCAGTAATTTTCACTTCATAATCGAGCAGCACATTATCCCAGTAAAAACTTCGGTTTGCATTGGTAAATATTTGAATTTCAGGAGGGGTATTTCCAACAAAAACTTGTGAACTGGTCTCGCTCATACCTCCTTTATCGTCCTTTACAACTAATTTTACAGTATAAACTCCAGGTTTTGTAAAAGTATGATTCGCACTAATTCCTTCATAAATGGCATTTTCAACGCTCCAAGTATAATTTAGTTTATCATCTCGGTCGTGGTCGAAAGTTTTCTTGCCAGAAAACTGGACTTTAAAAGGTGCAGCTCCATATTGTTTGTCGAGTTCAATTTCAGCAATAGGATTTCTATTCCCTTCAACATATTCAATTCGAACTAACCGAGCATCCATATTTTTAGAAAACCAATTGGTGCCGTATTCCAAAACGTATAGAGCACCATCGCGACTAAACTGCATATCCACAGGAGCTGCAAAGGTATATTGCTTTAAAAATGGCTCCACACGCAAATAATTACCTTTTTCGTCAAAGCTTACAGCCATTATCCAACCGCGAATCCACTCATAAATGAATAATTTCCCATTATAATAATCATTCAATTTGTAGGGTGCATTTGGGAAAAGATCACCATAATAAACCGGTCCCGCCATTGCCGAAGCACCTCCATTCCCTAAAATCGGAAAATATTTAGAAGTTTTCTTCCCATACCAAATCATAGCAGGCTGTGCTTGAGGTAAAATACGCTCTCCAGTATTATTTGGCGAGTCATTTATGGGCTTTGAAGGATCTTTTTTAGGCCCTTCTTTCTTCGTTGCAAAATCATATTTCGGGAAAGCCTGATTATTCCCGAGAAAATATGGCCATCCATAAAAACCAGGCGCTTTTGCCTGATTTATTTCATCAAAACTCATTAATTCACCGTCTTGGCTCGGGACTTTCGTATCTGGACCCACATCACCCCAGTATAAATACTTGTTTTTTTGATCTACACTAAAGCGATAGGGATTACGGGAACCCATAATGTAAATTTCTGGCCTTGTTTTGGGATTGTCTTTAGGGAATAAATTACCCTCTGGAATAGCATAAGTCCCATTATCTAAAGGCTTAATCCTCAATATTTTACCTCTCAAATCATTGGTATTTGCAGCGGTAGCTTGATCATCGGCCAAGGCACGCCCCGGACGCTCATCTACTGGAGTGTAACCCTCAGTTTCTTCGGCATTGGTATTATCTCCGGTAGATAAATAAAGTAAACCATCTGCATCAAAGGAGATATAACCTGCTGAGTGACAGCAATATTTACGTTGAGTTGGTATTTCTAATAAAATCTGTTCGGAAGCTTTTGCTAAACTATCACCATATAATTGAATCCGTGATAGGCGATTTACAAATTTATCCCCGGCAAGGGAATAATAGAAATAAACCCAATGGTTTTCACCAAAATTAGGATCAATCGCCACTCCTAAAAGCCCGTCTTCAATGCCACTAAACACGTCAAAATTAGAAATCAACTTGATTTGCTTAGTTGCTCGATTATAGATCTTCAAGCCTCCCTTCCTTTCAGCCAATAAAACATCATTATTGGGAAGAATTGCCATCCCCAGGGGTTCATCTAAGCCTTCTACCAAAACTGTTCGAGTGTACCTAGTGCTATCGGGAACAGTTAAAGTTTTTACAGTTGAATAATCGGGATTTGAGCTTTTTGAAACATTTTGGATCAGGATTTTTGCCAATTGATCTTCACTAAAATCAGAATTTAAACGAGTAATCCAGGACTTATCTTGGGTCCATACTTCCGCATCCGACTTATCTGCCCAAGATTGTAGCCAAGGCCATTCTTTTTGCAGCAAGCTTGTATCTACCATGGTGATCACACCCCCACCAGCTTCCAAATAACGTTTTAGCTGAGGCAATTCTTGATATCCCATTTTATTGAGAGCCGAAAAAGGCAGAAAAATGACGTTTACTTTGGATAGAGAGTCTTCATGTAAATATTTTTCACTGTCGGCAGCTAATAATTCCCAGCCATTTTTCAAGGCCAAATTTTTCAATTTCTCGGCTTGCTCGCCTTTAATATCTTTAGAAAAATAAAGGATTTTGATTGATTTTTTAGTTGGAGAACAAGCCCCGATAATTAAAATCATTAAAAAGAAAAAGTAATGCCTCATGAAATTTTTGTCTATTTCAGCCTGAAATTTATTCGTATTCTAAGCCTTTAATTGCAGATGACCCAAAGAATTAGAATACGAATATATGAAATAGCCTTCTAGCTAACAATGAGCTAAAAACAGATTATTTTAATAAAGCGGCAGTCTCCTCTGCAGAAGTTACGCCCGGCGCCAACTCAATAATCTTAAAATTACGGAATTCAATTTTTGCACCTTCGGCCTCCAAGCAGATATAGCCTTTCTTTTGGGTCGATTTACTGATGCCATTCACAAATTTACCATTCACAGAAAGTTTGATTACCCCATCAACGCATACCACATCATAGGTGTTCCACTCCCCTTTACCCTTGGCGCGATTCTCAATAGATTTGCTACGCTCTCCTCTAGGATTATCAGGTGTAGTTTTAACCCCCTGAACTCCAAAAAGCTCTCCATGAACGTATGCAATAGGAGGTTTTTGTCCATCTCTAAGATTTAAATTCACCCAATCTAATTCAAGCATTTGTACCTCTACTCCGTCTGGTAAAGGATTATCCCCTTTGGGATTGGCTCCACTCCACACAAATACCCCCGAATTACCTCCCGGCTCTAAATGTTTCCATTCCACATGTAGTATAAAATTTTCATACTGCTTTTCTGATCGAGCAACACCAATCGGCATTCCCGTAGAAAATAAAGTACCATCTTTTTTTACAGTCCAGGTTTCCTTGGTAGTATTCACATCCACCCATTTTAAAGGAATTTCCTTTGCCTTAGAACCTGAAATTACCGCATCCATGGATTTGGAAGTACCAAATTCAAAAAGAACCTCTTGCGAGAAAGTGATGTTGCTAATCATTAGCAACACGAAAGAAAAAATTAGTGTTTTTTTTATCATTGTATTTATTGTCATCTGTAGTCTGCCCTCTAGTAAGTGTTCTCACCGTACTACTCAACCCACCCCCCAGTAATTCTAAATAATATAATATACGAATTATTTCCCTAAAATCCTAATAATTAGGTCAAAAACGGTATCTGCAGAGATAATTGAGCTTTCTAAAGGATCATTTGTGATTAAAACAGGCTGGTATTCTGCACTTACACCTACTGTACCATGTGAACCTTTTACTAAGGTAGCATCCAAAGGAATAACATCCATCACATACCTAAAACCAGCCTTTTTCCTTAATAATTTATATCCAGCTCTCAGTTTGGAACTCATAAACATCTCCACAGGATCGTACCCAGGCTTCTTATGAATATCTACACAACGTGCATAATCGGGAGCTTTTGCATCATCAAGCCAGAAATAGTAAGTGAACCAGCTATCTTGATCAGCCATCAGGACTAAATCGCCCGAACGTTCATGATTGATGTGAAAGTCTTTTTGCTCCTTTGAATCTAAAATACGCTCAACTCCTTGAACACCTTTTAATAATTTCATCACCTGCTCCTTTACGGCAGGATCATTAATATACACATGTGCAATTTGATGATCAGCCACCACAAATGCCTTCGAAGCTCCTGCATCCAATAATTCTAGTCCGCGCTCCTCTCTGATGGCCAATAAACCATGCTCCCTAAATATTCGGTTAAGATGGATAGGATTATTAACTGGCGAAATTCCATATTCTGAAAGGAGGATAATTTCCGCTCCTTTATTTTCATAGAAAGTGATGAGCTTTTTTAACACCTCATCAATTTCATTTAACTCTTTGTGGATTTTTGATAAATCGGGCCCGAATTTCTGCAGACAATAATCCAAATGTGGCAAGTAAATTAAGGTCAATGTGGGATCATATAGATCATCTGTAATCATGGAAGCATCAGCAATCCACTGAGTAGATTTTATATTTGCTCCTGGTCCCCAGAATTGAAATAACGGAAAGTCCCCCAACTTCTCTTGCAATACATCTCGTAAGCTTGCTGGATGGGAATAACAATCTGGCATTTTCCTGCCATCAGCCAAGTAATTTGGTCGAGGGGTAACAGAATAATCTGCCGATGAATACATATTATACCACCAAAACATTGTTGAACAGGTAAAATTGGGATCTTCCTTTTTTGCTGTCTCCCAAATTTTTTCACCCGAAACAAGTTTATTGGATTGCTTCCAAAATTTAACCTCACAATCTGTACGATCATACCAACCATTCCCAACAATTCCTGTCTCAGATGGCCATTTACCCGTAACATAAGTGCTTTGCGCTGAAGTAGTTAGAGCCGGAAAAACGGGTTCTATTCTAGATAGATGCTTTCGCTTGATATAGTCACTCAAAAAAGGTGTATGCTCTCCAATTACTGAGCTTGAAAGTGCTACCACATCAATTACAACCGTTTTTTTCATGATCTAGAATTTATATCAATTGTTCTTTAACCCAGTTCAACTCTCTAATAATGCTGCTTGATATAGGTATTTTCAAAGCTTTAGGAAGTACCTCCCAAGTATAGGTTTCTACCTCTAAATGAGTGCTTAAAGGGTTATTTTTCTGAATCTTTAAGACCTCAATAATATCATCTTGAGTTGATTGTAAGAGTCCGAGGTCTTTTGCAAAAATAGGCACATGGAAATGCGCTCTCCACTCTACAACCTCCTTATTATCAGCGTCTTGTATCGCATCTGGCAAATCCCGATAGCGTATTAATGCCTCATCAGCTTTCCTCGCTACCACTTGATGCAGATAGGTTTTCTCATTATAACTCGAGAAAGCTTCAAAAATATCAGTCTTTAAATCATGCTCTACTGCTAAATCCGCTTTTAAAGCCGCACTAATTTGAATTTTCCCTGTTTTTATTCCTTTTTCATGAAGTTCAGTCAATACATCGCCATGATTTTCATATCCAATTGCAAAATGACAAATATCATAGCATAAACAAATATGCTCTTTCATGCAATTTTCTACCCCTAAATCACTCAAATTCAAAGACTTAGCTAGAGTTGACCTAGCCATCGGTAGAAGTATATTTTCATACCAATCGATAAATTCTCCCCCCGTTTCTAGGAGTCCGTCGGGTTCTGGCTCAATATCCAAATGCATGCTTATTCCGCGCTCACTTTTAATCTTATAAAGTTCTCCAGCGACCTCAATAATGTGTTTTGTTGCCTTTTCTTTGGCTTTCTGGGTTAAATCATCTGTAGAAAACCAATGTCTATAGCTTAATGGAGAAGTAGAAATACCACCTTCCATTCCCTCAGGCAATAACTCGGCTAAAATTTGGAACAATCGCAAGGTATAATCCACGCGTTCTTTGCTTGTCCAGTCGGGAGCATGTACCTGATCTTTCACCACTACATGATGGAAATCCCCATAAGGGAAACCATTCATCGTAAAAACATAGGCTTGCTGTTGGTTCAGCCAGCTTTTAAAGCTTTTTAAGGCTTCAGAATCAAGCAAATCAATACTGGCAGAATTAGACAAGCGCAAACCAATGCCCATGGCTTGATTAGGAGAAAATTCTTTTTTTATTACCGGAAAATTTAAGTCCAAGGACTCAAAATGATCCTTCCAGCTCTCTCCAGCATGAATATTTGTACAATAACTTAAATGCGCTGAATTGAGTTTCATGAATATTTAAGAAGAGTTTGCGATGCTTTTATAAGAATTTCAGGATCTATTTCATGCACTTCTAAGCCCTCCCCAATATTTTTGAGAAGCATAATGGTTAACTCGCCTCCAAGGTGTTCTCTAAACTCTTCTAAACCTAATAAAATAGGCGAGTGAGAATCATTTACCTCCATGAGTGGATGAATGATATCAAAGCCTAATTTGATTAAAAGGTTAATAATTCGCTGGCAATCCGAATCAGATAAAGAACCTATCAAATTGGAATAAACTGAGTCTAAGGCAATTCCCATAGCTACTGCCTCTCCATGTAGGACTTGAAAGTTAGAAAGTTGCTCCAATTTATGTGCACTCCAATGTCCAAAATCTAAAGGTCGCGAAGAACCTTTTTCAAAAGGATCGCCACTGGCAATATGATTCATGTGCAATTCAGCGCATTTATAGATCAGGTAATTCATGCTTTCCTCGTCACGGGAAGTTAATTTTTCAGCATTCTCCTCAATCCAGGTGAAGAATTCGGAATCCTTGATAAGTGCTACTTTTACTGCCTCAGAAATTCCTGACCTATAATCCCTATCGGACAAGCTTTTGATGAAAAAATCATCATTAAAAACCGCTATTGGCGGAGCGAAAGTCCCAAGAAAGTTTTTCTTACCAAAATAATTAATTCCATTTTTAACACCCACGCCCGAATCATTCTGGGATAAAACGGTGGTAGGAATGCGAATATGTCGTATCCCACGATGCGCCACTGCCGAAGCATAGCCTACTAAATCGAGTACTGAACCGCCACCAATAGCCGCAACATAGGAGTGTCGATCAATTTTATATTTATTGATTAATTCTAAAATCTGATCAAAATACAGGGTATTATTTTTTAATTGCTCACCACCCGGTAGGACTAAAATTTCGGGAATTAGCTCAACAGCTTGATGAATTTTGAAATAATTTTTAATCTTCTGCTGTAACTCATCACCAATACCTCCATCCACAACAAAAAAGATTTTACGCACAATAGCATCACCCTTCAAAAAATCATTCAATAATGTATTTGATGGCTCAAAAAGTCCGGAGCTAAAAAAAACCTTATACTCAAATTTTACATGGAAAGATTGTTGTAGGTAGTTCATTTTCGCTTTGCGCTTACAAAATTTTGTTCTTAATATTTTTTAAAGGTCGTTAAAGATAATCGTCAATTAAGTAACGGCAAAACGTTTTGACAACCAAATGGAAAGTGGCAATAAAATTACGATGAAAAAGGCCAATCCTAAGGAGCCAAATACTGCCGCCCATGCGGCATCCATTAAAATCAGTGATATCACTCCAGCCTTTACTGCTAGTCCGATGTTTTTACCTATCGGCTCCTGAATTGCCCTAAAAAGGGGCCTGAATATCATCCAAGCAAAGGGTACAATAAATATCAAGGCGAGAAGTATTTGTTCTTTTTGCCATGCAAAAAAGAGCATTACCCCTATGACCAATGCATATAAAAAAGCGCCTAAAAATAGTTTGTTTTTATTGGAACCGTGCACCTCCCCCCGACTAATTATGGTAATAGAGAAAATGTAAATGAGATGCACAACAGCTATAATATACGAATTATTTAGCGAATATGCAATTATACTGACTCCAAGTAATAGGTTTAAGCCACGGCATATACCCATGTTTAACGGACCGATAAAGGGATGATGTTTCGAAAATTTATTATAAACCAGGGCGCAAACAGCGATTAAAATCGCAATTATTCCTGAAAGCATGGAATATAAAAATGCACTTGCAATACCAAAAACGAGCAAAAAGAGACCTAAAACAATGGCTTCACTCAGTTTAACTGCACCACTTGGAATTGCCCGCTCAGGACGTTCGATTTTGTCGAGTTCAAAATCAAAAACATCATTAAAAACGATTCCTCCACCGTATAATCCAATGGTTGATAAGCACAATAGGATTATGGCTAAAAAATCTATTTCGGGTCCAAAAATATACCCTGAAATGGTAATTCCCGCCAAAACATCTGCCACTGAAGTCACGATATTTGCCGGCCGCATCAGGCGAAGAAAATGAAAAATCTTTCCCAAATTTTTAGCTAATGATGATGGATGATTTATCTATGCGGGGCTGCTGACCACCACGTAAAACGGTATTCCCCTCAAATTTCTCGCTTTGGTCAATAACTTTCGGACTAGCAAAATCGCTTTCGTCAATTTGTCCGCTTTGCGCAAATGCCGCAATGGCATTAGAATAAGTGATTTTTTTAATATCCTCATCACTAATTCCCTTCAATTTCATGAGAGCAGCTGTTTTAGGCACAGCAAGAGGGTCACTAATTCCCCAATCAGCAGCAGAATTAATCATAATGCGTTCAGATCCATACATTTTTGTGACCTCCACCATGCGCTCATTTCCCATTTTAGTAAATGGATAGATGGTGAATGCTGCCCAAAAACCACGGTCTAGAACTTCCTTAACCGTTTCTTCATTATTATGATCTACAATCACCATTTTGGGGTCAATACCATGCTCAATGGCGATATCCATGCTTCGCTGCGTTCCTTTTTTCTTATCGCGATGTGGCGTATGAATTTGAATTGGCAATCCGGCTTCTTTTGCCAATTCTAACTGCATTCGGTAATATTTATCTTCAGCAGCGGTTTGATCATCAAAACCTATCTCACCAATACCCACAACCCCCTCTTTATAAATGAATAAAGGAAGTATTTCCATCACCTGCTCCGCAAGTTTTTCATTATTTGCTTCACGCGAATTTAAGCCTATGGTGCAATAATGTTTAATACCAAATTGCGAAGAACGGAAACGCTCCCAACCTACAAGGCTACTATAATAATCGCGAAAGCTATCAATACCCGTGCGAGGCTGTCCTAGCCAAAATGCAGGCTCAATTAAAGCCACAATTCCAGCATCGGCCATAGCCTGATAATCATCCGTAGTTCTAGAACTCATGTGAACATGTGGGTCGAAAAATTTCATCCCCTTAATGCTATCCAAATTCATTGGCTCTATAACACCTAGAGGCCTTTTCTCTTCAAATGAATGACTACAACACATATTTTCTTATTTTAATTTTATGCTTCAGGAGCCAAATTGCTCCAATTCAATTCTTTATTTTCTATTGCTTTTATAAGTTCGGGGAAATTGTTTAAGAGTAGTTTCGCCGGACTAAAATCAGAATGGTAAATGGTTAAAGCCGCAGCTTGTCTATCTTTTAAATTTCCATTTTCGAATAATCTCTTTAAATCTTCCAAGAAATTTACATCGAGAAATTTACTCGTTAAACGCCATAAATGAGGGTTTATACTTCGATGTGCCGCCCAACGTTCATGTGCATAATCCTGCAAAGTAGTTGCGAGTTCAGCATTGGCACCTTCATCAATACCAGCAATTTTATTCAAATCTTTATCGGTAAAAAAAGCTTTAAGCACCAGCTGATTCCAAGCCTTCTCATCAAGATATTTTGCAGGATAAGGATTATGATACATGATAGACTCCAATACCAGACCGATATTACTTCTAATACCTTCGGCACATCTCATTTTCCAATCTTCAGGCCAGGCAAATAAAGAAATGGAAGAATACAAGGCTACAAGCTCTTGAATTTCAGCCGCAAGAAATAAATTATCGATTGTCTTTAAGTATTTTTCCTTGTCGGATGGGTCGATATGTAAGATAAGGCAAGTCCGCGCTAATTTATCGGCAGTCCAAGCAGACAAGCTAAAACCAGGTTTTAATCTTTCAATTTCAGCCTCTTGTGCTGCCGAGATTATAATTGGTGATTTACCAGTCTTTCGTGGCATCATCGCAAAAGCGGAATTGATAGCCAAGGTATCTAGCGATAAGAATTTATCGCTCAGCCAGCTCCACGCTTCTTCATTAATATTAGTACGGGTCAAATCCGTTAAGAGTGACCTAAATCTTTCTGAATCGTAATCAAACATGCCCACAAAATTGAATATTGGTAGGAATTAAATATTGCGAAATCTAATAAAAATTAGCAAGAATTGCTTAAAAGAAGAGGAAAATTAGATCAAATTCCGCCCGAAACAAAATAATTTAATGCGAGTGCTGCTGAAATAATCAGCAATCCGAAAAATTCGCGTGTTTTTTCAATATATGGCTTTTTGGCTTGCATGCTTTCGGTAATACTTGGTGTACTATATTTGGTAATCCAATCGCGTACACCATCCTTTGCAAAGAACAAAATCAAGGCATAAATCAAGTAAAAAGCAATTAGAAATAGGTATCCCATGGGATAATACATACCAAATGCGGCTGCTCCGCAAAGTATAGAGGCCGCCATATAAATCGGTAGCCAAAGCCAAGAATCAGTATCGTTTATATTGAACCAAGCAAAGACAAGGAAAGAAAGGCAAAAAATGATGTTTAGGACTATCAAAACCATAATATACAAATAAATTCTGATACGAAGATAGAAAATCGGCGAAAAAGAAATTCAATAAGAACAAAGAAGGCCTTAATTCCTGTTGGAACAAGGCCTATCTCTGCAAAAAATTTAAACCATCACATTGACCTCAGCCATAGCAATTTCTGTTAATTTAACATCTGCAGCTTTCTCTTCAATAAGCGATTCATTTAATAACTCCTCTGCGCGAGTATGCTCCATGAGCTTGGCATAAGTTAATAAACAACCATAACTTGCTATTTCATAATGCTCAATTTTTTGAGCTGCTGCAATAAGTGCTGCATCCAAAACTTGTCCCGATTCAAAATTGTCAATAATCTCTTCAGATTCTTCTAACAAGCCTTGCATGGCTTTACATTTTTTTGAGCGCGGCGACAAACCGATACTTTGAAAAACTTCTGTAAGCCGCTCAACTTGATGCTCAGTTTCTGTTAAATGCTCATCAAATGCATGCTTTAAATTGGCATTTGTGGTTTTAGACGATATCTTTTTAAGACCCTTTAATAATTGCTTTTCCGCACCTAGGATATCCCTTAATTCATCCACAAATAATTCATGAAGGTGTGCATTGGGCATATCAGACGACATTTGCTTTTTGGTTTCCATTTGCTTAAATTTTAATTGATAAATTAATCGTATCAAATAATAGGCTCTTGGGATAAAAAATAACGATAATGCCAAATTGATGGCCGCTTTTTTACCGAAAGAGAAATGCAATAAATTAATTAGGCAATAATCCAAAGAATCAATATTGAACGAAAAAGATTGAATCTTAATGCCAAAAATCGAATATTGGCTATCACCAATCACAAAGGAATAACATGCTATAAATTGAAATGTTCTATTTTATTTCAATTCTTTTTCAACAAAAGCGCATTTAAATTGGGATAAGCAAAATGGAAAATGACAATAAAAATCAGGAGAATTTTAAAATTCTAAAAAATTAATCAAACAAGGAAAATTGAACAGATTTACTGTTTTTAGGCCTTGGATTAGCCGAAACAGTGGAATTATGAAGATGAAATATTTCACTTTCCTGATCTCTGGAAGCAACAATAATTTCAGTTTTCTGAGATTTACTCTTAAACAATTCCGACACTAACTCTGGCCGATTATTGTCTTTTGAAAGATGTGAAAGTAACAAATGGCTCATGTGAAGTCCGTGTGAGCAAAACAAATCAAGCGCCTGAAGATTTGAAAGGTGACCATAATCACTTCTAATTCGGGCTTTTAAATGATGTGGATATCTACCCTTATCGAGCATTTCATCATCATAATTTGCTTCCAAAAAGGCAGCATCACAGCTTGAAAAATAACGAATAAGATTTTCACAAGGCGTGCCTATATCAGTAAATACACCAAGCTTCAAGCCATTACAGGTCACAATAAAACTGTGTGGATCAGAAGCATCATGAAACTTAGTAAAAGAAGTAATTTCTAGTCCGCCAATTTGAACAACCTCATGTGCCACAAAACTTCTTACAAGATGACTTTCCAAATCAATCCCAGAGTTTTTAAGGGTTCCCTCTGTAATAAAAACTGGCAATTGGTACTTTTTGGCTAGGACTGAAATCCCACGAATATGATCAGAATGCTCATGAGAGACAAAAATTGCTCTTAATTTACTCATCGATAAACCTAAGCGTTCCATTCTTTTCTCTGTCTCACGACAGCTAAGTCCCGCATCTATAAAAATTGCATCATGCTGATTTTCAACATAATAACAATTCCCATTACTCCCCGAATTTAATGATGTAAATGATAAAGCCATTCTTAGTGGGACAATAGATCTGCATCGATCAATTTGTGCGTTAAAATTATACAAAAAGCATCAAAGACTTCCCTTTAATGTGATTATATTCGCATTGATCAATCATTTTATATTGTATTTATATGAAAATTAGTATCCGAATTTTATTCATTTTTTCCATTTCAATGCTTAGTCAGGTGGTAAATGCACAAGAAAAGCGACTGATAAATTATACAGAAATAAGTGCATTAATTCACAATAGCACTTCATTGAGTGGGAATCCCTCGTTTAGAGGCTTGAGAACACGTACAGGGATTACGAAATTATTGACTAATCATGTGGGACTTGGTTTGGCATTAGGGACAGATAATTACCGTAAGGCAAATGGTGCAAGTTATAATACATTACCCATTACAATAAACGGATCTTATTATTTAAACCCTGAGCTAATCGGCTTAAAACTAGATATTTATGGGGGATATGCTGTAAAATTATTCGATAATTTCAATAAAGGGATGACGGCTGGCGCTGGACTTTCCTACTCTTTTCCAGTCAACAGTAGATTGAATTTGGGCCTACAAACGGGATATAATTATCAAAAAATCGATTTCCCAGCAAATTATAGATTGGGCGAGAGCTTTGATTTGGGAAATATAAGATTAGGCATAGGCTTAACCTTTAAATAATATACAAACAATTTTAGCGGGGGCTTTGAAAGCGCTGAGAGGAATAAAATAAAATCACTAATTTTGCATTTTTAAAGCTCCTATACCATTTTAATATGTCAAAAAGCACTTATAAGATAGCTGTACTGCAGCTAAACCTAAACGATATTGCAGAAAACAATTTAAAAAAATGCATTTCCTGGGTGCGTGAGGCTGCAAAAAAGGGAGCAGAAGTTATTTCTCTGCCAGAATTATACAGTAGTCATTATTTCTGCCAGACAGAGGACACCGACAATTTTGCTTTAGCAGAACCACTTTATAGCACCTCATTTATCGCATTTAGCGCATTGGCTAAGGAATTGGGAGTTGTGATTATCGTTCCTTTCTTTGAAAGAAGAATGGCAGGTATTTACCATAATAGTGCCTATATTATTGATACAGATGGTACAGAAGCAGGATTATACCGAAAAATGCATATCCCAGATGACCCTCATTTTTATGAGAAATTCTATTTTACCCCTGGGGATATCGGATTTAAGACTTTCCCGACCAAAAAAGGTAAAATTGGGACTTTAATATGTTGGGATCAATGGTATCCTGAAGCAGCTAGATTAACGGCTTTGCAAGGTGCTGAGGTATTATTTTATCCTACAGCAATTGGCTGGCATCCTTTAGAAAAGGAACAATACGGCGAAAAACAACATGGCGCTTGGATGAATGTGATGAAAGGGCATGCGGTGGCTAATGGAGTTTATGTGGCAGCAGCAAACCGCATCGGATTAGAAAAATATGTACCTGGAACTGAGGGAATTCAATTTTGGGGATCTTCATTCATCGCTGGTCCGCAAGGCGAAATTCTAGCTCAAGCATCTCATGATCAAGAAGAAATACTCATTGCTGAGGTAGATTTAAACCTACAGGAGAATGTGCGCCAAAATTGGCCATTCTTTAGAGATCGTAGAATTGATGCCTTTGGCGATATTACCAAAAGAGCAATCCTTTAAAATGAGTACACAAAGAAGATTTCCCGCCGAGTGGGAAAAGCAGCAAGGAATATTATTGTGTTTCCCATACAATGGAAATGACTGGCCAGGAAAATTTGCTGCCGTGCAGTGGGCATTTGTTGAATTCATTAAAAAAGTGGCCACTTTTGAGGAAGTTTTATTAGTGGTTGCCGATAAAAAGACGAAAGAAAAAGTGCATGAAATGCTCGAAAAAGCACATGTAGCACTAGATAAAGTGTCTTTTATCCTACATAAAACCAATAGAAGCTGGATGCGTGATTCTGGTCCGATAATCGTTAAAAATGGATCAAAACGGGAAGCTTTGAATTTTAATTTTAATGGCTGGGCGAAATATAAAAACTTTAAACTAGACAGGCATGTGCCAGCTGTTGTATCCTCCTTTCTAAATATTCCATTAAGCCAAGTTATATACAAAGGCAAAGCTGTTATTTTGGAGGGTGGAGCTATTGATGTAAACGGTAAAGGCACTTTACTAACTTCTGAAGAATGCTTAATGCATCCTGATATTCAAGTTAGAAATGCAGGATTCACAAAAGAGGATTATGAGGAAATTTTCAAAGAATATCTAGGCATAAGCAATGTTATTTGGCTAGGAGATGGAATTGCTGGTGATGATACCCATGGACACATTGATGATTTAAGCAGATTTGCGGATGAAGAAACTATCATCACGGTAGTTGAAAAAGATAGTAAAGACCTCAATTACAAGGCATTACAAGAAAATTTAGAGCGACTACAAGCCTCGAAATTAGAAAATGGTAAATCTCCAAAAATTGTCGAATTGCCAATGCCTAGTCCGATTTATTTTGATGGCCTCAGATTACCAGCTAGCTATGCTAATTTCTTAATCTTAAATAAATGTGTGCTTGTGCCGGTTTTTAATGATGCGAAAGATGCAGAAGCTTTGAACATTATCGCGGGCTGTTTCCCTGGCAGGACTATTATTCCAATTAGCGCAATAGATTTTATTTGGGGATTTGGAACCCTCCATTGTTTAAGTCAGCAAATACCCGAATAGTTTATTTCTTTTTAGAATTCTGACTAGTTTTTTCTTCAATTAAAAATGGAGTAGCAGCACTGCCTACTTGCATATTTAATTTAAGGCGGTTCTCCACTTTTTCAATTAAATCGCGTTCATCTATTGCACCATCAATACGAATAGAGCCATTAATGATAGCTCCAGGCTCAATCATTATAGATTTAGCCAAAATATTGCCTGTAATTGTTGCTGTGCTCTTAACCTCTACATATTCTGTTGCACGTATATCTCCAAACACCTTACCACTAATTACACTTGTACGTGAAATAATATTACCAGAAATTTCTGAAGGAGCTGCAATATCTACCTCTTTCAAAGAGAAAATATTGCCAAATAATTTTTCATCAAGCATAATAGAACTTGACGATATAAAATTATCATCTACTTTGATGATGGTGGTATGAAAATCTGCTACGGCTTCCTTTTTTTTATCCTTTTTCCCAAACATATTCTTTATAAAATCTATTGCCATAAAGGTTAATAATTTTCTGTAGAACGCGATTAAGGCGCATTAAACATAATTTTTTGACTTATTATGTAATTTTTACTGTCAAATTTTCGGCAAAGTAATAAATTCATTTTAAAAAAGCTTATTTTTGCCAGTTCAAATAACACACACAATTTAAAAAAAACGAATTGTTTTATTTTATAAAGCAGTTCTAACATTATATAAGTAAAAGGTATTCAGAAAGAAAAATTTCAAAAATATTAACCTATGATATTTTCAAAATCAGACTTCAGTACCGTTTTAATAGTTGGATCAAATACCGGGGAAACAAAGTCTTTGCGTGTAAAAACAAAACACATTAAAAGATTTAGGCATTATGCATTTTCAATCGGTATTACAATTTTATTATTAACGGGAACAATCATCCTACTTTCATTAGAGATTGGTAGACATAAGGAAGAAAAACTTGCATACAGCAGAGAAATTGCACGTTTAAAAAGCAAATTACCTGCACCTACAGATACTACAGAAGCTAAAAATTACATCCAAAATATAGAGGATAAACTCAAAAAAATTAATGGATACCTTAAAAAAAGAGGTATAAAAGGCTTTTCCACTAATGATATAGGTGGAAATAACCAAGGTAGCGAGAGCTTAAGCATTGAAGAAACATTTGCATTTTATGATGAACGCTTAACAGATGTTTTGGTGGGTGTAGCCTTTACACCTATAGGATATCCTGGCGCCTACATTATCAACTCAAAATTTGGTTACAGGAGTCACCCAGTAAGACGAGGCAGTATTGAATTTCACTCTGGATTAGATTTCAAAGGCCGTAAAGGCGATGCTGTGAAAAGTACGGCAGATGGGAAAGTAATTTTAGCCGGTTGGTTTCAAGGCTATGGGAAATGTGTAAGAATACGTCATAAAAATAATTTAGAGACACTTTACGGACATTTATCGAAAATAAATGTGAAGGAAGGACAAATGGTTACAAGCGGACAAGTAATTGGAAAGGTGGGCTCAACGGGTCAATCAACTGGCAATCACTTACATTATGAAGTTCGTAAAAACGGTAAGCCTGTGAATCCACGTAATTACCTGAATTTAAATTAATCAAAATGGCAACAAAAAAATCTACAGCAACCCCCACTTTGATTAGTAAAGGATGCGTAATTGAAGGCAAAATTGAGTCTGATGTTTTCTTAAGAATCGACGGCAATGTAAAGGGTGAAGTTTTTATCAACGAAGGTATAATTGTTGGTGAATTAGGAACTATTGATGGCAATTTAAATGCGCGCGAAGCCGTTATTTATGGAACAATTAACGGGACCATAAAAGCAGATTCTATTCAAATAAAAAGCACTGGTAAAATACAAGGAGAGTTACACACAAATAACCTACAAGTAGAAAAAGGCGCTATTTATGTTGGGAATGTGTACATGGATAAATTCCAGTCGAAAAAGGAAATTAACAGCCTTTAATCCTCGCTTAATCAGATATTCCTTCTTAAATGTAAAAACAACAATTTCGTATTGTTTTCTTTACATAAATCCTGAATTTAAAATCGGATATTTAGGTATTATTTGAAAAGATTAATTGAGCTTTAAAACACGTTTCTAAGCTTAAATTTTCTTAGCATAAAATCTTATTTCTGAATTCACATGAAAATCAAAATTCTGTTTTCCGCATTATTTCTTCTGTCTAGCATTTCTATAAATGCTCAACAGAATAAACCAAAAAGTCAAGTAAAAAGCACTGATATTCCGCGCCCTAAGTTAGTTGTGGGTATCATGGTAGATCAAATGCGCTGGGATTATCTATACCGTTTTTATGAGCGTTACAGTAATGGTGGCTTTAAAAGAATGCTTAATGAAGGTTTTTCATGTGAAAATGCATACATAAACTACATTCCTAGTGTTACAGGCATTGGCCATACAACAGTTTATACCGGATCAGTTCCTGCAATTCATGGTATAACCGGTAATGATTGGATTATTCAAGAAACAGGAAAAACAATGTATTGTGCAGAAGATACTACGGTCTCAACTGTTGGCAGTAATTCTAAGTCTGCAGGGCAAATGTCGCCAAAAAACATGTTGGTTACTTCCATGACGGATGAGTTAAAGCTCGCAACTAATTTCAGATCAAAAGTGATATCAATCGCATCCAAAGATAGAGGAGCAATTTTACCTGGTGGACATACGGCAAATGCTGCTTATTGGTATGATGGAAGCTCAGGCAACTGGATTACCAGTACTTTTTACATGGATAAATTACCTGATTGGCTTATTAATTTTAATAATCAAAAATATCCAGAGAAATACTTAAAACAAGACTGGAACACACTATATCCTATAGAAACATATATCCAAAGCACAAAGGATGATGCTCCTTATGAAGGTAAATTTGCTGGCATGGATCGCCCAACTTTCCCTGTTAAAACCTCAGAAATGCTAAAAAATGGCCTAGGCATACTTACCAACACACCACACGGTAGCTCATTAACTCTTGATCTTGCCAAAGCAGCTATTGATAATGAAGGATTAGGCGCTGATGCAATCACTGATTTTCTTGCCATTAGCGTTTCTTCACCCGATTATATCGGTCATCAATTCGGACCAAACTCAGTTGAAGTGGAAGACACCTATTTACGACTTGACCGCGATCTTGCAACATTTTTTAATCACTTAGACAGCAAAGTTGGAAAAGGAAATTATACTGTTTTCCTCTCTGCAGATCATGCAGTACAACATAATTCGGCATATCTTGCTGATAATAAGATCAATACGGGAGTTTTTGAAAGCTCTAATGTGCTAAAACAGTTAAATATTGTTTTAGAAGAAGAATTCAAGGCAAAAAACATCGCCAAAAGCTTTAGTAATTATGCTGTAAGCCTTAATTATGAAGCTATTAAATCGAATGCTTTAAATGAAAGTGCTATTAAGAATACCTGCATAGCATTTCTTAAAAAACAGGCTGGCGTTGCCTTTGTAGTGGATATTGCGAACGTTCAAAATGCCACAATCCCCGCTGTTTATAAAGAAAAAATAATAAATGGCTACCACCCCGAGCGAAGTGGAGTTATTCAAATAGTATTGGAGCCTTCATGGTATTCAGGATCATCTCAGAGATCTACTGGAGCTACCCATGGCACTATGAACCCTGCTGATACGCATATCCCCATGGTATTTATGGGTTGGGGTATTAAACAAGGGAAAACGAATAATCCTTATAATATGACCGATATTGCTCCAACAATTACTGGACTGTTACGTATTCAGGAGCCTAATGGAAATATCGGAAGAGCTGTAAATGAGGCAATAAATAATAATTTAGATTGATAAAACAATCAAAAATTACTGATAAAAAGCAACAATTCTTAAATGATTGTTGCTTTTTGTTCTTTAGAATTACATTTTATTGAAAAAAATCAGTATATTATTTGAGTTCGATGGTTAAATGTGAAACGCTAGGATTGATAAAAATAACAATTAAGCCTTTCAAACATCAATTCCATCATACAAATTCTTGAGCTTTAAATTGTCTAGTATCAAAAATGACCATCAATAATAGGGAAGAATTAAGAAAAAAAATCTACACTATCGTATTCGAATCGGATACACGAAAAGGTAGATTGTTTGATCTGATTTTACTCTGGGTAATTCTATTAAGTATTATTTCTGTCTTTCTAGAGAGTGTCGCCAGTTTCCGTGAACGGTATTTAACAGCAATTCAAATCCTGGAGTGGCTATTTACTATTTTATTTAGCCTTGAATATGCGGTTAGGATTTATAGTAGTAAAAAACCTTGGACTTATATTTTTAGTTTTTACGGATTAATTGACTTCATTTCATTTATCCCCAATTACCTTAGTTTAATTTTTCCCGGTGCACAATATTTAATGGTAATTCGTGCACTGAGGCTGCTGAGAGTATTTCGTATTCTTAAATTAAGTAGATTTATAAATGAAGGCAATGTTTTAAAAAATGCGCTAAAGGCTAGTGTACATAAAATAACGGTATTTATTTTAAGTGTTATTACCCTCGTAACTATCATTGGTACATTAATGTATATAATTGAAGGGGAAGAAAGCGGATTTACTAATATTCCAATCGCCATTTATTGGGCTATAGTAACCATCACCACTGTTGGCTATGGCGATATTTCACCGCAAAGTCCGCTAGGGCAACTCTTAGCAAGTATTTTAATGATTGTTGGATATGGTATCATTGCTGTACCAACCGGAATTGTAACAGTGGCTATTGCAAAAGCAAGTGAAGACTCAAAGGAAAAATGCAGCTTTTGTTCAAGTATAATACAAACAGAAAAAGCAAATTACTGCGCAAACTGTGGCAAAGAATTAAATCCTAAGAAATAAAAATTAATAGCTTAAATAACATCGCTAAAAACTAAAACATGAATATCTTCAAAATGAAATCTGTATATCTGGTATTATTTGTTTTACTCAGCCAGTATAGTCTCGCACAAAATGAGAAAAAGTCAATTGATTTTGAAAGCTATAATCCCCCATCAAGCCTAGTTGTTCCTGAGCATGTTTTAGGAAGATCAAAATTCCCATTTATTGATGTTCATAACCACCAAAACAACATGTCAACTCAAAATTTGGGCAATTTATTGGCTGAAATGGATAAGCTAAACATGAAAATCATGGTTAATTTGAGCGGACGAAGTGGCGATTATTTAGCATCAGCAGTCAGGAATATCCAGCAAACTGACGCTAAACGCCTAATTGTATTTGCCAATGTATCATTTTCGGGTATTGGAGAAGCAAATTGGGCTGAAAATACGGTTAAACAGCTCGAAAGTGATGTAAAAGCAGGAGCTCAAGGATTAAAAATATTTAAAAGTTTGGGCTTTTCTGTAAAGGATAATAAGGGAAATCTGGTGGCTGTAGATGACCAAAGACTAGACCCAATTTGGGCTGCTTGTGGAAGACTCGGAATTCCAGTTCTTATTCATAGCGCAGATCCCAAACAATTCTGGGATGAACCCAATGCACAAAATGAGCGCTGGCTAGAACTATTAACCCAACCCGGAAGAAAGCGCAGTGCTT
Source organism: Daejeonella sp. (assembly GCF_017495225.1). Lineage (GTDB taxonomy): Bacteria > Bacteroidota > Bacteroidia > Sphingobacteriales > Sphingobacteriaceae > Daejeonella. Next base: position 61,453 of record NZ_JAFEIG010000026.1, on the reverse strand, counting down.
CAGATGGATTCTCGTGGGAAGAGTTAATCAAACAACAACATAATCTTATTAGAAGACATTCGAAAACCAATTTTATTATTGCTCACTTTGGCTGGTACGCTAATAATTTAGCTTACCTAGGCACTCTCCTTGATAGTTATCCAAACATGAATATTGAATTTGGAGCCATCATCGCAGAACTTGGTCGCCAGCCCCGAATGGCCAAAATATTTTTTGAAAAATATCAAGATCGGATACTCTTTGGAAAAGACAGTTGGGTACCATCAGAATATAGCACTTATTTTAGAGTGCTTGAGACTGAAGATGAATATTTCCCATACCATAAAAAGTATCATGCTTATTGGAAAATGTATGGTATCGGCTTAAGCGATGAGGTATTAAAAAAGGTGTATTATAAAAATGCAATTCGAATAATTCCGGGAATTGACAAGACACAATTTCCTGATTAACAGAATTTTATATATCAACACCAATGCTACTCGTTACCTGCGCTATCATTCTAAACAATCAAAATAAGGTGCTTGCTTGCCAAAGAAGTGCAAACATGCACCTACCATTAAAATGGGAATTTCCTGGTGGCAAAATGGAAGAGAATGAAACAGCCGAAGATTGTTTGATTAGAGAGATTAAAGAAGAACTCAATATTGAAATTCAGATTTTAGAACAGAAAATTGCAAATGATCATCATTATTCAGATAAATCTATCCGACTTATCCCATTCATTTGCAGGCACTTAAGCGGTGAGATTTCGCTAAAAGAACATAAAGATTTTAGATGGTTGGATAAAAGTAATTTGCTCGATTTAGATTGGGCAGAAGCAGATTTACCCATTCTAAATGAATATTTACAAGCAAATTGCAATCAACCTTAATAATTTAAAATATAATCTTCGTTTGGGCTAGATCACTATATTTGCGGCAAACAAATAAATATATGATCGCACACCACGTTTTATTTTGGCTTAAAGCTGATATCACTGCCGAAGAAAAAAATGCCTTCCAAAAAAGTCTGGCAACACTAGAGAAGATTGAAGTAGTTAAATTCTTTCATTTAGGAACTCCTGCACCTATTGAGCGTGCTGTAGTTGACACAAGTTATACTTTTAGTCTGTTTTTAGCTTTCGATGATATGGGAGCACATGATGTTTACCAAGTCCACCCACTTCACAAAGCATTTTTAGATGAATTTAGAGTATTCTTCGACCGAGTTGTTATTTACGACGCTCAGTAGAATTCGCAAATATTAATACGAGTAGGGGTAAAATCTCTGCTCGGAATTAAAATTCCTTCTCGCCAAATTCACTACCTGGCAACTTAATCTTATTCTTTAACTTATTTAGGTTAAAGCTCAAATTAATCATCAATACATCAACTTCATAAACATAATTAGTTGTTGTATAAAAATCAGGTGCTGAGGTACTTATGCGCTGTTCATTGCTTTTAAGCAAACCCATATCCATATTTTGCCATTGCAGCAAGGCTGTTAATCTACCGGCCATAAATGTTTTTTTAATGGAGGTATTGGGATTATAAAAACGCGAATCTTCACCCTGAACTGTAGGTCTTGCTGATAAATAATTAATATTCCCTTGAAGGCTTAAACTAGAGCTTAGCTGGAAATTAATATTTGCATTGATGGAATTCACCCAAGCAGAATTACGTTGAAAATTTGGATAATTAAGCACCAAACCACTTAAAGTGCTTTTATAAACATTGGTACCAAGGTAGAATTGAGCCCATTTCGCGGGATTATAATTTAAGCCCAATTCAATTCCTAAGCGACTAGCCTTATCGGCATTGGTATAAACACGATTCAAAATGGTATCAGCATACACACTATTTACCCTTTGGATAGGATTTTTAATATCCTGATAATAAACTGTTGAAAATATATTACCATTACTAAAGTTTTTTGAAATACCAGCTTCCGCCAAGTAAATAAATTCTGGTAGAAGGTTTGCATCTCCTCGTTCAAGTGTTTCGGAGTGCTCCCTTTCAGGGATGGGATTCAACTCAAAATTATTGGTCCGCTGCACTCTCCTACTTAAGCCAACTTTACCTTTCCAACTATTCTTGAAACTATATAATAAACTAGCAGAGGGAAATAAATTATGCAATTTCAATTTATAATCATCAGTAGATAAAGACTTTACATTTAAATCGCGCATGGAATATTCATATCTTAATCCGCCAACAAACTCCCAATTATTAGACTTTCCTGAATATTGACTGTAAAGTGAGTGAATGTGATTATTGGCCTTCACATCACCAGAAAAGGCCTGATCCTTAATAAAATTAGCCGAGCCTAAGTCTTTTACAGAATAAATAAACTGACCGTCTTGCTGATCTAAGCGATATTGATAACCGCTTTCAAGCTTGCCATTACCAAGAGTCAAATTATGGTCTGCCTTAAATCTAAAGCCTGTAAGTGGGTTTTTATAAGTACTTAATGTGTTTTGAACCGTATCTTGAAGCTCGATATTTCTGTTTTTTGTAGATCCCTCTAATCCCGCATGCTCCACCAAAGCAGAAACATTTACAAGCGAATTTTTATTAAATTTATGCGAATAATCCAAATTACCTAAAATGAAATTACCTTGCTTATTTTGTGTATTGGCATTAAAATAATTACTGCGTCCGATAATTTGGCCATTTGCCAATACAGTATTTAGATTGTTATAGTAAATATCGGCTACACGATCTTGATACTTATGTCCGGCGAAAAATCCCACAGAAAATTGATCTTTTAACGATGGAGTAAAGCTTAGGTTAAACCTTCCACCATAATTATATTTATCAAAACTACGCTCCCCTTGAGATGGGAAAAGAGTTTTCTTAGTTCCAATAATGGTAAATACATCGCCATCTCTAAAGCCGGCATTATCGTTTCTTAAATAGTTGGCCCCGGCAGACAAATCCCATTTACCTTTTTTATAGTTATAGCTTAAATCCGCACCATAGCGTTGTTGCTTTTCCGGGTTCCCGTAATCTTGAACTGAGGGTAATCCACCTTGAATATTAGCTACAAAAGCGCTACTATCATCTGCCCCTTTTTTTGTAGTGATATTAATGATACCACCCTTCCCATCTGGATCATATTTAGCAGATGGTGCAGTAATTAATTCAATATTCTCAATTGAATTGGCTGGCAGCTGACTTAAAATTGTAGCGGCATCGGTTAGTATGGGCTTACCATTTACTAAAACTAAAAAGCCTTTTGATCCTCGAAGCGAAATTTCCCCCTGACCATCAACAGTAATTGAAGGCATATTTTTAATCACATCAATGGCTGTACCGCCCTTTGCGGATTCAAATTGTTCAGCTTTATAAACCTGTTTATCAATTTTATTAAGGCTCTGTAATTGCTGACCAGTAACTTTAATTTCTGCTAAAAACTTCTGATTGACAGATAATTCTATTTTTCCAATATTCAATTTTTGACCTGCTAATAAGGATAGACTTGCCGATTTATAAGTGTTATAACCAACAAACTGTGCTTTAATAAAATAAACCCCAGCCGGCAAATTTGAAAACTTAAATTTCCCTTTTAAATCTGCAACTTGCCCGCTAACCAGGCTAGAATCCGGTAATTTAAACAAAGACACGCTAGCAAATTCTAAGGGAGCATTAACAGATTTATCAAAAGTAAATCCTTCAAGAGAAGAATTTTGAGCAAATAAGTCGGTAGAAACAAAAACGAACAAGAAAAAAAATATTTTTTTCATATAAAATATAAAGAATGGCACAATGAAAATATTCTGCAAGAATAGGCTATTCAAATGAATTAGGGATTATAATCAGGCAAGAAAAGATGTAATATTTATGTGTTTATTTATAAATAATAGGTTGGATTATTAGCTAATTTTGCAAAGCGCAAAAGACTAATTACATTAGCTTTAAACCAACAACATTATGAGAGTCCTATTTTTAAGTCTGATTTGCCTACTTTTTGTAAGCATAAGTTTTGCACAAAATAAAAAATTTGAATTCATCGCTTTTGGCGATATGCCCTATCGAATTCCGAATGATTACCCTCGTTTTGAAAATTTAATAAAGCAAATAAATAGTGAGAAACCAGCATTTAGCGTGCATGTTGGCGATTTTAAATCGGGCTCTACACCCTGTTCTGATGAATATTTCAAAAGAATATACGATTATTTTGGGACATTTACAAATCCACTAGTTTACACGCCTGGTGATAATGAATGGACCGATTGTAACCGTAAAGCGGCAGGCGAATATAATCCCATAGAACGCTTAGCATTCTTGAGAAAAATGTTTTTTAGTTCTAAGGAGAGCTTTGGACACAAGAAATTAGCCTTAAATAGTCAGGCAGAAAACCCTCAATTTTCTAGCTACGCTGAAAATGTATCTTGGGAATATGGCGGTGTTCAATTTGCTACGGTACATTTGGTTGGGACGAACAATAATTTTAAGGAAAGCGGAGACAATACTGAATTTATTGAGCGTGAGAAGGCTAATTTAGCTTGGCTTGAAGAATTATATGCGAAGGCGGCAGATAAAAAAGGACTTGTTATGTTTACTCAGGCAGACATGTTTTACATGGGGACTGGCTCTTCAGGTTTTGAAAATATTAGATTAAAATTAGCTGAGCTCAGCAAAAAATATGAAAAACCAGTGCTTTTAGTCAACGGCGATTCACACCGATTTATCGTTGATAAACCATTATTAAACGAAGACAAAAGATCGACGATTTTGAACTTTACCAGATTACAGGTATTTGGTGATGCCGACATGGCTTCCGTAAAAATAATGGTTGACACTAACTTAAAAGAGCTTTTTACCTTCCAAGAATTATTAATGAATTAACTAGATTGAAAAAAGCAAAACAAAAAAATTGCTTAAAAAGCATCAATCTTGCCAAAAAGCATTAAAAAAATTAAAAAATACGTTACTTACGTTACAATCACGCATTATCACATAATATTTTATTAAATATTCATTTTTTTTTTATTATTTGTGGTAAACCTATTTAATGTCGACCGCAATTAAATTAAAATTCTTATTTATTTTATTGATTCTTTCTCAACAAGTTTTTGGGATAGAAGGGTATTTTACGTGGGTTAATCCGCAAACAAAACTACGTGTTCGAATTAGTCCCGACACCTATGAGCTTTTTAGTGAACAGGAAAATGGGCCTTGGAAAAATGAAGGAAAAATAAAGTTAGATCCTAAAATTTTCAATCATCTCCCTAAGCAAATAATGAATAATTTTTTCAGTATTGATGATGGAAAGAAAATAAAATTAACACTACTAGGAACAGGGCAAGTTTATGAATACACACCTACAAAAAAAGAATTAATCAGATTAGACAATACCTTTCATAGTGGTTATAATTTTAATGCAACACAATTTATTAGAAAAGGTTTGCTCTATAGCATTGGTGGTGAAGGCTTCTGGAGTTTTAATTCCACAATAAGCTATTTTGATGAAAAAATCAAAGAATGGGAAATACTTAGACCCAAGAATAAGGGCCCAGTAATTATAGCAGATGGTTATCAAGGTTATAGCACTAGGCAAGATGCGTTTTATTCGGGTGCTTCTTTACAGAGAAACTACCTAGAAACTGAAGAAATTAAGTATCAAAATGATTTATATTTATTCGATTTCAAAGAAAATAAATGGCAAATCTTAGGTAAGATAAATGAGGATTTACCCTATAAAAAAACAGGTGAGGTATTTTGGACTGGGGAATTATTTTTACACTTCGCAAACCAGAATATCTATATTATCGATCCCCTAAAAAATCAGGTTTACCTCCATCAAGACAATAAGAAAAATCTAATCTTAGGATATAATCCAACTTTAGATCAGGATACATTAATCCTTTTTAAAAGCCATAATGAAGGACCCGTTTTAAAATTATCTATCTCTGAAATAAAAAAGAACTCGACTTATTTAGGCAAATTTTATACAAATGGCATTTCATGGTATTGGTATTATATCGGACTATTACTGATAATTATCATCATGACAATTTTGAAATGGAAGCGTAAAGAATCAATTGAGGGCGATGAACTCATATTTACAGAACTGGAGAAGAGATTCTTAAATAAATTATTAGATCTTAAGCCTAATGAATACTTAAACACCTTTGAAATTAATGATATTCTTGATGCAAGCGATAAAAGCCAAGAAAATCAGCGCAAAATCAGGTTTAATGTAATTGGACAAATAAATAAAAAACTTAAGTCAAGATACAATTGGGATAATGCCATCGAAAGAAAACCTTTACCAGAAGATAAAAGACTGACAGTATATATGTTAGATCCCTTGGTATTGGCTGAACTGAAAAGGTTGATGAGGTAAGGTTCTTGCTTAGCCAATTTAAAATCCCTTAAAAAATCTAAATTTGTAATCATGAAAAAACTTAAATATCTACTCTTAATTACATTAGCATTTCAAACAATAAGCTCATGTAAAAAGACAAGTGAAAAAGAAATTGTTAAAGCCCCCCTTGTAATTACACCTCCTGAAACACTTAAAACTGTTTACCCTCTTAAAACATTAGACTCATTATCTAGCATTAACAAAACCACATCTTGGTATAACACGAATAAATCTTTTGACCAATTGTTTAATGTACATCAATCATTATATTGGGGCTTCGAAGCAACGGCAAATGGTTTAATACCTTATAATACAAGAACTACAAGCACGTGGTCTGCTAACAAAAGCTATTATTGGAATGATTTAGGAGCATATTTATACACTGATTTAACAGGTGATGGAAAAAAGGATTTATGGGCTTATTATTGGAAAAACCCATGGCCAACCAATGCACCTGGCTTACATCTATTTTCAGAATATGAATCCTCTTCAAGTAGTTATGATCTTCAACCTGGATTAGTGCAGGTTCGAAAAAATGTACTTGCCGACTTAAATAATGATAAGAAAAATGAAATTGTATTATTTTCATCTGGTTATGATGCCATGCCCTTTCCAGGTGATGTAATAGGTATTTTTCATGTTGACCAAAAGCAATACCAATATTTAACAAATGATATTGGCTATTTTCATGGTGGCGCAACAGGAGACATCAATAATGATGGCTTAGTAGATATTGTGGCTTATTCTGGAGGCAGTGCTGTAATTCCTGTACATCCAACAGCATATATCAATAAAGGGAATGGGAATTTTGAACTATCAAACCACCTGTTCAAAGGATTTAATACATCAGACGACAATTATTATACAGTAGAATTATTTGATATCAATAAAGATGGCCTCTTAGATTTATTTTTGGGAGGATCTGGCAAATTAAATATCATTATTCAAAAAAATAAAGAATTTGTCCGTCAAGAATTTATAGCTATTCCATTAGCAAAAGACTTAGAAGTAATAGATATTGCCTTTTTAGATTTTAATTGGGATGGTAATATGGATGTATTAACAATGAGTAATAAAAATGGCTACCAAGGATATGAATTAAATTTATTCCAAAATACAGGAACAGCGTTTATTGACGCAACAAGCAAGTATTTTACTTCCAATTCTGGGCTGGGTAAAAACTCTTGGATCAAGTGGATTCATCTATTCGATTACGATAAAGATGGAGATATTGATGTTGTTGGAGATGGTTTATTTGGAGATTTAATGGGCACAAAGGGCAGGAAAATTTGGTGGAAAAATAATAGCGGAAAATTTGTTCAAGTGATGGAATAAAACCAAAATAAAGAATAAATTATCACACACCAGTGAATTAAATAATTCCCAGTCTTAGCAATTTTTCTTCATAAGCTGGGATAATATAGCCAACACAATAATAACATTATATAAACTTGCGTTTAATTTATTTACGTAAATGATAAAGAAACATAATTTAATGATTCGAAATTCGATTTGATTAAATTTGTCTCTTCTTAATTTATTTATTTATATTAAATGTATAACATGTTTAAACCCTCTTTTCTCTTTTTATTCATTTTAATTTTATTCAATTCTTGTAAAAAGACAAGCGTACCTGAAGTAGTAAGTGCAACAAACGAATTATATGCAATTGGCCAGTTTGAAGGCCCTATGACCTGTACCGCTACTTTTGTTGAGATCCCCAATAGTAGTCCCGATGCTCCAGCCATAGTCATTACCAACGGACACTGTACCAATGAAGTGTTCCAGGACAATGAAATTCAAGTAAATAAGGCGATGAATGCCAGTATTGTTTTCAAAAAACTAAACGATATTCCTGAAAGTCAGTATGTTAGAGTCAATACCAAAAGCATTTTATATGGAACTATGAAAGGCACAGATTTGGCAATAGTAGAATTAAATATTAGCAATAAAGATTTAATTGCAAAGGGAATAAAGCCTTTAAAAATTGCAGATGCTTATCCAGCAATTGGTGCTAAAATTGAAGCCTATGGATACCCGCTTTCATTAACACCTGTTTATTTAAGAAAAAGCGAGGATGTTCTTGGTCCCTCATCTAATATTTCTGAGTTTATTTGGATGTGGAGGGGCTTATTTTCAAGCAATTTCAAGGATATTTATCCTGGAAGTTCAGGCTCGCCTGTTTTTGCAAATGGAGGAAAATCTATCTTTGGTATGATTAATACCACTACTATTGGCGCTACCGGCGAATGTGAATTAGGTGCTCCTTGTGAACTTGGTATCGGGAAAACGCCAACTGTAAAAGAAAATACTACCTACATTATTGATGCAACTAAAATCAAGAATTGCTTTAATAGTCAGGGTGTATTTGATATCAATTCGGCTTCATTTCCTTTTGAAAAACCAAGTAATTTCAGAGTAAACATGAAATTCTTCTTTAGAAATTTTAGTTCAAATAGTGTAGGTAAAGATTTTGAAATTGAAGTTGAAAATCCATCGAATACAGCATATAAATTAGAATCATTCCTGCAATTTGATGCAAATAATAAATCTGGATTCATCAGCAATAATAGCTCAATTATTAGTGGAAAAATACCTAGTACAGAAGGCTATTATGTTGTTTCGGTGATGAAAGACAACCGCTTCGACCAAATCAAATACCTTACGTTCAAGGTTGATTTAACTGGTCCATCAACTAGCTTAATTGAAATTGAAAGAGTTAAATTAGAATCGGGAGGTTTTAACGTAAGACCAATCTTCAAATACCCTGAATTAACCCAATTTGACTGGAAATACGGTCCCGAAAACTCATGCAACTGCAATGAGCTTAGTAGCTACACTTCTTTTAATAGAATTCCTACTCAAGTTAATGCCAATGAGCTTCCATTTAAGTTCTGCATTATTGGATTTGATTTGGCGGGGAATAAAAGTGGGATTAAGGAGTTTGTGCTGAGGTAAATGAGCATATAGCTCCATCTTCTAGTATTTTGATATGAACCCAAATCAATAATTAATGTTATTGGTTTGGGTTTGTTTCATTTTAGAAAAATTGGACTGGGTTGTGGAATGGGATTTATATTAGCATGGATATGCTATTTACCACTAGTGCATCTAAAATAGTGGGAATTAAATTGGGGTCGAAAATAGTATCTTAAACCAACGCACCGCTACCTATCTACGATAGTAGAAATTAAAAGGGGGGGGGCTCTTAAACCACCTTCCCAAGGATAGACAGGACTCCGAATCTACAATAGTAGAAATTAAAAGGAGCTCTTAAACAGCTTATGCGTGCCGAGAACTATTAGTAATCTACAATAGTAGAAATTAAAAGGAGCTCTTAAACAAATTGCAAGAGAAAAGACTTGTAATTATCTACAATAGTAGAAATTAAAAGGGTCTCTTAAACAATAACAGGAGGCACGCTCTTTGGTGTAGTATCTACAATAGTAGAAATTAAAAGGGTCTCTTAAACGTTTCCATGTGTGTAAAGTTTAAAAGATTATCTACAATAGTAGAAATTAAAAGGGTCTCTTAAACATTGAAAAAGGAACGCACGAAGCTATTTATCTACAATAGTAGAAATTAAAAGGGTCTCTTAAACCTTCAAGAAAAAGCGAAGGTAGCAAACATCTACAATAGTAGAAATTAAAAGGGTCTCTTAAACGCATTATAATTTATATTTTAGCAGGTATATCTACAATAGTAGAAATTAAAAGGGTCTCTTAAACTTGCTTTTAGCTTGTTGGCTTCATCTTTATCTACAATAGTAGAAATTAAAAGGGTCTCTTAAACGGGTTTGGTTCTGTTTTTCCCCTATCGTATCTACAATAGTAGAAATTAAAAGGGTCTCTTAAACTGTATCTCGTGTAATCAGCTTGTGTTGCCATCTACAATAGTAGAAATTAAAAGGGTCTCTTAAACGGTTTGTAGAATTATAAGGAGTAAAACCATCTACAATAGTAGAAATTAAAAGGGTCTCTTAAACACCAAAGCGAAATTGAAACACATTTATATCTACAATAGTAGAAATTAAAAGGGTCTCTTAAACCTGGATCAATGCCATGATAAGCCTTCAATCTACAATAGTAGAAATTAAAAGGGTCTCTTAAACAACATTAACGTGAAATGGATGAATGGATTATCTACAATAGTAGAAATTAAAAGGGTCTCTTAAACGAGGAATGTAGGTGGTACATTTACCTTCTATCTACAATAGTAGAAATTAAAAGGGTCTCTTAAACTTTACTGTTTCTTTTGCCATAACTTGTATCTACAATAGTAGAAATTAAAAGGGTCTCTTAAACATCAGCTCTTATTGCAGTAAATGAGATATATCTACAATAGTAGAAATTAAAAGGGTCTCTTAAACGGTACAGATGGTACTGTATTGACATCCAATCTACAATAGTAGAAATTAAAAGGGTCTCTTAAACTATTTGAGATACCGCTGGAGTATTGCTCTATCTACAATAGTAGAAATTAAAAGGGTCTCTTAAACAACCAAAAGTCACCGTTAGGGTTAGGGATCTACAATAGTAGAAATTAAAAGGGTCTCTTAAACATTAAGCAAATCACTCTCACGTTTTGAATCTACAATAGTAGAAATTAAAAGGGTCTCTTAAACCATTGTCTCTTTCTCCCGAACCTAAGTTATCTACAATAGTAGAAATTAAAAGGGTCTCTTAAACCATGGCTTGGAGTAGTTTAGCATCTAATATCTACAATAGTAGAAATTAAAAGGGTCTCTTAAACCCGCTTTTAGAATTGCTTTTTAGCTCATTATCTACAATAGTAGAAATTAAAAGGGTCTCTTAAACCTAAATATTCTGCCGTACGTAGTGCCAATAATCTACAATAGTAGAAATTAAAAGGGTCTCTTAAACCTGTTAACAATTAATTCCGTAATTACTGATCTACAATAGTAGAAATTAAAAGGGTCTCTTAAACCTTGACAAAATATGGGATTTAGGATTACGATCTACAATAGTAGAAATTAAAAGGGTCTCTTAAACCAATTAAATCGGGTTGAAATGACCAGTGCATCTACAATAGTAGAAATTAAAAGGGTCTCTTAAACCTAGTAATTATCTACTATCGCCTTGTAATCATCTACAATAGTAGAAATTAAAAGGGTCTCTTAAACCTCTTTGAATAACTAAAGTGCCATTTACAATCTACAATAGTAGAAATTAAAAGGGTCTCTTAAACCTCATTAGGATAAAACTGGTTAGAATAAGTATCTACAATAGTAGAAATTAAAAGGGTCTCTTAAACCTCTCTGTATAAGCAAATAAGCACCGCAGGATCTACAATAGTAGAAATTAAAAGGGTCTCTTAAACCAACAATTAATAATACTAACCTACCTGCATCTACAATAGTAGAAATTAAAAGGGTCTCTTAAACCGTTTGATGTCCTGGTGTGATCATTCGGATCTACAATAGTAGAAATTAAAAGGGTCTCTTAAACCTCTAAGACTGACAAAAAGTCTTAAAAATCGATAGTTTTAATACAAAAACAACAGGTTTGAATAAAATATTCATTCGATTTAAAAGAAATTTTACATTTTGTCAGAAATAAAAAAATTAAGACTGAGGTTTGCATATCTACAAAAGTAAAAATCACAAACAGCTCAAAAGTATATTAAAACTAGAACAAAACCAAATTTTCATCTTGATGTTTAGCGTAACCATATTTTGTAATAGTACAATTAGCACTCATTTGGAATATCATGATGCTATCGGTTTCAGTAAATTTTTTTGAATAGTTATTCTTAATTTCAATTTGTATTAAATTGAGAATTCTACTGCTGTTTTTAATTTCAAACAGAGAATATTGCAATCTATGTCCAAATTTCCCTAAGTATTTAGAAAAACTGCTTCTTGTTTTATTACTGCTTATGTCATAAGATATTAAAAGCATTATTTTAATTTTTATTATCTATTATATCAAAAAAAGGATAATCTGTTATGGGTTTCTCTCTAATAAAAGCTCTGTAATAATCTCTACAATAATAAAAGATAGCGTCTTTATGTTCAAGAATTGACAGTAACAACCAGCGAGTGTATTCTTTCGCTTTATCTGGCTTTAACATATACTGGTTGCGCACTATATCAAAATCGTCATCCTTGATTTGTCCCAAATTATAAGAATTTCTTAATTGCCTATCAATTATACATCTAAAAGGTTCAATAATGTCACAAACTAAACTTTTCCGTTGATAAAAATTTTGATGATAAACTCCCTTATATAAATCAAAACCGTAAAGTGTAAGCATATTTTCTATCCAATAAAACAAAAATGTATAACCGATATCCATTAAAACATTCATTGCATTTATTTTTGATCGGGGTCTTCTTCCCTCCCAATTGGTATTCTTGAAGTACGCTGAAAAAAACACTTTACTTGCCACACCTTCAGTACCTAAAATTTCTTTCCATTCATGCGTACTTTGTATCTTTTCTTTATATGTTTCAAGTTGAACAATTGCCTCTTTTTCACTTAAACCTTTAATCCTAATATTTTTTAAAAGCTTAAGCTGATTTGATATTTTATTGACAACCAATAACTTAGCAATATCTTTGTTGCTATACAGGTATTGTCTATAACGTAATAAAAAATTTCCTTCGGTAGCTGAATTCCAGTAACCAATCATTCTGAAATTTCCGCCCAAGTGGAAAATAGGAAAGCCATGCTTTTTACTTTTTTTTAGCAAAACACTCGTAATTGAGCAGTTTCCAACAATCCAGAGTGACAAAATACGATAACATGTATCTTGTAAAATCACCTTATCCTCCGAATCTTTTACTATCAAATTGTCATTTTGAATGGCAAATTTTTGGCTTTCAATTGCAAAAACTACAACTATTCTTTTCTTATCAAAATCAGGAAAACTTAGCATAATGATGCATCGCACAAAAGGTTATAAATACATTTTACGCATTTAAATTTGTTGGCACTAAACCCCTTTCGCAACAAGGAAAATTCATTGATTTCTTCTAATGTATTTTCAAATTTTTGTTTCATTATTCTGTTATTTTCAGGCAGTTGAATAGGATACATTCTATTTTTAGAAAAATCATACAAGGCCATTTCTTTCACTTGATAACCCATTTCAGCGAGCCCAAAATATTGGGCATATAATTGAAAAATAAAGCCATCATAAATAGTTTTGATGTTGTTTTTACGCTCGGTAAGTAGCCCCTTTTCAATATCAAAAACATCTATTTTGCCAAATAATTGATATTTTACAGAATAAACTTCAAAATTTTGGAGCACATTTTTTTTATCAGAATATCTTTTGTTATCAATATTTATATGTGCCGCCTTTCCTTTTGTTTGCACTTCTCCTTGATACACTAATTCATCCCTATTTTGATACATTTGATGATTGTAAATAGAGCGTGGACAAAAAATAAAATCGTTGATGTAGGAAATGGGTATGTAATTTTCCATGAAAGATTTAATAAAACCGTGCAGAGGCAACCAAGCACGGTTTTATTGAAAATAACGTAAATTTATTGCTGCGTATACTGCAACCATTCTTTGTTAGAAATTGCAAGATTTAGCTTCTTTAATTCTTCTGCAGATTGGGTTTTATTAACTTGTTCTAAAATCCATAATCCCTTCTTAGCAATATGATATGCACCGTTGGCATCAGCATCTTTAGGCAAATTATCATCCGCTTTACGGCTATCATAGAATATTCCCTGAGCGTTCTTAACAGGCGAAATCAAATAATCCTCATCAGTACCCGTTACGCTATTTCGCATTTGTAGAGTCAACTTAAATAAGTTTAATAATTCTTCAAAAAATAATTTGTCATTTTTTGAATCCAGTTGAGTTTTAATACATTCTCCATTACCATAAATGATTTGATGTTTGCCCATAAAATCTTCAAATAATTCAGTTAGCAGAACTGTTTTACTATCCCAATTACTGTTTTTCTCAGTATTTCTGAAAGTGATGATCCTTTCGCCATGTGTACAAATTGTCCAATTCTGTTGTGTACCCTCAGCTTTGGGATTAAAATTAGAATAGTTTTTAACTTCAAACTCAAAATAAGTCCCGTTAAAACGGATAGAATCAAACTTTTCAAAAAACGATTTGGCTTTTTCTACATTTTCATATTTAGTGAAAAAATAATTCACAAAGCCAGTAGTCGGGTCAATTTTGGAGGTGTTCCAAGCTGGCACATAAAATATAAAACCTGATTGTTTACCCATTTTTTGAAAACTCTCAAATTTATTGGTCAATTGTAAAGCACTGTACAAACCACCAAGCTCTTGGGCTTGTTTGTTTTTCAAAACCAAATAATTTAACTTATCAATCAACATTTTTTCTAATTTCTGATAGATTTGTTTTTCAACTTTAAACCGACCTCGTTTAAATCCAAAGTTCAAATCCTCCATTACCACTATAGCATTTTCCACAACCATCATTGTTGCAATTTTATGCACAACCTGACTAATGTAACCTTCTTTTAGATCTTTAATATTTTCGATGGTACCCCAATTTTTACGAGCTTTATCTCGCTCCAATTCTTTATTATGCAATAAGGTATGGTAATGAGTTTCATGTTTATCAACCTTTATGACATTTAAGCTTTCTTGTTTCAAAATATTACCCTTTTGATCTATTAGCGTTAAATAAACCAAGTGTCGCTCGCCTCTATCTAACCCAATAATTTTAACTTCAGGATTATTTTTCAAATATTCCAAAACCGTTTGATTGATATCTTTATTAGGTTTTTTGGGTTCTTTATAATTCTGAATTATAGATAAATGAAACTGAAATTTATCTTCCGTAAAACGTTTGTCTTTAATTAAATCATATTCATACGTGTTTTTCGCTTCGGGGGTTAATGGGTTTTTGGCATTAATCGGTCGGTTAACTTTGTGTGTAATTATATTTTTAGGGCTAATTGACGCTTTTCTATAAAATATTTCAGCTGTTCCGATATCATAAATGTTTTGATTTCCCTGCATTAATGCTTTAAAATATAAAGTATGCAAATTGTCTTTTCCTCTTTTTTGTAATTTCCTTAATCCATTATCTAAAGAGTCTGAGAATGATAAATCTTTATTTGATATTTTAAACAAAAATAACGGGTTATTGGATCTATTTGTAACATCCTCAAATTCAATTTTACTTATTGGAAAATATGAAAACGATTTTTCATTTGTCAAATCTTCTATTACTTTGATTGGTTCTGTAAAAATTTTGAAATTTATATCCTTATAAGTTTGAGATTTGGGAACTCTATGTAAGGAAAGAATTGTTTGTTTTAAGTTATTTATAATTAAATTGTTTGCGTTATTAAAATCTTCAAAATTTAACAGCTCATTAACAAAAAATGAAAATTTTTCATTGACTATTTTAAATAAGCCCGATGGTGTTGGTTTAATATCACCATTTTGTTTGTTAATATAAATATCAAATTCATTTAAAATATTTTTATTTTTTTCTTTTGCAAAGTTATAAATAACTTCAAATAGATTATTTTTATCGTCTTCATAATTCCCGACATAACTATTCCCAAATACTGAAGCAGATTTTAATTGGTAATAATCCATTCTTTCAAATTCACTTAAATCATTTTCTGTAATTTCAGATTTTAAATGACTTCTAAATAATTTAACATCATTTGAGATCCCTAAAAAAAAATCGTATTCACCGATTTTATTTTTCTTTCTAAACAAATACCCTCCTCCCTGTGTTGCATTATCTGAATTTTCTGTTTTACTATCTACCCAACCACCCAAAAAATTATTTTTATTCTCGAAGTTTAATTTAATTTTTTCGGTGCTATATGGCTTTTGAGTTACATAATTTCGCACCATATTATACAGTGGTATTAGTAAATTTAACGTCTCATAATAGTTGTCAAACACATCATAAAAGGCTGTGTCTTTTTCAGTGATACTTTCTGATTTTAATTGCAGAGGTTTTATAAAATGCACTAATTCCATAATAGAATCCAAAAAGAACTTAAGATTATCTATCAGAATTTGGTCTTGTTTCAACTCATCTTCATATTCAGAAGCATTTTCCAAAATACCTTGAATACATTGGTATTTTGCACTTATGTTTGCTAATAAATCAAACGTTTTATCACTATCCTCTTCATTTTTGGCAATAAAATAATTTGTGAAATAATCTGCAATACAATTTGGAGTGAACTTTTTCGATAAGTCAGAATTATCATCCAAAGAATTCATGTAGTCAGATACTACTTCTTGTAAAAAAGCAATAGAAAAATAATCCTGCTTTGTATAAATAGCCTTGGCTTTGTCTAAGCTTTCTCGTTTCTTTTCATTTGCTTTTAGGTATTCAAGTTCAAATTTAGGATTGATTAAAGTTTCATATCTATAATTCAATGCACTTGTAAAAACAGAAAAATCACCAAATAGCTGTTGCGAGATAGCAGTTAGATTATTGTCGTTTTTAAGATAAATTTTATCAATATCAAAGCTAGAAAGGTTTTGTAATAATTGCTTGATGAGTTGCAATAAATTCTGACTAGTATCTTGACCCTCAATGGTATAACTTAGTAAGTTAACTTTATAAAAATCAAAGACTGCTTGTAATACTTGTTTTCCATCTTTAAAGGCATCTGGCAAAAAAGAAAGTGAAATTCTATCACTTAATATTTGTTTATATAATTGCTTTAATTTGGGAAGACGATCTTTTTTATCTTTATTTTGATTGTACAAATTAACAATTTCGTTCAATCCTTGCACTTTAGATTTCCCTTCTTCAGCTGTTCTGCCACCAATAATATTATTGTAAACAGTAATGCCTTTTTGGGATAAAACTTCATTAAAATAATCCAATTCAAACATTTCATCAATAGACTTTACGTTTAAATACTTTTCGAATTCTTTATAAACATTAGAAATTTGAGGATGTAATTCAAGCACTTGATTAATTTTCGCAAATGATTTAGCATTTTCTAAAAATTTGGGCAAGTTTTCATGTATCAATCGATAAGCTATTGCAGTAGAATTAGCTTCAGTAGAATACATGTTTTTCCTGTTTTGATGAAAACCTGTAAAGTAAGTGGTGAAAGTTTTGAATTTGTCGTCAAAATAAATTTCTTTTTTATCTTGATTTGCAAACCACTGTTCAAGTTCAACAGTAATCAATTCTTTTTTATCAAGAATTGCAAAAATGCCTTTAGCATCGCCCTCTGAAAAAGATTTAACAATTTCTTTTCGCAATGCATCTTGTACTTTTTTTAGTTCATCCTTAAATTTTGGATCTTTCTTGCTTTCTACGCTTTGATTATACAAACAATCATAATCACTCAAAAAAGATAATTTAACCTTGCTTAAAGCTAGATCAATAAAATATTTATGAAACTCATCAATCGTACCCTTCATTTCTTTATAACTCTGAGCTCTTTGTTCGTCTTGAGATAACAAGCCTTTTTCCTTAATAAAATCAAGTGTTTTTCCTTGAGGTATAAGTTCAAAGCGTAATGTCTTAGATAATTGATATTGATTTGTAAATCTTTTTAATAACTGATTCATATAATTTATGATTGATTTTATTTGTTTATTGACTTGTTTTTTGGATAAAAACCTGATGCTGAGTACTTATTGTATTGACTCATACTTTAAGCGAGGTATTGCAGTTTACACTCATTAACACCTCTAAATATAGAAATTTAATTATTTTTTAATTAAAAAATTAGCTTTAATTAAGTTTATTAATCCTTTTCGTTAAATTCTAAACACATGAGCACGAAGCACATCAATATGCCATTGTAAAGTTCGCTCACTTAAAATTTAATTTTGATTTGATCTTGAAGGCTCCTACTCATAAAATTTTTGAAATCCGAGAAATTTTCAGTATATTGAATTGTTGCCTTATCAAAATACATTAGAAACAACAGTAGCAAATAAGGAACAAAAGCTATTTCTAAATTGATTGTTAATAAGGCACACTGAGTATTAATTTCTACAATCAATCATAATGGTCCCTACCGTATTCATATAAACATCATTTACCCTCTTATCATTCTTATAATGATGCTTTAAATCTTCTTGTAATTCCTTGTAGGCTTCCTCATCTACGGGATTTAAGATTTTAACATTTATTAGTCGGCCTAGCGGCATAACTTGATACAAACCATCATTAGTCAACTTTGAATGATCCTTAGCATCTAAAATTCCATAGCTATCATAATCAGTTTGTAATGATTCAACAAAAGAATCGGTTAAATTGTATAGCTCTTTTTTACTTTGTGAACAACTTAAAAGTGAGCCTATTAAAAGGGCAAAAAGAATCTGTTTTTTCATGTTTTTTTTAAAAATTTTACTAAGAATTAAAAATTATATCCTAAACCAATTTTAACACCACTAAAATTATCGACACCGAAATATGGCGACCATCTATCCGCATTAATTTGAGCAAAGGCACCGATTAATGCTTTACTATCAAGCTTCTGTGCAGTGTACCAATAGCCATCTGGAGCCAAAATTTGTTGCCTGTCATAGCCATTGTAGTATTTCATTCTAGTTGCAAAACCAAGCTTTGCCGCTATTGTGAAATATTTGGATATGCGACTACCTATTAGTGCGTAAACACCCAAATTATCGGCTTCAATAATTTCATAAATATCCTCTCTATAGGTATTTGGACCGATCGTTTCGCTGTAATCTTTACCAACAGCGCCCTTGCCGATATAACCAACAAAACCAGCACCATAGACTAATTTTTCGCCCGTCATAAAATCGAAACCTACTTTTTTCTTAGTTCCATAATACATGGTCACATTGCTCGTGTAGATTTGCTGAGCATCAATTGGCTCCACCATCACCATAACAGACAGAATTATTAAAATTGTTGCTTTCTTCATCATTTATTTTTATTTGATGCAATGAAACATCAAAATATTGACAATTTGGGTCAATCGTTTTAACCTAAAAGAAAATTGACCTAAATTGTCAGAAAATTAGAGCCATGTACAACCAACATAAAATTCTACGCGTTTTTCAATTAATTAACCTCTTAAAATCCAAGCCACTAAAATCAATTCGAACGCTTGCCAAAACACTTGAAATTGATAGCAGAAGCGTATATCGTTATTTTGATTTATTACGTGAATTAGGTTTTCAATTAGAAAAAGATAGTTTTAATCGCTTTTGTATTCTTTCTGATGAAATAGAGGAAGGCTTTACATTTACCGCCGAAGAATCTATTTGGCTTAATGAACTGATTTCAACTTCGGGGAATGGCCATGCTCTTAAAGACGGACTTCTCAAAAAGTTATATGTTAACTCCGAAATAAAAATTCAAGGAAAACAACTTTTCAAAGCACATTTGTCAAAATTAGTAGAACAAGCAAACCTTGCCATTCAAACAAAGCATCAAATTTTACTCCAGAAGTATCATTCAGCTAACTCGCAAAACATTGAGGATCGATTAGTGGAACCCATTCATTTTACAGACAACTATCAACACATAGTGGCATACGAGGTGGAATCCAATACCATCAAGCACTTTCATATTGAACGAATTACAGGGATTGAAATTTTAGAGAAGTCCTTTCAATTTGAAAGCCAACATCGAATAAGCGAGACAGATGTATTTGGTTTTGGGGAAAGTGGAAAGACATATGAAATACATTTATCTCTTAGCTTAAGAGCTTATTTGTTTCTAAAGGAGGAGTTTCCACTAACAATTCCATTTATAAAATATGATAAAAAAACAGATAATTATACGCTAAAAGTCAGTGTTAATAACCTATTACCTGTTAAAAGATTTGTAGAAGGTTTAAAAGAGGATATTACAGTTATAAGTCCAATATTTAATTAATTGCAATGATTTTGGCTTGGGTAAAATTAAAAGGACATGAGTTTGTTATATAAATGGTCTAACAAAATGCGCCACTGTCCACTATCCCTAGAGTTCAGCGAAACGGTCTCTAAGGATTAGCAAATATTGAGAGTCTTCAGACTCGATCCTATTTATAAATTCAGGATTAATTTTAATAAAAAAAATGCCCATTTTAACCTTTTAAAGAGCTTTTTTTACAAAGAACAAATCGTTTTTCTATTCTATATTTCCGAAGTTCATTGCGAAAATTCGAGTAAATCTAGGGGGCGACAAAAAATAGCTCCCGCAGATTTAGCAGATGAGCGCAGATAAGCATTTATTGGCCTAAAAGCATGATTTAGGAGAAAGAATATACCAAAAATTTCCCACATTTCCAAATCAAAGCACTAAATGCGTTCTCCTTAATCTTTAAATTGTAGATCATAGGAGTCTGGAGTACCTTCTCATTTGCCAAGCCGGATATTGCTTTGGGTTTGAATCATGAATTAATAAAATTGATCTGAGTCCAAACCGTTTTTTACATTAAATGATTTCATCTGAAACCAATTTCAAGAGTCAAATAGCTTAAATGAAGTGATAAAATATATTAATTATGTTTAGGGTAAAATAATAAAGAATATAGATTCTTTAAATAATTGTCACATCAAAAATCAATAACAAAGCCTAAAACATAAAATTAAAGCCACTTCCCTTATTAAAATTAGTATCCGACTGATATTTTTCAATTTCAGAATTTAAGTGTTTTTCATATTGAGATTTCATGAAATTTCTAAAATAGGAAATATCGTTTTTTTCTCTCGTATCAATTAAAGATTGGTAATACTGATTTTTATCTTCGCTATAGATAAGCGCCAAAGGCAATTGATAAAAGGCTTGTATGTAGTTCATAAGTAGCCTAGACGTTCGTCCATTCCCATCATAAAATGGATGAATACTTACTAAATTAAAATGCGCGTCAAAAGAAAGATTAATCTTCTCCTCCATTGAAAGATTTTCCTTCATTTTTGAATTAATCATTTCCACCATTTGATGGGTTAATTTTT
This sequence comes from Daejeonella sp., assembly GCF_017495225.1. Taxonomy (GTDB): domain Bacteria; phylum Bacteroidota; class Bacteroidia; order Sphingobacteriales; family Sphingobacteriaceae; genus Daejeonella. Next base: position 40,215 of record NZ_JAFEIG010000026.1, on the reverse strand, counting down.
CAACTTTATCAAAATTGGGGAAATAAGAACCCACCCCTGCAGTCACATTACCCTTCCTAAACATTCCCTTAGAATTGTCAACTTCACCTAAAATAGTCTTGTAAATTGTACCCGTATTTGCCATCACTAAAGCATGTATTTGCTGAATCAAAGAAACTGAAACAGCTACTTGAGTTTTTGCTGTACTCACAACAAATTGAATAGCTTTAAAATGATCCTGAACCATGAGCGAATCATTTAGTGGTTTACCTTGGGGAGTTAAACCATGATCTAATAATATTTGGGATTCTAGTTCTGTTAAAGTTGATCCTTCAATTTTAGTAGAGTGATGACTAATAGCTATCAAGCTAAATTTCTCGAAATTTAAAATCCCACTCAAATCCAAGCTTTGATATTTTTTTATGAGTGAGTCCATGTTAGCATCAATTAATTTATAAATATCAGCTTTTCAGAGAATTAAACCAAATCGCAGGCCAAACCAGAAAAACATATTCTCATTTTAAACCCCACAAAAGCAAAAAACCCGCTCTAATCTCGTAAAGCGGGTTTTATATTCCTTAGGAGGCCCTAAAAGCAATAGCTAGGATCTAAGACCATTGGCTTGGGTCTGAGATTGAATCTTATTATACAAATACAAGAGATACAGTCCCTTTAACTTAGAAACAACTGCTGATAACATCAAGAACTCTCCGATTTTTCGCTCATGATGAATAACCAATACTAAGCCAAAAACAAAAGCTACAATAGCGAATAAAAAATTGATAAACATTTTAATTTTGATACGTTTAAGACTCATAAATTTGTATATTTTGTTTTTTACGATTGGGCTAGGCGACATCTAAATAAATTGTGACGGCACAAGGTATGTCAAAACTAACTATCCTCAGGCAATCAGCCGACTCTCAGAAATCTCGGAAGCATTAATAATAGCAAAAGATCATTCTGATGTATTTTGTTTCTTAAAATTATTAAAAATTTCTTAAAAAATAAAAATATAACTAAGATTAAATTTTAGAATAATTTATGTTCTGGAAAATATTAAACGGATTAAAAAACACGATGTAGAGACACACGGCCGTGTGTCTCTTATAAATTTTACTGTTTCGAAAATATTAGACATGCGATTGTGTGTATTTATTGTTATAAATATTAGACACACGACCGTGTGTATCAACGAAATTTTATTTATAATAAATATGAGACACACGGCCGTGTGTCTCTACGACGCCATTCCCAAACCCCACAAACGCAAAAAACCCGCTCTACTCTCGTAAAGCGGGTTTCGTAGCCCGTAGGGGAATCGAACCCCTGTTTCCAGAATGAAAATCTGGCGTCCTCACCCCTAGACGAACGGGCCATTAAAGATTGAAGCGTCTTTCAGCTTCTCAACCTGGGTAGCGGGAGCCAGACTCGAACTGACGACCTTCGGGTTATGAGCCCGACGAGCTACCAACTGCTCCATCCCGCACTCTGACAATTTATTGCTTCAATCGTTAAACCGTTGCTTTTAAATTGGACTGCAAAGATATATTTCGTTTCTTTGCATTGCAAATATATTTTAAAATAATTTTTTTCATGTCGCATAAAGCCGGATTTATTAGTTTGATTGGGAAACCAAATGTTGGTAAATCAACCCTAATGAACGCCTTAGTAGGAGAAAAACTGTCTATAGTCACTCCAAAGGCACAAACTACTCGTCACAGAATTTTAGGCATTGTTAATGAACCCGACTCACAATTAGTCTTTTCGGATACCCCCGGAGTGATAAAACCGGTGTATGGAATGCAAGAATCGATGATGAGTTTCGTAAATGGCTCCTTAGTCGACGCAGATATCATCTTATTTGTGACCGACATTAACGAAAAGTACGACGAAAATGATGTGCTTGAGAAATTAGCAAAAACTAGCTCCCCTATCGCAGTGATTATCAATAAAATAGATAAGTCAAACGAGGATGTGGTGAAAGAAAAAATACTTTATTGGGAAGAAAAACTTAAACCTAAAGCCATTTTTGCTGTTTCGGCCCTCCATGACCATAATGTACCTGCAGTCATGCAATTCATCATGGATAATCTGCCAGAACATCCACCCTATTATGATAAAGACACGCTAACCGATAGAAATGAACGCTTCTTCGTCTCAGAAATAATCCGCGAAAAAGTGTTTAAACTCTACGATAAAGAAATTCCATACAGTACTGAAGTCATTATTACTTCGTTTAAAGATGAAGCAAAGATTATTCGTATAAGCTCCGAAATTATTGTTGAACGCGATTCACAAAAAAATATCATTATCGGTAAAGCCGGCGAAATGCTGAAAAAAGTAGGTACATACGCCCGTAAAGACATGGAAGAGTTCCTTCAGAAAAAAGTGTTTTTAGAAATGTTTGTCAAGGTGATCCCCGATTGGAGAAATAGAAAGAACTATTTGAAGAGTTTTGGGTATGATGATTAGAGGGGAGATGGGAGATGTGAGATGTGAGATATGAGATGTGAGATGTGAGATGTGAGATATGAGATGTGAGATATGAGATATGAGATATGAGATGTGAGATGTGAGATGTGAAATATGAGATGGGAGATGTGAGAGTGAAGTTAATGGAGATTAAACCATCAAAAAAATCTTTTAAAAAAATAAGAAATAATTTAAAAATTAGAGTAACCAGTACTGAGTACTAAATACTTTGTACTAATTACTTTGTACTAAATAAAAAAAATGAGCAATATCGTAGCAATAGTAGGTCGCCCGAATGTGGGAAAATCGACTTTATACAACAGATTAACCGAAACCCGCAAAGCGATAGTTGACGACTTCAGTGGTGTGACCCGTGATAGGCATTATGGGGTTGCTGAGTGGACCGACAAGCATTTTACAGTAATTGACACTGGTGGCTATGTTGCTAACTCAGACGATGTATTTGAGGCCGCTATACGTGAGCAAGTAGTGATAGCCATTGAGGAAGCTACCGTAATTCTTTTTATGGTGGATGTGGTAACAGGTATCACCGACCTAGATGATGATATCGCTAAATTATTACGCCGCAGCAAGAAGCCTGTTTTTGTAGTGGTCAATAAAGTGGATAATAACCAAAGAATTACGGATGCAAGTGTATTTTACGGTCTTGGACTAGGCGAAATTTATCCCCTTTCATCCATGTCGGGTTCAGGCACAGGCGAACTGCTAGATGAAGTTATTAAACACTTCGAACCAGAAGATGAAAATGAAAATCAATTGCCTAAATATGCAATTGTTGGTCGCCCAAATGTGGGTAAATCATCCCTAATAAATGCTTTAATCGGCCGCGATAGAAATATTGTAACTCCGATTGCTGGGACTACCCGCGACTCAATACACATTCATTACAATCAATTTGGGCATGAATTTATGCTTATTGATACCGCTGGTCTCCGTAAAAAAACTAAAGTCAAAGAAAATATTGAGTTTTATTCGGTGATGCGTACCATCAAAGCATTGGAAGAAGCAGATGTTGTGATTTTAATGATTGATGCTGTAGAAGGCATTGAATCACAGGATATTAACATCTTTCACTTAGCTGAGAAAAACAAAAAAGGAATTGTTATCCTCGTAAATAAATGGGACCTTATCGAAAAAAACACTAAAACAACTGGTGTTTTTGAAGAACAGATCTATCAAAAAATCGCTCCATTTACTGATGTGCCCATCGTATTTACGTCCGTTGTTGAGAAGCAAAGAATCTACAAATCATTAGAGGCCGCATCAAAAGTCTATGAAAATAAACTTAAAAAGATCCCAACCTCCAAATTGAACGATGTGATGCTTCCAATCATCGAAAATTACCCTCCACCGGCAGTGAAAGGAAAATACGTGAAAATCAAATATGTGACTCAAATTAATGGCTCATCACCTATGTTTGCCTTTTTCTGTAATCTCCCACAATACATTAAAGAACCTTATAAGCGCTTTGTGGAGAATAAATTACGTGAACATTTCGACTTCAGTGGAGTGCCAATTCAAATATTCTTTAGACAGAAATAAAAGCAAATTAAAACATGAAAAAAATCTTATTTCTAATTACTGCAATAGCCTTGTTTTCTTACGCTTGTAATAATACAGATCAACAAACAATTGACAAGCAAGATTCACTTCAGGAGGCTGCTGCCGCCGATTCAATGCTTAATTCAGCAATAATGGCTGATTCTTTGATGCAAGACAGTCTTAAAAAAGACTCTATCAAATAATACAATCCTAAACCATTCATTTTTAGGCGATAAATCTAACTTAAGGTCTATCGCCTATCTACAAATTGCTTGAAATTATCATCCAAAAGCAATATTTGAACCTAAAAACAAGATTTAGAAATTATTATTAATAATCATTCTAAATAATTTGATTTTTTCAAATTCTCGTCGTATCATTGCGGACTATTTAAAATTAGTCTAAATAAAATGATACGAATATCTACGGTACTTTTAACCAGTTTACTTATAAGCGTTAGTCTTTTTGGTCAAGACAAAAAATCTACTGAAGCCCCTAAACTTTCAGACAGCACCATCATTGAGATGCCACAGATCATGATAATTGGTAAACGCGATGGTTTAATCAGTAAAACTCCAGGTTCAGCAATCATTTTAGGTTCACGAGACATCAAGCAATTTGCTCCACTTACATCCAATGAGCTACTTCGTAAAGTGACAGGAATTAATGTGGTGGATGAAGAAGGTGCGGGACTTAGATTAAATATTAGTATTCGCGGATTAGACCCTGACAGAAGTCGCAATATACTTATGCTTGAAGATGGTGTTCCCATTGCATTAGGCCCATATGGCGAACCTGAGATGTATTTTACTCCCTCGATCGATAAAATGTCGGGAATAGAAATATTAAAAGGCAGCGGACAAATTCTGTTCGGTCCGCAAACCATAGGCGGTGTAGTAAACTTTTTCACAGCAGACCCTCCATCATCCGAAGCAACTAGAATTAAATTATCAGGCGCAAAAGACGGTTATTTTTCAGGCTTTGCATCTTATGGAAATACCATTGGAAAAACCGGATTTTTAGTTTCTTACCTTCATAAGAGAGCCGATGAACTTGGAATGACGAATTTCAGACTTAACGACCTATCAGCGAAAATAAAAATCGAACTCAATGAAAAATCAAATCTTGGAATCAAATTAGGATTTTATGATGAGCAATCAAATTCAACATACATCGGTTTAACCCAAACCATGTTCGATCAAGGTGAGCAAGACTTTGTGAGAATGGCGGGCTTTGATAATTTACCCATCAAGCGACTTTCTGCAAGCACTACCCACCAATTCCAATTCAATGAAAATATAAGTCTCAAAACTACTGCATACGCCTATACAACAAGCCGCAACTGGCAAAGACAGGATTTTTCATTCAATTCATCCGCTTCCAATAAAACAGGTGTTATTTGGGGAAATTCTAGCATAGCAAATGGCGCTGTTTACATGCTCAACTCTACGGGAAACCGTAACCGCCAATTTGAAGTCGCGGGTATTGAACCCCGCCTAAGCATCAATCATAATTTCCTCAATATTAAAAATGAGCTGGAAACAGGGATTCGCTATCTCTACGAAAAAGCAGATGAACAATTTGTAGTGGGCTCAAATGCTAATACTTCCGATGGACTTTTACGAGATAAAGAAGTTAGAACAGGAAACTCATTCAGTGCTTATGCACAAAACACCTTCAATATCACAAAAAAACTATCCCTAAATGCAGGTTTACGCTTAGAAAACTTTGATTATGAGCGTCAAATTTTACGTGGAAGATATCGCATCAATAATGTAAATAATGTGATTAGAGATACGAATATTGTTTCGAGCGACAATACTTTTGCGCTTATTCCGGGTGCTGGATTTAACTATGCAATAAACGATGAAATAAATTTATTTGCGGGCGTGCATAAAGGTTTTGCCCCTCCACGCATCAAAGACGCCATTACTGCCGAAGGTGTGCCATACAATTTAGATGCTGAACTAAGCACCAATTATGAGCTTGGTACACGTATAGCTATCGGCAATGTGCTTAGTGCCGAGTTTACGGCCTTCATTCTTGATTTTCAAAATCAAATCATTCCCGTGTCTAACTCCTCCGGAAATTTAAATGCAACTGGAGTTATCAATGGCGGACAAACCATGCATAAGGGTATAGAAGCAGGATTTAAGTTTGATTTTGGCAAAATTATTGGCTCTAGAAGTTCTTACACTTTAGAATCAAGCTTCACTCTCCAAAACTCAATTTACAGCAGTGATCGATTTATTGCGACAGGTGGGAAGGCCGTGAATGTTAAAAACAATACCCTACCCTACTCAGCCAATGTGATGATATGGAATGCTGTGGGAATGAACCTTTTGAATGGCTTTGGCTTCAGGCTCTCTGGAAATTATATCGGCGAGCAGTTCACAGACGAATTAAACACTGTTGGAGCTTCTGCAAATGGTAGAACAGGGCAATTAAAAAGCAGATATATTATTGATGCAAATGCTTTTTATCGCATCCCAAAGACCAATGCGAGCTTAAACCTTGCTGTAAAAAACCTGAGCAATGAACGATACATAAGCACAAGAAGACCTGAGGGAATTCGAGTGGGCTTACCTAGATTAGTGACTGCGGGATTTGAAATTAGTTTTTAATCCGATCAAAATCGACTATAAACCCGTTTCGAAATTTCGGAACGGGTTTTTTATTTTCAAATAATTATCAGCTACAAGATAATATTCCGATTTTAGTCCCAGAAAATATTAACAATGAAAAGAACTACAGAACAAGATTCAAATTACACAGACTTAGATAAAATGTCGGTAGCCGAGCTTCTAGCAGGCATAAACAATGAAGATAAATCGGTTCCATTAGCTGTTGAAAAGGTTATTCCAGCCATTGAGAGCTTAGTAAATGTAATTGTAGAAAAGATTAGTAATGGGGGTCGCCTATTTTATATTGGTGCAGGCACTAGCGGCCGTCTTGGAATTTTGGATGCTTCTGAATGCCCTCCAACCTATGGTGTTCCATTTGATATGGTGGTAGGTATCATCGCTGGTGGCGATAAGGCCATCCGTAAAGCAGTGGAGAATGCAGAAGACAATGCAGAACAAGCATGGAAAGACCTTCAAGAATTTAATATTTCTGATAAAGATGTGCTCGTTGGAATTGCGGCTTCAGGAACTACGCCCTACGTAATTGGCGGATTAAAAAAGGCGAATGAAAATGGATTAGAAACGGGTTGTATTGTTTGTAATGCTGGTAGTCCCGTAGCTGAAGCCTCAAAACACCCTATTGAAGTGGTTGTAGGCCCCGAATTTGTAACAGGATCAACACGCATGAAATCAGGAACTGCCCAAAAGTTAGTCCTAAATATGATTAGTACAACAACTATGATCCGTTTAGGCAAGGTAAAAGGCAATAAAATGGTTGATATGCAGTTAAGCAATATAAAATTAGTTGGCCGCGCAGTTAACATGATCATGCAGGCTACTAATCTGGATGAAAAAACCGCACAATCGCTTCTAGATCAATATGGTAGCGTGCGTAAGGCGGTAGAAAATGCGCCAACAAAATAATCTGATAAGGTTTAAATGCACGAAATAGAACCATATTACCGCTGGAGAGACGATTACATCGCTTCTGAAGATCCACTTTCGCCATTTTATGATACAAAATATAGCGAATTTGAATTTGATAAGCAAATCTATAACTACCTGATACATCCCCAATGGGATTTCTTCGGCTCTCAAACATTATATTTAAAAGTATTGTTTGCCGATTATGAAACTGGTTTTGCCATTATTGAATTTATAGGCGAGTGGAATGATGCCCTACACAATGATATAATGACCCTCAAACGTGAAATAATCGAGCTAATGGTTGATGAGGGCATCAATAAATTCATCCTCATCGGAGAAAATGTACTCAACTATCACTCATCAGACGATTGTTACTATGAAGAGTGGTTTCAAGATGTGGAAGATGGCTGGATTGCCGGAATAAACTTTAGGGAACATGTAATTAGTGAGTTTAAACGGAATAATATCGATTATTACCTCAACTTTGGCGGCAATTTAGATGATATGGCCTGGCGAAATCTTAAGCCTAGCCAGTTGTATAAAAATGTTGAGATGGAATTAACCAAAAGACTGAATTAGTGATTTTCAGCAATTGCAGAATGTTTTTAATTAATCCCAAAACATTAAATAATTATCTCCCACATAAAATATTATTCATTTTTAGTAAATTCGATAAAAATTAAAAAGATGTCACAGAAAGAAACCGTTTATCAATACAATCAAGAACCAATTGTTCAGCGTGAAGGTGGAATTACTTCAAGAAATTTCCTTCCCAATGTATTTTTATGGATGTTTATTGCACTTGCACTCTCTGCAGGCTTTGCATGGCAATTCTCTAGCGATCAGGGGCTTTTAAGTATGCTCATTGATTTACAAACTGGAGGAAGAACAACTTTAGGAACTATCGCCATGTTTGCTCCATTAGCATTTGTTATGGTGATGTCATTCGGTATGAACAGATTATCCTTCCCTGTTCTAGCCCTCATTTTTGTTTTATACTCTGCCGCAACAGGAATTAGTTTGAGCTATATTTTATTAGTTTATACCTCATCTTCTGTTTTAGGATGTTTTATTTCAGCATCCTTATTATTCGCAGTAATGGCCATTGCCGGATACAGAACACAAACAGATTTAACCAAATTTGGTTCAATTTTAATGATGGCTCTTGTAGGAATTGTGATTGCAAGCATCGTTAATTTCTTCTTAGGAAGCAGTCAACTAGATTATATCATCAGCTTCATTGGTGTAGCCCTCTTCGTGGGATTAACTGCCTATGATATGCAAAGATTAAAGCGTATCGCTGCCGGAATTGAGTATGGCGATGCATCCGCAAATAAAATGGTAATTATGGGTGCATTGACCCTCTACCTAGATTTTATCAACCTATTTTTAATGCTTCTTCGTCTATTTGGCGGAAGAAAATAACATTATTCAGGGCTATATTTTGTTGTGATAGGATAGGTAATCACATTCCAAAATATAGCCCTTTTTTATTTGCCCCAAATTAATCTAAATGTCATAAATGGCATTTCTCCTTACAAATTTGCTTTTCAGCGAATTATCTTGCACTTTTGCACTGCTTATTCAGAAAGACGGAGGGATTAGACCCTACGAAGTCTTAGCAACCTGTGCTTACAAGGTGCTACATTCTATCTCGCATGTTCGGGAAAAGATAAGTTAAAGTCATTGATTACCGACTTTTTGATTAAAGCCCTTTAGATTTGAAAATTTGATTTGAATAAAGAAAGGTGATTATGCATATCTATATGCCTATATCACTATTCTCATATCTCAAATCTCATCTCTCACATCTAAATGCTTATATCTTAAATAGAATAATGAGTATTAGAGAAGAATTAAAGAAGAGAATATTAGTGATTGATGGCGCGATGGGCACCATGATTCAGCGCTACCAATTAACGGAAGAGGATTTTAGAGGCGAACGCTTTAAAGATCATCCATGTGATGTAAGAGGCAATAATGACCTTTTAAATATTACCCGTCCAGATATTATCAAAGCAATACATGCCGAATATTTGGAGGCTGGTGCCGACATTATCGAGACCAATACTTTCAGTACCCAGCGTATTTCTATGGCTGATTATCAAATGGAAGATCTCTCTTATGAGATGAGCTTTGAAGGTGCTCGTATTGCCAAAGAAATAGCACAAGAATATACGCTTAAAAACCCAAATAAACCTCGTTTTGTGGCCGGTGCCTTAGGTCCAACTACAAAAATGGCATCTATGTCGCCAGATGTAAACGACCCAGGATACCGTGCCGTAACATTCGATGAGCTTGTTGAAGCCTATTACGAACAAGTAAAAGGTCTGGTTGAAGGTGGTGCAGATATGCTCCTATTTGAAACAATCACCGATACATTGATTACTAAGGCAGCCCTTTTCGCAGCAAAAAATTACGAAAATGAAAGCGGCAGAAAGATCGAAATCATGATTTCGGGGACGATTACTGATGCGAGTGGCAGGACTTTATCCGGTCAAACCGTTGAAGCTTTTTTAAATTCTTTGAGCCATGCCAATCTATTGAGCATCGGTTTGAACTGTGCTTTAGGTGCAAAAGATATGCGCCCCCACATTGAAGAACTTTCTCAAAAAGCAGGCTGTTTTATCTCCGCATACCCAAATGCAGGTTTACCGAATGAATTTGGTGCTTACGATGAACTTCCACATGAAACGGCACACCTTGTGGAAGATTTTATGGCCAGTGGATTTGTGAATATTGTGGGTGGATGCTGTGGTACAACCCCAGAACATATCAAGTGTATTGCTGAGAAAGCCGCCAAATTTACACCCCGTGTACCTTCCGTTCCGGAGCCATTTATGCGTCTGAGTGGATTGGAACCAGTTACTTTGACTCCTGAGACAAATTTTGTGAATGTTGGGGAGCGGACAAACATCACGGGATCTCCAAAATTTTCAAAGCTTATTTTAAGTGGGAATTATGATGAAGCCTTATCTGTAGCTCGTCAGCAAGTAGAGGGTGGAGCACAAATAATTGATGTAAATATGGATGAAGGCATGCTTGATTCGGAAGCAGCCATGGTCAAATTCCTTAATCTAATTGCTTCAGAACCAGATATTTCTAAGTTGCCAATCATGGTCGACTCCTCCAAATGGTCGGTTATTGAAGCAGGTTTAAAATGCCTACAAGGTAAAGGTATTGTCAATTCTATTTCGCTCAAAGAAGGCGAAGAGGCCTTTATAAAATATGCCTCTAAAATTCGTCAGTATGGTGCTGCCGTAGTGGTTATGGCATTTGATGAATCAGGACAAGCAGACTCGCTCGAAAGACGTATTGAAATTTGCAAAAGATCCTACGATATTTTGGTGAATGAGGTTAATTTTCCAGCTCAAGACATCATCTTCGACCCGAATATTCTAACCGTTGCAACGGGATTAGAGGAGCATAATAATTATGCGGTAGATTTTATTGAAGCTACACGCTGGATTAAGCAAAATCTTCCTTTAGCAAAAGTTAGTGGAGGGGTTAGTAATATTTCCTTCTCATTTAGAGGCAATAATACCGTGCGTGAGGCGATGCATTCGGCATTTTTATACCATGCTATTAAAGCTGGCCTCGACATGGGAATTGTGAATGCAGGGATGCTAGAGGTCTATGAGGAAATTCCAAAAGATCTACTTGAATTGGTGGAGGATGTTTTACTAAATCGCAGACCTGATGCAACAGAGCGCTTAGTTGAATTTGCCGAAACCATCAAAACGAAGGGTAAAGTAATCGTTAAAGATGAAGAATGGCGTAAAGAAAGTGTTGAGTCAAGGCTTTCTCATTCATTGATCAAAGGAATCATTGATTATTTGGATGAAGATGTTGAGGAAGCAAGACAGAAATACTCCAAGCCACTAGAAGTGATTGAAGGCCCGCTAATGGACGGAATGGGCATTGTGGGTGACCTGTTCGGTCAAGGCAAGATGTTCCTTCCACAGGTAGTAAAATCGGCTAGGGTGATGAAAAAAGCAGTGGCCTATCTCCTGCCCTTCATTGAAGAAGAAAAAAGAACGAATGCCGATAGCAATCAACGCAAAAATGCTGGAAAAGTATTGCTAGCCACTGTAAAAGGTGATGTGCATGATATCGGTAAAAATATTGTTGGTGTGGTTCTCGCTTGTAATAATTTCGAGGTAATCGACCTGGGTGTGATGGTGCCAGCGCAAAAAATCATTGAAGTTGCTAAGGCAGAGCAGGTGGATATTATCGGACTAAGCGGATTAATCACCCCTTCTTTAGATGAAATGGTGCATTTCGCCAAAGAAATGGAGCGTGAAGGCTTTAGCATTCCCTTGATTCTGGGTGGAGCAACAACCTCTAGAATTCACGCTGCCGTTAAAGTGGCGCCTAATTATTCTGGTCCTGCGGTACACGTACTCGATGCTTCACGCAGCGTAACCGTATGCAGCACCTTAATGAGCGATGAAAACCGTGAAGCATATATCTCTGGCATACGTGAGGAATATGACAAAGCACGTGAATCGCATTTAAGCAAGAAATCCGATAAACAATTTAAAACTATAGAAGAGGCTAGAGCCGCTAAATTCAATATTGATTTTAGCAGTGCAGAAGTTAAAAAACCAGCATTCTTGGGGACAAAAACCTTTGTCGATTTTTCATTGGAAGAATTAGTGCCTTACATCGACTGGACTCCATTTTTCCATACTTGGGAACTCCGTGGAAGCTTCCCGCGCATTTTTGAGGATGAATATGTAGGATTAGAAGCCAAAAAATTATACGATGAAGCTCGCATTTTATTGAACAAAATTATTGCTGATAAATCGCTTCAAGCGAAGGGAGTAATTGGCTTTTGGCCAGCAAATTCTGTCGGTGATGATATTGAACTTTATACTGATGAAAATAGAACTCAGGTATATAAAACGATTCATACCCTTCGTCAGCAATCAGAAAAACCTAAAGATGAAGCCTATTATGCTTTATCCGATTTTGTAGCACCCAAAGAATCTGGCATTGCCGACTATTGGGGTGGATTTGCGGTAACAACGGGTATAGGTTGCGATGAATTGGTTGCTGCCTTTGAAAAGAATTTTGACGATTATAACAGCATCATGGTCAAGGCTTTAGCCGACCGACTAGCAGAAGCTTTTGCGGAGAGAATGCATGAATTAGTCCGTAAAGAATTCTGGGCCTACGCCAATAACGAATCGCTTTCAAATGAAGAGTTAATCAAAGAAAAATATGTTGGTATTCGTCCCGCACCAGGCTACCCTGCATGCCCAGACCATACCGAAAAAGCAACATTATTTGAAATTTTGGATGCAGAAAATACAACTGGAATTCATTTGACGGAGAGTTTTGCGATGTATCCAACAGCAGCTGTTAGTGGTTTTTATTTTGCTCATCCCCAATCCCGTTATTTCGGTTTAGGAAAAATCAATAAAGACCAAGTTATAGATTATGCAAAACGCAAAAATATGCCGTTGGAGGATGTGGAGAGGTGGTTGAGTCCGAATTTGGGGTATTAAAGAGGGGTTGGCAGTTAGCAGTTGTCAGTTAGCAGGCAAGCGACAACAAGAGTTGACAGTTATCCGTTGTCAGTTAGCAGTAAAAGAGAGTTATCAATTGACAGTTAACAGACAAGCGAAAACAAGAGTTGACAGTTATCAGTTATCAGGAAAAGAGAGTTATAAGTTGGCAGGCAAACGAAGAAAGGAGTTGTTATTTAGCGTTGTCAGTTATCAGGGAACTGTCAACCGACAACTGACAACCAACAACTGTCAACTGACAACTGTTAACTGTCAACTGATAACCGACAACTGATAACCGGTATAAATAAATGATTAAAAGGTAAAAATTTTTATAAACTATTTTTTCAAAGTAATTTATCTCGAAATAATTCAAAGAGATGAATGATTCAGAGAAAAGATACACAGAATTAAAAGTATGGCAAGAAGCTAGGAAATTATCGAAAGAAGTTTATTCAATTACAGCAGAGTTTCCTAAAGAAGAACAATATGGTTTAATAAATCAAATGAGAAGATGTGCAATATCAGTACCATCAAATATTGCGGAAGGATGTGGAAGAAATCATTCGAAAGATAGCATTCGATTCTTTCATATCGCAAGAGGATCTCTCTATGAACTAGAAACTCAATTGTATCTTTGCTTTGATTTAAATTATTTAGATGAACCTAAACTTAAAGAATTTCTACTATCGACAGAACTAAGTAGAAAATTATTAAGTGGCTTTATTAAATATTTTCAAAATCTAAAACCAAAGAATATAAAGACAACTGACAAAGATAATTAACAAAGTCAACTGATAACCGACAACTAATAACCGACAACTGATAACTGACAACTAATAACCGACAACTAATAACCGACAACTGATAACCGTCAACTGATAACCGACAACTGTCAACTGACAACTGATAACTGACAAAGATAACCGACAACTGATCAAAAAATGAAAATAACAGAACATATTTCCTCCGCAAAAGGAAAAACACTTTTCTCATTTGAGCTTCTTCCGCCTGTTAAGGGTCAGAGTATTCAAGGAATTTACGATGCTATTGATCCGCTAATGGATTTTAATCCGCCTTTCATTGATGTAACCTACCACAGGGAAGATTATATTTATAAGCAGCATGATAGCGGATTGCTTGAGAAGGTTTCTTATCGTAAACGGCCCGGAACTGTAGCTATTTGTGCCGCAATTATGAATAGGTATAAGGTGGATGCTGTGCCACATCTTATTTGTGGTGGTTTTACAAGAGAAGAGACAGAAAATGCACTCATCGATCTTCAATTTTTAGGTATCGATAATGTATTGGTTTTGCGTGGTGATGCTCGCCATGCAGATTCTGGATTTATTCCTACTCCTGGTGGGCATGCCTACGCTACCGACCTACTGCAGCAGGTGGTAAATATGAATAATGGTGTATATCTTCATGAAGATCACGATACAGCCTATAAAACACAGTTTTGCATCGGTGTGGCCGGATATCCTGAGAAGCATTTTGAAGCTCCAAACTTGAAAACGGACTTCAAATACTTGAAGATGAAGGTGGATATGGGTGCCGAATTTATTGTGACTCAGATGTTTTTCGACAATTCAAAATATGTAGAATTTGTTGATTTATGCCGAAAAAATGGCATCAATGTGCCTATTATTCCGGGATTAAAGCCAATCACCTCTTCGAAGCAGATGATTAGTCTGCCAAAAATATTCCACATTGATCTTCCAGAAGAATTAAGTGAAGCGGTAGCTAAATGTAAATCTGAAAAAGAGGTTAGAGAAGTGGGAATCGAGCACATGATTGCTCAATGTAAAGATCTTATCAAAATTGGCGCTCCTGTTTTACATTTTTATACGATGAGTAATCCGGGCCCGACGAAAAGAATTGCGGAGGCGATATTTTAAAAAATTAGGTTAGACTAAGAATAAATTAGATAAACATTAAGAAATTAAGAAGGATTAAGAAACATCTTTCAATTGGCTCCCTGATAGAAATAAATCTTAATCCTTCTTAATCCCTTAATGGTTCATTTTAAAAAACATTAAGAAATTAAGGTTCATGAAGGACTTGCCTTCTCTGATTTTTTTAAAAACTCATTTCCTAATTAACTCATTTCTAACTACTCTCTACTAAATACTCTGTACTAACTTTCAATCCTCTAGTACGTGTTATCACCGTACCAGCCACCCTAACCGCCGATTTCACTTTTATTAACCCATTCCTTTGCGCCTTTGCATCTCTGCGAGACACACAAATTAAATTCTCGCAAAGACGCAGAACTTTCTTGGTAAAAGCGTTTATAATTTAAAAAAATAGGGACAGGTCGCGACCTGTCCCTATTTAGTGCTCGTCTCGAAAATATCATTAAAAATATCAGACTTTAAAAAATAAATTACTGGTAAAATAGTAAAATCCTTTTTAATCGATGAAAATTTTCAAGACGGTTCTAGTTAAAAAATACCATTGTACCGACTGACAATAATGGTAACTATGATTGTAATCAGCGTTACAATTGCAAATGTTTTGTTAGATGAATTAGTAACATTATTTGCTGAATTGAATTCAAACGTTTTATACCACAAAAAAAGCATTATTAAACCGGCAGGTACTGCAAAATAAATTACATACTCTCTGTTTATCGTGTTTACGATAATTACATTTAAAAAAGCTATCGCAACAAGTAGTTTTTGGGGATTAAATGATTTAGTCATAGTACTCTTAGTTATAATTAGGTGGGTTGATACAATCTTGATAAGCGTAAGTACAATCATTAATCATGGTATTATAATGAACCAGAGCTGCTCCAGCACATAAAGTATAAACGGCAACACCTCCTAGACCCAAAGTCCCAACGCCAACGCCTGCAGCAACGGAACCACATCCAATTATCTCCAATGTGTAAACTGCAAGAGCCGAATATTGACAATTAGATCGTCTACCTGAACAATTAGGTCTACCTGGCTCTATACCCCCCATATCATCAGGAACATGAGCCAAATATTTAAAGTATGGACATTTATATCACTGACGTTATAATTAGTTCGAATTAGAGATGAAATATCATCTTTTAAACTTTCACTCTCCTGCGCACTCAACTTCTGAAAGTCAAATTTATTAATAACTTTATTTTTAAGAGTTTGTTGAAGATCTAAAAAATTTTGATATTCCTCATAATTTTGAAATCCTAAATATTTAAAAAGCGTTTCTTCTTTCAAATCATCTTTTGACTCAGAATTAATAATCTCAGCTGCTAACTCGAGATTAGAAATTTTGTTTAAAAATTCATCATTAAGCTTTACGAGTTTGATAAAATTGGGATCTTTGGATAGATTTTCAAAATTTGCTAATTGTTTAGCTTCGACATCTTCTTTCTTACACGCATAAAACCCCGTAACACTAACCAGTAACAGTAAAATTCCAGCTATTAGCTTTTGAATTGTTTTGAATTGTTCATAAAAAAAATATTTAATTGTTAAATTTATTAATCGAATTTAATTTTTTAATTTAAAAATTAAAAAATATATTTAAAATTAAAAAAAATGCTTTATTAAAATAATTGTTAGGTTAAGATAATATTAAATAAGTAAAACATTAAGAAATTAAGGTTCATGAAGAGCTTACCTTCTCTGAATTTTTTAAAAACTCATTTCTAACTACTCTGTACTAAATACTCTGTACTAAAATCGCTCCTCTGGTCGGTGTTGTCACCGTACCAGCCAATCTATCCATTCCTTTGCGTCTCTGCGAGACACACAAATTAAATTCTCGCAAAGACGCAGAGACGCAGAATATTTATCATGATATATTAAACATTAATTATGAAACATTAAATAATTAAGGTTCATGAAGATAAAGATGGCAATGGTTTTTTATTGAAGAGCGAGGACAGGTCGCGACCTGTCCCTACGTATAAACAATCTATCAAGCCACTTTTGGCTTAACCTCCGCAAAATAGAAAACAATTAAAGCCACAAAAGGCATTAAAGCCATAAAAATGTACCAAAATGTTTTTGTGGATGGTTTTATATCGGTTTGTTTTTTAATAATAGAAAAGCCGAAAGTTAATAATACAATATAGATTATAACCGGAATAATTAGAGGTAAAAGATAGTCCATAATGAATAATTTTAATGCAAGAAAATAATTGAAATTTAGGAATAGCTTAAAATTATCCTAAATATAAAATTGAAATAAAAACACCATCAAAGAAACACTCATAGCAAGCAAAAGCTGTAAATTTTTTCTATTTCTTTCTTCCTTTGATTTTTGATTATTTAAATAAATGCTGATGATTAAGGAATTACAGATTATAATACCCAAAATGACCATTTTAAGAGTGAAACCCAAGTCAAACATTGGTATTGCCATCATGTAAATCACAATTGGCACAAAGGCTAATAAGCTCAAATTTTTAGTGTTCATCATTCCCATTATTTGAATTGAAACAAATTTCTTAATAGTATTCCCTAATATACGAATTTTATTTAAATAATAAAAATTAATAATCTACAGTTAAATAAATATCTCTTAAATTTTTGAAATAGACCTTATCTTTGCATTATAAATGAAGGGATTAGTAATCAAATCAACCGGAAGCTGGTATGGTGTTTTAACCGATGAGGATAAGACCATCAATTGCCGCATCAAAGGTAAGTTCAGAACGCTGGATATCAAGACTACCAACCCTATTGCAGTAGGCGACCATGTTGATATTGAGCTGGAACCCGACCAAGAAACAGGATTAATTACTTTCCTTCATCCCAGAAAAAATTACATCATCCGTAAATCAATAAACCTTTCTAAGCAAGCACAAATTATTGCAGCTAATTTAGATCAGGCATTTTTGATTGTTACTTTGGCTTCGCCGCGGACTTCCCTAGGCTTTATCGACAGGTTTTTAGTCACCGCCGAAGCCTACGACATTCCCGCCAAACTCATCTTTAATAAATTAGATTTATTTAGTGATGAAGGACTAGAAATATTAGAAGAATACCAATCCATTTATGAAAAAGCGGGTTATCCTTGCTATAGTGTTTCGGCAATTCAAGAGACTAACCTAGATCAAATTCGAGATTTGCTAAAGGACAAAGTTACTTTGGTAAGTGGTCATTCTGGTGTGGGCAAATCGACCCTAATTAATGCTCTATTGCCCGGTAAAGAACTAAAAACAGGCGAAATTTCCGACTGGAGCGATAAAGGTAAGCATACCACCACCTTCGCGGAGATGTTTCAATTGCCCTTCGGAGGATACTTAATTGATACCCCCGGAATACGTGAATTAGGTGTTTTCGACATTGAAAAGCAAGAGCTTGGAAGATTATTCCCAGAAATTAGGAAATTGATGAGCAATTGCCGTTTCCATAATTGCCGACATATCAATGAACCGGGATGCGCTGTGTTAAATGCCTTGGAAAATGAAGAATTAGAACCTTCACGCTACGATAGTTACCTAAGTATCTATAATGATAATAATACTAGAGGATGAGAGCAGTCATACAAAGAGTCAGCCATGCCTCCTGCACCGTAAATGGTGAAATAACAGGACAAATTAAACAAGGATTTATGGTTCTATTGGGCATTGAAGATAGCGATACCGATGAAGACCTCACCTGGTTAGCTCAAAAGATTGCCAATATGCGTATCTTCTCAGATGAGAATGGTTTAATGAATAAATCTTTAGAAGATATTGATGGTAATATCTTGTTAATCAGTCAGTTTACACTCTTTGCTGCGACAAAAAAAGGCAATAGACCAGGATTTACACGTTCTGCAAAGCCTGATTTTGCTATCCCTCTTTACGAGAAGATGATAAAAGAGTTAAATAATTTAACTGGAAAGAAAACAGAGTGTGGGATTTTTGGTGCAGATATGAAAATCAATCTTTTGAATGACGGTCCCGTTACCATTACCATCGACACTAAAGCTAAAGAATAAAAAATCGCCATGACCTTAGAAGAAGCACAAAAAACTGTAGATCAGTGGATTAACACTACCGGTGTTCGTTATTTTAATGAACTAACTAATACCGCAATCCTCATGGAGGAAGTAGGTGAAGTGGCTCGAATCATGGCTAGAAAATATGGTGAACAATCCTTCAAAAAATCTGATGAAGGCCATGATCTTGGCGATGAACTTGCTGATGTACTTTTTGTATTAATCTGCCTTGCAAATCAAACCGGCACCAACCTGACTGAAGCCCTCCAAAAAAACCTCGAAAAGAAAAATATTCGTGATGCCGAAAGGCATAAGAATAATGAGAAGTTGAAGTAAAAATAATCTTCTCTAGCAATTTGATAGCTATTGCAATTTATTTTTTCTTTTCAAGAAAATTTCGTATATTATTGTAAGAATTAATTCTGATAAGATTAATTTTAATAACTCTGGATCAATAAAATACAAATTAAATATATGAAGTTTTATCTCTCCCTATTCTTTACTGTTCTGTCTCTTATTGTTAATGCTCAGGTAAAAGAATTCATTATTGTAGACTCATTAAGCAATAAACCCATAAACGCTGTTAGTGCGTATTTTACTGCAAAAAATGAAGGGACAGTTAGCAACGAAGACGGAAAGGTGAAGATATATTTTTCCAATCCGAATGATAAATTAAGGCTTAGTCACGTAGCATATAATCCCACAGAAATAGTATTAAAAGATTATTTTAAGCTTGATACGATACGCTTGAGTAGATCATCTATTTTACTAATGGAAGTTGCCGTTTATGATTTTGATTTGAAAAAGAAATTGGCTGAATTACTTAAAAAATATGAGCAATTATATCTAAATCAGCCTGTTATATATGACTGCACTTACAAAGAAAGTGTAAAAGTTAATGATAGTTTAGCTAGGTTATCTCAAGTGCAATTAAAATGGTATGACAAGAACTATAGGCTAGATTTTAGGAAACCTTTTGATAAACAAAACCAAATCAGTCTTATCAATATTGACTATTCTAAATTAATTGAGAATGCAGCTGAAGCACATAAAGGCTATGTCGAAAATGAATACCTATTTAAGCTTTTACACCTCAATTTCTACACCTTGGTAGTAAATCGTGGTACAGATATAACTATTCAATCAATCAACAAAACCGCCAACTATACAAAAGTTACTTTTACTACCCCCATAATGGAAGACGGAGAAATAGTCATGTATTTAAATGATGGAATAATTTATTTTGATAATGCAACTGGAGCCATAAGTGAACTAGACTTTACTTATGATTATAATAATCATAAAGAAAATTTAACATCTAAAGCTGGGACGCCATACATTACAGAAACAAAAAAACATCATGTTAACCTTTCATTTAAAAAGGTTGAAGATAAATGGGTAATCAATACATTAAAATCAGCTTTAGATGGAGAGTTTACAAGCAATAATAAAAAAGAAGATATTAAAATCACCCAAGAATTTTTAATCACAAAAACACAAAAAGGAGTTGAAATTCCCAAAAAGGAACAAATTGATTTAAAAAAGCCATTTTATGAAAATCTAGCTCAGACGACTAATTTAGATCCTAAAATCCCATTGACAAAAGAAGAAGAGGCATTTATGAAGAAAAAATAAAGAGCAAAGCTTATTTAAAGCAAATTTTATTGCATCCTCACCAATCGCTCTCCTTCCAAAACTGGAATGCTACTAGTAATATTTTGGTTCAGGCAAAAAGCGATATCCTCTTCAATACCAAGCTTTTTTAAACGCTCGCTATGAGAAGTTTTCTTGAGGTAAAGACTAAGGTCTTCTTTAGCTAAATTATAAAGATCTTCTGAAGCGATACCCGCATCATCCAAAACATAATCCTCATTTTTAAGGTAATGAACTACACCACCTGCAAAAAGAGTGTCTTCCAAATTGACTTTATCTTTCCAGCCTGAACAAAGCAATAAAACATCATTCGATTGTGTTTTAAGCCAATTGCACAAAGCAGCAATATTTAAAAAAGAGCCAATAACAATTTTGCTAGCACTGCGCGACATGTTGATGGCATGCGTCCCATTGGTGGTAGTTAAAACAATTGTCTTCCCATTTACCTTTTCAGAAGTATATGAAAAAGGCGAATTTCCGAAGTCAAAGCCATTAACAACCTCCCCATTACGCTCTGCAGCCAATAAAAAATCAGATTCACGATAAGATTCACAAGCTTCAATACTCGCAACAGGAATAATTGACGTAGCGCCATTTTCAATTCCATAACAAATGGAAGAAGTGGCTCTAAAAATATCAATTACAACAACTATGCTATTTGAAATATCGTGTAAATGTAATAGTGCTGGGGTAAGACAAACCTCAAGGTTACGTTTTTGCATTCTCTTGATAATGAATTATTTAAATGGGAATTTAACAACCTGAGCCTTAACTTTATTTTCACGGATTCCGATAAAAATTTCGCTTCCTTCCTTTGAAAATTCGGTTTTCACATAAGCCAATCCGATAGCTTTTTGAAGCGTAGGCGATTGCGTACCCGAAGTTACTTTTCCAATAATATTTCCAGAGGCATCAAAAACTTCATAATCATGACGTGGAATACCACGCTCAATCATCTCAAAACCAATAAGTTTGCGAGTAACACCGCTTTCTTTTTGTGCCGCTAAATTTTCAGAATTCACAAAGCTCTTGCTAAACTTGGTAATCCATCCTAAACCAGCTTCAAGCGGAGAAGTAGTATCATCAATATCATTTCCATAAAGGCAGAAGCCCATTTCTAAACGCAAAGTATCACGAGCTGCCAATCCGATAGGTTTTATCCCAAAATCAGCACCCGATTTAAATACAGCATTCCAGATATGCTCAGAATGCTCTTCATCAAAATATAATTCAAAACCTCCAGCTCCGGTATAGCCTGTTGCTGAGATTAAAACATTCTCCACACCAGCAAAAACACCTTTTTTGAAAGTATAATATTCCATAGCCGATAAATCTACCTCGGTTAAACTTTGAAGCGCCTCCGCAGCTTTCGGTCCCTGAACCGCCAATAATGAGGTACGATCAGAAATATTGATCATCTCAACACCACCAGTATTATATTTTGAAATCCAGTCCCAATCTTTATCAATATTGGAAGCATTTACCACCAACATATAGGTTTTTTCATCAATTCTATAAACCAATAAATCATCTACAATCCCGCCATTTTCATTTGGCAAGCAAGAATATTGAATTTTACCATCAAATAACTTCGACGCATCATTTGAAGTAACACGCTGAATTAAATCGAGCGCACCTTCACCTTTCAGAATAAATTCACCCATGTGACTCACATCAAAAACGCCTACCGCCTTACGAACGGTTTCATGTTCGATATTAATTCCACTGTATTGAACAGGCATATTAAATCCCGCAAAAGGAACCATTTTAGCCCCTAGGGCAATGTGCGTATCGTTTAAAGCAACATTCTTCATTTTGAAATTTTTTATTGGTTGCCGCAAAAGTAGTCAAAAACGATTAAAAGGAAGCCTCAATTTTTGCTTCTTTTCATTTAAAGAGAAAGCTTCAATTGTGGGTCGCTCACTCTAAAACTTTTACGATGATAGGGCGTCAATCCATGTTCGATTACCGCATTGCAGTGTTTTATGGTAGGATAACCCTTATTATTTTCCCAATCGTATTTCGGATAATCAGATGCTAAATTTAGCATAAATTCATCTCGGTAAGTCTTAGCCAAAATAGATGCTGCTGCTATAGAGAAATATTTACCATCACCCTTAATTACACACTGATGTGGGATATCTTGATAAGGTTTAAAGCGATTTCCATCGATAATTATAAAACCAGGACGCACACTTAACTTATTGATAGACAAATGCATAGCCCTAATGGATGCATTTAAAATATTAATTTTATCAATTTCCTCATGATCTACCATCGCTACTCCAAATGCCAATGCTTCTTGTTCAATTATTTGTCTTAATTCGAAACGATCAGACTCTTTTAGCTGTTTAGAATCATTCAAAAGATTATGCTCAAAATTTTTAGGAAGTATCACTGCAGCCGCAAAAACTGGTCCCGCGAGGCAACCCCTACCCGCCTCATCACAACCCGCCTCAATAAATTCATCCTGCAAATAAGGTAAAAGCATGTTTATTAATTAGAATTTATTTAGAACGTTTAAAGCACGCGAATGGTTAAAATGGTGATATCATCCGAGTTCATCACTGCATTATTTGCTGTTTGAATATCTCTCAGCATATTTTCATTTAAGCTATCAACAGGAAGGTTTTTATTCTTTTGCAAATGCGTAAATAATTCATTATCAGATATATAAACATCCTCATTCGGACTCTCGACTAGTCCGTCGGTATAGTTAAAAATAATGCTTCCGGGACTTAAAATCTCTTTTCCTACACTGATTGAAGGCAGCGTTTCAAAGGCGCCGATGATGGTTGTACCTTCTTTTAAAAATTTAACTTCATCGTTACGTAATAAAATTGGAGGATTATGACCAGCATTAACATAGCTCAGCTCCCTAGTTTTTTCGTTGTAGAGACCTAAAAATAAAGTGATAAATCGATCACCATTAGTGTTAGAAACTACAATTTCGTTCAATCGCTCAATAATTTTCACTAAGTCATTTTCAACCGAAGCCCAGGCTCTTAAACTAGCTTGTAAATTGGCCATTAATAAAGCTGCAGACACTCCCTTTCCTGATGCATCGGCAATACACCATAAAAATTCATCGGTACCCGTTTTTATGAAATCGAAGTAATCGCCGCCAATATTTTCATTTGGGAGATAGGTAGCCCCCACCTCAACAGCCCCAGTTTTAGGTAAGCTCCTAGGAATCAGCATACCCTGCACCTCTACGGCAAGCTCCATATCTCGTTGTAGCCTTTCCCTTTCCACACGCTCCTTGAAGAGTTTTTTATTCTCTAAAGCCACTATAATCATATTGATTAGGGTCTGAATAAAATTCAAATCGTTCGCAATCAGCTTCTGATCTTTATCCAAATCGCCAATTAAAACAAAGGCAAGGAACTCATCTTGATGAAAAACAGGAACGAAATAGTCGTATGTATTTAAAAGCGAATCTATATGAGATTTAAGAGAGCTAATTTCTTTTATGTTGCTTAGCGCCTGACAGGTTTGTTGTAAAACTTTGGCATTTTCAAATTCGCCACCAAAGCGTGTTGCACAATAAAAATGTTCACCTTCACGGATTAAAAGTCGGATTTTACCAATTTTTAAATGCTCATTCAAAATAAGAACGAGGATCTCAAATAACACCGATGATGCACTATTTTTGTTAATGGCTTGTGTGATTTCAAGTAAAGAGTTCAATTCTGCCTGGCGCTTCAGGAGAAGTTGAATCAAGTCACTTTCGTCATTTTTAAATGGCTGTGATGTATCCGACAATGTTATGCTTTAAAAGAATGAATGCCTTTAATTATTACAAAAATACATAAAATAATATTTTAGAAATAATTACCTCACCAATCTCCCTTTCCACATATATTTTCCAGAATTACCTGCAATTCCGATATAAATGAGATAAAAAATATGAATTAGAGATAAAAATGGCTGATACCACAATAATCGGGGTCTCCCCTCAAATTGGCAGACTGGAATCATAAATAAAAGCTCAGCAATTGCTTTAAAAGCAAAACTAATGGCAGCAAGCATCCAGAAGATAGGGTTAATAAATCCAGCAATAGCGTTTAACAAGATACTGAGATTAAAAAACCAAAGTACAATCCCCAAAGCTACAAGCCATTTATTTTTATAGCTCGTACTCTTTGATGCCCAACGCTTACGCTGCTGAATAAATTCGCCAAGATTTGGCTTAGCATGCGTATTCACAATTGCGTCTCTCGATTTACAAAAGGCAATGCCATTGGGATAGGCTGCTGCCACTTTATGCATGAAAAGTTCATCATCTCCCGAGGCTAAATTGTCAATTCCTTGAAAGCCATTCAAAGCTAAAAAGACATCCCTACGATAAGCCAAATTTGCACCATTGCAGGTTGTTGGCATGCCATTCCCTATTCCAGAAGCGCCCAAACTGATCAAGAATAAAAATTCGAGACTCTGCAATTTTTCGAATAAATTTTTCTCTTCAAAATAAATAACGGGCGAAGAAACAAGCTTATAATCCCCTGATTCAAAGTATGATACAATAGTTTTTAACCATTTTGAACCCATCCTACAGTCAGCGTCTGTAGTCACAATTAACTCGGCATCCGACTGCTTAATTGCTTCTGAAATGGCCTTTTTCTTATAGGAATTAAGGGCTTCCTTTTCATTCAGAACGATCAATTTTACCCCTTGAGCGGCAAAAGACCTTACAATTTCGGAGGTACGATCCGTTGAATGATCATCTACAATAATTAATTCCAATAAATCCGAAGGGTAGTCCTGCGCCAATACATCCTCAATCGTTTTTTTGATGTTTTCTTCCTCATTCCTAGCAGCAATTAAAACGCTTACTGTTGTTTTGCAAGGCTCTTCTTTTGCTTGAAAAGATTTAATTTTCGACCAGCCATTTTTCAAATAAAGTAAGATTCCCACATAAATTAATGTGAAAATAGATGTGAAGATATTAGCGATTAGAACGACCAAAGAAATTAAGTTTAAACACGAAAACTGAACCAAAAATAGCTGGAATAATTAAATTTATTAACCAAACACAAGCAATTGCCGCCATAATTGCTATTTCTTGATTGGTGATAAAAGCAAAAAAATAGGTGGCAACACTGGCTCTAACACCAATATCCAGAAGGTCGAGGGAAGGAAGTGCAGATTGTATGAAATAGAAAATAAATAATACCATAGTCATATCAAACCATTGAATATCAGGGACTAACAAATGTATAACTAAAAAATATTGAATCGTAAAA
The DNA here is from genome assembly GCF_017495225.1 of Daejeonella sp. Taxonomy (GTDB): domain Bacteria; phylum Bacteroidota; class Bacteroidia; order Sphingobacteriales; family Sphingobacteriaceae; genus Daejeonella. Next base: position 14,304 of record NZ_JAFEIG010000026.1, on the reverse strand, counting down.
ATCAGATATCGGGAGGAAGAATAGAGCAAAATCTGAACTATATCTGCATGTTTATACTTTGAGAAAATGATTAGAAACCTCCTATAGGGCTTCAAAAAATTAATTTTCATCAAGAGTCCATAAAGCCATTGAATATTAAAATAAAACAGAAGCATGAAGCTGCAAAAAAGAACAACCAGCAAACTCAATGAAAAAATTAAGATGGAATTTAGCTCAATAAAATTTATAAAAAACCATAGGAGAGCCAAAGAACCCAATACATTGGTTATAACCATCTGACCAATTGCGCCTACCCCCATGGCTACTAACCCCATGATACGCCTCCTTGGGGATAGAAAAAACACCCTTCCGCCATACTCCCCAATTCGGTTGGGAGTAAATACTGCCCATGTTAAGCCACAAAAAACAGACTCAATAGCCTTCCATGTATCTATTTTTTCAATATCTCTAATTAAAAATTTCCATTTCAGGGATTCTAAAAACCAGTTTAATAACATCAGCAAAAAGACACTAATCATCACCAAAATGACGTCAGGAAGCGAAATTGAAGCCATCAGCGAATGAAAATTGCTTATATTCTGGTTATCATTTAATTTCTTAAGAATGAACCAGAAAGCTAAAACAAGAACGCTTAACTTTATTCCTACACTTAAAATCTTTTTTGTTTGTGATTTCATGCTGATGCAATGTTAAGAAAAAGCTAGGCAATTTTTATTTTCAAAATGCTTTCAGCAAAATCACAAAAAAGAAGCTAATTGCTTAATATTGCGGTGCATGTTAAAAGAAAAATCAAAAGAACGGATTATCCTTGGAATTGACCCTGGGACAAGCGTGATGGGCTATGGAATAGTTAAAGAGGTTAAAAACACCGTCGATTTAGTCTGCATGGGCGTAGTAAAAATGGATCACCTTGATGATCACCCATTAAAATTAAAGCAAATTTTTGAGAAAACGGTCCTACTAATCGACCAATACCAACCTGATTGCCTTTCCATTGAGGCGCCATTTTATGGAAAAAATATTCAAGTAATGCTCAAACTTGGTCGCGCGCAAGGCGTTGCCATGGCAGCAGCATTATCAAGAAACTTGCCCATTTTTGAATATTCACCACGAAAAATCAAGCAATCAATTACTGGAAATGGTAATTCATCAAAAGAACAGGTTGCAGCGATGCTAAAAACCTTGTTAAAATTTACAGAAACACCCGAATTTTTAGATGCTACAGATGGACTGGCCGTTGCAGTTTGCCATTCCTTCCAAAAAATTACTAGTGCTGGAAATAATAAAAGTTATACGGGTTGGGATGCCTTTGCTAAGGACAATGTAAAAAGAATCAAAAAATAGCTTAAAGATGTACGCGAATAGCGTTTGCAATTTCAGTTAATCTTTCTTCGCTTAGTTTAAGCTTCGGGCGACTAAAATTCATGTCGTCCATAGTTTTAATTGGGATGAGATGAATATGAGCATGCGGGACTTCCAATCCAATCACGGTCATACCCACACGCTCACATGGAATTGCTTTCTTCAAGCCATCGGCAACAATTTGCGCAAACATCATTAATCCAACATAGGTTTCACTATCCAAGTCAAAAATATAATCAACCTCCTTTTTGGGAATCACCAAAAGATGCCCTTCAGTTAAAGGATTGATATCTAAAAAAGCCAAATAATCAATAGTTTCGGCAACTTTATGTGCGGGAATATCTCCAGCAACAATTTTTGAGAAAATGGATTCCATAATAAATTCCTATGTTATTGGATGAAAAAAATGCTTTTAACGCGTAATTTCAATAATCTCAAACTCAATCTTTCCTGCTGGAACAACAATCTCAACCTTATCGCCTACACTTTTGCCTAAAAGTCCCTGAGAAATTGGCGATTTAACAGATATTTTACCAGATTTCAAATCAGCTTCCGATTCAGAAACGAGCTGATAAGTCATTGTAGCTCCGTTATTTACATTTTTTATCTTAACGATCGACAAAGCAAGAACCTTTGTTGAATCCAGTTTAGATTCATCAATTAAACGTGCATTTGCCAAAACATTGGTCAATTTAGATATTTTAGACTCATGGTGACCTTGAGCTTCCTTTGCGGCATCATACTCGGCATTTTCAGATAAATCACCCTTGTCTCTAGCCTCAGCAATAGCCTTAGATATTTGCGAACGGCCCTCTGTTTTCAAATAATGAAGCTCCTCTTTCAGCTTTTCTAATCCTTCACGGGTATAATAAGTTACTTCCGACATATCTCACAATTTTTTTGGTTAGACTATAAAAACAAACAAGACTATGTTGGCTTAGGCCAATATAGTCTTGCTCGCATTAATACGAAGATAATATTTTTGACTCAAGATTTCCAAATTTCTAGATTGAAAATTCCCAATATCTTGGAAATCATCAAGAAAAAGAAATCCTAAAATTCGCTTAGAAGCACCTGCAATTTTTGCGCCAGCACTTCCGAAATTTTTCGATAAGACTCATGAGTCCAGCCAGCAATATGCGGACTCAACAAGACTTTCTTGCTTTCTGCAAGCTCTTTAAACCATTCTTGTTCAGCCAAGGCAGGAAATTTCTCCACTTCTAAAACATCTAATCCCGCAGCAGCTATTTTCCCACTTTCAAGACCTTTTAAAACGGTTTTTGTATTCACTATCTCACCCCTTGAGGCATTGAGCAGTACAATCGGCTTTTTAAAATGAAAGAGATATTCATCATTAAAAAGCTGGCGTGTTTCTCTGCTTAATGGGATATGAAAACTCAAAATATCGGCCTCCTTAACCACTTGCTCCATACTTACTTCCTGAGCAAAAGCATCCGAAAAACCAGTTTTATATTTGTCGTAAGCAATAATTTTTAGCTCAAAGCCCGATAATTTACGAGCTAACATCATGCCATTATTGCCATAACCGATAATCGCTAAGGTTTTGCCTTTGAGCTCCCATCCACGGTTCCCCTCTCGATCCCAAATACCTTGGCGGACTTCTAAATCTGCAGTTCTTAGGTTATTTAATAATGAGAGCAGCATCCCAATAACATGCTCTGCAACGGCATCGCGATTACCTTCGGGAGCATTAATACATTTTATACCCTTAGAATGAGCATATTCCTCATCCACATTGTCCATTCCGGCACCTGCACGAGCAATAATCTTTAATTTTTTTCCCGCATCAATCAGCTCCGCATCAATTTGAAATTTGGTGCGAATGGCAATGATGTCATATTCATGAATTGTGGCAAGACATTCCTCGCGACTAATCAAAGCATTATCATGGCATTCAAAGCCCATTTTTTCGGCCTCTTCCTTAAAAATAGGATGCAAATGATCTGCTATGAGTATCTTTTTGTTCATGGGCTAGAATTACCTTTTTTGGCTGATTAAATTGGTCAAATTTACGAAATCAGCAACACTAAGTCGCTCAGCTCTTAATTCAAACAAAGGATCATCGCCCATATTATCTTTGTTTATAACAGATGAAAGTGCATTTCTAAGCGTTTTCCTACGCTGATTGAAGCCTGCTTTTACCACCTGCCAGAATAATTTTTCATCACAATCAAGCTTCTCGATTTCATTTCTCGTTAAACGAATAACTGCCGAATTTACTTTGGGTGGTGGATTAAAAACTCCCGGTTTAACGGTGAAAAGATACTCAACCTTATAAAAAGCTTGTAAAAAAACACTCAAAATTCCGTATTCCTTGCTCCCCGGCTTTTCGGCACATCGCTGCGCCACCTCCTTTTGAAACATTCCAACCACCTCTAAAACCTGATCACGATTGTCTAATATCTTAAACAAAATTTGGGAAGAAATGTTGTATGGAAAATTGCCAATAACAGCCAATTTACCTGGAAAGATTTCCTTGAAGTTCATTTGCAGAAAATCTGCATTAATGAGTCTGCCACCTAATTCTGGATATTTTTTATGGAGATAATCGAAAGACTCCGTGTCAATATCCACTAAAAAAGTTTCCAAATTTTTATTGCTCAAAAGAAAATCGGAGAGTATTCCCATTCCGGGACCAACCTCAAGCACTTGATGGTACTTATCAGTCTGCTGGAGGCTATTAACAATCTTTTCAGCGATATTTTTATCGGTTAAAAAGTGTTGTCCGAGATGCTTTTTGGCTTTAACTAAACTCATTTGTGGCTTATTTGGCGCAATTTACAGAAAAATCCTTATCCCTAAATTATTAAGCTTGATGGTAGCAGCTAAAATGAATCTCACACGCACAAATAATTTTATTTCGAGATTAATTCTTTATTTTGCACTAATTATTGATTCCTTAATAAAAAGGCTTCATCAATAAATGATTTTCAGCAGGAATGAGCGATAAAATTAAAATTGGAATATCCATTGGCGATGTAAACGGCATCGGTTTAGAGGTAATTATCAAGACTCTAATAGATACCCGAATTATGAATTATTGTACTCCCATTGTTTATGGGCATACAAAAGTTGCGTCTTTCCATCGTAAAACCATGGATATCAATGAGTTTCAATTCCATGTTATCAATGATGCTAATCAGGCACATGATAAGCGTCCAAATATGATTAACTGCTGGGAAGATGATGTAAAAATTGAACTAGGCCAAGCAACAGAAATTGGCGGTAAATATGCTTTTATCTCACTTGAAAGAGCCTTAGATGATTTAATTGCTGGCAAAACAGATGCTTTAGTCACAGCGCCAATCAATAAACATAATATTCAGAGCGAAAGCTTTCAATTTGCCGGTCATACCGAATATATTCAGTCGAAGGTAAATGCGCCCGACTCACTTATGTTTTTAGTAAGTGAAGATATTCGTGTTGGGGTAGTTACGGGGCATATCCCTGTGAGTGAGGTTCCAGAGAAAATCACCAAAGAAAAAATCCTTTCTAAATTGGAATTAATGAATCAGAGTCTTAAAAAAGATTTCTGGGTTCAAAAACCAAAAATTGCGGTTTTAGGCTTAAACCCACATGCTGGCGATAATGGATTAATTGGAAATGAAGAGCTTGAAACAATTATCCCAGCGATAAATGAGGCCAATGCAAAAGGTATTTTCGCTTTCGGGCCTTATGCCGCAGATGGTTTTTTTGCTGCTCATACCTATACTAAATTTGATGCGGTTTTGGCAATGTATCACGATCAGGGATTAATACCATTTAAGCAATTAGCATTCGAAAATGGGGTAAATTATACCGCTGGACTTCCAGTGGTGAGAACATCTCCAGATCACGGCACAGGATACGATATCGCAGGAAAAAATATGGCTTCTGCCAATTCATTTAGAGAAGCACTATTTACTGCCATCAATATTGTTCAAAGACGAAAGGAAAGTGCAGAGCTGATCTCCAACCCATTAAAACTAAGTAAATTCTCTAAAGACAGAGATTAACTTTCAAAAGATCTAATTTTCGATTTGGTATAAAATAAATATATTCTATATTAGATTAATTTATTTAATCTAATCGATATTATTTTAATTAAATCATACAAATATTAAGATGGGGATAAATAGCGCGAAAATTATTGTAAGGGTTTCAAAGAGCGGAAAAATGTGGAATAAAGGATTGAAATACTTTGTTATGTGGGATGGAGATAATTTACAAGAGATCGACAATCTAAACGACAGAATTGAATATCTAGTCCCTAGTGGCCAACATCTAATAACGGTTGCTAATAAAAACATGCTCCACAAACAGGAATTTGCCTTAAAGGAAGGAGAAGTAAAGACTATCACGATTAATCCGAGTGTAAGCTTCAAACTTGCTTTAGGCATTTTGTTAGGAATTGCCTCAGCAGGATCACTCATTTCTATCATTATTATGGAGAAAATGAGTCCCGCACCACTAATTCCCTTAATTCCATTATTATTTGTTAAGAAAAGAAATTTCCATGATAATTTTGTTTTAAGCACATTAGATAAGGCTTAAAGCATTTAGAAATTAAAATCGACGACATTTCAAAAGGAAATTTCAATGAATTACAAGCTTCATTGGCATTCATTTTAAAAAAAAGTGAGCAACTAAATAATTTTTTCTAAATTTGCAGGCTCAATTGGCGTGCTTTGAAATTATTAAACGAATATAGCATTCCGTTTACCGGACTAAAGCTTGGGGTTCATCAATTTGAATTCGAGGTAAATGATTCTTTTTTCGAGGAGTTTGAATATTCTTTGGTAAAGAGCGGTAAACTGGATATTGCGCTTGATTTAGAGAAGCAGGAGACGATGATGATTCTGCATTTCCACATCAAGGGCTCAATCAAATTGGGTTGTGATGTTTGTTTAGCAGATTATCCTTATCCAGTAGATTTTAAGGAGAGGCAAATAGTTAAATTGAGTGGCGACGAAAACTTGGAGGATGATACCGAAGAGATTGTTGTTTTAAAGAGAAGCGAGACTGAGATTAACATAGCAACGTTAATTTATGAGTTTATCAATCTTGCAGCACCTTATATTAGTCGCTGTGAAGATGAAGGAAATACAGAATGGTGTGATTCTGAGATGATTGAAAAATTAAAGCAGTTAGCACCGGGACCAAAAGAAGAAATTGAAGATGTTGACCCAAGATGGGAAGCATTAAAGAACATAAAAAAGTAAATTAATACATAGGAACAAATGGCACATCCAAAACGGAAAATATCAAAATCAAGAAGAGATAAGAGAAGAACGCATTATAAGGCAGAAGCTCCAGGATTAACTACTTGTCAGACTACTGGTGCTGTTCATTTACCTCACCGTGCATACACAGTTGATGGCAACTTGTACTACAACGGAAAAATGGTGATTGAGAACACATCTGTTGCTTAATCTTTCTTTCTAAAATGAAGATTGGCTTAGATATAATGGGTGGAGATTTTGCTCCCAAAGCGGCAGTTTTGGGTGCAATTGAGGCTCAAAAAGCCCTTTCAGCTGAAGAGAGAATTGTTCTCTTCGGTGATAAAGATCAAGCTCTCCCCTTTCTTGAAGAAGCAGGTGTAAGTCAGGATGCTTTTGATTTCGTACATACCACCGAAGTAATCGGTATGGGCGAGCATGGCACTAAATCTGTTTTACAAAAACCAAACTCAAGTATTAGTCTAGGTTTTCAATACCTTAAAGACGGCAAAATAGATTCTTTTGCCTCTGCTGGTAATACAGGCGCTATGCTTGTTGGTGCGGTCTTCAGTGTAAAACCTGTTCCCGGAGTAATTCGTCCCGCAGTTGCTACAAACGTTCCAAAGTTAAAATCCGGTTTCGGAATCATGTTGGATGTTGGTGCAAATGCCGATTGTAAGCCTGAAGTTTTGGCTCAATTCGGTCTATTGGGAAGTTTGTATGCGGAACATGTTTATCATATTCAAAATCCAAAAGTTGGATTAATGAATTTAGGTGAAGAGGAGGAAAAAGGTAATGTTTTAACGCAATCTACTTTCCCTCTTTTACAAAAATCTGAAATAAATTTTATCGGCAATATTGAAGGTAGAGACTTGTTTAACGACAAAGCAGACGTAATAGTTTGCGATGGTTTTACAGGTAATGTCATGTTAAAATTGGCCGAAACATTCTATATACTCACGCTCAAAAAGGGATTTAAAGATGAATTCTTTGACCGTTTCAATTATGAGCAATATGGAGGCAGCCCTATTTTAGGGGTTAATGCACCTGTTCTTATTGGCCACGGTATCTCTAGTCCCGAAGCAATTAAAAATATGGTTCTTTTATCGCGAACAATGGTTGAGACTAAGTTCGTAGATAAGATCAGAGAAGCTTTTAAATAATATACCCTATTTATCATGTCTAAAATTCACGCTGCAATAACAGCCGTAAATGCCTATGTCCCTGAATATATTCTTACGAATCAGGAGCTAGAAAAAATGGTTGATACCAACGATGAGTGGATAGTAACCCGCACAGGTATTAAAGAACGCCGTATTCTTAAAGGCAATTTAGGTACATCTGATATGGGTGCCAAAGCTGTAGAAGGCTTACTCAAAAAACGCGGCATTGGTGCTGAAGAAATCGACATGATTATCTTCTGTACAACAACTCCTGATATGGTTTTCCCAGCTTCAGCAAATATTCTTGCTCATAAAGTTGGGGCAATAAATGCCTGGGGATATGATTTAAATGCCGCATGTTCAGGCTTTTTATTCGGATTAGCCACAGGATCTCAATTTATTGAATCAGGAAAACATAAAAAAGTATTAGTAGTAGGTGGCGATAAAATGTCGTCAATCATTAATTATAAGGACCGTACCAGCTGCATTATTTTCGGTGATGGTTGCGGGGCTGTATTACTTGAGCCAAATACTGAAGGGTACGGAGTTATTGATTCTATCCTTAAAAGTGATGGTTCAGGCGGACCCTATCTTTGTCAGAAGGCGGGCGGATCGCTTAGACCTGCTAGCCATGAAACAGTAGATAATGATGAACATTTCTTGCATCAAGAAGGACAAGCAGTGTTTAAATTTGCTGTAACCAATATGGCGGATGTGGCTGCAGAGATCATGGAAAAAAATAATCTGACTTCAGAAAATGTAGATTGGCTCGTTCCGCATCAAGCAAATAAGCGTATTATTGATGCTACAAGCAATCGTTGTGGCATTGATTCAGAAAAAGTGATGATAAATATCGAAAAGTATGGGAATACAACGAATGGAACCATACCTTTGTGTTTATGGGAGTGGGAAAGCAAGCTAAAGAAAGGTGACAATCTTATCTTAGCTGCATTTGGAGGTGGCTTTACTTGGGGATCTTTATATCTGAAGTGGGCTTACTAAAAAATCAGAACTTTTTTTAATATTTTTATTATAATTATAAAATAAAATAAAATCCAAAACCTAAACTAAACAAAATGGATATTAAACAAATTCAGGAACTTATAAAATTTGTTTCCAAATCTGGAGTAAATGAAGTTTCACTTGAACAGAAAGAGTTTAAAATTACCATAAAAACCAATCAGCCACCAACTTTTGTAGCGAGCGCACCTGTACAAGCAGCTCCACAATTACCGGTTGCTGCTGCTACTGTGGCTACTGTAACAACTATTGCAGAGCCAAAGGCTGCAACACCAGCAAAAGAAGATAATTCAGCTTACCTGACTATCAAATCACCAATGATTGGTACATTCTACCGCTCATCTAGTCCTGATAAGCCATTATTCGTAAATGTTGGCGATGAAGTTAAAGCAGGACAAGTGGTTTGTATCATTGAGGCAATGAAGCTTTTCAACGAAATCGAATCTGAAATCTCAGGTCGTATCGTAAAAGTATTAGTCGACAATGCTAGTCCGGTAGAATACGATCAACCTTTATTTTTGGTTGAGCCTATCTAATTTGAAGAAATAATTTGAGAATTATAGACTAGGTAATAAATCCCTAATCAATAGTTCATCATTTTTACATCCTCAAATTTTCAAAAGAAAAATTATGTTCAAAAAAATACTAATTGCAAATCGCGGTGAAATAGCTCTTCGAATCATTCGTACTTGTAAGGAGATGGGAATTAAAACCGTTGCTGTTTATTCAACAGCGGATCGCCATAGCCTACACGTTCGTTTTGCCGATGAAGCCGTTTGTATCGGTCCGCCAGCAAGTAAAGACTCTTACCTCAGCATTCCTAATATCATTTCGGCAGCAGAGTTAACCAATGCAGATGCCATCCATCCGGGATACGGATTTTTATCAGAAAATGCTAAATTTTCGGCTATCTGTAATGAGTATGGTATCAAATTTATTGGTGCTACCGCTGATCAGATTAATGGCATGGGTGATAAAGCATCCGCAAAGGAAACGATGAAGAAGGCAGGAGTGCCAACTATTCCGGGTTCTGAGGGACTATTAACTGATGTTAAGGAAGGTATTAAAATCGCTAATGAGATTAAATATCCAGTCATTTTAAAAGCTACAGCAGGTGGTGGCGGTCGCGGAATGCGTATCGTTTGGAATGATGAGGAGTTTGAACCAGCATGGGATTCAGCTCGTCAAGAATCTGCCGCAGCATTTGGAAACGATGGCTTATACCTCGAAAAATATGTGGAAGATCCACGACATATTGAAATTCAAGTCATTGGTGATCAATTTGGTAAGGTTTGTCACTTATCTGAACGCGATTGCTCTATTCAAAGACGTCATCAAAAATTAGTTGAAGAATCACCATCCCCTTTCATGACTCCTGAGCTCAGAGAAAAAATGGGTGAAGCTGCAATTAAAGGAGCAATGGCTGTAAACTACGAAGGCGCAGGAACGGTTGAATTCTTAGTCGATAAGCACCGCAACTTCTACTTCATGGAAATGAACACTCGTATACAGGTAGAACACCCTGTTACTGAGGAAGTTATAAACTTCGACTTAATTAAGGAGCAGATTAAAGTTGCTGCTGGTATTCCAATTTCAGGAAAGAATTATATTCCAGAAATGCACGCAATTGAATGTCGTATCAATGCAGAAGATCCATTTAACAATTTCAGACCTTCACCAGGATTAATCACTAATTTCCACTCCCCAGGGGGACATGGAGTACGTGTAGATACGCATGTGTATGCAGGCTATCAAATCCCACCAAATTACGATTCAATGATTGCAAAGCTTATTTGTGTGGCACAAACGCGTGAAGAAGCGATTTGCACTATGGAACGTTCATTAAGTGAATTTGTAATTGAAGGCATAAAAACAACAATTCCTTTCCATTTACGATTGATGAAGGATCCTAATTTTAGAGCGGGGAATTTCACAACTAAGTTTATGGAAACATTCGATCTAAAAGAATAGGAAATTCGAATTTTTTCGCTGCTATTTGTCGACAAATAGTTCAATTTTAGCGCTAATTGTCACAATTAACGTGATGCTTATTAAATTTCTTTTAAATACCATTCTAAAATCAAATAGAATGGTATTTTTGTTTATAAATTATGAGTAAGGAACGTACCGACTTAGTTAAGGCAATCAAAGAAAAAGGTAAAACTATTGAGGCCGAAATGTCTTTTTTTGATCATTTGGATGTGCTTCGTGGACATCTTGTGCGTGCATCAATAGCCATTGTAGCATTTACAATTTTAGCATTCAGCTTTTATGATTTCATTTTTGATAAGATTATCATGGGGCCTGGTAAAACAGACTTCTGGACTTACAGAATGATGTGTTTAGCGACAGAGAAATTTAATTTGGGTGCAGATTTTTGTGTTAAAAAATTAAGTTTTAACATTATTAATACTGAATTAGGTGGACAATTTACCCTTCAATTAAACTCCTCATTAATGATCGGTATTGTACTTGGTGTACCATATCTTCTTTTTGAAATCTGGCGATTTGTAAAGCCTGCATTACATGAAAATGAGCGTAAATCAGCCACAGGATTCGTTTTTTGGGCATCACTCCTATTTATTGTTGGATTACTTTTTGGATATTATATTATTGCTCCCCTTTCTATTAACTTCTTATCTAATTATGAGGTAAGTTCAATAATTAATAACCAAATTACCATAGCCTCCTACTTTTCGGTAGTAGCCACTTTAACCATTGGTGCGGCAATAACATTCGAACTACCAATAGTTATTTACATACTTTCCAAACTTGGAATCATGACCCCAGAATTCATGAGGTCGTCGAGACGATATGCCACAGTAATTATTTTAATTATTGCAGCGATTGTAACCCCTACTCCAGATTTGGTAACGATGCTAACCGTTAGTTTCCCACTATTTTTACTTTATGAAATAAGTATCTATGTTTCTGCACGGGTTGCAGCAAATAAGAAGAAAGCGGAAATTGCCTTTTACAAGAACGATTAATTAATACAAAATGAGTAAAAATATCAGTATCGCCATTGGAGCAGATCATGCGGGCTTTGAGTACAAAAGCATGCTTATTGACTTTCTAAAGGACTATTCAGTAAAAGACTTCGGTGCTTATAGTGCAGATTCAGTAGATTATCCCGATTTTGCACATCCAGTTGCTAGTGCTGTTGAAAATGAGGAGTTTACAATTGGTATCCTAATTTGTGGAAGTGCAAATGGAGTAGCTATGACTGCCAATAAGCATCAGGGAATTCGTGCAGCAATATGCTGGAATGAAGAGTTAGCTGAGCTTGCTAGAACTCATAATAATGCGAATATACTTTGTATACCTGCTAGATTTACAAGTAAAGAAGAAGCTAAAAATATCTGTATGAAATTTATTCAATCTTCATTTGAAGGTGGACGACATGCAAATAGAGTAGACAAAATTTCCTGTTAATTAAATAAAAACTAACCCTAAAAAAAATGAAATTTAAACAAACACTTTGGGTACTACTTGTTGCGGGTATTTCCGCTCAGGGCTATGCTCAGGACCCAAATGCGCAAAAATTTGCAGCAGAAATCACCGCTAAATATGCTAAAAAACATTTGAGCGTATTAGCCTCAGACAAGTTTGAAGGCCGTGAAACAGGTAAGCGAGGAGCCGAATTGGCTGCAGCCCACCTTGCAAAGGAATTAAAAAAATTAAAATTAGTAGCTCCAGTTAATGGGTCTTACTTTCAAGATGTAGCATTAACTGAAACTACTTTTGAAGTAAGTAGTTTTACTGCAAACAACGCCACGCTTACAGTAGGTAAGGATTTTCTTTTCACTGGTAGTGGTGAAGCTAAAAAAATATCATCGAATGAAATTGTATTTATTGGTTATGGTATTGGAACCGATAATTACGATGATTTAAAAAGTATGGATATCTCTGGAAAGGTTGTTTTATTAATCAACAAAGGAGAGCCAATGACTAATGGTGTTTCGGTAATTAGTAAGACTGCAACCGCTTCCGACTGGTCAACAAGCCGTACAAAAAGAATGCAGTACGTAATGGGTAAAAAACCAGTTTTAATTTTAGCAGTTAGTCCGGATGTTGCCGCTTCCATTCAATCATACAAGCCTAGAGCGGGTCGTTTAAGTGTTAAGAAAGAAAGTACTCCAAGCAATCGCCCAAGCGCGGCTGGTGTTTTGAGCATCACACCTGAAACAGCTAACCAAATCTTGAAAAACAGCGGTAAGACTTACGAGGCATTAAAAGCATCAATTGATAATAGTGGAACAGCGCAAACACAAGTTTTAAAGGCTGATATTGCCATCAATTATGGCCCCGTAAACAAAGATGTTAAATCTGTTAACGTTTTGGGATACCTTGAAGGAACAGACTTAAAGGATGAATTAGTAGTTTATTCTGCGCATTATGACCATATCGGATTAACAACTGATGGCGGTGCAGATAAAGTAAATAACGGTGCAGATGATGATGGATCTGGAACTACAGGAGTTTTAGCAATTGCTAGAGCTTATGCAAAGGCGAAAAAAGCCGGTCACGGTCCGAGAAGAAGTGTTTTATTCTTATTTGTTACAGGTGAAGAAAAAGGATTATTGGGCTCTGAATACTATTCATTAAACCCGGTTTTCCCAATGGCTAATACCATCACCAATTTAAACATCGACATGATTGGAAGAACAGGTGAGGAGTACAAAACTTCCGCTGATTCAACAAATTACTGTTATTTAATCGGTTCAGATAAATTGAGTACAGATCTTCATAAAATCAGTGAAAATGCGAATGCAGTTTACACAAAGATGAAGATTGATTATAAATACAATGATCCAAAAGATCCAGAAAGAATTTACTACCGTTCAGATCACTATAATTTCGCTAAGAATGGTGTGCCAATCGTATTTTACTTCAATGGAGTACATGAAGATTACCACAAAGCGAGTGATGAGGTTAGTAAAATCAATTTCGAACTACTAGCAAAGCGTGCTCAGCTCGTTTATTATACTGGTTGGGATCTTCTTAATCGCGATAAGCGCCCAGTGGTAGATGTAAAAAATGATATGCCAGCAACTCGCTAATAATACTTTAAACTATTAAAAATGCCTCCGAAACTCGGGGGCATTTTTTGTTTAATAAAGGTCAGAAATGAAAAAATTAAACATTAAGAAATTAAGGTGATTAAGGGTAATGCCTAAAAAAAGCATCATTCTCTAAATAACTGTACATTTTATACCTTAATATTTCTTAATGCCTTAATGTTTACCTTTTGTGTTATTTTATAAGGATAGGTCGCGACCTGTTCCTACGCACATATCTCAAAAATCTGTGCTAATCACTTTCTATCTAATTACTAAATACTATGTACTAACTACTCAGAGGACAAGTCGCGACCTGTCCCTACGCTCATAATCTCAAAAATCTGTGCTTATCACTTTCTATCTAATTACTAAATACTATGTACTAACTACTCAGAGGACAGGTCGCGACCTGTCCCTACGCTCATAATCTCAAAAATCTGTGCTTATCACTTTCTATCTAATTACTAAATACTATGT
>NZ_JAFEIG010000031.1 GCF_017495225.1 Daejeonella sp. | reverse complement strand
GGTCGCGACCTGTCCTCTTCAAAAAACAAATATATTTAATTCGAATATGTTGTTGTAGATTACGATAGATATCAAATAAAATTATTTGCAATTAATATGGCTGGAGGACAGGTCGCGACCTGTCCCTACAATTCGCGCCCCTACCTCATCCTTCCCCAATTGCTCTTTCAATTCATCCAGGGAATTGAATTTTTGGTCGTCACGCAAATATTTCAGGAAATTTAAACGGATGGTTTCACCATAAATATCTTCGTTGAAATCAAAAATATTGACTTCGATATTTCGGCTCATGCCATTAATTGTGGGTCGGTGGCCGATATAAGCCATCCCTTTGGCGCTTTTATCTTTTAATTGGCCGCTTTTAAAATCTACACTAACGGCATAAATACCATCACTTGGAATTAGCTTATAGTTTTCTTCAATAAATAAGTTTGCAGTAGGGAAGCCTATTGTTCTTCCAATTTGATCTCCTTTAATTACTTTACCACTGAGGTGAAAGGGATAGCCTAGAAAATTTTCTGCTGTTTTTACATCACCACTAAGGAGTGCATTTCTGATTTTTGTGGAGCTAATGGCCACATCATCAATATCTTGCTCCGGAATCTCCTCAACTTCATATCCAAATTCCGATGCATAATTTTGCAGTTCTGCTAATCCGCCACTACGATCTTTACCAAAACGATGGTCATATCCAATAATGATATGGGTGGTGCCAATTTTTTCTACGAGAATATCTTTTATATATTCTTGGGGATTTAAATTGGAGAAATCGCGAGTAAAAGGGGTGATTATTAGGTGATCAATACCCAGATTTTTCATTAATTCCGCTTTCTCGTCCATCGTACTAATCAGCTTGATATTCAAATCATCGGGGTGCAATATCATCCGCGGATGCGGAAAAAAAGTAAGAATAACAGTTTCACCGCCTTTTTTTTGAGCAACTTCTTTTAGTCGGCTGATTATTTTTTGATGCCCAATATGAACCCCGTCAAAAGTGCCGATGGTTAGCACCGCATTTTTAATCTGCTTAAATTCGTCGATGTGGGTGTAGATTTTCATATTGCTGATGACAGGCAAAATTAAAAATTATTTTAAGGTTCCCTGTTCTTTCAATTGGCGGATGTGATTTACGAGTTCCATTACTTCAAATGCATTATGTACATGATAATCCCCGCTTTTTGTCCGGCGTAATGCACTCAAATAAGCCAAATTACCCATTGCTCTTCCAAAATCATGCACCAAAGAACGAATGTAAGTCCCTTTGCTACAAACCACTCTAAAATCAATTTCCGGCAGTTCAATACGTGTTATTTCAAATTCGCGGATGCTCACACTTCGCGATCTTAGCTCCACAAATTCACCTCTGCGAGCCTTCATATAAAGTCGCTCACCACCAACCTTAATAGCCGAATGTGCAGGTGGAAACTGTTCAATATCGCCAATAAACTGTAGGGTATTTGCCTTAATCATATCCTCATTTATATCGCTGATATCGTAAGTTTCATCCACTTCAGTCTCCATATCATAGGATGGTGTTCCTGCCCCCAGTATCATCGTACCGGTATATTCTTTTTCTTGAGCTTGAAATTCATCAATCTTTTTGGTGAACTTTCCTGTACAAATTATGAGTAAGCCGCTAGCTAGAGGGTCTAGCGTGCCTGCATGGCCCACTTTTAGCTTTAATGGCTTGAAAGAATTTCTGATTTTTCCCACCACATCAAAGCTTGTCCACGAGTAGGGCTTATTGATAAGAAGCATCTCACCTTCAGCAAAATTGAATTCCGGGAATTCTTTGACCTTATTGTTCTCCATTAGATAACGTGAAGGTCATAGCCTGAAAGAAGCAGAATAAGGATAATGCCTCCAACAATGATGCGGTACCAACCAAAGATGCGGAATCCTTGAGTTTGCAAGAAGGTAATAAAATATTTGATGGCAAGCATGGCTACGATAAAGGCAACTATGTTTCCAATAATTAGAAGATTTACTTGCTCACTACTAATTTCGAATCCATTTTTATAAAAATCGTATAATTTCTTGCTTGTTGCTCCAAACATGGTGGGAACAGCCAGGAAAAATGAAAATTCCGCTGCCGCTTTTCTTGTTAGTCGCTGCGACATTCCCCCAACAATGGTAGCGGCAGATCTGGAAGTACCAGGTATCATAGAAATACATTGAAACAAACCGATTTTTAACGCAGTATTATAAGAAATGTCATTTGGGTTGTCAATGGTACCATCTTTAAACCACTTGTCTACAAATAATAGGATTATTCCACCAATTAGGAGGGCAATGGCAACGCCTAGCGGACTTTCGAGCAATTGGTCTATTTTATCGCTTAAAAGGAGTCCGAAAAATACAGCCGGAAGGAATGCTACTAAAAGTTTAAAATAGAAACCTACTGATTGAAAGAAATGCTTGAAATAAAGCACAATTACAGATAGAATTGCTCCTAATTGGATTGCAACTGTAAATAGCTTCACAAATTCATTCGATTGAATCCCCATGATAGAAGACCCAATAATCATGTGACCGGTAGAAGATACCGGTAAAAATTCAGTCAGGCCTTCAATAATGGCCAGAATGATCGCCTGAAATAGATTCATTATTTTTCTTGTGCGGGTTTTTTAAGAATTGCTACAAAACCTAATCCAAAGCCTGCCAAGACAACGATAGGGGCAAGAACAATCTTTCTGAACTCGTAAATATCAGTTTCGCCGATCATTAAAATAAATCCGCTAACAACCAATAAAATGCTTAAAATTAACAAGCGATAATTTGTTTTTCCGAAAACGAATGTTTCGTTCTGACTTTCTTTTGTGGGTGTTGTTTTTTGTGTCATTATTTATAAAGATCGTAAATTTTTAAACGTAAGAATTTGCTCACTGCAAAATAGGTGCTTAGGCCTGAAATTAGTACGCCTAAGATAATTACCCCAAAAAAGACCATGCTAAATTCGAACCAATCGCGAAGGATGACCATTTCAGGAACTTGCTGCTGAGCTACATAAAGTGTAATGAGCAATAAAATAATCGCAATTAGAGCACCTAAAAGTCCGTGGATAATTCCAATACTTAAAAATGGCTTACGGATAAAGTTTCTTGTTGCACCCACCAGCTGCATACTTTTTATTAGGAAACGTTGCGAATAGATTGCTAATCGGATCGTATTATTTATTAATGCAACCGCAATAATTAGTAAAATTGCCGCAAAGGCTAAAATAACTAATCCGATGCCCTGAATATTTTGATTCACCATGTCAATCAATGATTTTTGATAGACAACCTCCTTGACTAAAGGGTTTTTATTGATTTTTGCAGTAAATTGTTGAATACTTTCATTATTGGCATAATCGGCCTTTAAATACACATCTATTGATGATAAAAGTGGGTTATATCCTAGAAAGTCAACGAAATCTTCCCCCAAATCTTTGGTTAAATTTCGAGCTGCTAATTCTTTACTAACGTATTGTGTTTTTAGAACATAAGGGTCTGAGTTCAATTGCTTTTGCAGCGCAGTGATATCTACTTCTTTAGCCCCTTCATTCACAATAATATTAAGTACAATATTCTCCTTAACATATATGGAAAGGTTTTTTGCATGCACTAAAATCAGTCCCAATAAACCCGTCATCAATAATACCAAAGCAATACTAATTACGGTAGAAACGTAAAGAGTTTTAGTTTTTCGGCTTGAGTTGCTACTTTCAAATTCTTCCATGAGTAAATATTATGGTACTAAAATAAAGATTTCAGCTGTAAAGGTAAAGAATATGCGTTTATCTGACCTTATTTAGCCGTTAAACTTTGTTAAAAAAATATAATTAGCCCCTAAAAGGCTCTGAAATGGAATTTGATGCAGCTTTCCATTCCCAAAAACCGTATATTTTAGTATTTTTGCGACTTATTATTTAACAATGGATTATCAATTCAGAGATATAGAAAAGAAGTGGCAAAAATTTTGGGCCGAAAATCAAACTTTTAAAGTTGAAAATTCTTCGGATAAACCAAAATACTACGTTTTGGATATGTTTCCTTACCCTTCAGGTGCAGGCCTGCATGTTGGACACCCACTAGGATATATTGCTTCCGATATTTTTTCACGTTATAAACGTTTAAAAGGCTTTAATGTTTTGCATCCCATGGGATACGATTCTTTCGGATTACCTGCTGAACAATATGCTATTCAAACAGGGCAGCACCCTGCAATTACTACCGAAACCAATATCAATCGCTATCGCGAACAGCTTGATAATTTGGGCTTTTCATTCGATTGGAGTAGGGAGGTAAGAACCAGTGATCCAGGCTATTATAAGTGGACTCAATGGGTATTTATGCTTTTATTTAATTCTTGGTATAACCTTGAAAGTGATAAGGCAGAAAATATTGAGGAGCTCATTAAGAAATTTGAGAAATCGGGTTCTTCTGGATTAAGAGCAGTTTGTGATGATGATGTGGAGAGCTTTACTGCCCAAGAGTGGAACTCGAAATCTGATAGTGAAAAGCAGAAAGAAATTTTAAAATATCGCCTGACTTATTTACGTGAAAGTACTGTGAATTGGTGCCCTGCATTAGGGACTGTTCTTGCCAATGATGAGGTGAAGGATGGTTATTCGGAGCGTGGCGGTCATCCCGTTGAGCAAAAGAAAATGATGCAGTGGAGTATGCGTATTACCGCTTATGCGGATCGTTTAATCCAAGGTTTGGATACTATTGATTGGCCAGATCCTTTAAAGGAAATGCAGCGCAATTGGATTGGCAAAAGTGTGGGTGCTTTAGTGCGTTTCGAACTAGTTGGAGATGCTTATATTGAGGTGTTTACTACTCGTGTTGATACTTTATACGGAACAACATTTTTGGTATTAGCACCTGAAAATGAGCTTGTTGAGGGATTAACTACTGAAGGTCAAAAACAAGAAATTCAAAATTATATTGCGCAAACCAAGAAAAAATCGGAACTCGACCGTATGGCGGATACCAAGACCGTCTCGGGTGCCTTTACCGGTAGTTATGCCAAGCACCCAATAAGTGGAGAAGCTATTCCAGTTTGGATTGCCGATTATGTACTTGCTGGTTATGGAACCGGTGCTGTAATGGCTGTGCCTTCTGGTGATCAACGCGACTGGCTTTTTGCAACAAAATTCGGATTACCAATCATTGCTATTTCTGATGCTCAAGTAGATCTAGATGTGCAAGCAGATCCCACAAAAGAAGGTAATTATATTAATTCTGGCATTGTAAATGGCCTAAAATATAAAGAAGCAACAGCAAAAATGATTGCTAAGCTGGAAGAATTAGGTGCAGGAAAAGCTAAAGTAAATTTCCGCTTACGCGATGCAATTTTCGGTCGCCAGCGCTATTGGGGCGAACCCGTACCCGTTTATTTTAAAGACGGATTGCCTCATTTAATCGCCCAAGAGGATTTACCGCTTGTATTACCTGAAGTAGATAAATATTTACCTACAGAAAGTGGAGAGCCACCTTTAGGTCGTGCAGAAAATTGGAAATATAAGGGAGAGCTTGAATATGAGCTAAGTACCATGCCTGGATGGGCAGGCTCAAGCTGGTATTGGTATCGGTACATGGCATCCCAAGAAGATAGAAATAAGGATGTATTTGCTCCGGCAGATGCTATTTCCTATTGGAAGGATGTGGATCTTTACATTGGTGGATCTGAACATGCAACCGGACATTTACTTTACAGCCGTTTTTGGAATAAATTTCTGAAAGACTGGGGATATGTTGTTGAGGAAGAGCCATTTAAAAAATTGATTAACCAAGGAATGATCCAAGGAAGATCAAATTTTGTGTATCGTATCATTGATGGCGATGGACGTGGGACAAATAAATTTGTATCCTATGGATTGAAATCTGATTATACTACCTCAGCACTTCATGTGGATGTAAATATCGTGCAAAACGAAATTTTGGATTTGGATAAGTTTAAAGCTTTCAGACCAGAATTTGCAAATGCTGAATTCATTCTTGAAAATGGTAAATACATCTGTGGCGTAGAAGTTGAAAAGATGTCGAAATCTAAATTCAATGTGGTTAGTCCAGATGATATTGTAGAACGCTATGGTGCCGATACCTTGAGAATGTACGAAATGTTCCTCGGTCCGCTAGAGCAAAGTAAACCTTGGAATACCAATGGTATTGAAGGAGTATTTAAGTTTTTACGTAAGTTCTGGAAGCTAGCTCATAACGATGATTTTAATTTCAACGTGTCTGATGATGAGCCTTCTAAAGCTGAATATAAAGCATTGCATAAAATCATCCGCAAGGTAGAAGAAGATATTGAACGCTTCTCATTCAATACTTCGGTTTCAAGTTTTATGATTTGTGTGAATGAGTTAACCGACCTAAAGTGTAATAAAAGAAAGATTATTCAGGATTTAGTAATTGTGCTTGCATCTTATGCACCTCATATTACCGAAGAACTTTGGACCTTGTTAGGAAATGCTCCAGGTACGCTTTCTGTAGCTAATTACCCTGTATTTAATCCGGAATATTTAGTTGAAAATGAGTTCTCTTACCCAATTTCGGTAAATGGCAAGACTAGAATGAACTTGAATATTTCTTTGAGCTTGAGTCAGGCGGAGGTAGAAGAGATTGTACTATCAAATGAAGATCTCAAAAAATACTTAGAAGGCAAAAGTCCTAAGAAAATTATTTTCGTTAAAAATAAAATAATTAACATAGTTATATAAATATTGTAAAAATTGAGGGTGAAAGTTTTTCATCCTCAATTTTTAATTTCAGTATAAATGGCTTCTACATTTATGCTGCAATTGATTTTACCTTCAACTAACAATTGGAGTCTCAATTGTTGTAACAAAGCGAGTATTTTCGCGACTAATTTCTATAAAACCAAATACATGAAATACATTTTACTTATTTTAACATTAATAACGGGTATCAATTTTGCTTCGGCACAAGGCATGGGTGGTGGTGCAGGAGCTTCTTCGGCTATAACCGGCAGAATAACAGGTACTATCATAGATTCATTAACATCAAAACCAATTGATTATGCTACTGTTTCTTTAGGCAGGACAGGATCAACTAAAACAACGAATGGCTCATTAACAGATGAAAAGGGAGCCTTCAAAATAGATAAAATTGCGGCAGGAGTTTATCGTGTTACGATTGCCTTTTTAGGATATCAAACTAAAATTATTGACTCTGTAAAGACTACGCCGGCTAAGCCTGATGTAAATTTGGGACGTATTCTTTTATCGCCAAATCAAAGTATGCTGAGTGAGGTGGTTGTTACTGGAACTACCCCAATCATAGAAAACAAGATTGATAAATTGGTGTATAATGCTGAGCAGGATATTGCTATTGCTGGTGGAAATGCAACGGATGTGCTTCGTAAAGTCCCTTTGCTATCAGTTGATTTTGAGGGAAATGTTTCCCTTCGTGGAAGTCAGAATGTGCGAGTGTTAATCAATGGTAAACCTTCAGGTGCAATGGCAAATAATATCGCCGATGCACTAAAAGCTATTCCTGCTGATCAAATTAAAAATGTGGAGGTAATTACTTCACCATCAGCTAAATATGATGCAGAGGGGACTTCTGGAATTATCAATATCATCACTAAAAAGAATAATTTAGCTGGTGTGAGTGGTTCAGTAAATGGTGGAGTAGGTACTCGCCAGAACAGCGGAAACTTAAATTTAAACGCAAAAACTGGTCGCTTAGCCCTTACCGCCAATGGAGGAGGTTATTACTCATGGCCACAAACAAGTATTCTCACCTTTAATCGTTCAAATACAGATGCAAGTCAGATTATTACTCAAAACGGGGAGAGTAAGACCGACCGCCTTGCTGTAAATGGTTCATTAGGAATGGATTATGATTTCAATAGTTTTAATTCGATCAGTTCCAATGTTCGTATGTCGGGATTTAGTAATGGTGCTGATGGGTTCAACTTGAATCAAAACATGTTCAATGGTGCTGCGGTTAATTTTACCCGTTTAACCGATAATTCGATGAATATGAATGGCATTGACTGGAGTAGCGATTTTTTACATAAATTCAAAAAGAAGGATCAGCAAATTTCGGTAGCTTATCAGTTTACCAATAGCATGCAGAATAACGATTATTCTACTGATTTTTCAAATACTGTTATTGATGAATATGGTAATAATGATGCCGATAATACCGAAAATACTATTCAGGTAGATTATACCCATCCATTTAAGAAAGTAACTTTCGAAACGGGTGTTAAAGGTATTTTGAGAGATATTGTGAGTGATAATCAAACCAGAAACTTCAATTCGACTACCAGCCAATTTACACCAATTTCTGCCCGTACCTATATTTATGACTATAATCAAGATGTGTATTCTGCATACGCTACATTTGGCTTTACATTGGCCAAAAAGTATGGCATTAGGGCAGGTGCTCGTTATGAGGGGACAGAGATTCAGGGTGATGCAAGATCTGTAGGAGCTGCGGCTGCACCTTTCAACAGTAGTTATTATAATTTGGTTCCAAGTTTTGTTGTTTCTAGAACATTTAAAAATTTCTCAACCATTAAATTTAGCTATAATCAGCGTTTACAGAGACCGAGTTTATTTTACTTAAACCCATTCTTGAATAGTGCGGATATCTTTAATCAATCGCAAGGAAATCCAGAATTAAGGCCAGAATTGTCGCATAATATTGAGTTCAACTATTCAATGTTTGTAAAAACTTCTGTTTTAAATGCTTCGGTTTATTATCGTCGTACCAATGATATTATTGAAAGTTTTGTGATACCAATTACAGTTGTAGATCCAAACTCAGGATCAAATGCAGTAGGTTCTAAAACCACTTTCCGAAATGTAGGGAATAATAATTCGCTAGGTTTTAATTTCTTCGGTCAGATTAACCCGATTAAGCCACTTACCCTAAGAGGTAATTTCAATGCATTTACTTATGATATCAACACGAATAATAGTGTAGCTGTAGCGAATACTAATTTATCTACTCAATTGATTTACAACGGTTTTTTCATGGCTTCCTATGTGTTTCCTAAGGGATTAACCTTAGAATCGTTTTTGATTACTAATTCGCCACGCCGGACTGCCCAAGGCAAGAATCCATCATTTAATATGTGGAATATTGGCATGAAGAAGGAAATTATGAAGAAAAAGGGAAGTATCGGTTTAACCATTATTGATCCTTTTAATGAAAGAAAGAACTTCCGTTCAAGCATTTTGGGAAGTAATTTTACTCAGGCAAGTAATTTCTCTATTCCTTTCCGTTCATTCGGGACAAGCTTTAGCTACCGTTTTGGTAAGATGACTATGCAAGCACCGAGGAAGAAGCGCGGCGTGAGCAATGATGATTTGAAGCAAGGTGAGCAAAACATGGGTAATCAATAAAAAATAATTTTTTTAGATAAAAAGGCTAGGTGCATTGCATCTGGCCTTTTTTAATATTTACATTTGTTGAAATGTCAAGCATGCCTCATCAAAGAATAGTTTCCCTTTTGCCTGCAGCTACTGAAGTGATCTGCGCTTTGGGTTTAGAACATCAATTAATTGGAAGATCTCATGAATGTGATTATCCTTCAAGTATTGCTAATTTGCCCATTTGCTCATCTGCGAAATTTATTTCAGGGTCTAGTAGTGCCGAAATTGATAGTCAAGTAAAGGAGATTTTATCCGATTCACTTTCTATCTATGAGATTGATAGAGAGCTAATTAAGCAATTGGCACCTGATGTAATTATTACCCAAGCACAATGCGAGGTATGTGCGGTTAGCCTCAATGATGTGGAGCTAGCCTTGAAAGATTTATTGGAGAAGGAATGTCGAATTATTTCCTTAAAGCCTAATGGTTTAGACGATGTTTACAAGGATATTCAGCTATTGGCGAATGAGTTGGGGGTACCCGATACGGGTGTAGAACTAATGGAATTATCCGAAGAGCGAATTAATATTATTCGACACAAGCTTAAATTTATCAGCGAAAAACCTAGTGTGGCTTGTGTGGAGTGGCTTTCCCCAATGATGATTGCTGGCAATTGGACTCCCGAAATTGTAGAAATTGCAGGTGGTGTACCTATTTTAACGCAATCAGGGAAGCATTCATCCTATGTTAATTTTGAAGATATTTTGCAAACTAATCCGGATATCTTGGTCATTATGCCTTGCGGATTTTCTATACAAAGAACATTGCAAGAAATAAATTTATTGATTGATTTACCTGGCTGGTCGGATCTTAAAGCAGTTCAAAATCAGAAAATATTTATTGTTGATGGGAACCAGTATTTTAATCGCTCGGGACTAAGAATAACTGATAGTATTGAGATTATGGCCGAAATTATTAATCCTAAGCAGTTTATATTCGGTTATGAGGGTAGTGGATGGCTACAATTTAAAGTATAAAGATCTGGCAATTTGAATTACCAGATCTTTAAATTTTGTTAAAATTCTAGGAAGTTAGTAATCTGTTGGTCGACAAATTTTACGGTATCTTCTAAAAACAAATCGCCATTTTCATTAAATTCTTTTCCGATTGAAGGAACATGAATGCGTAATGGTAAAACATGCAGATTGATATAGTGACAAATTCCGGTTAAATGCTCAATTCCACGAACATTACCATATTTTCCGGTTGAAAGTCCCACAAGTGCCACCTTTTTTCCGAAGAAACTATCAGGGAAGGTGCAGGCATCAATAAAAAGTTTTAGGATACCAGGGAAGCTGCCATTGTACTCAGGGGCAATGAAAATAAATTTAGATGTAGTAGAAATTTTATTTTGAATAATTTGGAACGCTTCGCTACGTTTACCGTATAAGTCTGTATTGATAAAATTGTCGGGCAAATCCATTAGCGAAAGGATCTCAGCTTCAGCACCTTTAGCTAAAATTTGTTTTTTGTAGTATTCGGCTAGCTTAAGTGAGTTGCTACCTTGACGGTTTGTACAGGATATAATTGTTATCATTTTTATTAATTAGATGTGCAAAACGGAAATCGCTCAGCGGTGTAAATTGTTTTATTTCGTATCTTTGCTTTTTAATTTGCAAAGTTTTAGCAAAAGTAGTCTTTTGGTCTGCTTTGATTAAAATTTCAGGCTTTTTTAATATCACATATTTGTAATTATTTTTTATATGGGCAAAATCATTGCATTAGCTAATCAAAAGGGAGGTGTAGGTAAAACTACTTCTTCAATCAATCTTGCTGCTAGCTTAGCTGTACTTGAATATCGTACTTTACTGGTTGATGCAGATCCGCAAGCCAATTCAACATCTGGAATTGGATTTGACCCAAGGAGCATTAAATCTAGTATTTATGAGTGCATCATCAATGAGATTAATCCTTCGGAGGCAATCATAAGCACCGATACCCCATTTTTGGATCTTTTACCTGCTCATATCGACCTTGTAGGTGCTGAAATTGAAATGATCAATATGGCAGATCGTGAGTTTAAAATGAAGGCAGTGCTTGAGAAGGTTAAGGATAATTACGATTTTATTATCATTGATTGTTCTCCTTCATTGGGTTTAATAACTATCAACTCATTAACTGCTGCTGATTCTGTAATTATTCCTGTACAATGTGAGTATTTTGCATTAGAGGGACTAGGGAAACTCCTAAATACCATTAAAATTGTTCAGAGTAGATTGAACCCTAATCTTCAAATTGAGGGTATTCTTTTGACGATGTATGATGTGCGTCTTCGTTTGTCGAACCAAGTTGTAGAAGAGGTAAAGACCCATTTTGAGGAGCTTGTTTTTGAAACAATTATTCAAAGAAATACCCGATTAAGTGAGGCACCAAGTTATGGTATCTCTGTAATTATGCACGATGCTAGTAGCAAAGGCGCTATAAATTACCTTAATTTGGCAAGAGAGATAATCAAGAAAAACGGAATGGCTTCAAAGGAAGAAGCTGAAAAACAAGTCTCAGCATAATATGATCTACCAGAAAAAAACCGGTTTAGGTAAAGGATTAAAGGCATTACTTGATGATTCTGATTTGCCGGAAAATGACCGTCAGCAGATAAGTAATGATAAACCCTCTTTGGGATCTATTAGCTTTGTACAGATTGATCAAGTTGAAGTAAATCCATTTCAACCTCGGACAGAATTTGATGCGGAGGCTTTAAAAGAGCTATCTGATTCAATCAAGTTACAGGGATTAATTCAACCGATAACCGTCAGACAAGCAGGTCAAAATGCGTATCAGCTAATCTCTGGTGAACGTCGTTTGCGTGCATCTAAATTAGCAGGTCTTAAAGAGATTCCGGCTTATGTTCGTACTGCCAACGACCAGCAGATGCTGGAAATGGCACTTATTGAGAATATTCAGCGTGAAAACTTAAATGCTATTGAGGTTGCATTGAGCTTTCAGCGAATGATTGATGAGTGTAACTTAAAACAAGAAGAGCTTGGCGACCGAGTTAGTAAAAATCGCTCCACCGTAACCAATTACCTTCGTCTTTTAAAACTGCCCCCAGTTATTCAGGCATCAATACGTGATAGAAATCTCTCTATGGGACATGCACGTGCTTTGATTTCTGTAGAAGATTCTGATAAACAGCTGTATATCTATCAGGAGATCATGAAGCATGGATTATCAGTCCGTAAAGTAGAAGAATTAGTTAGCCAGATCAAAGCATTAGGCAAAGAAAAGGAAAAGAAAAGTCCAAAATCTGGCGGAATTTCTTTCCAATACATGAAAATTCAAGATGATCTTGCTTCTAAATTTAGCACAAATGTTAAATTAAAGGTGGGTGATAAGGGTAAGGGTTCGATAGAAATTAATTTCATGTCGGATGAAGATCTATCCCGCATCTTGGAAATGTTAGATTGGTAATGTACACTAAAATCCTTTTTGGGTTATTATTGATGTGTTTTTTGGCGCATGGGCAAGCTTTTTCACAAATTGTGGAGCCTAGTTCTGCTCGTCAAGACAATAGCAAAAAAGCAATAATAAAAGAGCCTGCAATTAAAGATTCTGCTCGTCTTGCCATTGAAGCTATGCCACGTCGTGCGGCTTTAAATTCAGCTTTGCTTCCTGGTCTCGGACAAATTACTAATAAACGATGGTGGAAGGTGCCATTGGTTTATGGTGGTTTTGTTGGTATAGGACTCGTTTTTGAGTTTAATCAGCGCTACTATAAAGTATTTTTGAAAGAGGCTCAATTTAGGCAAGATAATCCTGGGAAGACTCAAAATCCGCTTTATGCACCCTATACCACCGAAGGTATTATCAGTATAAAAGACTCTTACAGACGAAATCGGGATCTTTCGGTGCTCGCTGGATTAGGTTTTTATGCAATAAACATTATCGACGCATACGTAGACGCAAAATTTTTCAGGTTTGACATCTCTGATGATTTATCCGTTAAGGTGAGACCGAGCTTAAATCAAGGCCCTATTCATGCCTCGGGTGTTAGTCCGGTGCTAGGCCTCAAGCTAAAAATCAACCTATGATTCACAAGCATAAATTTCCATACTTAAATAAATAGCTTTCACATATGAAAATAGCGATCTTGGGATACGGTAAAATGGGCCGAATTATAGAGAAATTTGCTACCGAAAGGGGTCATGAAATTGTTTTAAAGGTCAATATTGATAATATGGAAGACCTTAACATTGATAATCTCCAAAAGGCTGATGTAGCGATTGATTTTAGCACTCCCGACTCTGCTTTGAGTAATATTGAGCTATGTTTTGACGCTAAATTGCCTATTGTTGTTGGTACTACCGGTTGGTATGGTCATTTGCAAGAGGTTAAAAACAAGTGTGAGGATGGTAACAATACGCTTTTATATGCGTCTAACTTTAGTGTAGGCGTAAACGTTTTCTTTTTTGTCAATAAAATTTTGGCAAAAATTATGAATAGATACCCTCAATATGAGGTTCAGGTAGAAGAAATTCATCATACAGAGAAGCTGGATGCACCTAGCGGGACGGCGATGACGATTGCTGAGGGGATTTTATCCGAACTGGGTCGTAAGAAGGAATGGGTGAATGAGTTGATTGGTTCAGGCGAAGAATTAATTACCAAACCAGATCAATTATTAATTGAATCGCATCGAATTGAGGAAGTTCCAGGCACACACACGGTGATTTATAGCTCGGAAGTAGATGATATCGAATTTAAGCATAAGGCTCACAGTCGCGCAGGTTTTGCCTTAGGAGCCGTTTTAGCTGCCGAATGGTTGCAAGACAAGAATGGTTTTTATAATATTACGGATATGTTTGATTTTAGCGTTTAACATTTAAAATAAATACATGAGTTTAAAAGGTTCTGAAACAAATCCTGCAAAGGATAAGAAAGAAAAAAAGAAGAAATCAGCCGGCAGAGAATGGTTTGATGCGATATTGTTTGCTGTAGTTGCCGCCACCTTAATTAGGGGCTTATTTATTGAAGCTTATACCATCCCAACTGGTTCGATGGAAAAGACCTTGCTCGTTGGAGATTTCCTATTTGTAAGTAAAGTGAATTATGGTGCTAGAACACCAATGACTCCCGTGTCATTTCCATTTGCGCATCATACGATGCCTATTACCGGGACTAAAGCCTATTGGGAAGGGCTAAAATGGGATTATCGCCGTTTGCCCGGATTGAGTGAGGTAAAAAGAAATGATGTGGTGGTTTTCAATTATCCAATGGATGCTGATGCCCCTTTATCACGCCCAGTTGATAAGCGTGAAAATTATATTAAACGCTGTATGGCAGTGGGTGGTGATACCCTCAGCATTGTTAATGCACAAGTTTTTCTGAATGGAAAGCCAGCAGAGCAGCCTCAGTTTGGTGAGAAGTATTATTTCGTGCAAACTGATGGGACGGATATCAATCCTCAAGCTATCGAAGATTTACATATTGAAGCACAACGCTCAACCGCAGATCAATATATTTTTAATATGACTGCCGAAGATGCGGAGATTATCAGAAAATGGTCGAATGTGAAGGAAGTTAGTTTGTACATCAGACCGGCTAATGAATATGACTCACAGATTTTCCCTCATGATCCTCAATTTAAGTGGAATGCCGATAATTTTGGTCCGCTAATCATCCCTAAAAAGGGCTGGACAGTAAAGTTAGATAGCACTAATTATGCGCTTTATGAGCGTGCAATTTCTGTTTATGAAGGCAATACTATTGAAAGAAAGGGTAGTGATATTCTTATCAATGGAAAGAAAACAGATAGCTATACCTTTAAAATGAATTATTACTGGATGATGGGCGATAATCGCGATAACTCACTAGATTCACGCTATTGGGGTATGGTTCCTGATGATCATATTGTAGGTAAAGCCCTGTTTGTGTGGATGAGCTGGGATAGCAATGCTGGATTCTTCAGTAAAATTCGTTGGAGTAGAATATTTGGCGGGATAAATTAAGATGAATCGTCTTGAAATTTAACCTTAGAGAATTTTAATGATTTTTTTTAAATTTTCATTTGATAAACATAAACCAAATTGAATAAATGAAAAGAGCAATATAAGCTAGTAAAACTAGAGCAGAAGATTTGTTTTTAGTAGCTGACTTATAGTTGCCAGGCTTAAAACAATTACCAGGTTCCAATAATACCACAAATCCTGTCCATTCATGTAAAAACTTATTAAACGGAATTGTCTGTGTTTTACCTATTGCTGGATCCATTATTAATATACCAGCATCGTTGGTGTCATATATAGATACAAAATGGTAGGTTGAATTACTTAATTTCAAATGTGCAATAAACGGTTTAGGAATCAATTTTATGGATTGAATATCCCCTTTTGCCCCATTTGCAACAAATCCTAATTTCTCTGCGGATGAAATTAATTCATTGATTGTAGTCCCATTTCTATTTATAACAGTATACTTTTGAATTTCTATAACTGAAATGAAAAGTCCATAATATGCGGCAACTGAAGCTAAACAAGCAGGACCACAGCCAGAAAAGCCACGTTGAAGCACATTGATGTTGTTCATTTAACAAATTATTTACCTTGCCATTTTTCTAAAAAAGTGGATTCTTGAGAAACATTAGGAATCAGTTTAGGATTATCCCAATAGTTAAAAGTATATTGGTTTCCTCTTGAATAAAGCGAACGTTTATTGTATGTTCCATTGGTAAAAGGGCTACAGTTATTTGTTTGCAGATCTGTTATGAGAAGTTCGCTGGTAAACTCATTTTTTTGGTTAAGTTTTTTTCCGGAAAAAAGAATTCCATGGCTTTCCTTTATATATTTTATGCCATAAGATTCATCATTTGATTCAAATCTAATATAAATACCAGCTGAAATTGCACTTATTTTGGTTCCCAAAAAATTGAAGCTCTTTAAGTTTTTTTCTGAACCAGCAGCTACTTTACAATCTATTGCTAGGATTAATTTTGTTTCTTTGTCTATAAAAATTTTCCCGCCTAACACAACTTTATTGTTATTACTTTTAGGCTCAAAATCAATCCTATAAATCTCTTTATTTGCCTCTGAAAACTCAGAAATTGTATAGTCATAAAATTGAAAACGATTACTATCCAAAGGAGAAATCTCAGTCAGAGATATAAATTTTATTATTTTATTTATACTGATTAGTGAATTAAATTCATTGATTTTTTCTTCTTCTTCCTGAATTGGTAATTCTTTTGCTCTTGATTGTAATACTCTTAATTCCGTTTTTAAGGCTTTATCTTTTTTACGCTCCACATAATATTCAACCAATCCATCTGCATATTTGGTTAAGAAACTGTCCCTTTTTACCGATTCTCTATAGTATCCTTTAAATATTGCAGGGGATGGATAGCGATTAGCTGATATAGTGACTGATTCCTTAAGAATGAACTCAGGATTAAGATTGTTTATCACAACTTCATTTAATACAATTGTATTTGGTACCAAAATAAGATCTTTGAAATCCCGATCAGTAAACAATTGCAATGGCATTTTTATACTATTATAGCCCACACAGGTAATTATTAATGTGTCAATTTCTGTGGAAGAATTATAATTAAATGCAAAAAGACCTTCACTGTTCGACATGGAGCTAATATTCGCTTTTTGAAGTTTTATATTGGCATAGGCCACAGACGTTTTATTTTTAGAATCTATTAAATTACCTTTAAGTGTATGCTTAATTTGTGCTGAAACATCAGCTGTAGCAATAAGAATTAACAGTTGTATGAAGGTTGCTTTTTGCAAGAAATTTTGACGCAAATAAATAAAATTCATATTTTAATTCTTTTAAAAAATTATTATACCTAATGAAAAAGCACTGTACTTGATATTCGTCCGCTGATTTGGTTCTTTAGAAACTATACTTGTAATAGAGTTTCCATAATTTAAAAATGGTTTCAAAACCAAATTCTTTATTTTTTTTTCGAAGAATATTTCTCCTTCATATGTGCCAAATATTTTTCGTAATTCAGCAGGTGCTATTAACGTTATTAGTTGTTTTTTAATCATATATGTCGCACCAATTGAGGATGATACTCCAACAGGTAACCCCCGGATTGGATAATATGAAATTTTAACGGGAACCGAATATGTTGTGTGCTTTATAGTTTCTGTTACGGAATTTTTGCTCAATAAAAATTTATTAAACATTATATCAAGATTAAGTCCCAAACTGATTTTAGGCTTAATTTTATATTCATAACTAAGGGCTACTAAATTCAATCCTGTATTGTGGGTAGATAATAATTCTGGATCTTCAATAATTAAACGTGAGGCTTTAGCTCCAGCTCCAAAACCTATCCTATGCTTTAAATCCTGACTGTAGGAATTTAAGCACATTCTAAACATAATAATGGCAATTAAAATGATGTATTTCATGTAGTTATGTTTTTGTAAAAATCTAACCTTCGATTTTGAAATCTGACCAGGTTAGATATTTCCTGATAAATTAGTTAGCCCTCTAAGATTATAGCTACTACCAAAGCAACTGCCCATATTGCCCAGGCCCACCAAGGTAGCTTACCACCAAAAATTGCATTTTTTTCAGATTCAGTCATTTCAATCAAACCTATTTTTTTAATTTCTAGTCTTTCCATTTTCTTTAATTAAAATTTAAAAATTTGTTAATTAATACATAACCATTTTATGATTACAGTTTTGTTAATCTGTTGGCCGAACATTAAACAAATGTATATTTAATTTAAAAGAAAAAAAAACACTTTTTTGGAAAGTTTTATTTTATTTAAATAAATAATTTATATTTTAGTTTATCATATCCTCTAAAAATAAATTTATTTCTTTAAAATATATTGCCAGACATGTGCAAATTTAGTATTTGGATTTAAAATTACTTTAGTCGCTAATTTAAGGATTGCGAGATGGCCAACTTTTTAATTTAGGGAAATCTCGACAGGTTAAAACCTTGTGTAAGATTTAATCTCATTAAATGTTCATGCCTTTATAACAATTAAATATTTAGCAACCTTGCTTTAAATAAAATTTAACTAGTAGTTTTTTAATAATTATAATAATATGGAGCTTGTAGCTTTACACTAAATAAAATTGGTTTTAATTCATTTAAAATGAATAGGAAAAACCTTGTTAAAAATATTCAAGTCGCGACGTATATGTAAGTGTAACGTCTTGTTAATTACTCCACCTTATACCGATAAATAAACCTCGATAAATTTCCTTCGATGTCTGTTCCTTCTACTACAGCTTTATAAGTTCCTTTATTATCGCTGTTATAAAACTCCATTGCCATTGTTCCATTTACATCGGTAAACACTCTAGGGTTCCAATACACAGTAGTTCTATAATCGGCGCCTTTGGTTTTGCTTTCTGCTGTCAAGTATTTCGGAATATAAAATTCTCTTTGTTTTAGATATCCCTGTGGTTTAAAAGTCAAAACATTGCTTGGTGGGAATAATTTTTTCAAATCTTCCGCTGAAATGGCTGTCCCCTTAACTGCTTTCTTTGTATTAATAACTAAAACTCCATTTGTATTATAGGTTCTGCTCACCAGACCGAGATCATCTTTCAAAAAGATTTCAACATTGTCAACTTCTGCCGTTTGCACATTGTTTAAATATGTGGTTTCTACGGGCATACCATTTAAGAATACCTGAACTGGGACTCTTAATCCGGAATTAAAAACTCGGGTCACATAGAAATTATTATCCGCAAAGGTAAGGCCCGTAGCCGTTGACTGTAAACAGCTTAAGAAAACGGTACATCCTTGAAAGCGATCCGCATTTATTAAATGATCTGGCATGGATGGTAAACCAGTTAATGCTGGGTGATCTGAATGGCTCGGCTTTTTAATGACTGTAGAGGTTACAACTACCTCTTGAAGCATTTGTGTTATCATACGATATTGTCTTTTACTATGATCTAGATAAGGCAAAAGCAGGCTATCAATATTTAATTTTTCTTCAGATTTATTTTTGTTCTTCGTAATTGCTGGGAATGCGGTACCATTTAACATAATCATCATGTTTTTGGCTGCATTTGAACTTCGTGCGCTGATGCTCGCTTCCATCGAATCTGGAATAGTTACATTTTCAAATTTAAACTCACCACGCACATTAGATTTAGTCTCGGCATAAAAACGGCTCTCTGGCACAACTAATTTCAAACTACCATTTGAAACGGGCATTCCATTTGAAGTTCTCAAGACTCCCGAAAATTCCATTCCCTGTTCTGGTAAAAATTCAATTATAGGTTCTTTACCTGCTAGAATATCCTTATAAGAAAATTTACGATAACCTTGAGTGAGCATTAAAAGGTCTAAATCAGCTGCTTTTTTCTCATTTATTTGGTGGAAATAATAATTAGGTTTTTCAATAAATCCTTGTAGCTCGGAGGAAATGAGGAATGAACTCAAAATGGAGCTTTCATCATCCTCATTACTAGGCACTTTGCTCTCATTGTAAACAGAAATAGAGAAATTGCCTTCAACGGGCAAATTTCTAGTCTTAGCCACTACATTCATTTTAACAGGCTGACGTATTCCATATATTTTTTTGTCGGATGTTAAGTTTAAACTCGAAACATTAGAATGCTTCACAAATGCGAGTCGCTCGGCTAATGGCTCTCCTTTTGTGTTAAAGACAGTAATTTGGATAATTCCATCTGGAAATTTACTTTTTGGAATAGCTGCACCAATAGTTGTGGTGTTTAAGGCTGCCTGTGCTGCAAAAGTAATGACACCCTTGCTACGAGCTACCAAATAGTAATTCTTGTCCTGATGGGCATTAAAATAGGCCTGGTTGGCACTTATTTGCACCATGATATTGGCAGGAGTGGTAGAAAGCACCGAAATAGTGATTCCCGACTTCTTTGCGGTGGGTAGCGGAATCGTCTTTTTTATGCCATTGGCGAAGCTCAGATTGGCGCTGTAAGTTTTTCCGCTTTCTGGCAATAAGGTGAAGCTCCCCATACCTAAGTGTTGAGATTCAATTTTGCTAATTATTTTTCCAGTATTATCTACAACATCTCCTTTAACAGCAATTCCCAAGCCTTTTTCTTGGATAGCTTTAAAGGCAATTTTAGTGTTAAGATTTTCAATTAAATCACCTCCCTCAGGGAAAAACTGTAAATCTGCATCCGCAAAGGCGTTTTTTAATGGGAAAGTGGAGGTAATTAAGCGACTCACATCTGCTTCAAGGCTAGTTTCAAGAATAGCTGTATCTAAAGCAGCTTTCTGACTAGCACTCAATTTTAAAGCTAATTTACCCATGGCATCAGTCGTTTCACGGCCACGCGCAATGGTTTCAAATTTGGATATTAACTGCCAATTTACCTTTTTGTTAGCATAGGCGTTACCATCAGGGTCTTGGAATTTAATGCTCGCATTTATGCTGGGATTATTCGTTGGATTTTCTCCTTTTAATGTAATGTTGGTTATGATTTTCCGATTTATGGCATCCCCAATAGGGATATTTTTAGAAAAATATAAATCTTCACTAAAATTTATCATCCAATAGGTATAAGCTCGTATTCTGTAATTTCCTGATTTATAAGCTAATGGATCGAGGGTAATGCTCCCATATGCCGAAGTATTCACAATTGGAAGCTTCATAGCTCGTACAAGAGTATCGTTCTCTGAAATTAGATCTACATACAAAACCTTGCTTAAATCGGAGGGTTGATCTTGCCCTAATGCCACATAAGCCTTGAACCAAATGGTATCTCCAACAGCATAATAGGGTTTATCAAAATGAAGGTAAACCTTCTCGAAAGGATAATCCTCAACAACTTTTTGAGATTTTTCAATTAATTTATTGAGGCTAAGGGTATCTTGAGCAACAGCAAATAGAGATTGAAAAAGAATAAAAACAGTGAGAAATAAAAATCTTGATAAGTTCATTTGTATTTAATATTAGAATATAACGCTAATATATATCAAATGATCTTTTTATCACATATTACAGCACTAATTAAATATTTCTTATGCTGATTGTACCTTTTTTCTTTCCAATAATTGATTGTAAACACCATCCCAAAGATCAATTCTCTTTTGTAATGATTCAATTGTCGCTTCTTCGGCTTCCTTCCAAAATTGCTCATCCGCTTCGCATAGGTTTGCGGTCATTTGTAATGCAAGGTGACTGTGGTGATCGCCATCTACTTCAATATGTCTCTCTAAATAGTATTTAAAAGTGGAAATGCTATCTGGGAAGTTATTATGAATATCGTTTACCAAGGAAATAAACATGCCTGGAATTAGATCTTCGCGGCCAAAAGTAAAAATTGCGGACTGTAAATAAGCTTTTTTGCTATTGATGATTTTGAAGGTAAAATCGACGAATTTTTGTGCTTCAATTGGTGTATTTGATACTGAATAGGCAGCTTTGAAATCGCCACTACGCTGTAATTCTTCTACAAACTTCTCAATGGCCGAAGTATCAGCACCACATTGATGCATAGCATCGAGGTAAAGCTCAAAATGGCTCTTGCGAACGCCAAAATTATCTACATCCGATTCTTCACCTACTACAATCTCGTTAATTAGGTTTCTAGTTTCTGCAGAGCCTATTGGAAACCATGGCACCGAAGTACAGGTTAGGTTATTTTGAAGGGTTTTTAAAAGAGACATGAAATCCCAAACCGCATAAATATGGTAGTTCATGAATATTTTTAAGTCCTCAAGGTCATTAATCATCGAATAAACTTTATGATTAACTATTTGATTTCTTAAAGGTTCTATAACCACATTAATTCTTTCGATTTGCTTATTCATGGTAGGTAGATTTTTGCGAATTTTTGTTCAATTCTATTTTAAATGCAAGTATCAGAAATTGTTTTTCTTCATTTGGGATGAATTTCAAATGGGACAAAAAAATGACAATTTCTTTAATCTTATTGATATAAATCGATAAAAAATATCGTCAATCGATAAAATTTATCGATTTGCATTTGCAAAAAATAAGGCTATGTTTTGGAATTAAATTAGCTTTGCGACACCTAATTTCTCAGCAACTTCATTTAAATCTTTGCAAACATCATTAATGAGAGGAATACCATTTAGTTTTCTTTCTTTTTCGGCTTCAATTTCAGGTTGTCCGGGGATGATCACTTTTTGGTCTGGATGTATAGTTTTTGCATTGCTAAATCGTTCAATCCAATTATCTAGGTGAGATTTAAATTCATCTACTGGTCTGAATCCATCTACACGCATAGCACCTAAAAAATGGCCAATTCCTTTTCCAACAGGATTGCTTGATGGTTCCATAAATGCTACGAATGGGGGCACCCACGGACCGTAATTTGCGCCTGAAAGTACTGCTGAAAGGATATCTACGGTTGCGCTTAATCCGAAACCTTTATGGCTTCCATGATCTCTGTCGCTACCCAAGGGAAGGAGTGCCCCTCCTTTTTTCAATTCATGCGGGTCGGTTGAAGGATTCCCATTAGCATCTTGAATCCATCCATCAGGCACTGCTTTATTCATGCGCTGTGCAATTTCTAGCTTGCCATTTGCTGCTGCCGAGGTGGCCATATCCACAATTACTGGTGGGTATTTTCCTGCGGGGAAAGCATAGCACATGGGGTTGGTGCCGAGCAATCGCTCGTTAGCGAAGGTTGGGGCTACTAGCGGACTAGCATTGGTCATAGCGAAACCAATCATGTCTTTTTCAACCGCCATCATGGTATGATAGCCTGCAATGCCAAAATGATTCGAATTTCTTACTGAAACCCATCCAGATCCGCATTTTTCGGCTTTTTCGATTGCTACCTTCATAGCAAAGGGTGCAACAACTAAACCTAGGCCTGAATCTCCATCAACTGTGGCTGTGCTAGGCGTTTCATGAACAATTTTAATGTCGGGTTTGGCATTGATGCGGCCCTTTTCCCATAAACGTACATAGCCGGTTAATCGGGCAACACCATGAGAGTCGATTCCACGTAAATCGGATTTTATGAGTACATCAGTAGCTAATGCAGCATGCTCTTCCGAACAACCCATTTTTATAAAAACTGATTTAGTAAATTCTCGTAAATTGCTCTCTGTAAAGGTGTTATAAGTCATTGTTATTGTTCTACTCCTCTAAAATCGTAAACTTAAGATCTAAAGGTTTAAAGTTTTCAATTAATGCTTTTATGAAGTCCTTCCCATGTTTAACATAAAATAGACCGAAATTTTCTCTTCGTTCTTGGAGACCTCCATTGGGGAATAATTTCGTCTTTATCGATTCAATCTGTGAAAGTGCATCTGAAAAGTTTTTCTTTTCTGCTTTCATGAGTTTAGCTTCCAGATTTTTAATGGCATGGTGCAGCCTAGCTTTTACGGCTTCGGTACTGGGACTTAAACTTGGGTCGATTTTATGGCTACGTAATTTGATTTTTTCAAATATGGAACTTAGCTCATGCCACTCATCTTGGAGGTTTAGGCTATGCGTGCTATGATTTAAAACCCATTCCTTTTTTAATAATTCCAGTTTTTTGAAAATATCTTTAGTGTTGATATTGAGGCGGTTAAGTTTAGTTTCTAAGTTTAGGGGACTAAACATTGCCGAGTTTCTTAATAGTAAAACTGGGAATTGTACGCCGTAATGATCAAAATTTTGCTTGAGCTGTAGCCAGTAAATAATTTCGGCACCACCCCCGATATAGGCTAAATTAGGTAGGATGATTTCCTGATAAAGAGGGCGCATCACTACATTGGGACTAAAACGTTCGGGTTGTTCAGCAATTTCTTGTTTTAATTGTTCTTCGCTGAAGCTGATGTCTGTGTTTAGGACTGAATATGTATCATTTTCAAAAACGATACGTTCTCTCAATCCGTCTTTCAAGTAGAAAAAATTTATTTCTCTGGGATTTACCTGAGCGTCAATGCCTTTCTCTGCTAAAGACTGATTGGCTTCTGTAATATTCTTGAAGCTGTTTTGCTCAATAATATCTTTGCTGATGATCGATGAAAATTGACTTTTTAAACGTCTATCATCGGCATCTAGAATAATGAGACCGTATTCCTCAAAAAGTGCATTAACAAGAAATCTGGTGGCATCCGACAAGTTTGAGTGTTCTGTATAGGCCTTTTGGATGAGATTACTAAGCGTTTCTGCATTTTCAGAAATTCCTAAAACTTGTAGATATTCTTTGCAAATTTTCTCAATTCCCGCTGTTTTGATTCTTCCGGTGGCACCGGATGTATCATGATCCCAACTGATTTTTTTGCCTGCAATATAGGTATGATTTATTTCGGCAAAATCATGGTCTTCGGTGGCCATCCAATAAACGGGAACAAAATTTTTATCCGGAAAATTGGCTTTAAGCTCCTTTGCAAGGTTTATTGCAGTTACAATTTTGAAAATAAAGTAAAGCGGACCTGTGAAGAGGTTAAGTTGATGGCCCGTGCAAACGGTGAATGTATTGTCTTTTTCTAATAATTGGATGTTCGCTTCAACACTTGAATGTAAAGGCGATTTAATATTTGAATATTGATTTTGCAGGACATCTACGAGGATTGCTCTGTTGGCGCTTACTTTTTTATGCGCAATTAGATTCTTAAAACCCTCAATTGTAGGATTTTCTGAGTAGAAAGGCGCTAATTGAGGATCATTCGCTAGGAGGCGAATTAGTCCCTCTGAAAAGCTCTGAGTTTCACTATAATCTATGTAAGTCGCCTTCATTTTCAACGAAAATAACGCAATTTAATTAATTGCGGAGAACAGATCTATATTTTGACAATTTGACCATAGAGATCGAAATCCTCGGCACGGTCAATTTTTACATTTACGAAAGTCCCGGGACTTGCATAACTTATTCTAGCATCGATTAAAACCTCATTATCTACCTCAGGCGAATCAAATTCGGTACGTCCGACTAAGTAATTATCTTCTTTTTTATCCAATAGGACTTTAAAAGTTTTGCCGACTTTATCCTGATTGATGTCGAATGAAATTTCCTGTTGAACATTCATGATTTCCTCCACACGTTCTTGCTTTACTTCTTCAGGAACATCATCATTAAGGAGATGGGCATGCGTTTTTTCTTCATGCGAGTAGGTAAAGCAACCTAAGCGGTCAAAGCGGCTTTCACTTACCCACTCTTTCATTTCTTGGAAATCTTTTTCCGTTTCGCCGGGATATCCACAAATTAGCGTAGTTCGCAAAGCGATATTTGGAACTTTATCACGAATGGAGTTTACTAAATCGATTGTTTTTTGGCGTGTAATTCCGCGGCGCATGGAGCTCAACATATTATCGCTGATATGCTGGAGTGGCATATCAAGGTAATTACAGATGTTTGAGCGTTCGTTCATCACATCCAAAATGTCCATTGGGAAACCAGATGGATAGGCATATTGTAAGCGAATCCATTCGATGCCATCTACATCGGATAAATTACGCATTAAATCTGCCAAGTTTCTTTTATTATAAAGGTCTAAACCATAATAAGTTAGATCTTGAGCGATAAGTATTAATTCTTTTGTGCCATTTTTTGCAAGAAATTTCGCTTCCTTCACCAGTTCGTCGATTGGCTTAGAAACGTGCTTTCCACGCATTAAAGGAATTGCGCAGAAGGAGCAAGGTCTATTACAACCTTCAGCAATTTTAAAATATGAAAAGTGCGAAGGAGTAGTTAATAAACGTTCGCCTACTAATTCATGTTTATAATCAGCACCAATTGAGCTTAACAGATTTTGGAGGTCATTGGTTCCGAAAAAGGAGTCTACATTTTTAATTTCAGCTTCTAGTTCAGGCTTATAACGTTCAGATAAACAACCAGTTACTATTACTTTGCCAACTTTTCCTTGATCTTTTAGTTCGCTATATTGTAGGATGGTATCGATAGATTCTTGCTTGGCATTATCTATAAATCCGCAGGTATTAATAACAATAATATCGTCTTTATGCAGCTTTTGGTCTTCATGTACCACATCCATTTGGTTGCCGCGTAATTGGCCCATTAGGACTTCCGAATCGTGAATATTTTTGGAGCAACCGAGGGTAATTACATTTACTCTAGGCTGCACTTTATTAATCTCTTTGCTAATCTTGGTCTTCATGTTGCTTTTGCCTAGCTTTTAAATAGAGAGTCTACGAACTCTTTTTTATTAAATAGTTGAAGGTGTTCGATACCTTCACCCACACCGATATATTTCACTGGAATTTTAAACTGATCGGATATTCCGATTACGACACCACCTTTGGCGGTACCATCTAATTTGGTCAATGCTAAGGCATTAACTTCCGTTGCTTGCGTAAATTGTTTACACTGTTCAATGGCATTTTGGCCGGTTGAAGCATCTAAAACAAGGAGAATTTCATGAGGAGCGCCAGGTACAACCTTTTGCATAACCTGTTTTATTTTGGTTAGCTCGTTCATCAAGGCAATTTTATTGTGTAGTCGGCCGGCAGTATCAATAATTGCAACATCATCGCCATTTGCTACTGCCGATTGTAGGGTATCGAAAGCAACAGATGCAGGATCAGATCCCATAGGCTGCGCTACGATACGTACTTGCACACGTTCGGCCCATAGCTTTAGTTGATCAACGGCAGCGGCTCTAAAAGTATCGGCAGCACCTAAAACAACTTTATTGCCAGCAGCTTTAAGTTTATGCGCTAATTTGCCAATGGTAGTCGTTTTTCCGACACCATTAACCCCTACAACCATGATTACATATGGTTTATGATTACCATATTCAAAATT
This sequence comes from Daejeonella sp., assembly GCF_017495225.1. Taxonomy (GTDB): domain Bacteria; phylum Bacteroidota; class Bacteroidia; order Sphingobacteriales; family Sphingobacteriaceae; genus Daejeonella. The sequence continues at coordinate 60,254 of NZ_JAFEIG010000031.1, read as the reverse complement.
GCGGAAGTCGTTACTATTATTTTCGGCTAAGAGATTTTGAATTTCTGAGCGCAGTAATTCATGAAGTTCGGAGGTATTGATATACTTATCCTGAGCTACACGTGCTTGGAGGCGCTCAATAATTTTAAGGGTAGTTTGTACGCCAACGTCAGAATTGACCAAGATTTCTTCGAGTTCATCAAGCACATCATCATCAACGCTTGATTTTCCGACAACAGCTTTGGTGATTTTGGAAAATAAGTTCTCCTTAGTTTTTTCTAAGGTTTTATCCAGCTCTACCTGCTCTTCAATGTTGCTTTCTTTCTTTTTGAAAAAGTCAAATAATCCCATGGCTCTGAATTTTTTAAACCCACTGATGTGGGGAAAAAGTATAAGTATTGTAATGAAAAAAGCCCCCCAACGATTAGACGCGGGCGGCTTCCTTCAAATAAAAATAGCTATTTATTTTGAGGTGTTAATTCCAGCAATAGCGTCTTTTACGTGATCGTTGTGAACGATAGTTTCTTTGAATGAATAAGCACCAGACTTAGGTGATTTAGTCATTGTAATAACTTTTGAATATTCTTTACCAGCACCTGTCTTCAGGGTTGCAACTACTTTCTTTGCCATTTCTGTATATTTTTTAGGATTATTGTTTTATAGGATTTTAAAATATCCCTTATTCAATAAATATTACTTAATTTCTTTGTGAACAGTCACTTTTCTTAACACCGGATTGAATTTCTTCAATTCTAGACGCTCAGTTGTGTTCTTCTTGTTTTTAGTTGTTACGTAACGAGACATTCCAGCCATGCCACTTTCTTTGTGCTCGGTACATTCTAAAATAACCTGAACTCTATTACCTTTCTTAGCCATTGTATTATTTTTTACGTTGTATATTTATTTGTTAGCAGGAAAAGCAGAAATGATTTTGTTAATAATTAAACAAATATTTTGCTTTTATCTAGCTTAAACGACTATATATACCCTTTTTTAACGAATTTATTAATTACAGCAGTGATGCCGTTTTTACTGATGGTTTTGATCGCTGAAGTAGAAACCTTCAAGGTAATCCATCTGTCTTCTTCAGGAATGTAAAACTTTTTTACATGAAGGTTAGGATAAAATTTACGCTTAGTTTTTACGTTTGAATTGGAAACGTTAAAACCGTTCATTGCCATTTTTCCTGTTAAATCACAAATTCTCGACATGACTATATGTGTATCTTAATTTTTAAATCAATTCTCTAAAGAGTTTGCAAATATCGGGAGAAAAAATCAGATACGCAATACTTTATCAATAATTTTAGACTTTCTCTGAAAATGAGCACTTAGTTTAGCTTTTTGTGTAATTTTTTTGACTCTAAATTAGGCTAGAAGCTCTCAAAATGATATTATTGTATATTAAAAATATTAAAAATTATTGAACAAAAATAAAAATGGATCTCCGAATTAATTCTTTTGACGATTACAAACGCATTTATGATTATAGTGTAGCTGAGCCCGAAAATTTTTGGGCATCGGTAGCCGACACGTTTTATTGGCAAAAAAAGTGGGATAGTGTACTAGATTGGAACTTTACTGAACCCAATGTAAAATGGTTTAGTGGGGCAAAGTTAAATATCACTGAGAACTGCCTTGATCGTCATTTAGCTAATGACGCTGATAAAACAGCGATGATTTGGGAGCCCAATGATCCGGAAGAACATTATCGATCTTTTACGTATAAAGAGCTTCATTTTAAAGTTGTACAATTTGCAAATGCGCTAAAAAATAATGGAGCTAAAAAAGGAGATAGAATCTGTATTTATATGCCAATGGTTCCAGAATTGGCTATTGCTGTATTAGCTTGCGCCCGTATTGGTGCCATACATTCTGTGGTATTTGGTGGTTTTTCGGCCCAGTCTATTGCCGATAGAATAAACGATGCTCAATGTAATTTGGTTATTACTGCCGATGGCGGATTTAGAGGAAATAAAGATATCCCATTAAAAAATATTATAGATGATGCCATTGTACAGTGCTCTTCTGTAGATAGAATTATTGTTTTAACACGTACTCGTACACCTGTATCCATGATTAAAGGTCGCGATGTGTGGTGGGAAGATGAGATTAAAAAGGTGGAAACACAAGGAAATCCTGATTGCCCGGCAGAGCCAATGGATGCAGAAGATCCTTTATTTATTTTATATACATCGGGTTCAACCGGAAAGCCTAAAGGGGTGGTTCATACCTGCGGTGGTTATATGGTTTATACAGGTTATACTTTTAGAACAGTATTTCAATATCAGCCTGGCGAGATTCATTTTTGTACTGCCGATATTGGTTGGATTACTGGTCATTCATACATTGTTTACGGTCCCCTTTCACAAGGTGCAACCACTTTAATGTTTGAGGGTGTACCTACCTGGCCTGATGCAGGTCGTTTTTGGGAGATTGTAGATAAATACAAAGTAAATATCCTTTATACCGCACCAACGGCTATACGCTCCTTGATGAGCTTTGGTGATGAGCCTTTAAAGGGAAAGGATTTGAGCTCTTTAACAAAATTAGGATCGGTAGGTGAGCCAATTAATGAAGAAGCTTGGCACTGGTACAATGATAAAATTGGAAAAGGTAAATGTCCGATAGTAGATACTTGGTGGCAGACCGAGAATAGTGGAATTTTAATTTCTCCGATTGCAGGTATTACACCTACAAAACCAGGTTATGCAACATTGCCACTTCCAGGAGTTCAACCTTGTTTAGTTGACGAAACAGGTGCAGAACTACAGGGAAATGGAGTTAGTGGAAATTTATGTATAAAATTCCCATGGCCTGGAATTATTCGTACTACTTATGGCGATCATGAGCGTTGCCGCCTGACCTATTTCTCTACCTATCAAAATATGTATTTTACGGGTGATGGCTGTCTGAGAGATGAGGATGGATATTATCGTATTACTGGTCGTGTAGATGATGTAATTAATGTTTCAGGGCATAGAATTGGAACTGCAGAGGTCGAAAATGCGATTAATATGCATGCTGATGTGGTAGAAAGTGCGGTTGTAGGCTACCCACATGATATTAAAGGGCAAGGAATTTATGCTTATGTAATTTTGGGATCTTCCACACATGATCATGACTTAACTAGAAAAGACATACTTCAGACGGTTGCTCGTATCATTGGAGCAATTGCAAAACCTGATAAGATCCAATTTGTATCAGGATTACCAAAAACTCGCTCGGGTAAGATTATGAGACGGATTTTGAGGAAAATTGCTGAAGGGGATGTTTCAAACCTTGGCGATACTTCAACATTATTAGATCCTAATGTGGTTGAAGAGATTAAGGTTGGAGCTTCGAGTTTGTAAGTATTTTAATTGATTTAAAAGCCCTGCTGAGATGATTGGCGGGGCTTTTTTTTTGTCAGTTATCGGTTATCAGTTGTCAGGCTTGCGACATCTGAGTTAGTATTTAGTACTTAGTGCAAAGTATTTAGATGTGAGATAAATCCATCTGACCTTACTCTTTGTTCCTTATTCCTTGCTCGGTTTTAGTATTTGGATATGAGATGTGAGATATGAGATGTGAGACCTGAGATGTGAGAATTGAGATACATCCATCTGTCCTTACTCTTTGTTCCTTATTCCTTACTCTTTGCTCCTTATTCCCATTCCCATTAAAACCTTATTCTTTATAATTTGTTATTTCATAACATTTAAACACATATATTATGATAGATAAATTAGAGATAAAAGGAAACTGGAATGTTTTAAAAGGCAAGATTAAACAAACTTATGCCGACCTTACGGATGATGATTTAAAGTATGTAGAGGGCAAAGAAGATGAGCTCTATGGTCGTTTACAGAAGAAAACTGGTAAATCGCGACAAGAGTTAATCGAATGGATTAACAGCTTAGATTTTTTTGTTTTAAGGGAATTGATTTCTAAGGCAAGTGGTACGCTGAGAACATCAATCATAGCACCAATTAAAGGTAATTTTTGCGTCTCTGGGTCTTAGCGAGAATTTATTTTTTGTGTCTCGCTAAGACGCAGAGAAATAGGTCGAGGGCAATTGATAGAATTGCTGGTGCAGATAAATCTGACCACAGAAAAACCTTCTATTTACCAGAATTAACCTTATTAATAAAAGAAATTACACCGTCCATGTAAATTTTTTGATCATCCCACATAGCGAGATGGCTACCGTTTGGACAGTAAAGGTAGGACCCGTTTTGCACCAATTTGCTTTGTTCTTCCATTGCTTTCGGATCCATTGTATCATATTTAGCACCAATCATTAGAGTTGGAACGGCAATTTCCTTTAATCTATTTTTAATATCCCATTTCTCTAATAGTCCGCTAATTCCAAATTCACTCGGGCCCTGCATTTGAACATAAATCGAGTTATTACCATGTTTAAATGAACGATTAACGGCATCAGGCCACTCTTTCAAACGACAAATGTGTTTGTTATAAAAGTTTGGAACTAGTAATTCCATATAACGGGGATTACTAAAATCTTTTTTTGCTTCGATGGCTCTAATTTCTGCTAAAACCTCTGGATTCATTTGCTTCGCTAACACTTCAGCGGCATATTTTCCATATTCAGGTGCGCTTGCAACCATGTTTGATACCAAAAGACCTTTCATGTTTTTTTGATATTTCAATGCATATTCCATTCCTAAAATACCACCCCAAGAATTACCTAAGATGTAAAAATTAGACTCGTCAGCACCAATAGCTTTTCGTACTTGCTCAACTTCCTCCACAAAACGATCAATTTTCCAGAGTGTGGTATCTTTAGGTTGGTCACTATAATAGGAACCTAATTGATCATACTCATAAAATTCGTATCCTTCCCTTTGGAAGAAGGTTTGAAAGCACTCCATATATTCATGCGTCATTGCTGGGCCGCCATGAAGTAAAAGGATTTTAATTTTAGGATTATTCCCAAAACGTTTTGTCCAGACCTTGAACGTCCCAGATGGAGTTTGAATAGGAATCATTTTTACCCCAGCAGTTTCTATACTATCTGAGTAGGTAAAATAATTTTTTAGCGTCTCTACTTTTTGTGTACAGGCATTCAGTGTTAGAATAACAAGACATAATAAAATTGATTTTTTCATGAAATGGTGGTTTTTATTGGTGAATTTGGCATATGACGATATTTTCAACTGAATTTGATTAATTCTAATTCAATTTAATGTTAATCTAAAATAGATAAATAATTTATAATTGAATCTATGGCCTTTTTTTAAGTCCTGGTTTTATTTAATTGTATATAATTTTATGTTGGGACAGGTTGCGACCTGTCCTTTATATTTTAGATATGTTTTTGTTTGTGGAGCGGACAGGTCGCGACCTTGTTCTTTCTATTTTAGACATGTTGTTTTTTTAGGCGGACAGGTCGCGACCTGTCCCTACATCCGATCATTTCAATTTTCTTTCGTATTTTCGTCCAAATGAAAAAAACGATGCCAACTATCTTGGTGGTGAATGATGATGGAATCACTGCGCCAGGAATAAAAGTCTTAATAGAAGTGATGCAAAGCATTGGTCATGTGGTGGTTGTAGCACCTGATGGTCCGCAATCTGGTATGGGACATGCTATAACCATCGGCAAACCATTGCGACTTGATAAGGTAGATTTATATGAAGGGCTCGAGATGTATAAATGCTCAGGCACACCTGTAGATTGCGTAAAGCTTGCTGTAAACAAAATCTTTAAAGGTAAAAAGCCCGATTTATGCGTATCTGGGATTAACCATGGATTAAACAATTCGATAAATGTATTGTATTCTGGAACCATGTCGGCGGCTGTTGAAGGGGCCATCGAAGGTATTCCATCGATTGGTTTTTCATTGGATGATTTTTCAAACGAGGCCGATTTTAGTCACACCCGAAAATATATTGAAATGATTACCAAACAAGTTTTGGCTAATCATCTTCCTATCGGAACACTTTTAAATGTAAATTTCCCAAGAGGGGCCAATTTGAAGGGTATTAAAATCTGCCGACAAGCAAATGCGAAGTGGGCGGAGGAGTTTGATGAGCGAACAGATCCCAACAGAAGAAAATATTATTGGCTAACGGGTGTTTTCCAGAATAATGATCATGGTGAAGATACGGATGTATGGGCATTGGATAATCATTATGTGTCGATTGTTCCTGTACAGTTTGATATGACTGCCCACCATGCCATTCCGATTTTAAATACTTGGGATTTTTAATTAGACATTCTATGAATTATTACCTTATTGCCGGTGAAGCTTCGGGAGATCTGCATGGGTCAAACCTGATGAAGGCTTTAAAGCAGCATGATGCACAAGCCACTTTTAATTTTTTTGGTGGCGATTTGATGAAGGCAGAGGGTGGAAACCTTCAAAAGCACTATTCAGAAATGGCATTTATGGGCTTTATTGAGGTAATAGCCAATTTGGGTACTGTTTTGAGAAATATCAAAATGGCCAAGCAGGATATTTTAGATAAAAAACCTGATGTGCTCATTTTAATTGATTTTCCTGGATTTAACCTAAAAATTGCAGATTTCGCTAAAAAGCAAGGCATACCCGTTTTTTATTATATCTCACCTAAGGTATGGGCATGGAATCAAAAGCGGGTGCTAAAAATAAAAAAGATTGTCGACCGTATGTTTTGTATTCTTCCTTTTGAGGTTGATTTTTATAAATCATGGGGAATGGAGGTAGATTATATAGGAAATCCTATACTCGATGCTATCGCCATGAATCGGTCGGACGCTCATTTTAAATCCAAACATGCTTTAGATGATAGGCCATTAGTTGCGTTCCTTCCTGGAAGCAGAAGGCAGGAGTTGGAACGTGTTTTACCAGAGATGATGAAGGCAGTTGATCGTTTTCCCGAATTTCAATTTGCAATTGCAGGGGCGCCCTCCTTCACTGAAAAGGATTATCATAAATACTTAGCACATCATTCTATACCTATTATATTTAATGATACCTATAATTTAGTATTAAATGCAGCGGCTGCGGTGGTTACATCGGGGACAGCCACATTGGAAACTGCATTGTTAAAAACCCCTCAGGTAGTTGTTTATAAGGGGAATGCTGTATCTATAGGTATTGCCCGTATGTTGGTTAACATAAAATACATATCGCTAGTCAATTTAGTGATGGATAGTCGAGTAGTTAAAGAACTCATTCAAGAAGATTGCTCAGGTGATAAGATTAGCGCTGAAATTGATTTGATGATCAATGATCAGGCTTATAGGGTAGCTATGTTAGAGAACTATGAGAAACTGGCCTTGAGAATGGGTAGCGCAGGAGCTTCAGAGCGTGCCGCAGAATTAATGATTGGCTATTTAAAATCTTAATTCACCAATTACCGAAAAATTTCTCTTTAATAAAACCTTTTAAATTCTTAGGTGTTTTTATCATAGGATAGCTTAGATTTTCATCCAAAACGAGGAATTATTTTTTTGACTTTGGATTAGAATAAAACAGAAAGAAATTATTTTTTTTGTTTTTTGAGATGATTTTATCATCCAAGAAGTGTTCTGTGGACATTTTTTTTGAAATTTCAGGATCTAATTTTTGCTTTTATTTATTTTTTTTATTTAAAGTTAAATTATCTTTCTAGAGGAAAAAGCCCTTTTATTGTCATTTTGGACTCGATTTTACAATGGGAATGTTTGTTGTTGTTATGTTGTTCGGTTTATTTTATTAATATTTTAACTATTTAATTAAATTTTTGTTGCATTTAGAAAATTTTTGTATATTAAGGTATTGAAAAAGCAGATGAATTTTAGACGATACGACACAGAGATGTGTTTTAATAAGAATCCTTATGTTCCGGAGCTTGGCACTTATGTTTTTACTTGTTTTTGCACTTATCCAAGTGCGAGCACAAGTCATTACAGCTTGTCCGGAAAACATTGGATTTGAATCTGGAACCTTTGCCAATTGGGAATGTTATAAAGGGTTACTACCTCAAACAGGTGAGAAGTCGGCTCTTCCAAGTGATCAAAATAAAATTTCTGTTAGTCCTACAAAGCCTATTCCCGGTTTACATACTTTAATAAAAAATACTGGCCAAAAGGATCCATACGGAAATTTCCCATTAAAGTCGCCAAATGGCAGCAGCAACATTGTCCGTTTAGGAAATGATTTAACAGGCAGGGGAGTAGATCGCATCAGTTATACTATAAAGGTACCAGCAGATGTAGAGTTTTATTCTATCACTTTTAATTATGCTGTTGTTTTTCAGAATCCTGATCATAAACATGAGGAGCAACCAAGGTTTACTGCTCGTGTTTTCGATGTTGCCACTGAAAGTTCAACAGATTGTGGTTCATTTGAGTTTGTTGCTAGTGGTGGTTTGCCTGGTTTTCTTGCTTCAACGAAAGATCGAACAGTATTGTATAAGCCATGGGCTCCAGTTTTGGTAAACCTTTCCAGTTATTTAGGGAAAACAATACGTTTAGAATTTACGGTTAGTGATTGTTCTCGTGGGGGGCATTTTGGTTATGCATACGTAGATTTCAATGAGGATTGTTCTGCCCCATTATCTGGGAATTTGACTTGTACGAGCAAGAATACGGTTACATTAAAGGCACTACCAGGATTTGCTTCTTACCGTTGGTTTGATGCAGCACGAAATATTGATCTTGGGACTTCCGAAACATTGAAGATGACGCCAGCGCCGGCGGTTGGGACTAAAATAGGAATTGAGATGGTACCTTACCCTGGTTTGGGTTGTACTCAAATATTATATACTACAATTCAAGATGCTGTAATGACCATTCGTAACCCTTTGGCGCGATGTACATCAGTAGATCTTACAGACCCGGCTTTAAGGGAAGGAAATAGCTCTGATTTAAGCTATAGCTATTGGAAGGATAGTCAGGCTACTATACCATTATTAAATCCCGAGGCGGTTTCAAAGAGTGGCACCTATTATGTTAAGGGTTTGAGTTCATCAGGTTGTTCTATTGTTTTACCTACTCAGGTGAGCATTATTGAACTCCCAAATGTTCAGTTAGATTTAAACTTTAGAGCAAATTACCCTGGCACGGTTGATTTAACGACACGAAAAATTCCTTTTTTAGATGTGGCATATAGCTATTGGTTGGATGCAGCAGCAACAATTCAGCTGAAAGAACCAGAGCGTATAAGTCGCCCAGGAACCTATTACATCAAGCTAAGCAGTGAAAACGGCTGTACAAAGGTGTTAGAGGCAAGGGTAGAAATATTTACCTCGGAACTTGCTGTACCCACTGTATTTACACCAAACGGGGATCAGATAAATGATTTATTTACAATTTTTATTAATGATGAGATAAAAGTTAGTGAGTTTAGGATTTTTAACCGATGGGGTGAAGTAGTTTATTTAACCCGAGATATTACTAATTATTGGAATGGATTTAGGGCGAATACGGAGGTGCCTAGTGGAGTTTATTATTGGGTATTGAAGGGGATGGTAAATTCGAAGCCCTATTCAAATTCCGGAAATGTAATGCTGATTAGATAAGAAAACCCATGAAATCTCAATGAAGATTTCATGGGTTAAAAATTTATTTTACGTTAAAATTAACTTGGTGATCTCCCCAAGCTAGAGAAACAAGTCCTGTTTTTGCAATGGTAAAAGTAAGACGTTCTGTAAAGCTCGCTGATTTACCAGGTTTTACTTTCACACGAAGAACATCATCAGCTTCGCTATAAGCAGTACCGCTTACATTTGATTTGCTGTTAAAGATGATAGTCCACTCTTTTTCGCCTGGGATAGTCCAGATGCCATATTTGCCCGCTTTTAAAGCTTTACCTTCAACTTTAACATCTTTAGAAACTTCCATCCAAGTAGCTTCATTTGCGCCGGTGCGCCAAACTTTTCCATAAGGAGCGATATCTTTTCCGATAGTTCTACCTTTAACAGCCGGCTGACTGTAATCGATAGTGATTTTTACTCCTGCAGAAGTAGTTTCAGAAACTTTAGCCTGTGGGCTTGGTCTTTGAGCGCATGCTGTGAAAGCGCTAAATAGACCTGTGGTCAATAATAAAAAGATTGCTTTTTTCATGTTTATTTTATTGGTTTTTAACAAATATAGGAAAGGTGCTTAAGAAAATTTAATATCAATAAGATTATTACGATAAAATTAGATAAATATTAACTGGGTCGAAAATTGGGTTTTACATCTATTAATTGATTTATTACAGTTATGTGTTTAGAACAATTTACCCTGTTTTTAGTTTTTTATTTTTTGAGGAATGCGATGATACTTTATTCGTAAATCTTATAAAAATGCTAAACATTATAGATTTCATCTATATGTGCATAGATTTTATTGAACTGTAATGATCAGATAAAATTATAGATTTGTAACAGAAGAAAATTATTAAAAATATGGAACATACACACAACAGCTCATCTTCAGATGCAGGAAAATGCCCATTTATGGCAGCATCACAGAGACACACAGCAGCCGGATCTTTATCAAATGCAGATTGGTGGCCAAATCAATTAAACCTTAAAATTCTTCATCAGAATTCTTCAATGATTAATCCTTACGGTAAGGATTTTAATTATGCTGAGGAGTTTAAGAGTATTGATTTTGAAGCGTTAAAGAAAGATTTAACGTTATTAATGACTGATTCTCAGGATTGGTGGCCAGCGGATTACGGACATTATGGACCGTTTTTCATTCGTATGGCATGGCACAGTGCTGGGACTTATCGTGTTGGTGATGGTCGTGGTGGTGCATGTGCTGGTACTCAGCGTTTTGCGCCATTAAACAGTTGGCCAGATAATGGTAACTTAGATAAGGCTCGTCGTTTGTTATGGCCAATTAAGCAAAAATACGGACGTAAAATTTCTTGGGCAGATTTAATGATCCTTGCGGGTAACGTTGCTTTAGAATCAATGGGTTTTGAAACTTTTGGTTTTGCGGGCGGTCGTGAGGATGTTTATGAGCCTGAATTAGATATATATTGGGGACCAGAGACTACTTGGTTAGGTGATGAGCGTTATAAGGGAGATCGTGAATTAGACAATCCTCTAGGTGCGGTTCAAATGGGATTGATTTATGTTAATCCGGAAGGTCCTAATGGTAATCCAGATCCATTGGCATCTGCAAAAGATATTCGTGAGACATTTGCTCGTATGGCGATGAATGATGAAGAAACTGTTGCTCTTGTTGCTGGTGGTCATACTTTTGGTAAAACTCACGGTGCTGGAGATGCGGCGCTTGTAGGTGTTGAACCTGAAGGTGCACCAATTGAAAATCAAGGTTTCGGTTGGATCAATAAGTTTGGTACAGGTAAGGGTGCAGATACTACTACTAGTGGTTTAGAAGGTGCTTGGACTCCAACTCCGATTGAGTGGGATAATTCATATTTCGATATGTTATTTGGCTTTGAGTGGGAATTAACTAAGAGTCCGGCAGGTGCACAACAATGGGCTCCAAAAGATGGCGCTGGTTCTGATTTAGTACCAGATGCGCATATCCCTAATAAAAAACATGCTCCATTCATGTCTACAGCCGATTTAGCTTTAAGATTTGATCCGGCATACGAGAAAATTTCAAGACGTTTCCATGAAAATCCTGCTGAATTTGCAGATGTTTTTGCGAAGGCTTGGTTTAAATTGACTCACCGTGATATGGGACCAGTTACTCGTTATTTAGGTAAAGAAGTGCCTAAAGAAACATTAATTTGGCAAGATCCAGTTCCTGCTGTTGATCATAAATTAATTGATGATCAAGATGTAGCAACTTTAAAGGCACAAATTCTTACTTCAGGATTAAGTATTTCACAATTAGTTTCTACTGCATGGGCTTCTGCAGCTACTTTCCGTGGTTCTGATAAGCGTGGTGGTGCAAATGGTGCACGTATTCGTTTAGCTCCTCAGAAGGATTGGGCAGTAAATCAGCCAGCAAAGCTTGCAATTGTACTATCTGCTTTAGAAAAAATTCAGGCAGAATTCAATGCACAGCAATCAAGTGGTAAGAAGGTTTCATTGGCCGACTTAATCGTTTTAGGTGGTACAGCAGCTGTTGAAGCAGCGGCAAAGAAGGCGGGTCATAATTTAACAGTAGCTTTCACTGCTGGACGTACAGATGCAACACAAGAGCAAACAGATGTAGAATCATTCTCATTCTTAGAGCCTAAAGTTGATGGTTTCCGTAACCATGTAAATCAGCCAGTTATTGATCGTTATGCTGAGGAAATGCTTTTAGATAGAGCACAATTGCTAACTTTAACTGCACCTGAAATGACAGTTTTAGTAGCAGGTTTACGTGTACTAAATGCAAATACTTATGGAAGTCAGCATGGTGTGTTCACTAAAAATCCTGAAACATTAACAAACGATTTCTTTGTTAATTTATTAGACATGAGCACCAAGTGGGAGATATCTTCAGAATCTAGAGATGTATTCACAGGACGTGATCGTTCTACTGGTGATATTAAGTGGACGGGTACTCGTTTTGATCTTATTTTCGGATCGAATTCTGAGTTACGTGCTTTAGCTGAGGTTTATGCATCTGCTGATTACAAAGAGCGTTTTGCTCAGGATTTTGCAGCGGCATGGACTAAAGTGATGAACTTAGATCGTTTCGAGTTAGCATAAGGTGGTATTTGTGGTCGGTGTTGTCACCGTACCCCAGGATAAACCGACAATAGAAAAAAGAGGTGGCCTTTTCAGGCTGCCTCTTTTTTTTGCGTCAGAGGGAAAGCTCTTTACTCTGTGTTTGTTGTTCTCCACTAAACATCTTATTTGTTAATAGAACATAGCGAGCCACGGGATAAAGACAAAGAAAAGCCTGTTTTTTATTTCCAACAGAGTTTAATGATTCTCTCAGATTAATAAATTTGAGTCCTGATAAAATAAAATTAATTTTATGTCGTTTAGTGAATATAAAATAGGTGTTGAAACATGAAATTTAAATTTTAAATTAATAAAAATCGTAAAATGAAACAAATCTTATTAACCTTAACTTTATTAACTTCTTCTTTTTTCTTAAAAGCTCAAACAATCAATGACGTTCCAGTAAAGGACATTGATGTAAATTATGTTCAAATTGTTGGAGAAGCAAAACCTCTTGCTGCTAAGCCAAGGGTGCAAATTGATTTCGGACAAAGAACTAAAATGTTTTCTTCAGGGAAAGATAATACAGTTAGAGATGAAGCTGGAAAAATTGTTAAGTTCAATTCAATGATGGATGCATTAAACTTCTTTTCAAGTTATGGTTTTGAACTAGTAAGTTCATACGTAACTCCAGAGTCGAATGCAGATTTTAATAATACCACCCATTATTATATATTGAAAAATACCAACAAGAAAAAGTAACATATCAATTTCGATGATTTATTGAAATTATTTGCCTTAGTTGGTGTTCTTTCCTAATAATTGTCTTGGCCGGTGTTTTCCAAGCAATTAACATTCTTAAATATAAACCTATTTTTAACCTCTCGATTTGATCGAGAGGTTTTTTTGTTATTTTATATGGATGTTACGTGTCTCACATCTCTTGTCTCACATCTCTTATCTCACATCTCACATCTCAATTCTCATATCTCATTTACCAATCCAATCCTGGTTGTTTCAAGCTTTTTATGTTTTCTTTTACTTTCGCTTCTTGAACAATTTTTCGTGTGTCTTCTAGTAATTGTTTTGCATCGTACACGATTCCATCTTTTACGGTGTATTTTACGCCACCAACACGTATAGGTTCATTATTTTCATCGATGCGGATTGCACCTGTGCCGTAAAGAACTTTTAGGTTTTGAAGTGGATTTTCCTTTAGAATTACGAAATCAGCTAATTTACCAACTTCAACGGTGCCAATTTCCTTTTCCATACCTAAAGCTTGAGAAGCATACATAGTAGCGGAACGGATTACTTCTAATGGGTGGAATCCTGCTTCACGGAGTAATTCTAATTCTCGGATATAACCAAAGCCATAAAGTTGATAGATAAATCCTGAATCTGATCCTGCTGTTACTCTTCCGCCACGATTTTTATATTCGTTTACGAAGGTCATCCAAAGCCTATAATTCTCTTTCCACTGAATTTCTTCTTCGGTTGTCCAGTCGAACCAATAAGATCCATGCGACTCTCTGTTGGGCTTGTAAAAGCGCCACAACGAAGGTAAAGTATACTCGTCATGCCATTCAGCTCTTCGGGCTTTCATTAAATCACGATTAGCTTCATAAATATTGAAGGTAGGATCGAGGGTAAAATCTAAGTCAAGGAGTTCTTGCATTACCTTATTCCAATGTTCTGAATAGGGTGGAGCAGCTTGTTTCCATAATTTACCAGCTTCCGCAAATCGATGTTGCTCCTTTTGATAATTATAGTTGAGTGGATAATCTTGAATGGTACGATCTAGCAAGAGCGCTTCTGGTAATCCGTACCAGTGTTCCATGGAGGTAAGTCCGGCACGTGCAGATTGAAGTACATTCCAGCGTGCCACATCCATTTGAGCGTGGTGCATTCCAGAACGTAAGCCGATACGCTTATTTTCCTCTAAAGCAGCCTTCATTACTTCAGGTTTTGCTCCAAAAAATTTAATTCCATCGGCACCTTTAGCAGCATTTTCATTTACCCATGCCTTAGCTTCGGCTGCGTTAGTAATTGGCTTTGCTGCTCCTTGTCCGAAGCCTGTATAAGCCAATATTCGAGGTGCAGTAATTAGGTTGGCTGCCGATTTCTTTTTCTGATCAAGCACCCAGTTCAATCCGTTACCAGTAGATGGATCACGTACGGTAGTAATTCCATGGGCCATCCATAGCTTAAATACATATTCGGCGGGAGTACCTTGACCTGTGCCGCCAATATGCCCATGCATATCAATTAATCCTGGTAATAAATAATGGCCTTCTAAATCTAAAACTTTATCGTCAGGTGCTGCTTTTGGCCGCCTATCTTCTTTAATCGCTAAACCAGGATATCCTACCACTTTTATTTCAGTGATTTTATTTTTTTCTACGACAATATCTACGGGACCGATGGCAGGGGCGCCAGTACCATCAATTAGGTTTACTCCTCTGATTATGAGTTTATTGAATGGTCCTTCGCCTTCTGCCCGCTCTGGAGCCGACTTAATTTGAGCGATACCAAAGAATGGAAAGAAAATAATGACGAATAGCAATTTTGAAATTGAATTTTTCATTGAGAAATATAAGAATTTTTTTGAATGTCGTTTTTAAGGCTTATTGTATTTTTAATTTAAATGTAGAGGCTGGCAATTTCTCCGAATTAATCAAATTAGCATCTGTGAAGGGTTTCCAAGCATAAAATACATGTTTTGGTTTTTCTGAAAGGGGAATAATAACCCTGTTTTTAAGGATTTTTGCATCAATTTCATTTTTACCATCGATTGAGAATCCGCGGGGCGATTGGTCATCTGAAGTGGATAAGAAAGCTCCTGGATTTTCAAATGTGATGATTAAGCTACCATTTTTGTATTTTGCATTTAGTGGCATCGGACCAGCATGAATGATTTTTTTACCATAAGTTTTTGCTAATGCCCATTGAGCGAGTCGTGCGCCAACATCTTTTTTATTTGTGGGATGCACATCATTTTTTGCACCAATATCGCTACTTACTGCCATGCCGCTATTAGGAATCATTTGCAATGTTTTTCTTTGTTCATCCCTGAATTGAGGCCATAAATGACCTTTATATTGAAGGGTGTCAATGGACGATAATTGCACAAAATAATAGGGCATTTTAGGATTTTTCCATAGTTCACGATAGTTTTTGACCATCAGAGCTGATAGGGTGGCATATTCATTCACTCGTTCTATTTCTTGAGCATTGCTTTCCCCTTGGTAATTAAGAATTCCTTTGATTGGCATGTTAATAATAGGCTCTATACCAGATTGGAAGGCAAAACCTGTTTTGAAAGGGTGATTGGGACCAATTTCATCGCTAGGTATGTTTTTCTTTCCTGTAGTATTTTGTCGCCCACGCTCTTTAGTCCATTCTGGTAGCGACTTATTTTCAAGCCAATTTCCTTTAGTTTTATCAGCGAACTGTGGATCATTTTTTAATGCATTTAGGCTGATAAATGTCTCAAGGGGTGCACCTCCAATCGAAATATTAATTAACCCGATAGGTATTCCAGTTTCCTGATTAATTCTTTTCCCAAAATAATATCCTACCGCGCTCATAGCTTTAAAGGTGTTGGAGTCGCTAATTTGCCACTCTCCTTGATAAAAATCATGTGGGTTAAGCTTCTTTATGATAGAATCAGAAAAGGGAATATTGTAGGTATTTTTGCCCGCATAGCTTGGGTTATAGAAGCGCAAGTTTGCCTGATTGCTTTCCTTTATTTCGGATTTATAGTGCATCTCACGCATCATTGGCCATTCCATATTCGATTGTCCGATACATAACCACACATCACCGATAAGGATGTTTTGAAGTTCTATTTTTTGACCAGTTGATTGAACTTTAAGAGACTGGCCCTTTGTATTAAATTTCTGACTTTTAAATGAAACCAACCACGAAGAGTCTTGATTCACCTTAAAACTTTGTTTTTCATTTGCAAAATCCACTAAAATAGTTTCTCCAGGAGTGCCTTTTCCCCAAATACGAATGGGTTCATTTTGTTGCAGAACCATATTATTTGAAAAAATCTTAGCTAGTTTGACTTGTGCGAATCCTAGAAAAGGGATGAGCAGTAAAATAAGTAGGAGAGTCGTTTTAGTTTGTTTGAGATTCATTTTTAGGATTTGAATGAGGGAAATTATGAAAAATTATTGGCTTTATTAAACGAATTGTTATTAATGAGGGTTAATGACGAGACTGGTAGGGTGACAACTCCAAGCAGAGGACCACAGTGTTAAAATCAGCGGAATTCAGCGGAATCTGCGGGAAATAAAAAATAAACTCCCGCAGATTTCACGGATTGACGCAGAGAGTATCTCCACAATTGATAGCTTTTTTAATGATTTCAATAAATTAATCTAAAATTAACATATAAATCGTAATATTGCGATATAGAAGTAAAAATTATGTCAGTTAACAGTTGTGCACCAGTAGTAGAAAGGAAGAAGCTTAGTTTTTTAGATCGTTTTTTGACACTTTGGATTTTTATGGCCATGGCCTTAGGAATTGGAATTGGTCATTTTATGCCTGATTCATCTACTTGGATTAACTCACTTTCACAAGGTACCACAAATATTCCTTTAGCAATTGGATTGATTTTGATGATGTATCCGCCTTTCACCAAAGTGCGTTACAATCGCTTGGGAGAGGTGTTTAAGAATACAAAGGTGCTATCAGTCTCCTTGTTTTTGAATTGGATTATCGGTCCCATTTTGATGTTTTTCTTAGCCATTATTTTCTTACATGATTATCCAGAATATATGGTGGGTTTAATTTTAATTGGTTTAGCTCGTTGTATTGCCATGGTGATTGTTTGGAATGAGCTTGCCGAGGGAAATCGTGAGTATGCAGCTGGTTTGGTGGCATTAAACAGTATTTTTCAGGTATTACTCCACAGTGTTTATGCTTATTTTTTCATCACTGTGCTTCCTCCATTGTTTGGTTTTTCGGGTACGATTGTTCCGATTACTATGCTTGAAATTGCCATTAGCGTAGGAATTTATTTGGGAATTCCTTTTTTGGCGGGATTTCTTACCCGTTTTATTTTAATTCGCTTAAAAGGGGAGGACTGGTTTACAGAAAAATTTATTCCGAAAGTATCACCAATAACTTTATTAGCTCTTCTTTTTACCATTGTTTTGATGTTTAGCTTAAAAGGGCAGCTAATTGTTGAAATTCCTTTCGATGTGGTTCGAATAGCAATTCCTTTGGTTATTTACTTTGCCTTGATGTTTTTCATTAGTTTTCTGATTGGGAAAAAGATGGGAGCTGATTATAGCACAAACACTTCCATCGCATTTACAGCATCTGGTAATAATTTTGAGTTGGCTATTGCTGTTGCCATTGGAGTTTATGGCATTAATAGCGGACAAGCTTTTGCAGGTGTTATTGGTCCCTTGGTTGAGGTTCCGGCCCTCATCATTCTGGTAAACGTTGCATTTTGGTTAAGAGATAAATTTTATAAGAAATCATAATATGAAAATTGCCTTATTTTCGGATATACATGCCAATTTACCGGCATTGGAGGCCTGTTTAGCGAGTATTGACCAGCAAGATGTAGATGCTATTTACTGCCTAGGCGACCTTGTAGGCTATAATGTTTGGCCTAATGAAGTAATTAATGAGATTAGGAGAAGGGGGATTCCGACAATTGCTGGAAATTACGATGAGGGAATAGGTTTGATGAGTGATCAATGTGGATGCGCCTATAAGACTGATAATGAAAAGGATATGGGAAAAATTTCTATTTCTTATACCAATCATTTAGTACAGCCTAAAGAGCGTAATTATTTGCGTACGCTGCCATCTCATATTCGAGTGGAGTTTAAGTTGAATCAAGAACAAATGAATTTGCTTTTGGTGCACGGGAGTCCGAGGAAGATTAACGAATATCTTTTTGAAGATCGTGAGGAGAAAAGTTTAATGCGCATTTTAGAAGATGCGGATGCGGATATTTTATGTTTTGGGCATACTCATAAGCCTTACCATCGAGTTTTACCTTCAGGTGATTTGGAAGGACAACCGTATCGACATGCCATTAATATTGGATCAGTTGGTAAGCCAAAAGATGCAGATAAGAGAGGTTGTTATGTGATATTAAATATAAATTCTGAATCTAGTAAATTCAATAAAGAGGCTATTTCAGTCGAGTTTCTGCGTTTTGAATACGATGTTGAAAAGGCTGCAAAGGGTATTGAGGATAGTCCGCTACCCAATGAATTTGCAGAGATGTTGAGGAGGGGGTTTTAGGAGTTTAGGGAATAAGGAATAAGGAGCAAAGAGTAAGGACAAAAATTGTCTGAACTGTGATTTATTTGATTGGGATGATTAGGATCAAGGAATAAAGAGCAAGGAGCAATGACAAAATTTGTCTGAACTATGATTTATTTCATTGGGATGAGTAATGTGATTTTTGAAAATATATTTCCTAATTATTTTATTTATAGATACTTAGTACTAAATGCTTTATACTTTTTATTTGTTTTCCGCAGATTTTCGCAGATATCGCAGATTTTTTTCTGCGTTAATCCGTGTAATCTGCGGGAGGGTTTATATCTCTGTTATTAGTTGGCAGTTATCAGTTATCAGTTATCAGGCTGGGTGGAGATGGTTTTGGGCTTTAATAGTACTAGTGTCTCATATCTCATATCTCATATCTCACATCTCAGTTGTCAGTTATCAGTTATCAGTTATCAGGCTGGGTGGAGATGATATTGAGCTTGAATAGTACTAGTGTCTCATATCTCATATCTCAGTTATCAGTTGTCAGTTGTCAGTTATCAGTTGTCTTTGTCAGGCTGGGTGGAGATGATATTGAGCTTGAATAGTACTGGTATCTCACATCTCACATCTCACATCTCAAATCTCACATCTAAATACTTTGTACTAAATACTAAATACTAATCCTGCTGTCATTCCGGGCTTGACCAGGAACCTACCAAATGCAATCCCTTTTGCCTACCATCCAAATACCAAAAACCATTTCCATCAAAATAGCCATTTTGTTCAAGCATGAATCGTACAGCTTTGTTCCATTCTTTAATATCGACTGCTGCATTTAATTCGATGGAATAGGCTGTATTTGGATACAAAGGGTAATCGCCGCTGCCTATAACTCCATTTTGTTGGTCCCACATGCCAATTGTCGGACCAGCTGCATGTCCGTGAAAGCCAAGTGGATGCGTATAAATGGTCGCATTGATATTTTCTTTTTTAGCTTGTGCGAGAGCTGCGGCTAAAATCTGGTTTCCCGTAAGTTTTTCCTTGAAATTATTGGTTAAAATGTCTTGCAGACGGTTTGCTGTTGCTAAGCCTTTTTTTAGATATTCTGGAGCATCTTTTTCATTTGGTCCGAGAACATAGGCTTGCTCCTGCACATCTGTATTTAAACGTAGGTAACTTATTCCGAAATCAACATGCAGTAAATCGCCCGCTCTAATAATATTGTCTTGATCTTTTAAATTTTTTGAGAATGCTTTTAAATGATCGAATTCTACTTGATCATTTCTCTGAATATTTACCGATGGGTGAAACCAGGTTGTAAGCCCTAAATCTGTCACTTTTTGTCGGAACCACCATACTAAATCATCGCTTGTGGTGATTCCTGGAGTAATTACTTTGCTGCTAAATCCTTCTGCAATTATTTCATGCGTTATTTTATTCAATTGAGGATAAAACTGCATTTCGCGAGGAGTTCTAGTCTCGAGCCAAGCCACTCCTAAATCTGTGGCTGAAACTACTTTAGCTTTATTTGTATTGGAAAGTTTTTGGGTCAGTTCCAAATAATCGGTATGATCGATACCATCAGCTTGTCCGAAATATTTTGATGTATTCAAAGCAATTTTCTCTGGTTTATAGCGCTCAATTACATCATTTAAGGCATCCCATTGATCTGGAAATTTAGTCATATCCCATTGAGCTTCAATGGCATCTCCAACATTATATCTTGCAATAGCCAATTTTTTATAGACTTTACTTTGCGGATTATAATAAAAAACCAAAATAGTTCTTCTGCGGGCGCTTAACCAAGTGGCAGGGAGCATAGTTCTGATAATAGGATCTTCATTATATTCCCTCGAAACAATTACCCACATGTCGATTTTATTTTTCTCCATAAGGGAGGGCAATAGATTGTTGAGTCGGTCGGATAAAACCTCATCAATTACTCGTGCTTGCTCTTTTACAGGGAGAATTTGGCTATTTGCAGAAATCGTATTCAGGAAAATTACAAAGAATATAGCGATTATTTTTTTCATTTCCAAATGGTATATTTTTTTAAAATCAATGTCTTTAAGATTGGGATTATTCTAAGCTATTTTCAACTAGAATAAAATAAAATTACTTTTTTAATATTTGAATGTTTTCGCTTTTGTCAATTCCCTTAAACTGCACCTCAATTTTGGGACTATCCTCTTGAGGATACTCGGAATCAATGATTATGCTGTGGGGGCCTTTGGTCATATTTGGTGGGATAGATGCCAATTTGAATGAACCTTTAGGTTTCCCGTTTTTATCGTAAAATCGAATAGTTTCAGTCCCATCCGAAACCAAACTTTCACCTGCAGCGAGCTCAATTGGGAATAATAATTCTTTATAATTATCGATCTGCATTTTAATGTTTTTCACACTACCCTTATCCCCTGCAATTTGCATCCTGAATTGTAAAGGCTGCTCTTTCCAATTATACATCAAATTCCAAGTAGTATGAGTAGGTTCTCCAGGTTGGCGTTCAAATTTCTCTCTTTTAAAAACTTCCGACATGGCGTATTGATGCAAAATCCATTTCCCATCTTCTATTTTTTCTAGATGAAATTCATTCTTCGGATTTTTTAATTGTTCTTGTTGGGCTTTGTTGAAGGCATTGTTATTTCGGGCAAATTCCCATTCACGAATGGCATCTAATAATTGGTTTGTTTGCGAATTTTTTCGGAGCGCATTTGGCCTTGCAACCATGGCAAATCCGGCATTGTATCCAGCCGCACGCGCCAACATCCATTCCATTTCTGGAAGGGTCGTGTTTTCTGCAAGTAAGTACCATCCCAACATGTGGGGCATGTAATTCCTGTCGAATAGTCCCTGGTTATCTATCCTATATTGTTGCATGCTTTCCTTAAACCCACCATACCACGGTTCACCCCAATTATAATAAGATCCAATGTGCCAATAAAATGTTTTACTTAAACTGGTTCCAATAATAAAGTCATGTTTAACCTGATCATAAACATCTTTGGCAAATAGTTCAAGCGCGTAATCTCCTTGTCCTGATGCTAGGGCACCTTCATGCCCATCTAAATCTAAATGATCAACGCCTGTTTCATTCATAAGATCTGCAATATTCTTGGCAATTTCTCTTTGCATTTCTAAATTAGGAAAGAACACATTGTATGGATGGTCGAAGAGTTTGCCCACTTGTTCTCCAGCAAGATGTTCTGATTTTTCTGTCCCAAAAGCACCTCGTTGGCAATCTGATAAAATGTATGGAGCAGTTTTACTTACTGTTTTATAGCGAATTAATTCATTTCCTATTTTTACCGTATGTAGGTTATTCCCTGCTTCATCTTTAAAATATTCGGGTGATGCTACTTCGATAGTAAGTTGATTGGAATCGATCTTTTTGATCAAATTAGAAGTTCCAGTTACACTGAGTCGCTTATCAGGTACTGGACTTACATAAGGATCATTGGTATTAATAAAATTTGTAAGGGTATGCATTCCCAAATACAAACCTGCGGCATGTGCTTTATCAACACATTCTTTTAGTCCATTTTTGCCATTTGGGAATTGTTCGGGATTCAAGATAAAATTACCCCAACTCTTAAATGGTCCTTCATGATACAAGGACACTAATCCTGCCCTTTTTGTGTATCCAATCATCTCATCAATATCTTTTTCACCGTAGGATGAAATCATGTATGATTTACCGTAAAGCTTTGATTTTTTAAACCATACCCCATCAATGGTGGGATGTGGTAAGTTTTCGGCAAGTTCAATTTGCTCCAAGCGATCAAAGGTTTGGGTCTCTTGGCAGCTAAAAATCGCGATTTTACTCCCCACAACGCTTTCTCCTTTTAGAGCACCTAATGGCATATTTTTATAAAGTCCCACCCAAGCATCTACCGATCGGTTAAGATCTCTATTAATGGAATATGCTTGTAATTTACTTCCCCATTTTGCGGGAACAGCGGCAATGCCTCTTGCCCATGTGCTACCTTCTTTATTAGGATAATCACCTCCGAGTGTTTTTATATTTAAAACCTGAATTCCTAAGGATGTTTCACCATCGCGTACCACACCAATAATTTCACCAATGGTCCTGCTGATTGTTGTAGGTATTGGTCCCCAGATAACAGCCTCAACCTTGTTTGCAGGTGTAGCTTTAGCGATTTCTAGCGTTAAGTGAGTAGACTTTTCTACTGCAATTATATCAATAGATACACCTACTTCTTTAAAACTAAGTGTAATCTTTTTCAATGATTTATCATAAATCATTGAACTTGGTTTGTAGCGTATGTTCTTGCTAACCAGCGTAATTAGTGGTGAAATAGTATCTGTATAGAGAAAATTTTTACCCTTGGGGCTATTGGATAATTCGCTAATTGCCCCCGATTTGTTCAAGACCAGTTTAAGTTCACCAGAAATAAAGCTAACCTGAGCAAAAGCTGTATTTGAAAGGCAGATGGTAGCAAATAAAATTAAAGAAAACTTAAAGTTATTTAGTAAAGTGAAGTTCATAGTCTAAAATTTGTCCGATTTAGAAAAACAAATTAAGCTATTTTTTGCAAAGGAAAAAATTATTCAAGAGGGGGATTAGAACCAATTATAAAAATTGATTTAATTAAAAGACCTTTTAAATCGATAAAAATTTAATAAAATAGAAATTAATTAAATATCGGTTTTAGCCCATTTATGACTAGTATCTAATTTAAAGGAGCCTAAATATTCTTGTTTCCAACTATCTGGTGAAATCATGGATAGAAATAGGCTTTCATCGGCTTTGCGATACAAGTGATATACTTGACCCATGATAGGGGTGAAGTTGTATTTTGAAGAGTAAACTAGCTCGTTGAGTTGGACTTCCTGGACTAGTTTTTCGTATTCTTCTTTGAGTTCATCAAACTTGGTTTGGAAGTTTTTATTGGCTACGTCGGCGTTTGCTTGCTTCCATCCCGAAACATTTTCGAGTTTAATTGCTGGAGCACTAACATTACTGCCATAGCTTAAGCCTTTTTGATAATAGCCTTTTTCTTTTTCCCAGACTACTAGATCGGGCTTTTCTTCGTTTTCTTCCATTAATAGAGCTTGGTTGATGTGTTTTTTACAAAATTAAGAAATTGGATAGAGCTTTTTGTAAGTGGAATGTAATATCGATGGGGGTAGTATAGTTGTTTAATAATCCTCCCCCTACCCCCTCCAGAGGGGGATATGCACAGCGACTCCACCCCAACAAAAAATTTTGCAATATGCTCTTTAAATTATATTTTTAATTTACGCTATTTAAAAATTAATATTTAAAAGGTTTATGGAATTTTTAGAAATAATTATTGGACAAATACGAGGCTTTTTCGGGATTGATAGCCTGCTAAAACTTATTGAAAGTGGCGACTATTCTACTTTGATGACCTATCAAGGTATTACTTCAATCATAGCACCTATTTTGCCATTTATTTTAATTTTTGAGCTTACTAGGGGATTGCTTTACAAGAAATTTCATGTGGTTGAGTATAAAATATCCTTTTTTAGCTATTTGTTAAATTCGGTTTTGGGAAGATATATTTCTATCGGAATGACTATTTTCTGTATTGGTTTATTTGAAAAATATGCCATCATTTCGATTTCATTTACTTGGTATTGGTTTATTTATGGTTATATAATTTGGGAGTTCGCTCATTTTATTTATCATTTTTTAGCTCATAAAGTCAGATTGTTTTGGTGCCTTCATTCTACCCATCATGCCCCTGAAGGGATGAATTTGGCTGTTTCTTATTCTCATTTTTTCCTTGAGGGACCTTATGCAGATATAATCAGAACTTCTATTTGTATGCTTGCAGGTGTGCCTCCAACCATGTTATTTGTGATTATGTTCATTGATGGTACTTATGGGTCATTTATTCATATTGGGGAGTCGGTGATGAAAAATGCCAAATTGGGTGTTTTAGGTAGGTTTATTCTTACGCCATCACACCATCGTGTTCATCATGCCAAGAACTTGGAATATATGGATACCAATTATTGCAATTTATTGAATGTTTGGGATAAGCTATTTAAGACCTATCAACCTGAAAAGGATGAAGTTAAAATTGAATACGGAATTACTAGAGAAATGAAGCCTAATAGTTTTTTGGATGCCTATTTTGGAGAAATAACTGCTTTGGCGAAAGATGTATGGTATGCTCCAGGTATTAAAAATAAAATTCTATATCTTTTCATGCCTCCCGGCTGGAGCCATACTGGCGATCATAAAACTACGAGTGCTTTAAGAAAAGCGATGATGAAGGAAGCAAGTGTTTAAGCTGTGTTTATTGAGAATTAATAATAATTCACCTTATTAAAATGTGGTTATCGTTGTTGTCGGGGGACCCCTAGCGGGTCCCCTTTCTATTATATAAAAATTTTCATGGTTGGTGACCCGTAAGGGGGCACCCTACCTATACTATCATATTATATTTTCATGGTTGATTAGGTGGCCCGCAAGGGGGCACCCTACGGGGTGTATTAAATATTTTAAATTAATTAATTAAACCTTAATGTAATATTATTGAGTATAAATACTTATTTTTAACATATTTTTTCTAAATTCGAATATGAATTAATCGGCAATATTTTAAATAATTTAAAAATGTTGCTGTTAGTCTCATTTATTCTAAGGTTTTATGCTGAATTTGAAAAAATGTTTGCTATTTAAGCTGATTTTTATCGGTTTATTATGGAATTTCAATACTGTTTTAGCTCACCCGTTTAGTTTAGGGCTTAATCCAGAACCCGAAAGTTTTTTTGAATATCCCGAGCCTAATTCTTCATCTTTATTACTTGACGATCCTTTTGTTATAGATGATATTAATTGCGAGCTCAATTATTATAATATTACAATTGGCCAATATGCAGAGTTTAATGTAATTGTTTCCTATTCTAGAGGTATTGCTGCCTCTTACCCTGAAGGTGAGCTATTAAGCTTAGGTAATGGCACTCTCACAGCAAGGCTTCAAGCGGGCACTATCAATCCCGAAGGTGGTAATTTAGTATATCGTGTGCAGGGTACTCCAGATAATGCAAATCCTGCAATTATACCTATCAATTTTGGCGGAAAGACCTGTGAGGTTCCAATTTATATTAGTGAGCCTAGTCAAAGTTCAATTGATTTTTGGGTTTTATCATACAATGATATAAATAAGGATTGCGTGAAGGATAGGGATGAAGAACCTGCAAACACAGACGGTCTATTCATTAAGGTTTTTGATCTAGATAATAATATGCTTTTTTCTGCACCTGCATTTATGGGGCAGTTTGAGGTTCTTGGCTTTAACGGACTTAGCGACTATATCTATTATTATATAATTGATAATAATGAAGATGGTACGGATTCCATTCCGACTTTAAATCCAGGTTGGAAATCGGGTACTGAGCCCTATCTAAAGCGTTATTTCTATTTCTATGGGGGCATGACCTATTTCAATACTAGTCCCGAAAGTAATTTATTAGACGCTTCATGGGATTTATTTTATCCATTTGCATACCGCATTTGTCTCTATCAAATTGTTGGTAAAATTGATGCTCTAAATTGTGAACAGGTAAAATATTTGTATCCAATTGTGAAGGGTGAATCCATATCTAATCTTTTAACCATTAAATATGAAGGCGGAAATGGAGGTTTTTATACTGAGCAGGTCCTCCAATCCATTGGTGTTTCTGGATTAACAGCTACCCTTAATTCTGGTTTTTTTAATGAGGGAAATGGATCAATCACTTTAACCATTTCAGGAACCGCTAATGTAGGTGGTAAAGGTTATTTTGATTTGAGTATTGGTGGACAGACTTGTCAGATAGAATTCATAGTAGAAGACCCTAAATTGAATATTACCAATGAGCTGAAACAAAGTACATTTAAATCTGTGGGTGATAAACTGGATTATACCATTAGCGTTTGCAATATTGGAAATGTTGATTTAATAGATGTTTTTATTAGCAATCCATTAACAGGATTGTCGGAAAAATTGAGCTTGTTAAAGGTTGGTGAGAAAAAGGAAATTAATACGAGTTATGCTGTAAATCAGACAGATATAGATGCGGGATTGCTTATCAATACCGCTAAAGCAAGTGTTAATTATAGATCTATTGAATTGGAAGTATTTGCGAATAAAACGGTGAACGCCACTCAGTTACCTGCTATTAATTTAATAAAAAAGTCTCCTCAAACATTTTATTCAAGTATTGGTGATGTTTTAGATTATGTTATTACAGTTTCAAATACAGGAAATGTTACTTTATTAGATGTGATTGTTAGGGATCCATTAACTGGTTTGAGTGAAATAATTAAAGTTTTGAGTCCGAAAGAAATTAAGACTTTCAATACTAAATATAATGTAAAGCAGTCTGATTTAGATGCCGGCAAGCTTAGCAACGTGGTGTATGCGGAATTTATTTGGAATGCTGTACCTACTCGCGGGGAAGCTAGTCTAGTTTTAATTGCGGATTCGGATGGAGATGGGGTTCCTGATCTCGTTGAGAAAGAAAAAGGTACAAACCCTAAAGATCCATGTTCTTTTAAATTAGCAAGTCAGACGCTAAAACCAAATAGTGCTTGGAATAATTCCGATTGTGATGGGGATGGTGTAAGTAATTTGATGGAGCTATCCGATTTAACAAACCCCTTGGAGCCATGTGATTTTAATTTGGCTAATCGCACACTTACTCCAAGCATAAGTTGGAACCTTGGTGATTGTGATAAGGATGGGCTCAAAAATGGCGAGGACGGGAGCGATGATTGCGATAAAGATGGTATTCCCAACTTTTTAGATGATGATACCTGTAAAATTGATATAATAATTCCGAATGTATTTACACCCAATGGCGACGGAATTAATGATATAATCAAACCAATTCTTTTAGGTATTAATAAGCTAATATGCTTTAAAATATATAATCAAATGGGGAATTTAGTTTTCGAGACTAAAGAAAAAGATCATGGCTGGAATGGAAGTTTTAGGTCCTCTGATCAAGGTACCGAATCCTATTTATGGTTTATTGAAGCTTTTGATCGAGATGGAAAAATAGTGAAACGTACAGGAATCATTACACTGATAAATAAATATTAGTTTGTTTAAGAATATGCTAGGAGTGAAAGGTATTTTTAATATTAACCTTGATATGGTCTTAATTTCAAGTTTTATCTAAATTAAAAACCCCTTTTTATGCTGTTTTAGTGATTAATATTGGGGTATTAGTTGACAAGAGCCTGATTTATAAACAGTTGGAGGGATTCTATGTTTTTTATTGTTTTTATACTTGCTAAAATTTGAGTTATTAACTTTTATGTCTGAGTATTCTACGCTAAATTAAGTATAAGTACTTAGAATAAAAAATTTAATGAGTTCACAAATATAAAATTGGACTCATTTGTGGCTCTCCAATTCCCTATTCTCACCCGTTTTTTTCACTTTTGCTCGCTTGATCTAATCTTTCCAATTTGTTAATTAATTAGAAATTTTATATCTTTTAAAGAATTTAAATTAAATCTTGTTTGCAAAGCATGATAATTACGAAAAAATATTTCTTTTTAATATTGTTTTTAATTGCATTATTGATCGGTTCGGACCAAATTATGGCCCAAGCTACATCAAATAATGCAAATTGTTATGCACCATATAGTCCAATTCCTGCATCTCCTTGGGGAATTGCTCTAAAGTTTGAGAGTAATACCGGAATCTGGAATGGTGGAACACCAACTGCGGCAGATTTGAATGGCGATGACATTTCAGATTTGCTTGTACCTGCATCTGATAATTCTGGTTATTTTGTTTATGCTGGTAATGGCTCAAATGCCACTACAGCGACAAAGAAATATGTAATTAATACCTCAAGCACTCGTTCTGTTCAACCTGCAATCGCAGATATTATCACGGCGACTGCTAGTCCGGAGGTGATCATGGTTAATTCCGCAGGTTTTGTCTATATTTTCAATAATGTTGGTGGTTCTGAAACCAATTTCTTATTTAAATCTACCACTGCTTCTCAATATACCTCAAATGTTACTCCTTATATAGTCGATATCGATGAGGATGGAACAGCAGAGATTGTTCTTGGTTCTGATATTTTCGGAATAGTGAATGGAGCGTTGGTGAAAAGAGTTGCAGGCACTCCTTTAAACTACGTTGGTGCAACTTCGGGTGATACTGGGACAGCAATTGATGTGGTTGTTGTAGATATTCTTGCATCAAATCCTGGTAAGGAATTAGTGTATGGTTCAAGAGTTTATGCAGTAAACTTGGCTTCCGGTACCATGAGCATCCTTAAAGATTTAAGCACTATTGCTGGATCTGGTGCTGCAGCAGGGGATAATGGTCCCACAGCTGTTGCCGATATGGATTTGGATGGCGACCTAGACATAGTGTACAACGGTTCAGCCAATGTTTATATTTGGGACCCAAATCAATCTTTAGTTTTATTTAGAAGAATTCCACCTGCTTTTAACTTTGGCGTGAGAGGATTGCCTCTGATTGCAAATGTTTATAACGAAAAAGCAAATAATGGCAGGGCAAAAGATTTGCCAGAGGCGATTATTGTAAATTCATTGAATTCAAGTGCTGGTATTGTAACAGCATATAATCTGAATTTCACTACCGCTTTAGGTAGCACGAATCAATTCGTTTGGTCTATCAATACCAATGACATGTCTGGTTCAACTGGAGTCACAGCATTTGACTTTGATGGAAATGGTATTCGTGAAATTGTTTATCGCGATCAAAGCACCTTGCGAATTATTAATGGAAATCTAGCTGTACCAGTTAATTACGTAAATATTCCAGCGGCTTCATCCACTTGGGGTGAGTACCCAATTATTGGCGACTTTAACAATGATGGTGAAGCGGATATTGCCGTTACTGCGGATGGTAAATTGCGTGTATTTAGTAGTGCACCCAATACCTTTATTTGGAAAGGTGCGCCCAATTATTGGAACCAACGAAATTATCGAATTGTAAATATTAATTCTGATTTAACAGTCCCAGCTACCGAAAACAATTCGGCAAGTTCTGCTGCTTTAAATAATAACGTAGCACAATTGCAATTTGCGGATGCTTTAGGGTCAAATGTGCCATATGGATTTACTTTAGGAGCTGATGCAAGTATTGTAATTAATTCTATTACAGGTACTTGTCCCAATTTAACAGTATCGGCAAGCATTTCAAATTCTGGTGCGGCGGCTTTACCTGCCGGAGTGTATGTTTCTTTGTATGATGCTGATCCTACTATTGGACAAGCCAATTTAATTGGTAGCGCTCAAACTACTGCGAGCATTGCGGTAGGCGCAAGTGCAAACATTTCAATTTCCGCAACAATTTATCGTGTAGGAACAAGTATTTATGCTGTAGTTAATGATTTAGGAACTACCGCTACACCATTTAATTTAAGTACTTGGTCGCCGAATACTACTGTTCCAGAGTGTTCATACGAAAATAATATAGCCTTCAAAACCTTTAGCTGTTTAGATTCTGATTTAGATGGGGCAGCAGATTTTCTAGATATAGATGATGATAATGATGGGGTTTTAGATGTTTCAGAGCAGACTTGTACCCGTACTTCGATGAGTAAAACTGGAGTTACGGTAACTTCTGCAGTGGCATGGATCTATCAAAATGCGCCTACTAATTTGGGTGCTTTAGTTGATGGTACGCTCAGTCAGCAATTATATCCAAGTGAGTCTGCCATCGCAAACAAAACTGTTTTACAATTTAATTTACCAACTGCTAAATTACTTAACCTCATAGAATTAGCGAATAATGTAAACCAGACGCCATTTATTGCAGGCGGAACATATAAAATTCAGGGTTCTAATGATGGTGGTACTAGCTGGATTGATATTGTGAGCTCACAAGTGGTGGCCAATACCGCTCCAGTATTAGCTACAACAAATTCGATAAAGTTTGATATGTCAAGCAATGTGATAGCATATAAAAGCTATCGAATTTTTGCTATCAGCATGACGGGTCAGGCTAATTGGGCCCAAGAGGTTTATTTTAGAGAGATAAGCTGCACTAATTTAGATACAGATACGGATGGTAAACCAAACCATTTGGATTTAGACTCCGACGGCGATGGTTGTGCCGATGCAATTGAAGCAGGAAGTTCAACAACAGAAACAGGTACGACAGTTTTTCCAACAGGAACGGACAGTAATGGTAATGGATTGTTGAATCAATACGAGGGAACAGTTGCGGGAACAATAAAATACAATTCAACTTATGCAGCTTTTGCTTTACAAAGTTCATTCAATTTATGTACTGATACTGATGGCGACGGCTTGCCAGATTTGATAGATCCCATTTCCAATGATTTAACAACTCCAGAATGCGTCGGACCTGCTATTGAAATAGCAGATATGAATATCAGGCAGGTTTATAGAAGTGCGTATGGAATAGAGACTGCTACTACACCAACGGTTGCTGATTTAGACAATGATGGTATTGCTGAAATATTGGTTAAAACAGGAACTGGTATCATTATCTACAAGGGTGATGGTTCTAATTTTTCGAAAACCACCAACAATATTACCATACCGATGTTGAAACAGGTTGGAAACTCAACCATGCAGCCAGCTGTTGCTGATATAAATCGAGATGGGAATCCTGAAATTGCGGTAATTGATGCGAATGGTTTTCTTTACTTATTCCCTAATACTGTACTTGTAAGTCCGGGTAGCACTAGCACGCCAAGTTCTTATATTGCCAAGTCAGATTTACCAGTTTTAAGACCCTCAGCGTCACCTAATTTTGTGGATTTTGATGAAGATGGTATTTCTGAGATTTATGTAGGAACAGATATTTTTAAATTTGATCCGCTCACTAATACGCTTACAAGAGTTATTTCAAACGGACTATCAATGCCATTTGGTGGAGGTTTAGCCTACGCGCATGCGGATGCTGTGGCAGCGGATATTATTCTTTCTAATCCTGGTAAGGAATTAGCTGCTGGAGGAACAGTTTATGCACCAAACTTTATCACCAATCAATTAACTGTTTTAAGAAGAGCGAATACCTATTTGTCGTCTATTGCAATTAATGATGATGGTAGAACAGGTATTGCCGATGTAGATTTGGATGGAGATATTGACGTGTTTTATGGCTCTAGTTCAACTGGTGACTTTATTATTTGGGATCCAAATGGCGGTTCAGTATTATTAAGACGCACAGGAGGAACATCAACTTCTGGTATGCCTATGGCGGCCAATTTGTATAATGATACAAAAGATGGTAAGCAGAAAGATTTTCCTGAAATATTGGTTGTAAACACGGGTAAGTTAATTGCTTATAATGTGAATTATAAGACCAATGCCACACCTGGAGTAATCTGGCAAATTACTGTTGATGATGGAATTGGATATGCTGAAACTTCGGTAACTTCTTTTGATTTTGAAGGTGATGGGGTAGAAGAAATATTATTTTTAGGAGAGCAACAGTTATCAATTATTAATGCTTCGAAACTTCCTGTTGTTGTAAAAGCATCATTTAATATTGCTACGGCTACTTGGGCCGAGCATCCGGTTGTTGCAGATGTGAATGGTGATGGTACTGCTGAAATTGTTGCTGTTGGAGGTGCAGTTGGCGAAGACATTCCATTTACTGGTTATCTTTATGTTTTGGCAAGTGGTAGTTATCCTTGGCAAAATACTTTGAACCGTTGGAACCAAAGAAATTATAGAACAGTAAATATTAATAATGATTTAACAGTTCCAGTAAAAGAACAAAATGTGGGATTGCCTTTTCCGCTAAACTCAGGTCTTTTTACTTTTAACAAATACCTCACACAAATTAGTGGTATTAGTTATATTAATGGGGTAGCTAATTATGATGCATTGGCATTGCCTCCAGGGATAGTTAAAGTACCAGATGCAAGTATCAATATTGATGAAATTGAAGCTAATTGTCCCTTTATTTCTTTAGAATTTACTATATCTAATGGCGGAGATGCTGATTTACCTTCTGGTACTCCGGTATCATTTTATTTAGGAAATCCGACACAGCCTAAGGCTTCCTTTTTAGCAACAATACGAACGAATAAAACAGTAAATGTTGGTTCTTCTGAGGTGTTTAACGCTAATTTATACCTCAATAATTTAGGCAGTACGCAGATTTTCGCAATAGTAAATGATATTGGGAATTCTTTTGCTGACTTAAGTAAAAGTGGCATCATAGAATGTTCTTATACCAATAATTCCAGTTCAATTTCATTTTCTTGTACAAATTTTGACGGAGATACGGTTGCCGATTTTCTAGATATTGATGATGATAATGATGGGGTTTTAGATGCAGTGGAATCTCCAGCTTGCTTTTATACGGCCACAGAGTGGAACCAAATCAATAAATCTTCTTTCGTAGATGTTACATCCGAATTATTGATGTTGACATCCAATTTAAATCAATTAAATGATGGATTAAGTGAGGCTGCTGTGCAATTTTCAACAACGCCAGCACAAAACCAATCCAACAAAGAGCTTTTTAAATTTAATTTTGGCTTAGCAGTACAATTAGACGCCATTTACATTCAAAAAACTACTGCAACACAGATTTTTGGTGGAAATGTGATGCTGCAAGGTTCCAATAACAATACCCAATGGGTAAACTTGCAAACTGCAGCTGGAAATCCGGCAAATGCCACAAACATTACAGCAAATGGTTCAATTTCATTAGTAAATTCTAATAAATTTGAGATAAACAATAATTCTGCTGCGTACAAGTATTATCGAATATTTGGTGCTGCATCTGCAAATGTTTTATCAGGGGTGGCTTCCGAAATTTTCTATGACATAGATTTACCAAGTTACCAGGCAAGTTTATTCCCTAAGGTAATTTGTACAAATGATCTAGACAATGATGGAAAACTAAACCATTTAGACTTAGATTCTGATGGCGATGGCTGTGCCGATGCCATTGAGGCAGGAAGCTCAACCACTGCAACAAGTACGACAGTTTTCCCAACTACATCAGGAACAACAGATTCCAATGGGAATGGACTATTGAATGTGTACGAAGGAAACACTGCAGGAACGGTGAATTATTCGTCAACATATACCGCTTATGCTTTGACTAATTCTGTTAATGCTTGTCTGGATACAGATGGGGATGGAGTAGGTGATGTTTTTGACTTAGACAATGACAATGATGGTGTTTTAGACACAGATGAAGATTTCTGGTGTAAACCAACATTAGGGCAAATGGTTACACCTATTGGTGTGACTTATAATGACCCAGTAGCTAACTTCGGAACATTTTTCCCAGTAGTAACAGGTGGTGGAAAAAATGAAACCACTTGTATGACTCCTGGTCAAGAAGTATTCATTAATTACAATTTTGCTGAAACTTTAGTTAATCCTATTGTTGCATTCTACGGTATAGATTTTGCACGCGAAGAATGGTTTGACCAAGATGGTAATCCTATTAAATTCAGAATTTTAGATGTAAGTGCCCCAACCGTTGTGGATGGCAATGTATTAACATTGTCCACTCCGCCAATTTCTTCTACCAACCAACCAAGCAATTCTGCATTCGGTCGTATTCAAGTTATTGGTTCGGTTACAGGATTTAGAATAAAGCACATTTGGTTACTCAGCAGCAATAATTGCGACAACCATGGTTTTGCATTCATGAAACCTTTGAATTGTCTGGAAGGGCCAAACCAAGATTTCGATTATGATCGAATTCCTAATTACTTGGATTTAGATTCTGACGGCGACGGTTGCTCAGATGCTATTGAGTCAGGAAGTTCTAAAACGGCTATTAGTACCACGGTTTATCCCACAGGTACAGACGCAAATACAAATGGTTTCTTAGATGTTTATGAAGGTACTATTGCTGGGACAATTAAATATCCTTCAACTTATTTTAATTATGCTTTGAATACTACATTCAATGCATGTACGGATACAGACACGGATGGCATAGCCAATTTATTTGACATTGACGATGATAATGATGGGGTTTTGGATGCAGAAGAATCGCCAAGCTGCTTTGTTAGTGCATTAGATTGGAATACAGCTAATAAATCTGGCTATGTAAAAATCACTTCTGAACTATCCACTATTGTTCCGACTAATTTCTTTACGGATTTAACGGATAATATTGGAGGTGCTACAGCGGCAATTCGCTTTGTTACGACGCCAACCCAATCTCAATTAAACAAAGAATTATTTAAATTTGAATTTGTTGCTCCCGTTCATTTAGACGCTATTTACCTCCAAAAAACAAGTACAACCCAAATTTCAGGAGGAAATGTTTGGTTGCAAGGTTCTAATGACAACACGCTTTGGACCAATTTATTTACTGCAGCGGCCAATCCGGCTAACGCAACAAATGTGACCGCAAATGGCGCAGTGTCATTGACCAATTCCAATAAATTTACGGTTGCTGTGAATGGTGGGGCATACCGTTATTATAGAATTTATGGTGCAGTGGCTGCTAATGTTGATTTAGGGACAGCATCCGAATTTTATTTTGATGTAAATACTAGCAATTACCAAGCTTCTCTCTTACCAAAACCAATTTGCACAACAGATTTTGACAATGATGGAAAACTAAATCATTTGGACCTTGATTCTGATACTGACGGTTGTGCCGATGCCATCGAATCAGGAAGTTCAACTTCAGCAACAAGTACAACGGTTTTCCCAACAGGAACAGATACGAATGCGAATGGCCTTTTGAATGTATATGAAGGAACAACACCTGGTACAATTAATTATTCCTCAAGCTACGTTCCTTTTGCTCTTAGCGGAAATCTTGCTGCCTGTCGCGATTCGGACAACGATGGGATAAATGATTTGGATGATATCGACGATGATAATGACGGAATCTTAGACGCTGTCGAATCGCCAGGTTGTTTCTTCCAACCGAACGAATGGAACAGTACAGATAAATCGTTGTTTGCAAAAGTTACTTCGGAATTGAACCTGTTAGCGCCAAATAATAATTTAGGTGCCTTAGTGGATGGTTTGGGATCAACATCAGCTGCTGTTCAATTTGTATCAACACCTGCACAATCGCAATTGAACAAAGAATTATTAAAAATAGAATTGTCGAAGCCAATGCAATTGGATGCGATTTATATTCAAAAAACATCTGCTACACAACTTTTCACTGGAACAGCAAGTGTAAGAGTACAAGGTTCGAATAACAACTTGACATGGATGGACTTAACAGCTGATATAACTCCTCCTGCAAATGCTACGAATGTTACAGCTGTTGGGGTACTTACCTTACCTAACTCCAATAAATTTACACTGAATACAAATCCAGGAGCTTATAAGTACTATCGTATTTATGGAGTTACTGCTGCAAATATATCTTCAGGAATAGCTGTTGAGGTATATTTTGATGTCAATTTAGCAACCTATCAGGCTTCCCTATTTCCTAAACCTAACTGTGTAAATGATACAGATGGGGATAAACAGTTTAACCATTTAGATTTAGATACAGATGGTGATGGCTGTTCGGATGCTTTCGAGGCAGGAACTACGACAAGCAAAACGGCCAACTTTGCTCATCCATCTACAGGGAACGGGACGAATGGGTTACTAAATAGCCTCGAAACCACTGCAGATAATGGAATTTATAAAAGTACGTATACCTATGATTATGCAGTAGATAATACAATTGTAGCTTGTACGGATACCGATGGTGATGGTGTAATCGATTTAATAGATTTAGACGATGACAATGACGGTATACTAGATACAATTGAACAAGCAACCTGTACAGGAACGGTTCCATTTACACTTAAAAACATCAATGGATCCACAACTGGAGCTTTTGGTTATAATGCAGCCTTCCCTTCTTGGATGCGACTTTCGTTTAATCAATTCCAACCAGGTTATACCCTTACTTTTGACTCACCTGTAGAGGACATTGCCCTACAGTTTGCATCTATTTATGATTTTGATCGATATGGTAAGTTCACGGCTAAATTGTCGGATGGTACGATTATAGAAAACATAGATTTTAATCTGTCCACTACTTTTGCGCCTACGGCAGCTATCTGGACGCCACAGCCCAATAATGTAAATAATTTCACGGGTAATTTCACTAAAAATTATGGAGCACCCTTTGCTCCAGGAACACCTTTCTTTCAAACGTCAAATCTAACCTCTGGTGATGCGCAATCTTGGGGAATTGTTCATTTTAAAAATATCCCTGGTGCTAAGACAAAAGGTATTGTAGAATTGAGCTTTACTATCTTGGAATCAACAGCAACGTCTGGCACAGCTGGCTTAGCGGTGTATAGTAAATGTGTTACTTTCTTAGATACCGATGGAGATGGGATTCCTAATAGTTTGGACTTAGATTCTGACGGTGATGGCTGTTCGGATGCTTTAGAAGCAGGTCTTACAGCAAATACAGATCCTACTTTTAGATTTTCAGGAACTGTTGGATTAAATGGTTTTGATAATACACTTGAATCTGCTGTGGATAATGGGCTAACTACCTATACCTCTACCTACTTTCCCAATGCTTTGAGTAATAACCTTTCTCTTTGTAAAGATTTAGACTCAGATGGTGTATTTGACCAAGCGGATTTAGACGATGATAATGACGGTATTCTTGATGCGATTGAATCGCCAAGTTGTTTTTATACTGCTCAGAATTGGTTCTTGGGCGATAGAAGAGAGATTAGGGTAAGTACTCCATTAAACATGCTTTCATCAGACAATCAACCATCAGAATTGGTGGATAATTTAGATGGTATAGGGAATACTGCTGTTAGATTTGCTGGCGAGACTGTTGCTGCTAAGCAAGTTTATGCTTTCAATATGAATATTCCTGTTGAATTGAGTAAAATTTACTTGGGATATACCACCACAGCGACACATTTCCTTGCAGGTACTAATCTGGTGCTTCGCGGTTCAAATGATGGGGCAACGTGGATAGAATTATCTAATCCATTGGCTTATAGCAATACTACCGGCACTTTGGGAGTAAGCGTGCTCCCTCCTTTCTTAGGAGCCCACTATGCCAATGTGTTTACAGTAACCAAAAATGCCTCTAAATATAAATTCTATGATATTTACTGGACTTCTGGAGGAGGAATAAACTCCTCAGGCGGATGGTCTGATGAGGTTTATTTTGAAACGGCTACTAATTATAATCCGAGTGCACATCCTAAATTGACTTGCTTTAGTGATTCGGATAATGATGGTAAATTAAATCATCAGGATTTAGATTCTGATGGGGATGGCTGTTTCGATATAGTGGAAGCAAAGGTACTTTCTTCA
This sequence comes from Daejeonella sp., assembly GCF_017495225.1. Taxonomy (GTDB): domain Bacteria; phylum Bacteroidota; class Bacteroidia; order Sphingobacteriales; family Sphingobacteriaceae; genus Daejeonella. Next base: position 22,232 of record NZ_JAFEIG010000031.1, on the reverse strand, counting down.
TCAACTACAGGATTAGCAGCAAGTCCTTTCGGATTGAATGGTTTTGCCGATGCTTTGGAAACAAGCGCTGAAACTGGTATTTCAAAAATAAGCTATACCTATGGCAATGCCAGAACCAACACTATAAACGCTTGTTTGGATACAGATGGAGACGGTTTAACTGATGTATTCGACCTTGATGATGACAATGATGGTGTACTGGATGAAGTAGAATGTCCAACCCCTGGTTTTCAACCGATTTTACCTCGTTTTCAAATTAGCTCTGGAGCTTTACAATCACATTCTTTAACTGGTTTCCCAGAAGAACTGTACATTGATATTTGGAATATCGACAACAATTTTAACCTAAAAGTGAATGGTGTAAATATTTCTACCGTTAGTGAGTTGAACCTTTCTAACATGGGGACAACAGTATACACGGCTAGTAGTACTTTGATGGTTCTACCAAATGGAGTTGCTGTAAATGCACCAAACCACGTTTGGACCTATGGAAATACTCAGCCTCGTCCATTACTTCGAGTTGTGATCAATCGATTTGGTGAAACCAAAATATTAGCACTAGATGGTACGCAAGGAGCAGGTAATTACCAAGAATTAGTTTTACTGAATGCTTCCTATCAGTTGTTACCAATTAACTTAACGGGTACGAACACCATTACCTTAGGTCAAGACAACGAATTTGCGCCAACCTATTTATTTGCTGAATTTAACGCATTTAATGGTTCTGGCGCTTGTGATACCGATGGAGATGGTATTAGAAATAGCTTAGACCTGGATTCAGATAATGATGGCTGTAGTGATGCTTATGAATCTGGAACAACTTCCATTAAGACAGCAGATTATGTCTTTACTACTGGGTTTGGTACAAATGGATTTGCAAATAGTTTAGAGGGCCAAGTAGATAATGGTATTTACAATGGCGTATACACCTATGAATTAGCTACCGCTGTTGGTATAAATGTTTGTTTAGACTTTGACAAGGATGGCATCAGTGATATTTACGATATCGATGATGATAATGACGGGATACTTGATGCGGTAGAATCACCATCTTGTTTCTACAACTTGAAAGAAGTAGGGGAGTTTGAAGCGGTAAGCACACAATTGGAGATTTTCCAAAGTTCATCTAATTCGCTTTATGTGATTGGAAATGCAATTGATAATTCAATTGGTTCTTTTTCAGCATTTACGGGTGGTCAAAATTGGGTAAATAGAGAGATATTTAAATTTAAAGCAAAAGGACAAATACAAATTACGGGTTTAAAGCTCGACTTAAGTACTTATGCTTTATCAAGTGCAACAACCAATACCTTTAAATTGCAGGGTTCAAAAGATGATATCGTATGGACTGATCTTTCTGGTGCACTCTCATCTACCGCATCAACAGGTTCTTTTATTCTTCCAAATACACTTCAATCCGCTGAAAGCTTCAAATATTTCCGCATTATTGGGGTTGCTGGAACAGGTTCAAATGGCGGTGTCGCCAATGCTACATTGTTACTCCATGCAAGTACAAATACCAGTCTGTTTCCTAAAATCACTTGTTTAGATGACATAGATATCGATAATAGTCCTAACCATTTGGATTTAGATTCTGACGCGGATGGTTGTGCGGATGCTATCGAAGCAGGTACGGCACTAGCCCGGACGACAGCATTCTCAGCCACAAGCTTTTTTAACAATACGACCACAGGTGCCAATGGATTTATAGATGTATTGGAAACCAGTCCAGAATCAGGAGTTTACAAGGGTTTGTATAGCTATCAATTTGCTACTGATAAAAACATAGATGGTTGTTTGGATACCGACGGTGATGGGGTTCCTAATCTAATCGATATCGATGATGATAACGATGGGATTTTGGATGTAAGTGAACAATCGGGGACATGCTCCTCGGAGACCTTGACTCCTATTTCTGCTATCTCAAGTCCATTTTGGGGAAGTGCAACAGCCACTTTATCAATAGATGGCTCAGGATTTACAGGATCAGGTCTCTCGGCACTGGCAACTGCTCCAGCAACGATATCCGATGCTTGGTTGCTCAAAGAACCAGAAACTTCAGGGTTCATCGAATATACAATGCCGGCCAATGCGAATGTTGGCGGGGTAGCTTTGTGGGCGCCTGATGCTACAAACTATGGTGGGGGAGACGGTCCTGTAAAAGACTTTACTGTGGTTGTAACTTATGATGGTGGAAAAATCTATACATCGCAGGTTTTCACGACAGCTCAGCCCAATTCTAGCGGTGCATTGCCGGGGGTACAAGCTTTTTATCTCCCGACCGCTTTAAATAATGTTACGAAAATCCGATTAAACATTTCCAGCGGATGGTACGACGTCAATAATAACAGCATTGGTCAAATTTCTACTGTAGGGCAAACGGTTAACTCAGCATATAACATTTTCCTAAGTGAATTTAGGGCAATATGCGGAGTGGCAGATATTGATACAGATAATGACGGCATTCCTAACAGACTTGATTTAGATTCAGATGGCGATGGATGCTCCGATGCGATTGAAGGGGGAAGTTCTACAGTAGCCACTAGCACAACGGACTTTCTTGTAACTAATGGAACGAACACGGATACTAATTCCAACGGTTTGTTGAATCAATACGAAGGAGCCACCGGAAAAATCAATTATGTATCAACTTATCTTTCCTTTGCATTAGCATCTACCTTAAATGTTTGTGCCGATACCGATGGTGACGGAGTAAAAGACATTTTTGACTTGGATGATGATAATGATGGCGTTTTAGATGCTGTTGAATCGCCGAGCTGCTTCTTTACTGCCAGCGAATTACAGAGACCTATTGCGGTGAGCACGCAATTGTCAATGCATTCAAACTATTTAATTGCTAGTACAATTGATGATAATCCTGCAACTGCATCTGCTTTTGCACCGAATATCAATTGGGTGGGATTAGAACTCTTTAAATTAACTGCGGCATCGTCTATTAAAATTACTGGAGTTACTCTAGGTAATTTGGTGAGTTGGCCACTTACCAATGGTACTGCAAGCTTTAAATTACAAGGCTCTGTTGATAATATAACTTGGACAGATTTATCTGCTGCGGTAACTTCAACAGCTGCTTCAAATGATTTTGTGATAAGCAATACAATCGAGCCTACTAAATCTTTTATTCACTATCGTATTATTGGAGCATCCGGTCTTTCATGGTATGGTGGTGTGGGAGAAATTAGGTTTAATATTGCCCCAGATTTTAATTCTTCAGCCAATCCAAAAGCAATTTGTACGAATGATACTGATGGAGATCAAAAGCTGAACCACCAAGATCTCGACTCAGATGGTGATGGCTGTGCCGATGCCATTGAATCTGGAAGCTCTACTACTGCAACTAGCACAACGGTCTTTCCTGTTAGCAATGGAACGACTACGGATACCAATTCAAATGGTCTGTTAAATCAATATGAAGGCACTACCGCTGGAACAGTTAATTACAATGCCACCTATGATTTTGCACTTTCCGCTGCGTTTAACCTTTGCCTAGATTCTGATGGTGATCGCGTTGTAGATTATTTTGATTTGGATGACGACAACGACGGGGTTATAGACAATGTGGAATCTCCTGATTGTTTTTATACCAATCAAGAATTAAGAATACCGATTGCTGTTTCTTCTGAATTAACACAACATAACACTTCCTATGTTATTGGAAATTCAATCGACGCTAGTTCGTCAACTGCATCTGCATTTGCAACTGGCCAAAATTGGGTAGGGAAAGAAATTTTCAAGTTTACTGCAGCAGATTATGTTCCGCTGACTGCCATGACTTTCGACTTGGTAAGTTGGGCACTTTCCGCAGATGCCAACAGTACATTTAGGTTACAGGGTTCAAGTGATAATCAAAGCTGGACCAATTTGTCAGCAGCAATCACTTCTAGTGCAAATACTGGAACACTTACTATAAACAATACCTTAGCAACAAGTGCTAAATTCAAATTCTTTAGGCTAATTGGTGTGGCAGGAACTTCAAGTTATGGAGGCGTGCATACCGCGCGTTTTGTGATTCCTGATTCTCCAAATCAGTTGTATCAAAAACCAACTTGTATTTCTGCTAATGACAATGATGGCAGGCCAAATCATTTAGACCACGACTCGGATGGCGATTCTTGTAGTGATGCAGTTGAAGCAGGTACAGCACTAATAGGTACCACCGCTTTTTCTGCCACGAGCTTCTTTGATCCTGCTACAACAGGAGCCAATGGCTTTGCCGATGCATTAGAAACGACCGCTGGTAGCGGAATATTTAAGGGTACCTATACCTACCTCAATGCGAGGACCAGTTTAATCAATACTTGCATTGATACAGATGGGGATAGAATAGGGGATTTCATTGATCTAGATGATGACAATGATGGTGCCCCAGATTTGCAAGAGTTAAGTTGTATAGCTGCTGTGGCAAATGGTACTTGTACAATCGCTCAAATGGGAACCCTACAATACGGAATAACGTCGCATTGTACAGGCTGGCTAGGTTTTGACTATGACCCATCGCCAAGTGTAACGGTTATTACAAACTTTGATTACATGGGCCTTACCAATGGAATTCCTTATTTTGATTTTCAAGGGTCTGTTTCAAGTAGTGCTACCACTGTTTTATGTGGTAAAATGTATAAAAATTTCACCACCGTTCCTGGAATTACCTATACCTACACCATCAATTTGATGAATAATTTTGTGGATGCAGAAGACATTAAACCACAATTAAAAGGAGTAGATTTTGCAACGGGTCTTGAACTTGGTGCAACCTATTTGAATGGTACAGGAACTCGTTCAGTTACTTTTACAGCTATTGGAACTACTACTTCGATATCTGTGGGACTTGATACACGTCCTTCAATCGCCTATGTTGGTCCTAACCAATTCTGGCATGAAGTAAGTCATACCATGAATGGGATGCCCTACAGCGTGTGTACTACCATTGATACCGATAATGATGGGAAAATAAACTCCCTTGATTTGGATTCTGATGGGGATGGCTGTTCTGACGCCATTGAGTCTGGCGCATCTGCCACTGCCACAAGTACGACAGTACATCCCACTGGCGATGATGTGAATGGGAATGGATTGCTCAATACCTATGAAAATACAAGTACTGCAGGATTGTTAGGGTATGAGTCGACTTACTTTACGAATGCACTAATTAATAGCGTAAATGCTTGTTTAGATAGTGATCGCGATGGTATTTCAGATGTTTTTGACTTAGACGATGACAACGATGGCGTCTTAGATCAGACAGAACAGGCCTGCGTCTCTTCTCTCCTTAGCAGAACAGGAATCACTGTTTCTTCGGAGGTTCAATGGACTTTTGCCAATGGAGTTGCCAATTTGAATTCCCTTGTTGATGGGATCGATGGGTCTACGAATCAGGCTTATCCGATAGAGTCATTGAGTGGCAAAACGGCTTTGCAATTTGATTTACCTCAGGCAAGAGTCTTGAATTTAATCGAATTAGGAAACCACCCAGGTCAAATCCCATTTGTACCTGGCGGGACCTATAAGATTCAAGGCTGGAATGGATCTACCTGGACTGATATTGTTGCTTCCCAAACGGTGGCCAATACCCAACCCATCTTCGCCAGCAATAATTCGATTAAGTTTAGCATGCCGGCCAATACCAAGGCGTATATAAAATACCGAATCTTTGGTATTTCTTTAACTAATCAAGGCAATTGGGCACAGGAGGCCTATTTCCTAGAATATGCATGTAGAGATATTGATACCGATGGGGATGGTATTTCTAACCGTTTGGATCTTGATTCTGATAGAGATGGTTGTTCCGATGCCATCGAAGCAGGAAGTTCAACTACAGCAACAAGTACAACGGTATTCCCAGAAACATCAGCAACATCAGATACCAATTCGAATGGTTTATTGAATGTGTATGAAGGAACAACCGTTGGAACAATTAATTACACGTCAACCTATACAGACTATGCCTTAACCAACACAATCAATGCTTGTTTGGATACAGATGGCGATGGGGTTAAAGACATTGTTGACTTAGACGATGACAATGATGGTGTATTGGATACCGATGAGTTCAATTGTACACCTATTTTAATGAGTAAAGCGGGAGTTACTGTTTCTTCTACAGTAACTTGGGGCGGAACTTTAACCAATATTCTCAATGGCACAGAAAGTATTGATGCCTATACCACCACCACATTCTTAAATCAAACTATTTTACAATTTGATTTGCCTTCGGCCAAAATACTAAGTTTGATTGAATTGAGCAGTCAGGCTGGTAACTTCCCACTTGGAAGCACCGGAACATACAACATAGAAGGTTGGAATGGATTTGCTTGGAAGGTAATAGCTTCTAACCAAACATTTGGCACATCAACACCAATAACGGGAACCAACAATTCCTATAAATTTAATTTGGCTAACAATTATACAGCCTACTCAAAATACCGAATTTTTGGAACATCTGTCTCTGGTACCGTTTCAGGATGGGTGCAAGAAGCGTACTTTACAGAACGTGTTTGTAATCCCGATGTAGATGGCGACGGAATTCCAAATTCATTAGAACTAGACAGTGATAATGACGGTTGTGCCGATGCCATTGAAGCAGGAAGTTCTATAACAGCAACAAGTAGGACAGTATTCCCAACAGGAACCGATACCAACGGAAATGGCTTGTTGAATAACTACGAAGGTACAACTGCTGGAACCATAAATTACTTAAATAAATACCAACCATATGCAACGAGTTCTTTTATCAATGCTTGTTTAGATACAGATTCAGATGGAACATTGGATGTGAACGACCTTGACGATGATAATGATGGCGTATTAGACGAAATTGAATGTCCATTTAATGTTGATGCGTCAACACTTTCATACAACCCAATTGATTTTAATGTTGTCAATGGAGCATCAAATATTCAAACTTTTGGCGCAGCATTCAATGCATTAGTGGTTAATGTGCGGACTCTAGACAATTCATTTAATATAAAAATTAATGGAGCCGATTTATCTACACCATCTGAATTTCAATTCTATGAACCAGATGGTGCCCCTGCAAATTTTGACTTGGAATTTGAGGATGGAACCATGTATCCATCAGTATGGTCTGTATCAGGTACTCAAGCAGCGCCTTTAATTCGTGTAATTATTGACAATGATGGAAAAGTGTCTGTTTTTGGTGCGAAAACATCTGGCGGACCATTGTTTAAAATGCGCCCTAGAAATGGAAGTTTCAATACGATTAATTTAAATAAATTCACACCAAATACCTTCCAAATTAGTCAAGTAGTAATCGGCCAAACCTATATTACTGGCGACTTTGGAATCATAACCACAACAAATGTTTGTCCAGATACTGACAGGGATGGTACACCAAATAATCTAGATCTTGACTCCGACGGCGATGGTTGTAGCGATGCTAAAGAAGCTTCAAGTTCAATCACAGCAACAAGTACAACGGTTTATCCAAATGGAACCGATACCAACGGAAATGGTTTATTGAACAACTACGAAGGCTCTACTGCTGGAACAATAAATTATACTTCAACCTATGCGAACTTTGCTTTATCAAACAGCATTAACGCGTGTGTAGATACCGATGGCGACGGTTTTGGAGATGTTATAGACATTGACGATGATAATGATGGGATATTAGATGAAGTGGAATTGGCATGTGTAGAACTAATAACAAGTAAAACAGGTGTCAAAATTACTAAGCCAGCCACAATCAATTATTCCTTCAACGGAAATACAATTGCTAATTTAATTGATGGGATAGATGCGAATGTTTACGTGACTAGCGGCCCCACAGGAACATTGAATAACAGTCCATGGTTTAATTTTGAATTCCCAACGCCAAAAGCATTAGGTTATTTAGAAATAGGACATTATCAGGGTCAACAATTGTTTGCTACTGGATCTACTTACAAAATCCAAGGAAGTACCGATAATACAACGTGGACGGATGTTACAGGAACATTAACTTATAACAATATTTCAACAGCCACAAGTGGTGGATTATCGAATCACAACTCCAATATTGCTAGGTTCCCAAGCAATACAACTGCCTATAAATATTACCGTATTTTTGGTATCAGCGCTACCTCTGGTGGCGGATGGGCAACGGAGATCCATTTCAAAGAAAATGTTTGTAATTGGGATTTGGATGGTGATCGTATCCTGAACCACCTAGATCTAGATTCTGACGGTGACGGTTGTGCCGATGCTATCGAAGCAAGTAGTTCAAAAACGGCAACGAGTACAACGGTTTACCCAACTGGAACGGATACCAACAGAAATGGTTTGTTAAACAACTACGAAGGCACTACTGCTGGAACAACAAATTATACTTCAACCTATGCAAACTATGCCTTGTCAAACGCAATCAATGCCTGTTTAGATACAGATAATGATGGTGTGGGAGATGTCATTGATATAGATGATGATAATGATGGCGTATTAGATATTTCTGAACAAATAAATTGCCTTAATTCAGGTATAGATTTCAATAAGCTTAGCTTTACTGGCTCTGGAATAACAGCTAAAACAGCTAATTCTATGAATACAAGAGGTGGTAATGTTTGGGCCTCTTCTTATTCAACTCAAAATTTAAAGCTTCCAATTTCACTTAGCTTTAAAGTGCCTTCAACCACTGGTTATGCCATGTTTGGATTAATCCCAGCTGCCAATACACAAACACCTAACGATTGGGTTGATGGGGGCTATAAATTCTATTCTCAAAACACTTCCGTATATGGATATTTTGTATCTGCTTGGGCATTCAGTACAGCTATGTTGCCTTCAGACACATGGAGTATCGATATCAATACAACAGGTTATGTGACGGTAAAAAAGAATGGAGTAAATCAAACTGCCTATCAAGGTGTAGTTTCTGATTATAAAGTCGTAGTGAGTGCCTACGCTACATCTTCTATCACTGATATCATATTAACAGATGGTGCTAACCCAGCACAAACTGTTTGTCAAGACATTGATACCGATACAGATGGAATTCCTAACCGCCTAGACCTTGACTCGGATAAAGACGGTTGTTCAGATGCCATTGAAGCAAGTAGTTCAACAACAGCAACTAGTACAACGGTTTACCCAACAGGAACAGACACCAATGGAAATGGTTTGTTGAATGTATACGAAGCTGCGACTGCCGGAACAATTAATTATACGTCAACTTATAGCAATTACGCATTAAATACCACAATTAATGCTTGTTTGGATACCGATGGAGATGGAATAGGGAATATTTTTGACCTAGATGATGATAATGATGGTGTCCTAGATACCGATGAATGTCCGCCACCTCCAGGTTACAGACTATACACTCATAACCGTGCAGATGGTAGCTGGGCTCAAAATATTCCTGTCATAATTACGGGTGCTACCACTCAAACTGTTTTATTAGATCAACGTACTCAAGGTGTTGCTCCTAATAATTTTACATCAAATGGCTTGTCGACATGGAAATTAGTAGCTTCAAATATTCAGCCTAATGCTCAAAATAAAATTGTTGTTAGACTAGCTCCCAATGCCAATACTATAGGTACTTATGCCGTGGCAGATGCCATGCTACTCACAAATGGTACTAATACCTATGTGATTGATGAGGCAAGTACAGTTTCAGGCGAGTTTACTATTGTAGGTTCTTGGACACCTCAAACTGTTGGAGGTTCTTTCAACAACAATACCAATAGTTATTTTGTTGGCCCTTACTCGAGCTTGCCAACAGCTAGCTGGAATTTCTCAAACATCCCAATGATTACTGTTAGTTGTGATTTGGATAATGATGGAATTATCAATTCATTAGACCTCGACTCAGACGGTGACGGTTGTGCCGATGCTATCGAAGCAGGTAGTTCAACTACGGCAAAGAGTACTAGCATTTATCCTAATGGTGATGATAGCAATGATAATGGTCTACTCAATAATTACGAAGGCACAACTGCTGGTACAGTTAACTATACCTCAACTTATGCAGATTATGCCCTCGTTCGTACCATCAATGCGTGTACCGATACCGATGGGGATGGCGTACCTGATATTTTCGATTTGGATGATGATAATGATGGGATATTGGATACGGGTGAACAAAATTGTCCTAATAGTTCTGTAATTATAAATGGTGGCTTTGAATTGCCAACAGGAATAGGTTTCCCAACTAATGCTAATATGGTGGGTTGGAAAACTACTGCTGCAGACCAGACCATGGAAATGTGGGTTAATGGTGCATACGGTGTCCCTTCTGCCGAGGGGAATCAATTTGTAGAATTGAATGCATATTATGTGTCTTCTTTGTACCAAAAGATTAATGTTAACCCAGGTGATGAAATTACTTGGTCGGTTAAGCATAGAGGGCGCCAAGGGGTAGATGTTGCTTCAGTGAATATTGGTTCATCTATTCAAGGTGCAACACAAGTGGCACTCATGTCGGATGGCACTACTGCTTGGGGAAGCTATTCTGGTACTTATACTGTTCCTGTAGGTCAAACTGATACGTATTTTGTTATTGGAACTGTTTCATCAGTTGGTGGCGCTACTGTTGGTAATTTCATAGATGATGTTAAAGTTATTCTTACTTCTTGTACGGATATTGATACAGATAACGACGGAATTCCAAACCATTTAGATCTAGATTCAGACAACGATGGTTGCTCCGATGCCAACGAAGCATACAACAATACAACGGCGCAAGGTACAGATGGGAATTTGTACTACGGTAATGGAAATCCGCCAGCAGTAAACGCGAATGGTACAGTAATTGGAGCAAGCTATCCTGCTACAAATGCAAATGTTAGCACAGCTGGTTTGGCAAGTACCATAACTGCTCAACCGATAAATCAAACGGTGCAAGTCACAGAAAATGCGGTCTTTGCAGCTACACTAACAGCAGGCTCCGGAACAACAAGCTATCAATGGCAAATAAGTACCGATGGTGGTGCTACCTGGAACAATGTGAATAATACCGGAGCTTATTCTGGTGCAAATACCACAAGCTTGACGGTGGCCTCAGTGAGCTCCGCAATGCAAGGGCATCGTTTCCGATTAAATATTTCACAATCGAATTATGTGTGTGGTGCTGTTACTTCTAACTCAGCTCGTCTTATTATCGGTTTCTTACCTACCATTGTGGATGATAGTTTTGCGGCTGTGGAAGATACTCCGCTAACAGCGAGTGTATTTACCAATGATAGCGGCTCTGGAGGGTCCTTATTAACACTGACTACCTTCAGTATCAATGGAACAATTTATAACGCAGGTGATTTAGCTACTATTAGTGGTGTTGGTACTATCGTGATCAATACAAATGGTACTTTTACCTTTACACCGGATTTAAATTATAATGGTCCTATTCCAAGTATTGATTATACAGCAATAGATGCTAATAATGGTACAGATTCAGGTACATTAAGTCTGACGCTAACACCAGTAAATGATGCTCCAACAGTAGGTAGCGTTGTTGAAGGCACCCCTCAAAACACGGCCGTTTCGGGTAATGTTTTAACCGGGAACTCAAGCGATACAGAAGGTAATACCTTAAGCCTAAGTACTTTCACTGTTAATGGCGCCACCTATAATGTAGGCCAAACTGCAATAATCCCTGGCAAAGGTACCTTGATCATGAATGCCAATGGTTCCTATACCTTTACGCCTGTCTTAGGGTACGTTGGGGCGGTCCCGGTCGCGACTTTCACTCTGAGCGACGGAAATGGTGGAACAGCTAGCAATAGTTTAACCCTGAGCGTTACAAACGTAAATGACGCACCTTTAGCGGCGGATGATAGCTTGACTGGCGCGGAAGATGCTCCAATCACTGGAAATGTGCTCACAAATGATAGCGATGTGGATGGTGATGCGCTAAAAGTGACTCATTTTGTTGTTGGAGGAATTACTGTTCCTGTCGATCCAACAAATGGAGGCTCAACAAGCATTCTAGGAGTGGGTACTATCAAAATAAATGCTGACGGTACATTTACCTTTACCCCAGTAGCAAATTATAATGGTACTGTTCCGGCAATAACTTATACTCTAAGTGATGGAACGGCTACAGATACAGGCGCATTAAATCTTACAGTAACTGCTGTAAATGATGCTCCCTTAGCGGTTGATGAGGCAGTAAACGCTACAGAAGATAGTCCGCTAACAGGTAATGTATTAACAAACGATACTGATGTTGATTTAAATACAACTTTAACGGTTAGCACCTTTACCATTAATGGTACAAGTTATAATGCAGGCACAACGGCAAGTATTCCTGGCGTAGGTACGGTAGAAGTCAAAGCTGATGGAAGCTATACTTTCACACCTGCCTTAAATTATACAGGTGCTGTTCCAGATATTACTTATGCTATTACTGATGGCAATGGTGGAACAGATACAGGATTATTAGATATTACAATCACAGCTGTGAACGATGCTCCTTTAGCAGCAGATGATAGTTTAACTGGCGCAGAAGATGCTCCAATCACTGGAAATGTGCTCACAAATGATAGCGATGTGGATGGTGATGCGCTAAAAGTGACTCATTTTGTTGTTGGAGGAATTACTGTTCCTGTCGATCCAACAAATGGAGGCTCAACAAGCATTCTAGGAGTGGGTACTATCAAAATAAATGCTGACGGTACATTTACCTTTACCCCAGTAGCAAATTATAATGGTACTGTTCCGGCAATAACTTATACTCTAAGTGATGGAACGGCTACAGATACAGGCGCATTAAATCTTACAGTAACTGCTGTAAATGATGCTCCCTTAGCGGTTGATGAGGCAGTAAACGCTACAGAAGATAGTCCGCTAACAGGTAATGTATTAACAAACGATACTGATGTTGATTTAAATACAACTTTAACGGTTAGCACCTTTACCATTAATGGTACAAGTTATAATGCAGGCACAACGGCAAGTATTCCTGGCGTAGGTACGGTAGAAGTCAAAGCTGATGGAAGCTATACTTTCACACCTGCCTTAAATTATACAGGTGCTGTTCCTGATATTACTTATGCGATCACTGATGGTAATGGTGGCACAGATACAGGATTATTAGATATTACAATCTTAGCTGTAAATGATGCTCCTTTAGCAGCAGATGATAGTTTAACTGGCGCGGAAGATGCTCCAATCACTGGAAATGTGCTGACAAATGATAGCGATATCGACGGACCAGCAATTACGCTTACAGGCTTTAGCATTGCAGGTGTAACGGGTCCTTTCGACTTAAATACGGATCAAACTATCCCTAATGTAGGTACCATCAGACTAAATACTGACGGTACATTTACCTTCACGCCATTAGCAAATTATACTGGTACTGTTCCGGCAATTACTTATACTTTAAGTGATGGAACTTTAACAGATACGGGCGCATTAAATCTTACAGTTACCGCTGTAAATGATGCTCCCTTAGCGGTTGATGAAGTAGTAAACGCTACAGAAGATACTCCGCTAACAGGTAATGTATTAACTGATGGTACTGATGATTCGGATATCGATGGCAATACTTTAACAGTTTCTACTTTCACCATCAACGGAACTAGTTATAATGCAGGAGCAACGGCAAGTATTCCTGGCGTAGGTACGGTAGAAGTCAAAGCTGATGGAAGCTATACTTTCACACCGGCATTAAATTATACAGGTGCTGTTCCTGATATTACTTATGCGATCACTGATGGCAATGGTGGAACAGATACTGGATTGTTAGATATTACAATCTTAGCTGTGAATGATGCCCCTTCTGCGGCAGATGATAGTTTTGTCGGATTGGAAGACGCGCAGCTTACAGGAAATGTTTTGGCGAATGATAGTGATGTTGAGGCTAGTTCTTTAACCTTAACTAAATTTACTGTTGCAGGTGTTTCAGGTAATTTTAATGCTGGACAGACAGCAACAATACTAGGAGTAGGCTCAATTGTTATCGGCGCAAATGGCGACTTTACTTTCACTCCTCTACCAAATTATAATGGTACAGTGCCATTGGTAACTTATACAGTAACAGATGGTACTCTGACTGATGAAGGAAGTTTGACATTGATCTTAACCGAAGTGAATGATGTTCCTCAAGTTACGGATGATGTGATTCTTGCTACTGAGGATACTCCAATCTCAGGTAATGTGCTTTCAAATGATACCGATACGGATTTAAATACATTGAAAGTCACTCAATTTACTATTAATGGGGTGTCTTACAATGTGGGTGTAACTGCTAATATCCCTGGAGTAGGTACAATCATCGTAAATGAGAATGGCGACTTTACTTTCAGTCCTGCATTGAACTTTAATGGCGATGTGCCGGATATTACTTATGAAGTAAATGATGCAAATGGCGGGACAGATACAGGTCTAATTGATATTAATGTTGCCGCAGTTAATGATGCTCCAGCTGCTGTAGATGATATTTTTACGGTTGCAGAGGATGCTCCGCTTACAGGAAACTTACTTAGCAACGACAGCGATGTAGAGGGAAATCCAATTGTAGTGAGTTCAATCACATTTGGTACTGAAACAGTAAATGTGGTTTCGGGCACTGGCGGTACAATCACAGTGGCGGGTGTTGGAACTATTCAAATGAATGTGAATGGCTCATTTACTTTCACCCCTGCAGCAAATTACAGTGGCTCTGTTCCTGATATTATTTATACTGTATCAGACGGTAATGCAACAGACACTGGTATTTTAGATATCACGGTTACGGCAGCAAATGATGCTCCACTTGCAGTGGATGACATTGTAAACGCTACAGAAGATACGCCTTTAACTGCTAACATCTTAACAAACGATACCGATATAGATGGAAATAGCTTAACAGTTACACAATTTACCATTGATGGTGTTTCTTATAATGCCGGTACAACGGCAAGTATCCCTGGTGTGGGTACACTTGTAGTCAACACCGATGGTAGCTATACCTTCACGCCTGCCTTAAATTATGCAGGTGTAGTCCCAGTGGTTAATTATACAGTTAGCGATGCAAATGGTGGCACAGATACAGGCGATTTGAAAATCACAATGATTGCCGTAAATGACGCACCAATAGCTGTTGATGATAGCTTTATAGGTTCAGAAGATGCTATCATTAACGGAAATATAAAAACAAATGATAGCGATGTTGAAGGCTCAGCAATTACCATTACAGGCTATAGTATAGCAGGTTTGTCTGGCCCATTTGTTATCGGTGTTACAGAAACTATTCCTGCGGGTACTATCAAAATAAATGCCGATGGTACATTTACCTTCACGCCAGCATTAAATTATAATGGTACTGTACCTGCAATTACTTATACCTTAAGTGATGGCTCTGATACAGATTCTGGGATATTAAATCTTACGGTTACTCCAGTAAATGATGCTCCAATAGCAGTTAATAATGTGGTCAATGCTACTGAAGACACTGTGATTTCTGGCAATGTTTTAACAAATGATACAGATGTTGATGGCAATACTTTAACGGTTACACAATTTAAAATTGGTACAACTTCATATAATGTTGGCGATCTCGCGAGCATCCCAGGTATTGGAACAGTTAAAGTTAATGCAGATGGAACATATACATTTACACCAGCATTAAATTATGTAGGCGATGTGCCAGATATTTTCTATACCATCAGCGATAATAATGGTGGCTCTGCTACAGCGCTAATTGATATTTCAGTTACGGCGGTTAATGATGCTCCTACGGCAACAGATGATATTGCTGTAACTAATGCAGCTGTTAGTGTGAGTGCAAATGTTCTGACCAATGATTCTGATTTAGAAGGCGACGCATTAACGCTTACTCAATTTACAATAGCAGGTATTACTGGTACTTTTACAGCTGGCAATACACCAGTGACTATCCCAGGAGTGGGAACAATCACCTTAAATACTAATGGCCAATTTACTTTTGTTCCTTCAGTAGATGTGAATGGAGATGGAACGACAGGAGATCAATACTCAGGTGATGTGCCAATTATCACATACACTATTAGCGATGGTAATGGCGGAATAGATATAGCAACCCTTGATATTTATGTGGCTCCAGTAAATAGAGATCCTGTTGCGGTAAATGATACCAAGTCTGTGGATGAGGATAATATCTTAACAGATAATGTTATTTTGAACGATTCAGACCTTGATCTAAATACAATATTAGAACTTACGCAATTCTCATTTACTGTAAATGCAATAACGTATACTTATCCAGCGGGAACTTTAGCAACTATTCCTGGGGTAGGAACTATCAAAATTGATGCGGATGGTGATTATGAATTTAAACCAAATTCTAATTGGAATGGCACGGTACCAAATATTTCTTATACTCTAAGCGATAATGATGGAGGTCAAGCAAGCGCAATTTTAGCTATTACCATTATCGCAGTAAATGATGACCCAGTAGCAGTAAACGACGAAAATATTGTTACGCCTGAGGATACGCCAATATCAGGAAATGTTTTATTGAATGATAGCGATCCTGATGGGGATAGCATTGAAGTTTCAGAGTTTACCATTAGTGGGATTACCGGAACCTTTACAGCTGGTCAAACAGCAACAATTCCTGGCAAAGGGACTATTGTAATTGAAGAAAATGGTGATTTTACCTTCACTCCAGCATTAAATTATAATGGAGCTGTACCAACCATTACTTATACCGCAACAGACAATACTCCTCAAGGAAGCGCAACAGCAAGCTTAAATATTGCTATTAGTCCAGTAAATGATAATCCAGTTGCTCAGCCAAATACCAATACGCTTGATGAGGATGATGCTAATAAAACAGGTAATTTATTGACTGATGACACTGCTGATTCGGATATCGATGGCAATACTTTAACAGTTAGTCAATTTACTATCAATGGTGTAGTTTATAATACAGGTGCCGCAGTGAGCATTGCAGGGGTAGGAACTATCCAAATTGATGCGAATGGTGATTATGAATTTATACCAAATGCCAATTATAATGGTACGGTACCAACTATCACTTACACGCTAAGCGATGGCAATGGTGGAACAGCTACAAGCACCTTAATTCTTACGGTTAATGCGGTAAATGATGCCCCAGTAGCCAGCAATGATAGTCAGACAGGCTTAGAAGATTCTACTCTTTCTGGAAATGTATTAGCTAATGATAGTGATATCGATAACAGTACCTTGACTGTAACTAGCTTTACCGTTGATGGTCAGACGATTACTATTGCTCCAAGCGCTTCTGGTTCAGCTACAATTACTGATGTAGGTACAATTACCATTAATTCTGATGGGACTTATACCTTCACTCCACTAGCTAATTATCATGGTACAGTACCGGTAATTACATATACATTAAGCGATGGTACTGCAAGCACTACTGCTACGCTTAGATTAGCCATAACTGCGGTAAATGATAGTCCTACTGCTATTGCCGATAGTAATACTATTAATGAAGATGCTGTAGATTCAGGCAATGTATTGACCAATGATTCGGATGTTGAAACAGCAAAAGCTGATCTAAAAGTTACAGACTTCTCATTCTTGATAGGCGGAACAAATACTTCTTTCCCTGCAGGTACCACAGCCACCATTCCGAATGTAGGTACGATTGTGGTTAATGTTAATGGTTCATACATCTTTACACCTAATGCTAATTATAGCGGGACTGTTCCAACTATAAATTATACCCTTAGCGATAATACTGGTGGAACAGCTACAAGTAAATTAGATATTATTGTTTCAGCCGTAAATGATCAGCCAATTGTTGTAAATGAGCAAAAAATCATCGCTGAAGATGTACCAGCAAGTGGTTTATTATTAGCAAATGACTCTGATATTGACGGAGGTACATTAAGTATAACTTCAATTTCTGTTGATGGACAAACTATTCCAGTTGTTCCTGGAACTCCAACTACAGCCACAATTGATGGTGTTGGAACCTTCCAGATTAGCGCTACTGGTTCGTATACATTTACTCCTGCCTCAAATTATGATGGTCTGGTGCCGGTGCTTTCTTATACGGTAATCGACGGACAAGGAGCTTCAAATACTGGAACTTTGTCAATTAAGATCAATGCAGTAAATGATAATCCTGTTCCAACAGCAGATACTCAAACAATCAATGAGGATACAAAAGCTACTGGTAATGTTTTAGCAAATGATTCGGATGTAGAAACAGCGAATGCTGATTTAAAAGTGACTGAGTTCTCTTTCACCATTGGCACTACAACTTCTACCTTCCCAGCAGGCACCACAGCCACTATTGCTGGTGTTGGTACCGTTGTTGTCAATGCGGATGGTACTTATGAATTCACTCCAAATGTGAATTATAACGGGACTGTACCAGCTATAAATTACATCTTAACAGATGAGGATGGTGGAACAGCAAACAGTGCCATAAATATTACAATCACTCCAGTTAATGATGCGCCAGCAGCTGTAAATGATAGCAAAACTGGTCTGGAAGATGCAGATCTTACCGGCACTGTCTTGACTAATGATAGCGATACTGATGGCGGTACATTGAGTGTGACTTCATTCCTAGTGGATGGTCAGACGATTACAATCGCTCCAAATTCTTCTGGTGATGCTACAATCCAAGATGTAGGTACGATTACCATCAATTCGGATGGGACTTACACCTTCGTGCCTGTAGCCAACTATAATGGAACTGTTCCGGTAATTACTTATACGCTAAGCGACGGACAAGGAGGAAGCAGCACAGCTACGCTAAGTCTGAGCATCACGGCAGTAAATGATAATCCTGTTCCAACAGCAGATACTCAAACAATCAATGAGGATACAAAAGCTACTGGTAATGTTTTAGCAAATGATTCGGATGTAGAAACAGCGAATGCTGATTTAAAAGTGACTGAGTTCTCTTTCACCATTGGCACTACAACTTCTACCTTCCCAGCAGGCACCACAGCCACTATTGCTGGTGTTGGTACCGTTGTTGTTAATGCGGATGGTACTTATGAATTCACTCCAAATGAGAATTATAACGGGACTGTACCAGCCATAAATTATATCCTAACAGATGAAGATGGTGCAACAGCAACAAGTTCTTTAACAATAAGCATCACTCCAGTTAATGATGCGCCAGCGGCTGTAAATGATAGCAAAACTGGTCTGGAAGATGCAGATCTTACAGGTACTGTCTTGACTAATGATAGCGATATTGATGGCGGTACATTGAGCGTGACTTCATTCCTAGTGGATGGTCAGACGATTACAATCGCTCCAAATTCTTCTGGTGATGCTACAATCCAAGATGTAGGTACGATTACCATCAATTCGGATGGGACTTACACCTTCGTGCCTGTAGCCAACTATAATGGAACTGTTCCGGTAATTACTTATACGCTAAGCGACGGACAAGGAGGAAGCAGCACAGCTACGCTAAGTCTGAGCATCACGGCAGTAAATGATAATCCTGTTCCAACAGCAGATACTCAAACAATCAATGAGGATACAAAAGCTACTGGTAATGTTTTAGCAAATGATTCGGATGTAGAAACAGCGAATGCTGATTTAAAAGTGACTGAGTTCTCTTTCACCATTGGCACTACAACTTCTACCTTCCCAGCAGGCACCACAGCCACTATTGCTGGTGTTGGAACAATTATTGTCAATGCGAATGGTACTTATGAATTCACTCCAAATGCGAATTATAACGGGACTGTACCAGCGATAAATTACATCCTAACAGATGCGGATGGTGCAACAGCAACAAGTTCTTTGACGATTAGCATCACTCCAGTTAATGATGCGCCAGCGGCTGTAAATGATAGCAAAACTGGTCTGGAAGATGCAGATCTTACAGGCACTGTCTTGACTAATGATAACGATATTGATGGCGGTACATTGAGTGTGACTAGCTTTGAGGTTAATGGTCAGACGATTACAATCCCAACAGGAGCTTCTGGTACCACTACTATTGCCAATGTAGGTTCAATTACCATCAATTCAGATGGGACTTACACCTTCGTGCCTGTAGCTAATTATAATGGGGCAGTCCCAGCAATTACTTATACGCTAAGCGACGGACAAGGAGGAAGCAGCACAGCTACGCTAAGTCTGAGCATCACGGCAGTAAATGATAATCCTGTTCCAACAGCAGATACTCAAACAATCAATGAGGATACAAAAGCTACTGGTAATGTTTTAGCAAATGATTCGGATGTAGAAACAGCGAATGCTGATTTAAAAGTGACTGAGTTCTCTTTCACCATTGGCACTACAACTTCTACCTTCCCAGCAGGCACCACAGCCACTATTGCTGGTGTTGGAACAATTATTGTCAATGCGAATGGTACTTATGAATTCACTCCAAATGCGAATTATAACGGGACTGTACCAGCGATAAATTATACTTTAACAGATGCGGATGGTGGAACAGCGACAAGTTCTTTAACGATTAGCATTACTCCAGTGAATGATGCGCCAGCAGCTGTAAATGATAGCAAAACTGGTCTGGAAGATACAGATCTTACAGGCACTGTCTTGACTAATGATAGCGATATTGATGGCGGTACATTGAGCCTGACTAGCTTTGAGGTTAATGGTCAGACGATTACAATCCCAACAGGAGCTTCTGGTACAACTACTATTGCCAATGCAGGTACAATTACTGTTAACTCTGATGGGACTTATACTTTCGAACCTGAAGAAAATTACAATGGAACAGTTCCGGTAATTACTTATACAGTAAGTGATGGTGCATTGTCTGCTACAGCAACATTAAGTCTAAGCATCACGGCAGTAAATGATAATCCTGTCCCAACAGCAGATACTCAAACAATTGATGAGGGTACAATCGCCAATGGTAATGTATTGTCAAATGATACAGATATTGATGGCGATAACCTTACAGTTACACAATTTGCTATTAATGGAGTAAACTATTCGGCAGGAACAATAGTTGAAATCCCTAATGTAGGTTCAATTATAATAAAAGGAGATGGCGACTATATTTTCACACCTGAACCTAATTATAATGCTGCTGTGCCTCCAATTACTTATACTGTTTCTGATGGAAATGGAGGATCAAGCACTTCAGGCTTAACGATAACCATCACTCCAGTTAATGATGCACCTATCGTTAAGAATGAGACAATCAGTATCCTTGAAGATGCAGTAGCCACAGGAAATGTATTATCAAATGATACCGATGCGGAAGGTGATGATTTAACTGTTACTAATTTTACGGTTGGAGGGCAAACTTATCCTGCAGGACAAACAGTAAGTCTAGCGGGGATAGGAACGCTTGTAGTGAATGCCGATGGGACATTCACCTTTACTCCAGTTCCAAATTATAATGGTATCCTGCCTTTAATTGGCTATAATGTAACTGATGGCGAATCAACTGTGCCTGGCTCCTTAAGCATTGATGTGAGTCCAGTGAATGATGCACCAATCTTACAAAATGAAACGATTGCTACCCCTCAAAATACCGACGCTAGTGGTAATGTATTGACCAATGAAACGGATGTGGATGGCGATGTTTTAACAATTACTGAATTTAGCATCGATACCGATGGTGATGGTAATGCTGAAACGTTTACGGCAGGTTCTACCGCTACAATTGTTGGAAAGGGGACTTTATTCATCAATACAGATGGCAGCTTTACCTTTACACCTGCTACAAATTATTATGGTTCCGTTCCAGCGGCAACTTATGAGTTTACCGACGGAACTGTTACAGCAAATGCAACACTAAACCTTACTGTAAGCCCTGTGGATACGGATGGTGATGGGGTAATGGACTTCCTAGAACTTTTGGATAGCACTGATCCAGACGACCCATGTAGCTTTAATATAGATAATCAAGATATTACGCCAAGTACCGCTTGGAGCAATGCCGATTGTGATGGTGATGGGACCACCAATGGTCAAGAGGTAATAAATAATACGAATCCTTTAGATCCTTGTGCACATGCTCCTGGGGCAATTCCAGATACGAGTAATCCTATTTGGCTGGCTGCAGATTGTGATGGGGATGGAGAAACAAACGAGACTGAAGCAACAAACAATACTGATCCAAATGATCCTTGTTCTTATGCTGTTGCTCCGCTTTCAGGTAGCACAGCCTATACTCAATGGTCTGCGTTGGATTGTGATGGGGATGGAATAAATAATGCTAAAGAAATCTTAAACGGGACTGGTCCACAAGATGTTTGTGATTATTTGTTGGCAAGTTTTGATCTTGATAAGGTAAATGATAATTGGTCTAATGCCGATTGCGATAGCGATGGCTTAACAAATGGCGAGGAAGCTACTGGTGT
>NZ_JAFEIG010000028.1 GCF_017495225.1 Daejeonella sp. | reverse complement strand
CCCTCACAGCTAAAACTGATGAGGGTTTTTTGTTTGTAACATCTTCTATGTAAAATTGAACCCTGTTTTATACTATCAATATATATTCTCCCATTTTTCATTCCTTTTTATATTTTATCTTTATTTTACGTATCTTAAATACTGTAGTTTATTTTAATACGTTATATTCGGATTAATTAATTTATAATTATGAAACGCCTTAATAAATTCCTTCAAACTTTTATTTTTTTACTGTTTCCAGTATTTGTTTTTGCTCAATCCAATAAGGATGATAAACCAAAAGAAAATTGGTTTAATCTGGACTTAAAAGCAGATGGTGCATTTGGTATAAGCACGGAAAGAGCTTATAATGATTTGCTAAAGAAGATGAAATCATCCCCTATTACTGTGGCTGTTATAGATGGTGGTATAGATGAGGAGCATGAGGATCTTAAAAGTGTTATGTGGACTAATGTGAAGGAAATTGTAGGGAATGGAATTGATGATGATAATAATGGCTATATAGATGATGTTTTTGGCTGGAATTTTATAGGTTCTAAAAAATCTAATGTGCATCATGATAACATGGAATTAACTCGTCTTATTAATAAGTATAATCCTAAATATGCCTCAGCTTTAAACTCCACACCTTTTAATGAAAAAGAGCGTAAAGAATTTCAGTTATATCAAAAATTAATAACTGAGTATATGGATAAGCTTCAATCGGCACAAATGGGTTTTCAAAACACTACAATGATTAAGAAGTATTTAGATCAAATAAAGACTAGTTTGAACATTGAGAACCCTTCTTTAAGTGATTTAGATAGCTATAAAACTACAGATGACATGCAAAGTCGCGTTATAAAGTTTATTAAACCAGAGCTTAAGGACAAAAGTTTTAAAGAATTTTATGATGAGTTATTAGAAGGAGTTAAGTACTATGATACACAAGTTAAATATCATTTAAATGTTGAGTTTGATCCAAGAAAGGATTCTGTAGGGGATAATTATTCAGATAGCAATGAGCGTATTTATGGTAATAATGATATTACCGGTCCTGATGCTGAACATGGTACTCATGTTGCTGGTATTGTTGCCGCAGTGCGTAATAATGAAATTGGTATTAAGGGAGTTGCTGATAATGTACGAATTATGGCTATACGTGCTATTCCTGATGGTGATGAGCGTGACAAAGATGTAGCTAATGCTATTCGTTATGCAGTAGATAATGGGGCAAAAATTTTAAATATGAGTTTTGGTAAGGCTTATTCATGGGATAAAAAAGTAGTAGATGAAGCTGTTAAATATGCTGTATCAAAGGGCGTTTTATTAGTACACGCAGCTGGTAATGATTCAAAAAATATTGAAAAATCAGATAATTTCCCAAGTAAATTTTATACCGATAGTACAGGTGTTAAAATGGGTACTGCTGAGTCTTGGATAGAGGTTGGCGCTACTAGCTGGACCAATGACGAGGATTTGGTAGCTAGTTTTTCTAATTATGGTGCTAAAACTGTTGATGTTTTCGCGCCAGGAGTTAAAATCAATTCAACAATGCCTAGATCAACCTATAAAGAAAACGATGGAACAAGTATGGCAGCGCCTGTAGTTTCTGGTCTAGCAGCCCTAGTTTGGTCTTATTATCCTAAGTTTACTGCACTTGAAATAAAAGACATAATCATGAATTCGGTAACTAAGGTGGAGCAAAAAGTTAAGATCAATGAAGATGGGGATAATAAAAGGGTTTATCTAAGTGATATCTCAATTTCTGGTGGTGTAGTCAATGCCTATAATGCTTTGCAATTAGCTGCTAAAAGGTATGCTACATTGAAAGGTCGATAGTTGTTAATAGGAGCAAGGAACAAGGAACAAGGAATAAAGAACAAAGAATAAGGAACAAAGAACAAAGAATAAGGAGCAAAGAATAAAGACCAAAGAATCTTTAACCAGCACACAGATATTTTAAATGTCGTAATCCTGGTTTCGAGAGCCTCAGCCAGCGGGTAACGGATGTCGCTAGTCTAACCATCTAACCATCTAACCATCTAACCAAATGGATCAAGGAGCAAAGAGCCAGGAGTAAAGACATTTCAGATGTCGTTAGCCTAATTAACTAACCAACTAACCAACTAGCCACCTAACCAACTTGATCAAGGAGCAAAGAGCCAGGAGTAAAGACATTTCAGATGTCGTTAGCATAACCACCTAACCACCTAAACTGTCTGAACTATGATTTATTTGATTTTTGTGATTGCGGAGAAGGAATGGCTTGGAGAACCTCAGGCACGGGTTTCGAGAGCCTCAGCAACTAGGTAAGGGATGTCGTTAGCCTGATAACTGATAACTGATAACTGACACACCCTCTTTCTGACTTCGAGAACCTCAGCCACAGGGTAATAGATGTCGCTAGTCTAACCAACTAACCAACTAACCAACTGGATCAAGGAGCAAAGAGCCAGGAGTAAAGACATTTCAGATGTCGTTAGCCTAACCAACTAACCAACTAACCAACTAACCACCTAAACTGTCTGAACTATGATTTATTTGATTTTTGTGATTGCGGAGAAGGAATGGCTTGGAGAACCTCAGGCACGGGTTTCGAGAGCCTCAGCAACTAGGTAAGGGATGTCGTTAGCCTGATAACTGATAACTGATAACTGACACACCCTCTTTCTGACTTCGAGAACCTCAGCCACAGGGTAATAGATGTCGCTAGTCTAACCAACTAACCAACTAACCAACTGGATCAAGGAGCAAAGAGCCAGGAGTAAAGACATTTCAGATGTCGTTAGCCTAACCAACTAACCAACTAACCAACTAACCAACTAACCACCTACACCAAATAAAGCCAAGAAATAAGCTTTCCAATTGTATTCATCCTGAAACTATTCCCAGACTTCTAATAAAAAAATAAAAAGTTTATTAAAATTGATTAAAAGTCTTAACTTCATTTATTGAAATAATTGAAATTCACTTCTGATTAATAAGATGTCTGAAAAGAGATATTTATTTAAGAAAAAATTAATAAAGAGCTTGTACTTTGGAGGCACCCTTTCAAGTGCAGATTTAAGTGCGATTGCTCAAAAGAATATACAAATTACTTCAAAAGCTATAAATGAATTAGTTGATGAGGGATCAGTCCTTGCTGCAGGATACGCACATTCTACGGGCGGTCGTTGTCCCCAATTATTTTCTCTAAAACCTGGCTTAATGTACGTTGTAGCTGTGGCAATGGATCAGCTAACAACCCGTATTTCTTTACTTAATATGGAAAATAATTTTGTAGGTGAAGTAAGGGAGTTAGACTTTATTCTTAGCAATCAGTCAACATTAATAAATGAGCTAGCTGGGCATTTAAATCAATTTATTTTAGATTCAGGAATACCAAAAAGTAAAATTGCCGGAATTGGGATAGGCATGCCTGGATTTGTAGATTCAGAAAAGGGGATAAACCATTCATTCTTAAAAGTACAAGAGGGAAGTATCGTGAGTATTCTTGAAAAAATCACGAAGCTTCCTGTATCTATCGATAACGACTCCAGTTTAATAGCTTTGGCCGAATTTAAAATTGGTGCTGCCCAAGGCAAACAAAATGTCATGGTGGTGAATATTGGATGGGGTATTGGTTTGGGTATGATCCTCAATGAAAAGCTTTACCGAGGTAATGATGGTTTGGCAGGCGAACTGAGTCATATACCGCTATTTACAAATGATAAAATTTGCACTTGTGGTAAAATGGGCTGCCTTGAGACTGAAACTTCGCTATTGGTTGTTGTAGAAAAGGCAATGAGGGGGCTTAGTGAGGGTAAACCAAGTATTCTTAAAAATCTAAATCCTGAAAATGTAGAAGAGGCTGCCGAGTTAATTTTAAATGCTGCAATTCAAGGTGATACTTTTGCAGTTGAACTTATCTCTGAAGCAGGATATAATATCGGTAGAGGTATTGCCATTTTGGTTCATATATTAAATCCCAAAACCATAATTTTAAGTGGGAGGGGCTCAATTGGCGGGAAGCTTTGGACAACCCCAATTCAACAAGCTTTGAATGAGCATTGCATCCCTAAAATAGCTGAAAATCTTAATACAGAAATATCAACACTTGGATCACTAGCAGAGCTTTATGGAGCTGCAGCATTAGTAATGGAACATTATGATGAGGTGCATCCAAAAACAAAAACACGCAACACCCTAATACAAATAAATAATTAACAAACAATTAAATTCAACCAAAAACCAAAACAGTTTATGAAAAGAAAACTCATGCTGTTCTTGATGGTCGTACTCTACAGCGTCGCTGTTTCGGCCCAAGACAGAAAAACAGTTAATGGAGTCGTTAAAGATTCCGCGGGACTGCCTCTACCTGGGGTAACAGTTCAGGAGGTAGGAACAAAAAATGGCGTTTCTACAAGCGCTAACGGTGAATACAAAATGACCGTAAGTTCAAAATCCGTATTAAAATTTAGCCTTATCGGATTTGTCGCTAAAAATGTTACTGTAGGCGCTCAAAGCACAATCAATGTAACTTTAAGTGATGATGCTGCAGCCCTTGATGAAGTTGTAGTAACTTCTTTAGGTATCTCTAGACAACAAAAATCACTTGGTTATGCCGTTAGCACAATCAAAGCGACAGAACTTACTAAGGTGGGTTCTCCTAGTTTTGCTACTGCACTTTATGGTAAAGCACCAGGTGTACGTATTGGAGCAACTCCTGGAGGTGCAACTAGTGCGGTTAACATCACTATTCGTGGTATTAACTCAATCACTGGTAAAAACCAACCATTAATCGTAATGGATGGTGTGCCAATTCGTAATGAGGAAGTAAACAATGGTGACTACTGGGGAGACCAAAGAATTCGTGGTAACGGATTATTGGATATCAACCCTGAAGACATTGAGAACGTCTCTATCCTAAAAGGAGCTTCTGCAGCAGCACTTTACGGTTCTGAAGCAGTAAACGGTGTAGTTTTAATTACCACCAAAAAGGGCAACGCAGCAGGAAAAGGATTTTCAGTTGACTTCAACGCTAACTACAATGTAGACAATGTAGCTTACTTGCCAAATTACCAGAATGTTAGAGGTGCAGGTGCTCCACTAAACATCAGTAATGGTGGTCAAGATGCTGAAGGTTTCGTTTATGTAGATATGGACGGAAACGGAAGTAAAGAGACTAGAAGTATTCTAGGCTATAGCATTAACTTCGGACCAAAATTCGATGGTAAGCCCACAGTTGGATGGGATGGAATTATCAGACCATACGAAGCACAAATAGATAATTATGCTGGATTGTATCAAAGTGCAAACAACTCTAACATAAACTTAGCTGTTTCTAATTCTACTGAGAATTCAAACATTCGTTTCTCGTTAACTCGTCAAGACAATCAGGGTGTCAGTCTTGGTGCAGAAAACTCAAAAAATAGTGCAAACCTTAACACTTCATTCAAATTAGGTAAAAGTTTTTCAACTGATATTACTGTAAACTATGTGAATCAACGTACAGGTAACCGTCCATACTCAATCGACCGTTTAATGAACAACTTCACAGGTATGATGGGACGTTTTGATAACGCAGATTGGTATTTAAACAAATACAAAACTAGTAAAGGTTATCGCTACGTAACTGGTGCAAGTGGTCAGAGTCTTACTCCAAATGAAAACATTCTTTACAATGGTTTCAAAGGCGATATCGCTGATTATGTTTGGAGAGTAAAAGAGCATAATGACACTGAATTAAGTGATCGTGTAATCAGTAGCTTAACAAACAATTGGTCAATCACCAATAATTTAAAGTTAAGAACTAGATTCGCTACTGACTTCACTTCAATGAAAGGTGAAATTAAACAAACAACTGAAAGACCATTAGCTTTTGGCAATTCAGGTTATTTCGGAATGAACTCTAGTCAAAATAAAATATTATATGGGGATGCATTACTAACTTATACAAGAAACGTAACCAAAGACATTGAAATGAATGTTATGGGTGGTTATACTGCTACTAAAGAAAATGGTTCAAGATTAAGTCGCGGTACTGCCGACGGTTTAAGTACAGAAAACTTATTTGACTTAGCAGCTAGTGTTGGTACACCTGGTAGCGGTTCATCTAGATACTCAATCGTTAAGGACGCTCTTTTAGGAGTTGTTAACGCAAACTACAAAAACTACCTTTACTTAGAAGGAACTGTTCGTAGAGATAGAACTTCTACAATGAACCCTAACTCTAATAGCTTCGTTTACCCTTCAGTAAACTCAAGTTTCATTTTCTCTGATGCATTCAAAATGCCATCAATAATGAGTTATGGTAAAGTTAGAGCTTCTTGGGGTATTGTGGGTAACTATCCTGATGCTTACCGTGCAAACGTAGCTTATAACCAAAGTTCATTAGGTAACCAAGGTGGAAGCCAGTCGGTATTAATTACTAACCTTCCTTCTGATATCGGTAATGATGGTATCAGACCGGAAATTAAGAATGAAATCGAATTAGGTCTTGAAACTAAGTTCTTCAAAGATCGCTTTGGAGTAGAATTGTCTTACTACAATGCACAAGTTAAAGATCAAATATTACCATTAACAATTCCTCCAACTTCTGGTGCTACATCTATTTTAACAAATATTGGTACTTTAAGAAACACAGGATTTGAATTATCAATAACTGGTACTCCAATTAAATCAAGAAACTTTAGATGGGATGCAGGAATTAACCTTGCTTCAAACCAAAATAAAGTTGAAAAGCTAGCTAATGGATCAAGTGAATTGCTTCACGCAGATTACGATGGTAGTGCAGCACAATTAAGATCAGTTGTTGGTCAACCAATGGGTGATTTTTATGCTCACCCTGTTGCAACTCATTCAAATGGTCAACCAATTGTAGATCCAAACGGACTTTACAAAGTTGATGCAAACAAATGGACTAAAATCGGAAATGCAATGCCTAAAGCAATTGGTGGTTTCTTTAACTCATTTAACTATAAAGGAATTACTTTAGATGCAATGGTTGATTTCCGTTTCGGTGGTTATGTTATGCCAACTGGTCTTAACTGGATGATCAGTAGAGGTTTACTTGAAGAAAGTACTCAATTTATGGATAAAGAAAGTGGTGGTTTAAGTTATTACCAAACTTCTGCTGGAAAAAGAATACTTACAAGTGCTGCTCAAGGCCCTGCTGGCGAAACCGTTTATCATGATGGTATGCTTCAGCCAGGTGTAAAGCTTGATGGTTCTCAAAGTGATTATATCGCTTCATCTGCTGATTATTTCTGGACTGTTTATAACTGGGGTGGACCACAATATAGCCCAAACACTAGATATGAATTATATATCCAAAAGAATAGCTATATTAAGTTCAGAGAGGTAAGCTTAGGCTTTAACATCCCTGCTAAAATTACAAGTAAATTAGGTGTTAAAAAGATTCAAGCTTCTGTATTCGGAAGAAACTTGTTCTACTTCTACAGAACACTTAAAAACATGGATGCTGAGCAAACTACCGCTGGATCTAGATGGGCACAAACTCTTACTAACATAGGAACTAACCCTTCAACTAGATCATTTGGTGCTATGTTAAGAGCGAACTTTTAATTGATTAATCTTTTAAATTATAATTGATGAAAAAAATATTATTTATACTGGCAATAACCCTGAGTTTAGGTTATGCCTCATGCCAAAAGGCAGACTTCGCGGAAAGCTATCCAAATCCTGCGAAAATTTCTCAAACTACCGTAGAAAAGAGCTATGCTGGTTTTGTATCAGCTAATCGTTGGTATGTTTTACCTGATTACTGGAACTATTTTGTAGTACTAAGAACTACAGTTACAAGATATACTCAAGCTGTGGGATGGGTAAATTCTGCAGGCCAATACGTACCAGGTTATGCTGGTATTGATAGCCGTTGGAGTAATTACTATAACTTCTTAGCTCAATTCCGTGATTTAGAGAAAAATTACAACGCTTTAAGCAAAGCGGATCAAGACGACAGAAAGATCTATATGATCACGTCTAAAATCTACTTGTACGATCATACCCAAAAGGTTGTTGATTTACATGGCGATATTCCATTTTCTGAAGCAGGTAAATTAAGTGACAATGGCGGTGATTATGATAAATCATTACCTAAATACGATGGTGCTGAAGCAATCTACACTAAAATGTTAGATGATTTGAAAGCATTCTCTGATGAATTGAATACGCTTACTGTTTCTAGTGGAATTTTAGCTGGTTTCAAAACTCAAGACATCGTAAACAAAGGTGATATCACTATGTGGAAGAAATATAACAACTCGCTCCGCTTAAGAATCTTAAACCGTGTTTCTGGTGTTGCAGCTTTCTCATCAAGAGCAAGCTCTGAAATCGCAGCGATCGTTGGCGATCCTGCTAAATACCCAATCATTACTGAAAATGCTGATAACGTACAGTTAAAGGTAACTAACATCAATACTGAAATTCACTCTAAAAACTTTAGAACTGGATTAGAAGATTGGAATGGTAACCTTGCCGGTAAAGCAATGATTGACCACATGAAAACTGCTAGCGACCCAAGATTGAGAGTAATGTTTGAACCAGGAGTAAACGCATCTGGAGCTTATATTGGATTAGATCCAATGCTTTCTTCTTCTGCACAAGATGCTCTTGTTGCAGGTGGAACAATCTCTATTTATAACAGATCAACTCTTAGTAGAAATCAATTCTTCCCAGGTGTATTAATTAATGCTCCTGAAGTACATTTCTTATTGGCTGAGGCTCATTTAAGAGGCGGTAATGCAACTGCAGCAAGAACTGCTTACAACAATGCTGTTACCAAGTCTATCCAGTTTTACTATGGATTGAGAGCGCTTACCAATGATAATACTTCTCCAGCTTTAACTCCAACTAATGATACTGAAATTGCTGCTTATTTAGCACATGCTACAGTTGATTGGGATGCTGCAACTACACCAGCTGCTAAATTGAAGTTAATTGCTGCACAGAAGTGGATTCACTATAGTGTTGTTCAACCACTTGAAAGCTGGTCTGAAATCAGAAGATTAGACGCTCCAACTTTCAGCTTTGAGATTGATAATACAAACACTCAAAAAACTCCTCCTGCTCGTTGGTTATACTCAGGAACCGAATCAGTTTATAATACAGTAAATTATAACACGATGAAAGCTAAAGATAACTTGACTACTAGATTATTCTGGGATGCTAACTAATCAATAGGCTTAATAATAAAAAGGGGCTGCATGAAACATGCAGCCCCTTTTTTATTGTAATAAAAGGTAAAGCATATTACCCCTTATTGTATATTACGTTCTTATAAAAAAAATCAATTACTCTCTATAGGCTTTATCTCCTCTTGATGTAAATTCAAAGGCTTATCCAATAAAACTGCTATAATAGTCATTCTTGTATCCAATTGATCTTCTGGAACAGGAATGTAAAGCATGCCTGGGATTTCACTCCAATATTGTTTGTTAAGAATTTGATGACTTAATAATGTACCGTTTCCTACAATACGGATACGATTGATTTTGTTTTTTATCCCTTTAATCTGTAGCGGGCCATTTGGTTTACCATCTACAAATAAATACAGCGTTTGTTTATCGGGAGATAAGCTACTGAAACCATCGTAATAGCCTTGCGGTAGTCCGCTAGAGCCTATTAGAGCCTCTGCATGCTTCTTTGTCCAGCTATTGACATCTTCTAGGATTTTAGACTCAGTCGGCGCCTGGGGCTTAATTTGAGCTAATTGAGCTTTAAATGAAAAATCACCCATCCAGCTATCGTTTGCTAGGGCGTGAATTAGGGGCAGGGGACTAGCATCAATGTTTTTAGCTAAGTTTTTAAGTAGATTATTGTAATTTACTTTAGGTGATTCCTTTAAAAACTCCGCTTTTTCTTCAAATTCTAGGGCAATTACTGAAACTGCAGGATCTAATTGATTTTTCTTGATTGAGATATAAGTTATCCCAGTAGAAGCATCATATTTATGTTTTAGATCAACATTGCTGCCTAAAAGACGAATATTTTTAGGCTGTTGAGCTAGGTTGCGTATCTCTATTTCTGCTGTTGGAATATTTTCTACAAATGCATAAATCGTCTTCCCATCAGCACTTATAGTCGATTTTCCTTGATAATTGGCTCCACATATACCCGCTCTTGTCCCAAAAAGGGCTTCTGCATGCTTTTTATTCCATGCCCCAAGATCTTGAAGGATTTTTACCTGTTCGGCAGGGATGGTGCCATCTGGTTTCGGGCCGATATCCAATAATAAATTACCGCCATTAGCTACACAGTCGATGAAAGTGCGTATTACCTGATTAGATGTTTTATAATTTTTATCATGTTGTACATAGCCCCATGAATCATTCATGGTTAAACACAGTTCCCAATAAGGGTCGCTAGGGCGTACAACTGGTACACCTTGTTCAGGAGTAGAATAATCGCCATAAGTATTTAATCGGGAATTGATAATCACATTAGGATTCTTTTTTTGAAGTAATTTTCTCACTTCCTCCGATTTCCATTCTTGTGCATTATGCTCCCAATCGCCATCAAACCAATATAAATCGGGGTTATACTGCTCAGAAAGCTCTTTTAATTGCCCAGTAAAGTAATTTTGAAATTTCAACCAACGCTCAGGCTGAGATTTTAAATCATACCTTTTAAACTCACGAGTCATTACATCATAATCTGGATAGCTCCAATCGGGAAGCGAATAATAAATACCAGTTTTTAATCCTGATTTCTTTAAAGCCTTCACAAATGGTGTGAGAAGATCTTTCCCTGCTTTGCTATCTTTTACTGTATTGATACCTCCCATTTTTGAGTCCCATAATGCTACTCCATCATGGTGTTTAGAGGTAATTACAGCATATCCAGCACCACTCTCCTTTATTAGGTTAACCCAGAGTTCAGGATCATAATTAGAGGCATTGAAGCCACTTAACTGCTTCATATAATCCTCATAACTGATATAATTATTGAAAAAAGACCATGATTCAGGAATACCATTTACGGAATATATTCCCCAGTGTATGAAAATTCCTAGACGAGCATTTTCAAACCAATCCATTTTTGAATCGCGTGCTTTAAGTTGAGCACTGGTGTTGCTTACCCATAGCAAAGCTATTGCTAATAGGAAGTGTTTTAAATTAAATTTCATAGTTTAATTATAGGAAATTTTTTTGAAAGATTTGGTTGTTAGTTGGGAGTTATCAGTTGGGAGTTATCAGTTATCAGTTGGGAGTTGTCAGTTGGGAGTTATCAGTTGGGAGTTGT
>NZ_JAFEIG010000009.1 GCF_017495225.1 Daejeonella sp. | reverse complement strand
CTTGTTGTTCTTCTTGATAATCAGGCACACCATCGCCATCTGAGTCTTTAGCATCTGTTGAATCATTCGGATCAGTTCCCTGTTGCTCTTCTATAAAATCAGGCACACCATCGCCATCTGAGTCTTTAGCATCGGTTGAATTATTTGGATCGGCACCTTGTTGTTCTTCAATAAAGTCTGGCACACCATCGCCATCTGAATCTTTAGCATCGGTTGAATCATTCGGATCAGTTCCCTGTTGCTCTTCTATAAAATCTGGAACACCATCGCCATCTGAATCTTTAGCATCTGTTGAATTGTTTGGATCAGTGCCTTCTTGTGATTCTATAAAATCTGGCACACCGTCACCGTCTGAATCTTTAGTATCTGAGGGATTGTTAGGATCGGTACCCTGTTGTACTTCAATCTGATCAGGCACACCATCACCATCTGAATCAATATCTGCACGATTAATAATTACTGAATATGCCTTTGTGCTTAAATCTTGAGCAGTAACCAAAACTGAAATTGTATTTGGTCCAACGGCCAAAGAAATAGCTGCACTTGCTTGACCCGAAACCACCGGAACACCATTTACTTTTACCGTAGCATTTGCATCTGCAAGTGCTGGAGTAAGGCTTATACTTGTTACCGAATTTGATACCCTCGAATTGTAAGCTGTAGTTGCTGAAGCAAACATTGGACTCAATGAGCCTGCACTTAGTGTTAAGTCACTTAAATTAGCGTTTGTAGACGCTGCCTTCGTAACTATTATTGTATATGTTTTTGTTGTTGTTCCATCCTGAGCAGTTACTTCAACTGTAATGGTGTTGCTACCAACATTTAGTGTAATAGAATTGCTTGCTTGACCACTTGTTACTGCGGTGCCATTTACTGTTATTGTTGCCGTTGGGTCTGCAGCTACAGTTGTTAAGTTTATACTCGTTACCGAATTAGCTACGCTTAGACTATAGCTTGTGGTTGCTGAAGCAAAAGTTGGACTTAAGGTACCTGAACTGAGCGTTAAACCACTCAAATCTGCGTTTGTAGATGCTGCTCGTGTAACTGTTATTGTATAAGATTTGGTAGTGGTTCCATCCTGAGCGGTCACTTCAACTGTAATAGTGTTGCTACCAACATTTAGCGCAATAGGATTACTTGCTTGACCATTTAATACAGCAGTTCCATTTACAGTTACTAGGGCTGTTAAATCTGCAAGTTCTGGTAAAACTATTAAATTGTTGATGGAGTTTTCTACGTTTGCACTGTACGTTATAATTGCTGAGGTAAAGGTAGGACTTAAGACCCCTGAACTCAGTATTATATCACTCAAGTTAGCATTAGTAGATGCTGGTCGTATAAGTGTTGTGGAATAAGTTTTTATGGTTGTTCCATCTTGAGCAATCACTTCAACTGTAATAGTGTTGCTACCCACATTTAATGCAATAGGATCTGTTGCTTGACCACTTTGAACACTTAAGCCATTAATTCGTAAGCCAGCTGTAGGATCTGCAAGTGTAGCAGTAATTCTTGTTGATTCTACAGTGTTTGCAACTGTTGAACTATAAGAAGTAGTTGTTGAGGAAAAGGATTCAATTAAATTAATCCCTGAAAAACTTAGGCCTGAAAGATCTGCATTTGTAGAAGGAGTAGATCTGGTAATTCTTAAAATGTAAATCTTGGTATTTGCCTTATCTTCAGACAAAGTTTCAATACTAAATTCATTTAAGCCTTCGCTTAATTCAAGAACTTCCGAATTCTGTCCGCTAGCTACCACAACTCCATTTACTTTTACTTGAGCCTTAGCATCACGCAAAACTGGTGCAATACGTGTACTTGTAGTTGCAAAAGGAACAGTAGAAGTGTACAAATAGGTAGTGCTAGCAAAAGTTTCAGCTAAATTTCCTGATGTATGAGTCAATCCACTTAACAATTCATCTGAAGTAGCCATAGTTCTAGTGACAGCAATAGAGTAAGTCTTGATAGTGGTACCATTTTCTGCCGTCACGAGGACATCAAAAGAGGTACTTGCGCCTGCGACTAGTCCAAGCATAGAACTAAATTGGCCACTGCTAACAGTTTCGCCATTGATTAACAATGTAGCATTTGAATTGCTAGGTGTTGCACTAATTGAGGTGGATTCCGCTACAAAAGGCACTGTTGATGTGTAGGCAATTGTATTGCTTGCAAAAGTTGGACTAAGCGTTCCCTGAGACAATGAAAGGGCCGACAAGGAAGCATCGGAGCTTGGTGCAGCTCTAGTGATAGTTATAGTATAAGCACTATTTGTATTGCTACCATCTTGACCAAAGACTTCCACTTGAATCGAATTAGATCCTTGTACCAATAAAATTGGTTCACTGGCAACACCACTTTTCAGTAGTTCACCATTAATGCGAATACTTGCGTTTACATCTTTTGCTATGGCGGTTAGCCTTACAGAAGACACACTGAAGTTGACAGAAGATGTGTAGGCAAATGTATTTTCTGAGAAAGTTGGAGATAAGGTAGCGTTTGTCACAGAAAGGCTAGATAATTTATCTTCAGATGTAGGTGCACCTCTTGTGATTGTAACAGTATAACTCTCTTGGACGAGTCCGTTTTGAGCAGTAACATCCACACGAACCGTATTGTCGCCTTGCACCAATCTGATAGCAGGACTTGCTGTCCCATTTTGCACAGGTACACCATTAATCGACAAAGTTGCGTTTGGATCTAAAGCAGTGGCAGTTACCAAAGTAGTATCTGCCGCAAAAGGCACATTCATGGTGTAGGCCTTTGTATCTGAATCAAAAGTTTGATTGAGAGTTCCCGAATTAAAGACAAGATTTTGCAAACGTGCCTCAGCAGCGGGTGCTCCTCTTGAAACAGTAAGGGCATATTTATCCGATAGAGATCCATCTACGGCCAAAACATCCACTGTTAGTGTATTTGTCCCTACTTCTAAGTCGAACAGGGTACTAAGCTCTCCACTTAAAACCCTTTCACCGTTGACGCGAATCACTGCATTTGGATCCAATGCTTCTGGTCTTAAACCAATACGAGAAACAGCATTATCTACATGTTGCGTGTATGATTTTCTAGTGACATCAAACGATTCTTGGATTTGCCCTGTAGAGCTTGACAAATTAGTCAAGACCACTGAAACTCTGGAAACCACTACCGTGTAGGTTTTGGTAGTCACCCCGTCTTCGGCAGTAACAAGGATAGGGAAAGTATTTGCTCCAAAATTAGGCAGGTTAAGAGCAGCACTTAATTGCCCATCTAAAACTGTGGTTCCATTAATTTTAAGGGTAGCATTGGCTTGTTTCACCTTTGCTCCAAGCTGAATGGAAGTTAATGTACCTGCAACCGGGATATCGTATCTAAGTGTTTCGGCATTGAAACTAGGTGAAATCCCTCCTTCAGAGGTGAAGATATCGGTTAAGTTAGCATCATTTGATAGTCTGCGAACATTTAGAGTGTAAGTTTTTCGGGTTCGCTCATCTGGAGCAGTTACGACAACAGAAAAAATATTGTCTCCTACTTCTAATTCAAAAGCACGACTTGGTCTTCCGCTATCGCTACCCTCCCCATTAATTGTAATTAAAGCATCTGGATGAGAAGCAGTTGGCGTAATGGTAAACACATCTGTTCCGTTAGGCACGCTAAGAGCATAAGTTGTGGTGTTAGAATCAAACACTGGTGTTAAATCCCCTTGTCCTACTGACAGTGCTGTTAAATTAGCGTCAGTAGAAACTGCGTATCGAAGGATTACGACTCCGGTTCCACCGCTTGCACCTGCGCTATTGATAGCAGGACCACCAGCACCTCCCCCAAAACCGTTTAATCCATTTTGTGCTCCTCCATTGTTGATATTGGTTTGATTTTGTCCATAAGCACCTCCATTACCGCCACCACCGAGACCTCCCGTTCCTGCGACTCCATTTGAATTAAGACAATCATCTAATCCCAAAAATCCACATGGAGAAGTATTTTTATCTGCGGCACCACCACCGCCACCACCGGCATAATAAACTGGAGAACCTGTAATAGAACTTAGCTTCCCTGCTCCGCCATTTCCTGCTGTAGAAGTAAGAGCGGCACCATTTCCTCCCAGTGCACCGGCGCCACCGCCACCGCCACCGCCAGATCGACCTGAATCATTGTTACCTCTAGCATTACCTCCATTAAAACCGAAACCAGTAATTCCAGTACCACCAGAGGTGGACACTCTACCGCCTCCGCCTCCACCTGAAGCACCATTTGAACCTATCTCATTAAAGAATCCTCCGGCTCCACCGCCATCAGCAGTGAGCGTATGAAACTCTGAGCTAGAACCATTTTTACCTCTTCTGAGAGTGACATCATTAGACTTGGCACCTCCCATTCCTCCTGAACCTACTTTAATTCGGTACTGTTGATTTGCTGATACAGACAGGCTTCCCTCCAAGAATCCACCAGCTCCCCCGCCTCCATTTCCATGTACATCATTAGTATTGGTATTAGTTCCAGCAGAACCACCGCCGCCACCAATTACCAAATAATCCACCTCAGTAACACCTTGAGGAGCTGTCCAAGTATCACAAGTACCTAAACTATTAAAAGTAAGCACCTTGTAAACCGTTCCGTTAGGATTAGTAGTAAATGTACGATCGGCATTTTTTGTCCCTACAATAGTTGTTTCAGTTGGAAGACAAGGAGAAAGTTCATAGCGAAGCACTACGATGCCATTACCACCACGACCACCATTTCCATCGCCACCAACACCACCGGCACCACCGCCCAATCCATTGGTTCCATTATTACCATTACCGCTCTGCTTACCAGCAGCGCCACCACCTTGACCTCCCAGACCTTGAGTGACATCACAATCAACACGACTTAGCCATAAAAAACCTCCAGCGCATTGAAAACTTCTGGAACCACCACCGCCACCACCACCATAATAGGCGGAAGAACCGGTGATTGTACTCAAAAGACCACGCCCTCCATTTCCTGCTTTTGTAGGACTATCAGCAATAGATCCAGTTGCACCAGCACCACCGCCACCGCCACCAGCAGCTTTATTTGGAGCTAATAAATCGAGGTTATAAGAAGAAATTCCCCCTGAAAAGCCTTGACCTGAAGTGCCAGTACCTCCTAAAGAAAATGTTTTTCCACCACCACCACCGCCAGATGAGCCAGTAAATCCTCTCTCTGCTATACTACCTCCAGCACCTCCGCCTTTGGCAACATAGCTACCAAATTGAGAATCTCCTCCATTCGAAGCTCGTCGTGTAAGTGCATTATCAGACTTTGTACCACCAGTACCACCGGATCCGACTTTAATATTATAAGTTTGTCTAGGCGTAATTGAAACAGCTTGAGAGGTTAGTACCCCTCCGCCGCCACCACCGCCGCCGCCAATGAAATTACCCCAAGCTGAATTACCAGAAGTTGAACCTCCAGTTCCACCACCTGCACCGACAACTAGATAGTCTATTTTATCAACACCAGCAGGAGCTTTCCATTGACAATCGCCCGCAGTGGAAAAGGTCAGTACCTTGTATGTTTTTCCATTTTCAGTAATTGTTGTTTCTATAGGACTACAAGCGGGAGGAATGAAGGTGACTTGGAGAGTATAAGTGGTACGAGTAATACCATCTTGAGCGGTAACCTCTACCGGAATAGCCACTGCCACACCGCTGATTAAAGGTATTAGTGAGCTTGCTACCCCTTTTTCAGTAGCATTTCCATTAATCTTCAAAGTAGAAGATGAATTTGTTGGACTTGCTGTAACTTTTATCGTGCTAGTTATGGATGTAACATTATAAGATGTAGTTGAAGAAGAAAAAGAAGCTACCGTACCAGAGCTTACACTTAGTGAAGCTAAAGTAGATACATTAGAGGCTGCCTGACGTGTAACTTGAAGGGTATAAGTTTTGGAAGTTTGCCCGTCTTGAGCGCGGACTACCACATTAATTGCATTTAGCCCTACAGCCAAATTTATGTTTTTTGAAGTCGTTATCGGATCATTATTGATCGTGACAGATGCATACTCATTTGCTTTTTGAGGGCTGACGGTAAGGGTTGCAATTGAGAAATCAACTGTCGCTGTGTAAGAAGTGGTGCTATTTGAAAATACTGGCGACAAAGTTCCGGCACTTAAGGTAATTGCAGCTAAGTTTGCATTGGCTGATAAAACCCTGGTAACAATAAGTTTGTATGTTTTGGTGGCTCCATTTTCAGCGCGTACTGCAACAGAAATTTCATTTGCTCCAAAACTTAAATTAACGGATTTATTGGTATTGTTAGGGCTAGAAATTCCATTGATTCGAATTGAAGCTGTCGCATCTAAAAGAACTGGAAGTATAGAAAGACTAGAAACATTTTCGGCCACAGTGGCAGAATATTCCAACTGACTAGCCGAAAATGTTGGGCTGAGTGAGCCTTGGGCGAGTGTAAGATTCTGAAGATCGTTGACTCCTGATGGCTGTAGTCTATTAATAGTAATCCAATGTTCTCTTTTTGCTCCACTTTCTGCTGTAGATATGATTTTTATGATGTTTGTGCCCACTATCAAATTAACTGGGCTACTTGAAGTACCACTCGCAACGATACTTCCATTAACAGATATCTGCGTTTTGGCAGCATCCGTTGCTGTTGGTGCAACAGTAACTGAGGACACAGCAAATAAGACATCGCTGGAAGTATATTTATAAATACCATTTTCTGTTACCGGCCCTGTTAAAGTCCCGGTATTGAGGCTAAGTTGACTTAATGCAGGGTTGTTAGCTGGGGCTTGTCTTGTAAGCGTTACCGTAGTAGTTTTTACCGTAGTCCCATTCTCTGCCACCACCCTTATTTGGATGGCATTTGATCCCACGTTGAGGGCTACAGGAGCGCTAATCCCTGAATTGGTGGTAGCTCTTCCATTAACCGTAACCTTGGCATTTGCATCAGAGGTCAAAATACCGAAAGTGGCAGAACTATTACTAAAAGGAACTGTTTGGGTGTAAGAAGTAGTTGATGAGCTAAAGGTTGGCACAAAATCTCCATTATTTACAGACAAAGCTGTTAAATCAGCATTTGAAGAAGGATTTGCACGCGTAATCGTTACGGTATAAGTAAGTTTGGTGAGCCCATCTTGAGCAGTAACTATTACTGGGATAATGTTATTTCCTAATCCTAGATTAATGTCGGTTGAAGCCACTCCCCTAGCAACAGTAATACCTTTTACTGTAACCGTTGCAGCGGGGTCTAGTGAAGTAGGTACAAATTTTATTTTTGAAGTTGAAAAAGGAACTGCTACCGTATATGTGTATTGTGAGGGCAGAAAAGTAGGCGTTAATGAAGCGTCGGGAGTTAAACTTAAGAACTCTAAAGTAGCATTTGTAGAGGGGCTTTGCCTCTGTATGGTAATAGAATAATTCTTTTTTGTTAATCCATCCTCAGCGGTCACTACAAGTTGAAACACATTTTGCCCCGCTTTAAGAGAAAGCGAATTACTCAAAGTAGCACTGGCAAGAGCTACTCCATTCAAGCTAATCTTCGCATTGGTCTCCGCCTTGGTTGCAGAAATCTGCAAAGAAGTTTGACTAAAAGGAACAGTAGCTGTATAGCTTAGAGTCTGTGCATTAAATGTTTGTTCAAGCGTACCTGGGCTAATACTTAATGCTGATAAATTGGCATTGGTTGCAGGATTAGCCCTCGTAATTCTTAATGAATAGCTCTTTTTGCTGACTCCATCCTGTGCAGTAACACTTACGGTGAAATTATTAACTCCCTGATTTAAGTTAAAAATTCCACTTGAGGAACCACTTTGAACTGCTGCTCCATTAATTGAGATAGCAGAAGCACCAATTAGAGCAGTTGGTTTGATGGTAATTTGACTCATTCCATAAGGAACTGTCACATCATAGTTAAGAGTATTTGAAGAAAAATTGGGTGGCGAACTCGATTCTCCAGTACTTACCGCTGTTAAAAGCATACTTGCTAAATCAGCATTTGTAGACTTAAAGATTGGTTTAGCTTTGGTCAAAAGATTAACACTTGAGGTACGTGTAGGAGACTGATAAAGCGTACTACAAGAGGCATCATCAGTGGTACATAGCGTAGCATTAAACACATACATGTAAGTAGGCAAAAGCCATAACTCGTTGATATAGTTACCTAATTTAGGAGTTGTGGAAGTTTTTGATTGTAATTGACGAATCACCGTCTCTACATCTGTTAGCACACCTTGAGAGTTGGTTGAAACCAACATATTAACTCTGAAATATGAATCCTGATTCGTAAAAGTGTTTATTCCATCGTTGAAAGAAAATGAAACCAAATTTGCAGAAGCTCTATTCAGATTTGGTGCCAATACTCTGTCGAAGGTTAAGGTACCTGTGAGAGACATACTTGTAGTATATTTAGCACAAATTGCACCTGGCTCGCAAGAAGTATTATTGAAAATAATGTCAGATGCATATTTAGGACTACTAATTATGTAGGTTTGAGAAAACAAATTAGAATTAGCACTAAAAAAGAAAGCTAGAAGCAAAAAACAGCCTTTCAAGAAAACTGAGAATTTAGACATAGTTTTATTCAAATAACTAAAGCTTGAAGCCTGCATTTTTTTTCCCTTAGTTTGTAATACTTTTACTATCATTTTAATAATTTTAAATTCTAATTATCTATTCTTTAAGCTCAAATAATCAGAGCTTTTATATCATTTTATCGATTGATTAAGCGATAAAAAATTTCAATGTTTTTATTATAATTTTTATGCTTTTATTTAGAATCATTCTAAATAAAACAAACTGTTGTTAAAATAAATGCTTAGTAATTGCTCATTTAGAATGGCCGAGAACTAATGGGATATTAGAAAATCGGCAAGTATAAAATTTGATTTTAGCTAGGTAATCGATAAAGCTTGCAGGTATGAAAAAGCTCGGATATTTAGGATTTGAAAAATACACATTGAGAATTTTGAAAGAGATTCTATTGTGTTTTTCCCAAAAAAACCTTTCAGATTTTTGCAAGTTTAAAATTCCAATACAGGAATTTGCACCTGATTGTTGTTGAGTTGGTTTAACTAAGATCATTGGTAGATTTTCTTTTAACCTAAACCGCTTTTAAACAATAAAAACGAGCTTAGAACTAGTTGCAATGATACAACATAGAAAAATATAAACCCTAGCCATAAGACCCTGTAAACGAGGATAGAAGTCTAAAATTCTGTTTTAAAAAGTCTAAAAAAATGAAGAAAATTTTGAATTATTTCAAAATTGAATAGAAAAAAACGAGAAAGAGATAATAGTTTACTAGAATATAATAATAAAAACTAACTTTTCATAATTTCTGAACGGTAAAAGCCTGGATTAACACCAGTAAATTCTTCAAATGCACTATAAAAAGACTGTTTGCTACCAAAACCAGATTCGGATGCAATAACCTCCATCTTTAAATGAGCATAGTTAGGATCCTCAAATTTAGCTTTTACCTCCTCTACCCTATATTTATTATTGAAATTATTGAATCCACTGAATCCGTTATTTTTCAATACCGCGGTTATGGCACGTGGTGAAACGTGAAGTTTTTTAGCAATTGTTTGAGCCTTTAATTTAGGGTCTAAATAAGATTTTTTAGATTCATAGAGTTCCTGTAGTCTGACAAACAAATTTTTCATTTCATCAGTATCATCACTATCAACAGAAGGTATTTTTGCAGTATTCGTATTTGATTGCAAGCTTAATCTAGCCTTTTTACCCTCTTTATATTTTTTCATTAAAAAGTTATAGGCCACTAATTTTTCCTTGAAAAGTTTATTTCTATGGCGAAGTAATAAAAAGACACTTAATAGGAAAAAACTAAGTCCGGCAACAGCCACCTTTTGAAAAGTAGAGATTTTTTTCAAGTTAGATATTTCGATATTTTTCTT
This sequence comes from Daejeonella sp., assembly GCF_017495225.1. GTDB lineage: Bacteria > Bacteroidota > Bacteroidia > Sphingobacteriales > Sphingobacteriaceae > Daejeonella. The sequence goes on along the minus strand of NZ_JAFEIG010000009.1, from coordinate 1,773 downwards.
TTCCGAATCATACTTAGCCTCAATTTCATGTATCTCAGTCTGCTTTTGAACAGAAAGCAAGGAGTCATTTAATATTTTAATCTGATCGGAGACTTCCAATGCGCTTTTATAATTCTTATTTTTTTCATGAACTGCCCTTAAAGTAGGCAACATGGATAATAAATCATAGTTCATTTCCAAAGAATCGGCCAAGCGGATAGCATTTGAAATATGAAATTCAGCCAAATTATACTTTTGAGTTTTATAATACACATTAGCAATACCCACACTAGCCATTGCTATAGCTTCAGGTTCATTTGCCTTATCACAACTATCTAACATCAATTGATAGGTTTTTATAGCCCTTGGATAATCACGCTTCGACTCATAGGCAACAGCTATATTATAATCAATTTTCATTTTAAGATAATAAGCTGAACCTTTGGGGATAACATTCATTGCCTTATTGTAGTAAACAATTGCTTGATCTGGCTTTTTTAAATTATCATTATACTCAGTGCCAATATTCATTAAAATTGAAGGAAGCAATTCTTGATTATTAAATTTTAAGGCCATGTCATATGCCTTATTGTAAAAATACAGGGCTTTTTCAGGGTCGTTTGAATAAGAGTAGGTAGAACCAATGTTGAGATAAACACTAATGGTGGATTTCAAACTATCCATTTCATTGAATAATTTAAGTGCTTGAATTAAATATTTTTGGGCATTAGGGAAATCGCCTTTATGAGCTAAAATTGCGCCATAGGAAGCACTCAATTTAGCTTGTTCATACTTCATATCTTCCTTTTTGAAAGTATGAATAGCCGCTTCAAAAAATGGAATCATTCTTTGCTGAGCACTAAAATCGATATCTCCTTTAACAGGTACTAAAGATTTTGCAATTGCTAGAGAATCGGAAATTTCAAGAGCAATCGCTCTTATTTTTTCTCCGGTCACTACTACAGAATCCATATTTTTGGTTTTAGCAAAAGCCTCTTGCCTCAACTCATAAACCTTAATTAATTTAGAGTCTTTCCAATTATTTTTTTTGGCAAGTTCAATTATTTTTTGTGTTACTATAATCGAAGAATCGGGCTCTTGAGCTAAATTATTTTGGGCAGTTTGATACAATTTATCAAAATCAGAAGTGTCGAAATTATTTAATTGATTACAAGAAATCATTAAAAAAGCACAAGAGAGAATTATAAGACTGGTGCTAACGAGAGATCTCATTATTGATGGTTTCATAGTGTAAATGGTAGGTATCTGATATCTAAAATAACAGAAAAACAGTACAGATTCAAACTATTTAACTGAATAAATTTGAAACCAAATAATAAAACAATATTATTTCAGATTAATTGAAATTTTTAATTTAAGAGGCCATTTTTAGATCAAAAAACGGAGAAAAACAATGCATTGTATTTTGGGAATTATGGAAAAAAAGAGAAAATAAATTTGTTGATTTTGAAATAAAAAAAGGGAAAGCCAATTTCTTGGCTTTCCCTTTTTAGGTAAGGGCAGGTCGCGACCTGTGCCTACGCCCGTATGCGATAATGGTAAACATTAAGGAATTAAGGGATTAAGGAAAATTAAGAGCTGGTGGTGAAATGGGGAATTATTTAATATTATGAAAAAGGACAGGTAGCAACCTGTCCCTAGGTGTGCGCGTATGCTTTAATGGTAAAACATTAAGGAATTAAGGGATTAAGGAAAATTGAGAGCTGGTGGTGAAATGGGGAATTATTTAATATTATAAAAAAGGACAGGTAGCAACCTGTCCCTAGGTGTGCG
>NZ_JAFEIG010000034.1 GCF_017495225.1 Daejeonella sp. | reverse complement strand
GAGCTTAGTACTAATGTCTCATATCTAATGTCTCATATCTCACATCTCACTTGTCCGTTATCAGGCTGGGCGGAGAATATTTGAGCTTGAATAGTACTGATGTCTCATATCTAATGTCTCACATCTCACATCTCAGTTACCAGTTATCAGTTGTCAGTTATCAGGCTGGGCGGAGATTAGTTTGAGCTTAGTACTAATGTCTCATATCTAATGTCTCATATCTCACATCTCACTTGTCAGTTATCAGGCTGGGCGGAGAATATTTGAGTTTGAATACTACTGATGTCTCATATCTAATGTCTCACATCTCATATCTAATGTCTCACATCTCATATCTAATGTCTCCCATCTCATATCTCCCATCTCACCCCATCCTTAATCCTTGCTCTTTATTCCTTGCTCCTTTCCCCTCAGCAAATCTCCCGAATCAAACTTATCAAATCAGATGCTTTAAAAGGTTTGGTAATATATCCTTTCGCACCTGCGATAATTCCATTGTTTTGGTCTTCTTTGGATGCTAAAGCCGATAGAAATATAAATGGAATTTGTTTGAATTGGGCTTGCTGGTGGACTTTCTCAATGAGTTCTAGTCCAGTGATGCCAGGCATCATAATGTCGCTCACAATCAAATCTGGAGTTGAATTTTGTATAGATTCTAAAGCTTCTTCACCAGAACCGGCAACGCTAACATCGAAATTATTTAATTCCAAAATCTCCTCTAAAGTCTCCCTCAATGCGAGTTCATCTTCAACCAATAATATTTTAGTCATTTGGGTAGGGTAGTGTAAGTGTAACTAATGTGCCTTTTCCTAATTCACTATCAACTTCAATCTTTCCTTTATGAAGTTCCATAAATTGCTTTGCAACTACTAAACCTAATCCCGATCCCTGAATAGTAGAGGTATTTGATGCTCGGAAAAATGAATTGAAGAGCTTGTTCAACTCATCCTTCGGAACGCCAATTCCGAAGTCCCTTATTTTTACCTTGGCACAATCTTTTTCATAAGCAATGCTCAATTCCGGATTGGGAGCTCCATTCGAATATTTGAATGCGTTGGAAAGTATATTGGTTAAAACATAGGTAAAAAATAGCTCATCAAGAATAAATTCCTTCTGACCTAAATCGCCCTTAATCTCAACTTTTCTGCCGTCTGTTTGTCTCGAGAAATAATTATTAATCACCGATTCTATCAGACTCGATAAAACAATACTCTTAGAGTTTAATGCCGGCTCATTCACATTATATCGACCAAAAACTAAGATATTATTCATCAATTCGGTAAGACGGTTTACCTCACTCTTAATTCTTGTTGCTAGCGTAGTTAATTTGTCGGCGAGCTTTGTTTCAATAATCTGTGTATAACTATCTAAAAGCTCTAAATTGGAGTAAATTACCGTTAATGGCGTTCTAAATTGATGCGATGCCATCGCCACAAAATTCGTTTTTAACTCCACTAACTCCTTCTCACGATATTCGGCTTCTTTATAATCATTGATGTCAATGATACTTCCAGTAATGGTATAATTTTCGGAATTTTCAGTAGTTGTATTTCTAGCAATTACCTGTACCCATTTAATATTCCCATCTTTTTGCCTCAAACGCACATCAAAAATAGAAGCTTCACCTTTTAAATTATTAATCTTACTCAGACTGTTTTTAGCAAATTCTACGTCATCTGTTAAAATATAATCGATGAATGAATTATTAAGCGACTCAGAATTATCGAAACCTGAGATGTTTTTCCAGAAACTATTTAAAAAGGTAAATTCTTTCTTCTCATTAAGCCTAAAAACAGTTTCTGCAAGGTTATTGATCAGGTTATCATACTCATTGCGTTGATTTTCAATGGCTTCTTGTTGTTCCTTTAGTTTGGTGATGTCTAGGTGCGAACCCACCATATAAATTGCCTTACCATTTTCATCTCTTTGGGCAACACCAGTATCTCTAATCCAAATATATTTGCCGTTTTTGTGCTTGATTCGGTATTCAGCAGTATAAAAATCTGATTTACCTGCTAAATATTCTCTAATGTTGGTGGTAACACGTGTATAATCTTCAGGATGAAGTCTCGAATCCCAACTATCAAGGTCATGCTCAAATTCAAAATGCTCATAACCTAACATCGACATGTATAGTTTTGAAAATTCTATTTTTCCATTAACAATGTCATAATTCCATTGCCCTTGCTGCGATCCTAAAATGGTAAGATCAAAGTGCTCCTTGGTTTTTAAGAATTTTTTCTCAGCTTGTTCACGCTGTAGGCGGATACCAATATTACGCGCGACAGAAAATAGAGCTTCTACTTCTTCTTGAAGCCATTCTCGCTCAATCATGCAGTCGTCATAGCCAATCCAACCCCAAAAATCACCTTCGCAAAAAATTGGAGTGAAAAGAAATGACTTTATATCTTGAGAAGACATGATTTCTCTGAAAAAGTCATTCTCCAAATCTTTAACCATTCCGTATAATGGTTGGTCGGAGACTAAAATATCATATAATCCTGGAAAATTATCATAGCTTAAGCCACTTAAATCAGGATTTCCAAACTGTACAGCAACCCCCTCATTACACCATTCATGGGTATAATAAAGCTTTAAAATTCCATCAATATCTACTCTATTGGTGAAAATATAACAACGATCAACATTGGTAGAGCTTCCAAGAGCATCTATCGCTTTTTGAAGTGATTCTTGAATGTGGATGTTTTCAAGTAGCGCACTATTGGCACCCGAAATTCCTTTTAATAGTTTTAACATTGGCTAGATATAATCCGGCAAAAATAATAAAATTTGCTTTATAACAAGCTAAATATCAGATATATTAAATTAATTAATGAATTAATCTTAAAATTTAATTATTTATTAAAATATTTAATTAATGAGATATATTGTTTCTTTATTTAAAAGAACGGGATTTTAAATATTAGTTAAAATTCTTAAATTTTTCTCTGGTGTAGACTCCCGGGTGTGCATGATCTCCTTCTTGAAATACAAATTCTACTTCTTCAATTCCTTTAAATTCGGTAAGTGAAAATGTAGCTTCCGCTAGATATGCTGTTGCACCTTCTGTTCCTGATTCTCTTGTTAAATAATTGGCATCTTCAATTTTTACAATAGCGCGTTTCCCTTCTTGCTTGATCCACTCGAGTTTTATTTGAGGATATTTAAGATTGATGGCATCCACCATATCGCTTGGTGTGAGGTTAAACATGCTAGCTTCCTTATTTTTTTTGATTTCCATCATTTGGGTGCTGTCGTTTAATTCAACATTCCAAGGCACAACCAGTGTTTTACCCAAATCAGAAAGGGCAGCCGATTCCTTGGCCATTTCTTCTTCGTTTAATTTTGAATTATCACTCGTGCAGGAAGAAATTGTAATAATTCCTATCCAAAATAAGAAAAGGACTCTTTTTTTCATGTTTAAGGTGTTGTATGTGCTACAGGAATTATTTTCCCATTAAAGAATTTATGTCCGTTTAAGGCAAAATCAGCAACATATTTCCCCATTTCAAAGGCCAAAACTGGTGATTGATAATCGGGGAATGCTTTTTCTAGCATTTCTGTTTGTGCAGAACCTAAAGCCAAGCAATTTACAGCAATCTGTCTTTCAGCAAACTCAATAGCTAAACATTCGGTCAGGGTATGTAGTGCTGCCTTGCTCGCCGAATAGGCTGCTAATCCCGGAAATTTCACACTTCCTTGAAATCCTCCCATGCTGCCAATATTTAAAATATGACTTTTAGGAGGCATTAATGGCGATAAATGTTGAATCATTTTTATGTGACCCAAGAGATTATTTTGAAGCATTTCGGCAAAATCGAGCTGCGTACTTTGCATAAATGATTTATTAATCAATGATCCTGCATTATTTATTAATACATCCACACTGCCTAATCGTTCTTTAACATAGGGCAAAAGCGCATTTTCATAATCATCATGTGCAATATCAAATTTGGCAGTGTAAAGCGTGCAATCCGGATTAATTGCAAGCGCAATTTCCTTTAGTTTTGCTAGCTTTTGTTCCGACCTAGCAAGGGCAATAATCTGGTTATTTTGATTGCTAATTAACTCGATTACTGCTTCAAATCCTACACCACTGCTTGCTCCGGTAATAATGATATTCATGTTAATTGATGTTTAATGCAGATTTTGTGCTATTCATTAGCTCAAAACCATTGTAAATAAGTCTGCTCAATTCTTCTTGATTTGAGGCTTTCATCTCTAAATCGATCCGAATTTCTTTGGCAAGTGTCGAATTTAGTTTTTCCATCTCTAGAATCTCTAAAATTTCCATTCCACAGAGCCAATCTTCCCGATAATTTTGTTTTAAATCGACCCAAATATCGTTTAATTTTTCAAATTGGCTTTGTGATTCTCTACAGTCTCGCACTTCTTGAAACAATTTATGATAGTGTTTTGTTTTCTCATCATAATGCGCTACTTGCCTTGTTGAGCTCGCTTTTGGTACAATTTGTTCAAATGCTGCCTTATCTGCTGCACCGCAATAAACCGAAACAACCTTCTCGCCAACTGCCATGTCATAAGTCCCCCAAGATGGTTCAAAAAACACCTCTCCCTGAGCACTTTTCACACTGCAATCCTCAAAACTGATCATAATAATTTTCGAATCTCGTCTTTCAATCGATTTTACAATTCCTTCTAATCTTAAGTTGCTGTTAAAATCTAAAATTGCTTTTCTCCCAAGAATGATTCCCAAATTTATCAATTCTTCATCACTAGCGTCTTCAAGTGCTTTATTCAGGTTTTTTAATCTCCCTACAGGTGATGAAAATCCGTGGCTATGGGTCGTTTTTCCATGTTCTGGTAATTGCTTGTTGTTGTATGCAAGGGCTGTGGGACTATTAGTTTTTATAAAGTAGAGTTCATCATTCGCGTCCATTGCCATATCGCTAAAAATTCCACTAACCTGCAATCCAGAGCTATAAACAGCGGTACAAACGTTTTTACACTCAATTGCTTTCAGAATACTTTCTGATCCACCGCGCCTAAATGCCATCGTATCTGCAAATTGTTCAAGTACATCAATCAGATTTTGAAAGGTAGGTGTTACAAATAATTGGGGTTGGGTTTGGGTGATGTCAAATGGATAATTTATGGCATCGGCAGTGTACCAATGCTTTATAACTTTCGGATCCATACAGCTTTTACTCTCCCCAATTGAGGATAGAAGTCCGGCACCATAAATTTTAGGATCTTCCAAAGTGCCAATCAAGCCGTACTCTACGGTCCACCAGTGCAAGCGACTCAACAGTGCCATTTCTGAGGGTTCGCCCATGTTTTTTTGGCAAAAGCTGATTCTCTTTTCTGCTTTTTTCAACTGGGTGGGATCTGGATTGTGCATTTCCTTTAGAATGGAAAGCTCACGTATAGCTTCATAAAGCTCGAAATCTTTAGAAGAATACATGGCTTTGGCACCAATAGCTCCAAAATAGCTCAAATATTGATGATAATCTTGATCCGCAATAATGGGAGCATGGCCCGCAGATTCATGGATAATATCGGGTGCTGGTGTATATTCAATATGATGTAATTGACGGATATCTGCCGCAATAACAAGCACGCGATAGGATTGATATTCCATGAATGCTGCTGGCGGAATAAATCCATCGACCGTTACAGCGCCCCATCCAATCTTTTGGAGTGCATCATTCATATCCTGTAAATCAGGGATTTTTTCGATGCTTAAACCTGCAGCTGCTAAGCCTGGAATGTATGGATAATAGGCAATATCCTTTAAATAATGGTGGTTTTGACGCATCACATAGCGCCAAATAGCATGGTCAAGCGCAGTATAGTGTTCATAATGCTGCTCAACAATAAATTGCTTTAAATGCTCAGGTAATTTTTGTACCTGAGGGTTATTGAAATCATTAAATGCGGTCATTATAATTGGTTTTGCAAGAATTGCTGATATAAAGTTAAGGTTTTTTTCGACTGTCTTTTTTTTTGTTAGTCTGTTTTTTGTCAAAAGCGTTGCCCTAATTTTGTATTTTTGCATCCGATATGAATAAAAAGAAGCGTATTCTAGTTACTGGTGCTGCCGGATTTATTGGTAGTAACCTGACTCGCAGTTTATTAAACAAAGGGAATGTTCAAATAGTAGGTTTGGATAATTTCGATGATTTTTACAGTCGCGAGCAGAAAGAAAGAAATATGTCTTCATTCATTTCTAATCAAGATTTCAGCTTTTTTGAAGGTGATATCCGAAATATGGATCATCTTTTAGCACTCCCTGAAATAGATGTTATTGTTCACCTAGCAGCAAAGGCAGGGGTAAGGCCGAGTATTCTTAATCCGGTGCTTTATCAGGATGTGAATGTGGCTGGGACACAAAATTTATTGGAATTTGCTCGTCAGAAAGAGATCAAACAATTTGTTTTTGGATCTTCAAGTAGTGTTTATGGGATAAATGAGCATGTGCCATGGATAGAAGAGGAAAAACTCATGCCGATTAGTCCCTATGCCTCTACCAAACTTTCCTGTGAGATGCTTGGCCATGTGTACAGCCACTTATATGGAATTCGCTTTTTAGCACTCCGTTTTTTTACAGTTTACGGTCCCGCACAACGTCCCGATTTAGCTATTCATAAATTCTTTAATTCTATTTCAAAGGGAGATGCTATTCCGGTATTTGGGGATGGTTCAACGAGCAGAGATTATACCTTTGTGGAAGATACAATTCAAGGGATTGAAGCCGCAATAGATTACAAAGATACTGATTTTGAAATAATTAACCTTGGCAACCGACAAACGGTAACACTTTCGCAATTAATTGAAGCCATTGAAAATGTTTGTGGGAAAAAAGCAATAATTGACCGTCAGCCAGAACAACCTGGTGATGTGCCTCAAACTTATGCGAATATCGCAAGGGCGCAAAAATTATTGAATTATCATCCTAAAACGAGCCTTGAAGCAGGATTAAATGCTTTTTATGAATGGTATCTAGATAATCAGAAGAGTATTTAATAATTTTTAGGAGAAGTTATTCCTCCTCATCCACCTGTTTCAAATCCACTTTATTTACCCCAATTTCTTTCGGATTAAAAACAAAATACATCCCGCTAAGCGATAAAAGTGCTGATATACAATAGAATAGAAGGCTCACAATTACCGCCAAATGCTGATCCATGTGAAAATATTGGGCTCCATAAACAAAAACAAGCTCCCTAGCACCTAGTCCTCCAACGGTAAATGGGAAAACCGCCACCAGCGAGGATGCTAAAAACATGAATAAATATGGGGAGAATTTACCGTCATAATTTAAGGCAAAAAGTAGCAGGATGATTGTTATTACCTGCATCGACTGTACAAAAAGTGCCTTACCATGTGTTAAAATAAATTGATTGCTAAAATCAGCAAAGAATTTTCGCATCACCACATAGTAAAGGATGGTGCCACTTGCAACCACAACAATTGGAACCCAGTTTGGAATGCCAAGGTTTGGAATAAAGATGACAAGCATAGAAATAATAAATCCTAATGCCCATAATCCGCTTAAACGATCGAAAAAGATGGCTTGAAACAACCTCCGTCCCTTAATTTCAAATTTTTTGCGGAGCAAAAATATTTTATAACCATCACCACCAATTCCTCCTGGTAAAAATAGGTTGTAAAACATTCCCAAAAGGTAAATTTTGAAATTGAAAATGGCAGAAATATGAAGGCCCATGCCTTTAAAAAAAGAGTTTAAACGCGAGGAAGCCGCAATTTGGGAAATTACAAATGCTACAAATGCTAAAAACAGAAAAATAGGATTCGAATTATTGAATGCCTCTTTTAAATCGCTAAACTCAACTTTTTTGGAGACTAAATAGAGCGATAATCCTGTGATCGAGATTTTTAACAGGAGTTTAACGATGTTCCAGATCTTCTTTTTGTCCATTAAATATTCGTCTAATCTGGTAAGTCTTTCTGTTTGTTCCCTCAAAATAGGTGCGCACATTAATTTCCGCTAAAATCCCGAAAGTAATCAATTGAATACCTCCTAATAGGAAAATAAGCCCCAAAATAAGGATAGGTTTACCCCAAATATCTTGTCCCATTAATTTGAGAACCAATAAATATGTATTGATTAAGATTCCAAGTCCCAAAGCTATAAAACCTAGGCTTCCAAAAAGATGCATTGGTTTTTGGATATATTTTCGGAAGAAAACCATGGTTATTAAATCGGCCATCACCTTGAATGTTCGGTTAAGTCCGTATTTGGAAGTCCCGTGAATACGAGCATGATGCTTCACATCTACCTGAGTGATGCTTGCCCCTTGTAACTTTGCTAAAACTGGGATGAAACGGTGTAATTCGCCATAAATCCCCAAATCTTCTGCAATTTCACGTTTAAAAACTTTGAGCGTACAGCCATAATCTTTGATGTAAACGCCTGTCATTCTTCGGATAATCGCATTTGCTATTTTTGATGGTATTTTCCTTAAAAACATTCCATCTTGGCGGTTCGCACGGTTTCCAGCCACCACATCCCAATCTTCATCTTTCATCTTTTGGAGCATGAAAGGAATGTCGGAAGGGTCATTTTGTAAATCGCCATCAATTAAGGCAATATAAATGCCCGTTGCATGGTCAATTCCCGCTGTCATGGCAGTACTTTGTCCGTAGTTTTTACGTAATTCTACCAGTTTTATGCGATCATTTGCATGTTCGCGTATTTGCTTTTGTGTGCCATCGCTTGATCCATCATCAACAAAAATGACTTCATAATCAATGGTGTTTAGAGCGTCTTGAATGGCTCCAATTAGTGGAATAATGTTGTCGCGTTCATTAAGAACTGTAATTACTACAGAGAGTTCTCTCATTTTATTTGGAACAGTTTGAGGTTTTGATACGATTTTATCAAAATTGCATCTGGATTTTTTAAATCTCGGTCAAAGGTAAAATAATAACCTGGCTTAGCATCGTTTTCGGTAAATTTCACCTGCTTCATTCTCGTTTGTTGAATATAAAAAATCAAACGATCATGAAAGGGAATTCCAGTTTCTTCAGGGTGATATTGATAGAAATAAAAAGGTTTATCTCCAACAATAGTGCCCATTTCAATGGCCGCAGTACGGTAATATGTGTCTTCAGAATGCTTTAAACGATGTGGTAGTACAAGCCAGCTGAATGCTAATCTTATCACTAATAGAAGACCAATAAATGCAATTATTTTAGAGTTTTTTAATTTCCAGATTAGGTAGCTAATTAAGCTGCTTAAAATGAACAGAAAAATAATTTTAGCGCCTAAAAAGGGAACAATTTCTTGTAAATCGAACCAAAAAGCGTTAGGAATTGAAATACTAACGGCCAAAGCCAGAAAAAGTATAATTTTATTGAAAACCGTATTTATTTTCGGCAATTTTTCTCGGTAGCTGTAATAGGCATGACTCCATAGAATGAAAACTAGTGGATACAGCATCATTAAATATCGAGGTCGCGTGAGTGGTGATAGCCAGTAAACCCAAATATTTGCTAAAAAAACCAATGAGATAAAGGTCAAAAATGGATTTTGCTTAATTCCTTTAATGAAGTCTTTGTGGAAGCAAAAAAGTAATAATAAACTTGCTGGAAATACATGTCCTATATGCTCAAAAGGGAATGTAATTACATGGATTAAGCTTTTTACAAATCCAAATTCTGTAGCTGTTCTTTTACTACTTTGATCCCAAATGGTGCTTAAATAGCCTTCTAAATTGGGGTTAAATTGATAATAATTATAAAAATATGCGCCAATAATTAATAAGCAAGTTATCCCGCTAAGGATATGTTGCCATGAAAATAGTTTTTTAAAATTTTTGCTGTAAAAAAGAATAACAATAAGCGTAAGTCCTTGGAAAACAATGGATGGCAAGCCCTTTGCTAAAAATGTTAATGCGGTAATAATATAGGATATAAAGAAAAGTAGAAACCATTTCTTTTGCTGAAGAAAATAGAAAATCAGCATGAAGGAGCAAAATGTTAGCCAAGAATAAAAAATATCGATATGACCCAGCATGGAGTCGTAGATAAGCATTCGTCCGTTGACTAAAAACAAGATCGCGCTAAGGCTTGCTATTCGTTTATCTTTCAGAAAATAGGCAACAGCATAAAAAATGCTTATTGCAAATAAAAACATGGGAATAATTGCAGGCAAGCGAGTGATAAATTCAGAATAAGTGCCTGTAAGCAAGTAAAATCCTGCAAGGATCCAATTATAAAGCGGTGGTTTATTATAATAATATTCTGCGCCAATGGTCGGGACCGAATAATTATCACTAAGAATCATTTCAAGGGCTACATTAGCCCGAGTGGGTTCATCAGCGAATAGGGGCAATAGGCCTAGATTAATCAAAAAAGGCGCTAAGGATAAAATAATAAGAAGAAAAAATACCCTTCCCGGATATTTAACAAGAAAATCTTCTAGTTTTTGAATCATTAAAGGCAAAGATATAAAAGCATAAGAGAGATTTGAATCTTTTGGACTCTCTTTTACCTAGTTTTATTAGAAATGGCTCTTTAAGGCTTAAATTGCCGAGCTAATAAAATTAGAAATTGCTGATTCTTGGTCTAGGTAATTGGATTTATAATTTTGTGTGGGACCGCTAATAAATAGGCAGGTTTTCCCTTTAATCGTATTAATAATGCTGTTAGTCAATTCTTTTGGCAAAGCGGGACAACCAAAACTTCTTCCTAATCTTCCTGTTCTATTCACAAAATCTTGACTCACATAATCTGCTCCATGAACTACTACCGCACGTGCTCTAGCATTGCTGTTGAATCCTTGGTCTAAGCCTTCTAAACGCATGGATAATCCATGTTTACCTGTGTAGGTTTCGCTAGTTAGATAAAAACCAAGGCTACTTTGATGCGAATTGGGCTTATCCGAAAAGTTTGTGGCAAGCTCTAAACCACTACCTTGTCCATGTGCAACTAAAGTGTTAAAAAGGAGCTTGCTTTGCTTTAAATCTATGATCCATAAGCGTTTCTGACTGCTTTTTTTGCTGAAATCAATGATGGTAAGTAGCGCTTTATTGGCAGAAAGTGCTTGTGTTTTTTTGAGATTATAATATCCGACGAGCGCTTTTTTAAATAATTCTTGATCTAATCCGCTTGCGGCGAGTTTTGCCTGATTGTAAATACCATTGCTATACTCCACAAAAAGTTCAGCATTTTTAATCGTAATTGGTTCTAAATCAGGTGCTTTATTCGTATATTTTAACGTACTAAAAGATGGTTTATTTGCTGATACCCAACTAATTGATGGAAAAATCAAGGACAATATAAAGACTGATATCAGTGAGATAGATTGTTTTTTCATAGAAAAATTGTCAGGTACGAATCTATTAAACGAGGTCTTTTTTTAATTATTGTATAGCCATATTTAAGATATCCGATTTTCTTTAATATACGAATAAATATTGACTATTCATAATGATATTCCTTTATGATGACAATGTTTAAGCTCCAAAGTATATAGAATACATATCTAAAAATTGTACTATCTACTCTGTACTAAATTTTCTCCCACAGATTTAAGGGGATTAACGCAGAGTTGATCTAGCAAAGACGCAAAATGTTTATCTTAATCTCTAGAGGTTTAATGTACGTAGGGACAGGTCGCGACCTGTCCTCCTAGATAATATTTCGAATTAAAAAGGACAGGTCGCGACCTGTTTTATTATATATTTTTGCATTAAAAAAGGACAGGTCGCGACCTGTTTTATTGTATATTTTTG
>NZ_JAFEIG010000027.1 GCF_017495225.1 Daejeonella sp. | reverse complement strand
CCTGAAGGGGCGCTATACTTGACCGATGTGGTGAAGCCCATCGATCATACACATAGCCTATCTGGGGATATAAGGCATGGGGCGGTACCGCATTTTGGGGTAAATCGCAAGGGGCGTTACCACCTTGCTAGGGTAAATCGCAAGGGGCGTTACCACCTTGCTAGGGTATAACGCCCTGTCAGGGCTTGGATAACTATATGAAGGCATTTTATACGCCTAGGCAATCCTAGCCCTGAAGGGGCGCTATACTTGACCGATGTGGTGAAGCCCATCGATCATACACATAACGCCCTATCAGAGCTTGGATAACGATATAAAGGCATTTTATACGCCTAGGCAATCCTAGCCCTGAAGGGGCGCCATACTTGACCGATGTGGTGAAGCCCATCGAATTATAGCCCAATATCCCAGTAGCCGAATAGTAACAGATTTATAACCTCCCATCAACCCAAGCCCTCTTCAACACCGATCTTGTATCAAAAAGCACAGTATCTCCCTTTTTCAATTTCCCAAAATCAATACCCAAAAATTCTTGATGGGCTACAGCTAGGATAATTAACTGATAGTCTTCTCGATAAATATCCTCAATTAGAGAAATTTCATGCATATCTAACACCTCTTCCTTCGAAACAAGCGGATCATGCACATCAACTTCCAGTCCGAACTGCTTTAATTCAGTAATAATATCTATCACTTTAGAATTTCGAATATCAGGGCAGTTTTCTTTGAAGCTGATACCCATCACAAGGGCTTTGGCACCTATAGGTTGTACATTTTTCTGCACCATGAGCTTTAGGCATTTATTCACCACGAAGGAAGCCATTTGATCGTTCACCTCCCTTCCAGAGAGAATAACGCGAGGCACATAACCCAATTTTTCGGCTTTGTAGGATAAATAATAGGGATCTACACCGATGCAATGCCCTCCTACTAATCCAGGTTTAAAATTCAAGAAATTCCATTTGGTTGATGCCGCCTCCAGGACTTCAGTCGTATCAATCTCCATTTTATCGAAAATGAGAGCTAGCTCATTCACGAAAGAAATATTAACATCGCGCTGCGCATTTTCTATTGCTTTGGATGCTTCTGCTACTTTGATGGAGGAGGCTTGGAAAGTGCCAGCCGTAATTATTGACGCATATAAATCATTCACCAAACTTGCCACTTCTGCATTGGATCCCGAGGTGATTTTTATGATATTTTTGAGGGTTCGGATGGGGTCACCGGGACTAATCCTCTCTGGGGAATAGCCACAAAAGAAATCTTGATTGTATCTGAGTCCGCTTCCCTGCTCCAAGATGGGTACACAATCCTCTTCGGTGCATCCCGGATAAACAGTAGATTCATAAATGATGACATCGCCATTTTTGAGCATCCCTCCTATTGCTTTTGAAGCGCTGAGTAGAGGCTCTAGGTTAGGTTTTTTATGCTGATCCACTGGCGTCGGGACTGTGATGATATAAATTTGGCAATCCGCAAGTTCGGAAGCTTGGTTAGTGATTTGTAGTTTAGAACTCGATAATTCCTCTTTACTAACCTGATTGGTCTGATCGGTCCCTTCGCGCAAAGCGTTGATTCGCTGGGTATTGAGATCAAAACCTTTTACTTGATACTTTTCCGCAAAAGCCAGCGCCAGCGGCAAACCCACGTATCCGAGTCCGACGATAGCTATTTTTATTTCCGGCGACAGTTGAGAAAGCATATTTTTTTTTGATGTGGGTAAATATAGGGGGATAAAATTAGAAAATTGAATGGTATAATTTAGCGGAGTGGTAGTGGTCGCCGTGCATGTCCCCCTCTAGAGGGGGCAGGGGGAGGAATAGCAGCAAAGCACAATGAAAATACCCTCTTTCAAACTTTCCCTACCTCACCAAGCCCAACAAATACTCCCCATAGCCACTCTTAACCAGCGGTTCGGCGATTTTTTTAAGTTGTTCTTTATCGATGAACTTCATCTGATAAGCAATTTCTTCGATACAGCCAATTTTCAAGCCTTGTCTTTCTTCAATAACTTGAACAAACTGACCAGCTTGCATGAGCGAATTAAAAGTACCTGTATCGAGCCAAGCAGTACCCCTACTCAATACTCCTACTTTCAACTTATTTTGTTTCAGATATTCGCGGTTTACATCCGTGATTTCATACTCTCCTCGAGGTGAGGGTTTTATATTTTTGGCGATCTCAACCACCGAATTATTATAGAAATATAATCCAGGAACGGCATAATTTGATTTCGGCTTGACCGGCTTCTCCTCGATAGATAATGCATTGAAATCTGCATCAAACTCCACCACACCATAGCGCTCAGGATCAGAAACTTGATAAGCAAAAACTACCCCTCCTTCCGGATGTTGAATGGTTGGCAGGAGGTTACTAATAGAATCCCCATGGAAAATATTATCACCCAAAATTAGAGCCACATCATCATCCCCAATAAATTGCTCGCCAATAACAAAGGCTTGCGCCAATCCATTCGGAATTGCTTGCTCGGCATATGAGAAATTACAGCCAATACGCTTACCATCGCCCAAAAGCTTCTCAAAATGAGGAAGATCATGAGGCGTAGAGATAATTAGGATATCCTTAATACCCGCTTGCATCAGGGTAGATAGCGGATAATAAATCATCGGCTTATCATAAACCGGCATCAATTGCTTGCTCACTGCGAGCGTTAATGGGTGCAGCCTCGTCCCCGAGCCCCCTGCGAGTATAATTCCTTTCATTGCTTGTTTATCCTAATCTAAAATCCGTGGATTAATTTATGAATATCCTTCAAAGGTAATTGACTTATTTTGAGAATAAAGAAAATAATATACTAAAAATTAAGGAGAAATCAAAGAGAATTCGATTCAGCTTTTGCTTTATCTACCAATTCCTGATACCATTCGGCACCGTATTTACGAATTAAAGGCTCCTTAAGAAACTGATATACAGGCACTTTTAGCTCGTTTCCGAAACTGCAAGCGGGACTACAGATATTCCAGCGATCGTAATGCAGGACTTCAAATTCGGGATAATTGGTAATTCGGATAGGGTATAAATGGCAAGAAATAGGTTTTTTCCATGCTATTTTGCCATCTTCATAGGCCTTTTCGATGGAACATTTGGTGATGCCATTCTCCATAATCACATAGGCACATTCCTTATTGGTATCCACACATGGCGTGGTATAATCGCCTTCAAAATCCTTAACATGGGTGCCAAATTCTTCAATTACAGCGATTCCCTTTTCGGTCATGTAGGGTTTGATGATGGGATAAATTTCTTCGAGAATAGCTAGTTCTGAGCGTTCTAGAGGTGCTCCGGAATCGCCTTCAATGCAGCAAATACCTTTACATTTATTGAGATTACATACAAAATTTTCACGCACCACATCCTCGTGAACCAGGGTATTTTTAACTTCAATCATAATTTATCTTTTAGCAGTCCCCATTGTATATTTTAGTCCCTCGGCATTAATCAACTCCAGCGTAACCGAGCCTACTAAAATTTCTACATGAGCTTTCACGGGAATGCGATTGGCATCATCCGTGATCCAAAGATATAATTTACTATTCTTTCTAAAGATTCTGCCGGGCTGTATTGATGGACTAAATTTAATACAGCGTACATATCCAAGAGAAGTTTTCACCACTTCCTTACCAACATATTGGATATCCATTTTGCTGATACCATCGTGTAGGAAGTAATCGAGGCTGAATGTATCTCCTTCTTTGAGGGTGTTAATATTTAAATTTCGGGCAAAATAATAAGCTGAAACTACATCAAATATTTGTCCCTTAGCTTTGAAAGTCCCGTTATTGGACACCACTTTTTTCTCATCTTGATAAAAGCGAGCCTTATCATTTCGGCGATAATTGGCTTCGCGGATATTTTCGGTATAGAGGTAGGGAGTCATTGATTTCTTATCCACGTAAGAGTCGTAGCGGTTTCTCACTTTATAGAAAATATTGAATGATCCCGCCGTGCGACCTTCGGCAATGAGGTGAAATACGGGATTATTATCAAATTGAGCGGTAGTTTCTTCTACTCGAATGGATGCTTCAGCAGCTGTAATAAAACCATAGCGAAGTCGGTAGTCGAGGCGCTCCCCTACTTTAAATACCGGCTCTCCATTGTTTTTAACCGCTTGCGCGAAGATTACAGAACTGTTTAAAAGCAGAATTATAAATAAGAATTTTTTATTTATCATGTTTATGAATGCAAATTTAGCATTATGTAAGCAATAATTTTGCCATTATTGGGAGGGCAATGCTTGTCCTTCTCAAAAGAGTGTAGGAAGAAGAGAAGAAATAATTGTTTTCCTGCCAGTTAGATTCCACCTTATTTAATTACTGAATTTAGGGGAGTCTGGATACTCCCATTATTGTAAAATCCGTAGAGACGTTTCACTTAACTCTATGGACAGTCTAGACGACCCATCTTGTGTGAAGAACAGGAATAAATTCCTGCCTTTAAAGATGGGTCGAGCCTATGGCTCTTTTATTTACGAGTAAAGCACTATTTACCAGTCCCATCGGGACGACCCATTTTGTAGCAATGGATTTCAATCCTTTGCAATAAATAAAATCAATCGAAAAAAAACACATTTTAGATTTCCAGAGGAGATTGCTTCGTGCCTCGCAATGACAAAAACACACCAAAGTCATTCCATGATCGCCCCCGATTGTCATTCCGGGCTTGACCCAGTTCATTGCGAGCGTAGCGAAGCAATCTCATTCCTGCTAACATGAGTTTGCTTCGTCGTACCTCCTCGCAATGACAAAAACACACCAAGGTCATTCCATGATCGCCCCCGCTTTGTCATTCCGGGCTTGACCCGCTTTGTCATTCCGGGCTTGACCCGGAACCAGAACGCTTAAATATCGGCACCGTAGAACAGGGCTCACCATACATAATACTTTTAGCTACAGCATTTAATTTACTAGTAATGTCAATATATGCTGAATCTGGGACAGGTATTTCTCCGCATCCTTTAACTACCACACGTTGATCACGAAATTTTTCCATGTCCAATTTATTTAATTCGCGATCAAAAAGGACTGTTTCGAGTGTTTTTAGATCGCCAAAGACCACCGTTTTTGCATAAGGAGCCATTTTGCTTGCCAGAAGCATATAAGCCCATGTAGGCACAATGGCATCTGCAGAGCAGCCAATAGCTACATGCTTGCCCGCATAGCTTTCCCAATCATGTTCCTTCACAAACTCTCTAAAATCTTTTTCTTTAAGCATGAGTCCGTGGAACAGATTATCCTTAATATCATAAAAAAAACGTTCACCAGCAGGGTAAAGTTCCGATAAATCGAGACTTATCAATCCGCTTTGCGCTACCTTATTGACTATATTTTCTTGAATGTCCATTTCTTAAAAATTATTGAACGTTTTGAAATCTAATTTATGATATCCTTTTAAACAAAAAATCCGGAAGCGATATTATCGTTTCCGGATGCAATTTAATGAAATAAGGTATTAAAAGAATTTAACACGATTATCTTTAATTTCAGATTTATCGCGTAAAACTTTAAAGGCTTCACCTGCAGCACGCTGCTGAATGCCTTGTGCTACTTGAACCTTTTGTTTAAACACGTTTGTAAGCGGTGCAGGATTTGTAAATCCATTCACTACAAAAGCATATACTCCGTATTCGCCTTCAATAGATTTTGATAATTTACCTGGCTGTGACCCAAAAATTGTACCTACTACTTTATTTTCTTGTGAAAGTCCCGGAATTACAGGATTAGCAAACACGATATTTTGAACTGGAGTAACAGGCTTTCCAATTTTTTGTGCCACTTGCTCAATTGATTTTGAACCGGCTAATGCTTTATTCATTTTCTCGCTTAACATACGAGCTTTTACACGTCTGATAACAAGAGGCTCAATACGCTTTTTAACTTGCTCTAAAGGTAAAGTGCCTTTTTCCAAGACATCAATCAACTTAGCTACAGCAAATTTATTTTCCATTTCAAAAACTTGGTTTGAAACATCGCCTTTATCTGCATCGAAAGCCCAACGTACAATCTCACGTGCGCTATTTAATCCTTGTATTGATGCCTGAGTAGCAACAATATTATCAGCAATTACCTTAGAATATCCTAATTTCTTAGCTTCCTCATCAAACAATTTATCATCTTTAGCTGCGGCAAGGAACGCAGTAGCCTTTTTATAAGCGTCTTGCTGAGTTTTGCTGCTTGTAGATAGTGATTTATCAAGCAATGCCACTTTAGCAACTCTTGAAGAACCTATTTGAGCATTGATTTTGATAACGTGAACTCCAAACTGAGTGGTGATTACTTTTAAATCGCCAGTGTTACCATTAAATACTGCCTCTTCAAATGCAGGAACCATAGCACCTCTTCCGAATGTACCTAGGTCACCGCCAGTGTCTTTAGAAGCATCTGTACCAAATTTAGCAGCTAATTCGCTGAAGCTTGCACCACCTGCAATTAGGCTTCTAATTGAATCAGCCTTCGCTTTTGCCTTATCAATTCCACCTTCAGAAGCTGGATTTATTAAAATATGACTTGCTTTTACTGAATCAGGTCCTACTTTAACATCTAATACCTTCGCCATTTTGTACACTCCATTTGAGAATACTGGTCCGATGAAGCTACCTGCAGATGCTCTAGAAACCAAAGAATCTATTGCTGGATCTAACTGACCCTTACGCACATAGCTAATTGGTAATTTTGTTTCAGCATTAATGTTAATAAATAAAGAATCATTTTTGCTCGCTCTGAAATCAGCAGCAACTTTTTGCACTGCAGCGATTACTTCAGCAGAATCTGCTTTTGAAGGATTAGCGTCAAAAACAATATACTCAAAATTTCTGGTTTCAATTGGATTATTGAAACGGAATTTATTTTCGTTGTAGTATTCTGTATAATCTTGATCCGTAGGCTTTGCCTGATTATCAGGAATTGAAGCATAATCAAGATTTACATAATTGAAGTTAGCCAATTTATTACGCTGACCATAATCTTCTTTTGCTTCAAGAGCAGTAACATAGATGCTATTTTTGATCAAATTGCCATACTTCTGTGCGATTTTATTGTCGCGAAGGTTTAATAGAAAAGCTGACCATTGTAAGCTTACAGGACTATCGCTTGGCTGCGTCTTCACATTTTCAAGGAAGGCATTCAGCTGTGTTCTGTTTACTTTGCCTGTTTGAGGATCACCAAAATTTTGAATAATTTGTGGATCAGGATTTTTTCCTGTTACCATATCATTCATCTCATTTTTACCTACCTGCAGACCTAAACGTGCAATTTCTTTCTTCAAAAGAATCTTAGAAACCGACTGATTCCAGGCATTTTCAATGATGTAAGCAGTCATTTGAGGATCTAAATTTGACTGTCCCATTTGTTGCTTAAAGTTATTGGAACTTTGTTCAACCAAATCGTTAAACTCCACTATATCAATAGCTTCACCGTCTACTTTACCAACTTCTGTCTGGCCGGCATTCATAAATGAACCACCCATTTGCACTGCATCGCTTACTAAGAAAGCAACAATTGCAAAACCAATAGCCCCAACGATGATTATCCCTGCACGGTTCCGCAAAAAACTCATTATTCCCATATCCGTATTTTTTATACTAATTCTTAAAAGAGGGCGCAAGATACAAAATTTGAAAAATAAACAAGAGAAAATTAGATAATCTAAAAATTAATGATTTTGATAGTGAAGGGATTATGGGAAAAGATCAGAAATAAATTTAAAAATTTTAAATAGCAGTCAGAGGTCACTGTGCATGTCCCCCTCTCTGAGGGGGCAGGGGGAGGCTTTTTAAAAAGCATTTTCCTGCTAGCTAAATTCCACCCCCTTTTATTCCCCCGCCTGCGGGGGATACTAAGCGCCTATTCAACCTGGTAAATAATGATATGTATTTTTTGTAGCGCGATTGCAGGGGGTCGCTGTGCATATGTCCCCCTCTAAAGGGGGTAGAGGGAGGAATAGCACAAATTATTTTTCTACCAACCAGATTCCACCCCCTTTTATTCCCCCGCCTGCGGGGGATACTAGGCGCCTATTCAACCTAGTAAATAATGACGTATATTTTTTATAGGACGGCAGTCAGAGGTCGCTGTGCATATGTCCCCCTCTAGAGGGGGTAGGGGGAGGAATAGCACAAATTATTTTTCTACTATCCAGACTCCACCCCCTTTTATTCCCCCGCCTGCGGGGGATACTAAGCGCCTATTCACTCATAGTAAATAATGACGTATATTTTTTATAGGACGGCAGTCAGAGGTCGCTGTACTTGTCCCCCCAATCATTCCGGGTTTAACCCAGAACCCAAGCTCAAATCCCCAGTTGATTGTACAATCTCATAGTACGAAAAATCTTCATTAGCCCAGAAACTGGTACCGTGCAGTATATTGTTTTTAGAAGTAATAGTAACGAGTTTATCGGAAAAAAATCGTTTTAAGGTTTCATCCCAAATTAGCTCATCCGACTTAAACGTTTCGCCTTTAATATTGGTAACCACCACATTACGCTTTAGCTCTACCCTATTTTCCCGTTCTCTACGAATGGCATAATCTGATTTTACTCTGCTAGTCTCTTGCTGATTTTGATCATAAAAGATCACCGTAACACCCTTACTCATTTCGATGTAGGGCTTTTCAGTCTTAAAATTTAATAGTTCGGGGGTAATGAGCTTCGCTTTTACGCGAGCAGAATCGCTATAAATTATTTCTACTCCAACAGATTTATCTACTGGGACGAGCAATTTCTTTGCAGAAATCTTTTCTACATCCTTCAAATTATTCTCACAAGCAAATTGCAGAACTATCCCAAGGAAAAAAACAGCACCGAATATGCAGCGCCGGATATTCATAAATTATTCAATGTAAGATTTCTGGAACCACTTATCATTAAGTGTGAAGCCAAGATGAATGTTTACGTAACGGTCGCGCACTAAGTTATTCGCCATTGTTCCACGATTACCTATCTCTGTTGAAAGATTAATCTTATAAAAACTAGATCTGTTACGTGGTAATGGGAAACCAAATCCGAATGTAACAGCATATTGGTTAATATCATTATTACTTACCTGAACAAAGGTTTTATCGTATTTAAATCCAAGTCTGTAATCTATTAATTTAAAATAACCTGAAACAGAATTCGCATCTGGAGTAATTTGTCCGCCAACTACAACCCCATAACTATCATTTAATCCAGGATTAACATTTCCCTCTCTAAAATCCGACCACCTGCTATAATGAATATCCGCACCAATCAACCAAGAATTAGTCTTTTCGAATGCAAAACCTGCGCTATGTGAAATTGGCATTTTAATTTTAGTCTTCGCACCCTCTGCAAAAAAAGTACTATCAGCCGTAGCCAATTCATTTCCTAAAACATCCTTTTTATAACGGGTAGTAACAATATTATTCTTAGAGTTTAGGTTGCCTCCTGCGTTTCCGGTATAACCGAAGATGAATTTAGACTCAGTATTCAAATCCGCAGAATACTGTAGTCCGTAGTCAAAACTCAATCCACCCACTGCGTTACTATACTGAGTACGTGAATTGAAAACTGTTGTAAGTTCATTGGCAAATTCAAAGGCTCTGCTCTGTGTTAAATTACCAAAAAGGTAAGCCATGTTGAAGCCAAAGCTGAATTTCCTACCCAATTTAAATCCATAACCTAAATAAGCTTTTGATACTCCCCCCTCACCCGAATAGATATAATTTACTTTGTTCGTATCTACTAGTCCTGAATTACTGAATTTATATCCCAAATCGGTATAAGGCAATAAACCAAAACTAACTGCCGAAAATCGATTTACCGGCATTCCAAAAGTAATGTGACTCAAAGTAGAATTGAACTGCTTCTTACCGGTAATCCCTGTTTTACTCAACTGACGAATATCCATGGAAGCACCTACATCAAAAGTAGTTAGCTGTAGAGTTGAATATGAAGCTGGATTTGCTAAATTAATATTATCGTAAAGACCTGGCTTGCGTACCCCCTGACTTAATCCTGCCATTCCCCTATTTTGGGGTAAAAATGAGCCTTTCAAATCCCCAAGTCCGAATTGTGAATAAGGAGAACTAGACGTAATTTGTGCCATTGCCGGACAAACCATTGCCAGCAGTAGGCAAATAAATATACTATTAACTTTTTTAATCATTTTGTTGGATAACTTCGTTTAAACCAATAAGTACCAAATCGGGCTCGGTTTTTAAAGTGTGTGCAAAGATGCTATTTTTAAGCCTGTAATCAAAAAAAATCGCATCGCCACCGCAGAGAAACACCTCCAATTCAGAATATTTTGAGTTATAAAGCTCAATAAAGCCCTTAATCTCGGCTAGAGTTCCGTTTACTACCCCCGACAGCATGGCGCTTGGTGTATCATAACCTTGCCAGTCTGAATACTCACTTAAGGCTATTTCTGGTAGCCTTCCTGTAAATTGATGCATCGCCTTGAGCCTCATATTTAAACCAGGAGAAATACTTCCTCCCTCATACATGCCATTTTTATCAATCGCATCGTATGTTATGCACGTCCCCGCATCAATCACCATACAATTCCGCTTAGGAAGGAGGGATTTAGCGCCTAAAATTCCCGCTAGGCGGTCGAGGCCTAAGGTTGTCGGACTTTTATATTTATTGATTATTCCGTTTGGCAAAGAAGCCGAAAATCGGACATAATCTGTTTTTTCTTTGAGCAAATCTTCCAAAATGCTGATATCCTCATTTACGGAAGAAATGATACTATGTGTTATTTCGGGATTTTCAAGGTACTGAGCTAAGATGTTTAAGTCGAGCTTTTCTACCTTATCAAGCTTTACCAGTTTTTTGCCTTGAAAAACAGCGACTTTCGTTCGCGAATTGCCTATATCAATTACCAGTTGCGCCATTGAAAGGTTAGAGATTAATGGTAAAAATCAGCATCGACAAAGGAATCTTATTTTGAAATTGAATGAAAAAATTCGACTCAATAGACCTTAATTGGGCACTTTGCGACCAAGCAACAGCTATTTGTTCCGAACTAAAATTACATTTCAATTTCATATTACAAATCTATTCAATTTTTGAAAGTGACGCCACCTCATTGTGTTAAAAAAGGTTAAAGCGATGGTTTAGAAAAATTGGAGGTAAACAATGGATCCAATAAGCAGGAAATATAAACTCTCATAAAGCCATCTGCGATTAGCATGCAGAAAATAATAAGCCATCAAAGCTGCAACGGATGGCACGCACAATAAAAAGTGATATAAAACTAGTGTCGATTTCAAGTAGAAAGATGCCAAAGCAAGAATAAACATGAAAAAAAGTAGCTGAAATGATTTACGTAAATGCACTACACTCCTAAAAAAATTCTTCTGAATATGGAAAAAACCAAGAATTAAAATAATTGCTACGGGAATTAATACGAAAGAATCGTAAAAATTGATATTGAAATTAGTAGGAAACTTACTTGCCAAAGGAATCCAAATTTGATAAAATTGAACTAAAGAATCATTCCAAAAATAATATACCGCCAAGAAAAAGAAAATAGTCATGAAGCCCACAATTACTGACATCCATTCTCTCCAATTAAATGGTCTGAATATGACTAAGCTAATCCAAATCAAGGGTAACATAGATATAAAAGGAAAATAAAGTATGGTGCCTGAGGCAACAATCATTCCTAAATCATACATCACAGAACTCACCTGTTGTTTTTTATAGATACTTAAAAACCGCTCTATCATGATCAGGATCAGGAAGTTGCAAATTAAAGTGGGACTTAAAACTAAGAAAGGGCTGAGTAAACTCCCTGTGGTTAAATATAGTAAGGCTGGCAAGAAGGTCTGCTTGCCCAACAAACTATAAGCATTAATTATTCGGTTAAATATCAATGCCTGAACAATTAATATTAGAAGTGAAAAGAGGAGGTTGCTTAGGGGACTAATATTATTTTTCTGTGGGATATTTAATAATAGCCTAGAAAATAAATCACTAAATTCAAAAGCAGTCTCCTGCGGTAAATTGATAAAAACACCTATTCTCAACAGAAAAGCAATGAAAATCAATAAAATGATATTTAGGGGATTAATGCTTCTGAACTGCTGAATCATTTATTTTATTGATTTTCTAGAAAAATTAGATTTAATAATCAAAGTTAGCAATAAAATTTAGATGCAATATTGATATTAAGGGTTTAAAAGGGTTTAAAAAGAGGTTTAATGTACTTATCATTTTGAAAGTTATCACACATTGTAAAAACCAATGATAATTAATGAGCTAAAGACTTCTTAATACGTTTAAGCTGCTTGATGTGATGAAGGGTGTGGACTTCAATAAATCGGAGCCATTGCTGGGCATTTAGTAGCTTTAAACGTGGATGTTCAACTTTTTGATTGGGATCTGCTAGTTGTATCTGCTCCTGAATTTCGGCTAATCGAGTTTTAAATTTAACTAGCAAATCTTCAGCCTCTTTTTTACTGATTTTTTTTGCCAAGGCTGCAATTCTTTTGGGTGCTTTGATTTTTCCCGGCGGGAAGCTCCCGAAAAATAAGATAAGTCGCGCAGCCCAAAAAATCGGCTTTTTATTTAATATTCCCTTGCCTTCAATACAGGTTTGAATGGCGGTAAGAGATAATAAGCCCGACGAAAAAATATGCGAATAGGTTTCGGAGTATGACCAACTACCATCTTCAGGATTTTTTTGAAAAACCTCTTCAGAGATCTCTGCAAGAAGATTTTCATATACAACTACTGCATGCAGTAAGGATTGGTGGCTTCGTTCAACACTCATAAAAATTCTGTTAAGTCGCTCAGGCATTTAATTTGTTGCTCCACATCTTCTGGTGCTTCTTTGCCTTCGGGATTAAAATAAATTGCTTTCATCCCAAAATTTTGAGCTCCTCTAATGTCTGCTTCAATGCTGTCGCCTATCATCATACTTTCAGAAACATGAGCATCAGCAAGGCTCAATGCATGTTCGAAAATAGCTTTATCTGGCTTGTTTATCCCCACAACTTCCGAGATAATTACATTATCGAAGTAAATTCCTAAACCATTATTATGTATTTTCATCTCCGTAGATTCTTTAAATCCATTGGAAATCACATGCATACTATACTTATTATTAAGATAAGATAGGGTTTCATGAGTCTTAGGGAAGAGATTGGTTTTTGTGGGACAAATATTTACGTAATCATCCTCAAATTGATGAGGAATATATTCTGGAGAAATCCCTAAATCAATAAATGTTTTAGAAAAGCGGGTCTTGCGAAGTACTTGTTTCGTGATTTTACCAAGGTGATAATCCGCCCATAGCTGATGATTATTTTGGGTGTAGGTTTCAATAAATTGATCGGCCGAGTGTAGCCCTAAATCATGCAGTTTATAGGTGTGGTAGAGTTCATGCAGGGTTTCTTCTGCATTTTTATCAAAATCCCAAATGGTATGATCGAGGTCGAAAAAAAGGTGCTTGTAGCGCATTAAAATAAATATATTTTCAAAAATACGCTAATATTAGGCTAAGCATTAAAATAAATTGAATTAAAATTATTCTTTCACGCCATAGGCTAAATCGCCGGCATCGCCCAAGCCTGGTACGATATAAGATTTGGTGGTTAGCTCCTCATCTAAGGCACCAATCCATAATTTTGCATGAGGAAGATTTGCTTTTATATGCTCTAGGCCCAGTCTACTTGCAATAATTCCCACAATATGAAGCTCCTTAATCTTATATTTTTGCAATAATTCTTTGCAACATAAAACCATGCTTTCGCCGGTAGCTATCATCGGATCGGCCATAATCACAATTTTATCATTTAGGGAGGGTGTTGAGATATATTCAATCTCAATGATAAAATCATGGCCCTTGGTAGTTTTACGATAGGCCGAGATAAATGCCGAGTCGGCCTTATCAAAATAATTGAGCATACCCTGATGTAAAGGTAAACCCGCTCTCAGTATCGTAGCTAATACGGGTTGCTCTTTTAAAATATCAATGGGGGCGGTCCCGAGACTAGTCTCAAATTCTGTTTCGACAAAATTCATGCCCTTACTGATCTCAAAAGCAAATATTTCACCTAAGCGCTCCATATTTCTGCGGAAGCGCATACTGTCTTGTTGAATCTCCGAATCACGTAATTCTGCAATAAAATGATTCGCAATGGATGGGGTGTCGCTGAGTATAAATGCCATGCTTAAATTTAATGATTATTTTTTTTTGAAGCTAATTTGAAGCCCATAAAAAATAATTATTATGCTAGCATAATAATTATCCTGTGGTGTTGTCAAGGTACTACTACCCCCTAATGCAAGCTATCGCTACCCTCTGGTCGGTCTTGTCACCGTACCAGCCAATTTCTCCCGTAGATATCGCAGAATTCCGCAGATTGTTTCTGCGCTCATCCGCGTTAATCTGCGGGAGCATTTTTTTGTGCGTGTAGCAGATTTGAATTTTGAATCGGAGGTGGAGGATTCTTGTTTCTCGCAGATTCAAGGGGATTTTCCCAGACATGATCTAGCAAAGGCGCAGAGACA
>NZ_JAFEIG010000021.1 GCF_017495225.1 Daejeonella sp. | reverse complement strand
GGAGAAATCTCATCCTGAAAGCTCAGATTATCATTGATGAGATTCCTCGTCGTACCTCCCACGGAATGACGGTATTCATGGGTTTAGGCTTTAAATAAGTAAAAAATATTAAAGCTTTTGTGAAAGCGCTTTTAATGCCTCAGTATCTTTATTTTCAATACAAAGATGCTCCAATTGCTTTTTGAGATCGGCAGTTAGAGACTCATATTTTTTCTGTCCGTAAATATTATTCATTTCATTTGGATCTTTTTCTAAATCATAAAGTTCCCAGAAATTTTTATGATCGTAAAATCGGATGAGTTTATAACGAATTGTACGAATTCCAAAATGTTTTAAAACACTGTGCTCACCTGGATATTCAAAGAAGTGGTAGTAGGCTGAATTTCGGATGCTTGCTTTTGAATCTTTCAATAAAGGCATCATCGATTTTCCTTGAATTTCTTTGGGGATAGCTACACCTGCTACCTCCAAAAATGTGGGAGCAAAATCGACGTTTGATATCATTTGATTTGACACTGTACCCGGTTTTATTAATTCCGGATAACGGATAATTAGTGGCGTACGCATCGATTCTTCGTACATAAAACGTTTGTCGAACCAACCATGTTCACCCATGTAAAAACCCTGATCGGAGGTATAAACTACGATGGTATTTTTGCTTAAATTATTTTTATCGAGGTAATCCAGAATTTTACCAATATTTCGGTCGAGGGAGAGCGTTGTACTGTAATAATCTCTCATATAACGTTGAAACTTCCATTCTATCAGCGCTTTTCCTGTAAGTTTCTTTTTAAGAAAATCTTTTTCGATTTTATTATAGTAAGTATTCCATTTTTCTCTTTGCTCCGGACTCATTCTTTTAACGAAAGAGCTGGCTGATGCATCAGGCTCACTTGACATTTTAAGATCATAACCCAATTTCATGGTTTTTTCGATAGACATATCCTGCATTTGTGCAGCGATGCGGTTTTCGTATTGATCATAAAAATTTTTGGGCAAAGGGAAATTGATATGGTCAAATTTACCTAAGTCGGTGGTATCTGGCATCCAAGTCCGGTGAGGAGCTTTTTCGCCCACCACTACAAAGAAAGGTTTTGTTTGATCTCGTTTATCGAGCCAGTTTATGGTTTCTTGGGTGATGATGTCAGTAGCATAACCATCATGCCTTGTGGTATCGCCAGCCATGCTTATCATACCCGGATTATAGTAAAGTCCTTGACCAGGCAAAATTTTCCAATAGTCAAAACCTTGCGGATAAGAAACCAAATGCCATTTTCCAATCCATGCGGTTTGAAATCCCGATTCTTTTAGTCGCGCAGGAAAAACATCTTGAGAAGCATCAAAGCGATCTCGATTATCTCTCATTCCGTTGATATGGCTGTATTTTCCAGTTAGGAGTACCGCTCTGCTTGGTCCGCAGATAGAATTAGCCACAAATGCACGGTTGAAGCGTGCACCTTCTTTTGCTAGGCGATCAAGGTTTGGAGTAGCACCATATTTAGAACCATAGGCTCCAATGGTGCTCACTGCATGATCATCTGTTAAGATTACTACAATATTAGGTCTCGACGATTGTTGCGCAAAAGATTTAAAGCTTAATAAGCTGATTCCTAGCGCAATGAAAAAACGAGCTCCGCGATTCATATTTTAGAAATTAGTATTCCCAGCGTACAAAGGCTTCCATTGCCTCGTATTCGGCTAAACCTAAGCGATCGTATGCTTTGGCTGTTTCACGAGTACGATCTTCGGCACGTACCCAGAACTCGCGCGCATCATCTCCAGGGAAAACAGGAATATCTTTTTGCGATTGATGTTTAAATATGGCTAAACGCTTGCGAATAACCTCTTGTGGAGAAAGCGGCACAGCCATTTGAATTTCATGTGTTTCAAATTCATGCCAAGCGCCACGGTAAAGCCATAGCCAGCAATCTTTAGCCCATTCACGATCTTTTAAGCGTCTTAGGGCTTCAATAATGATATCGAAACAAACTTTATGGGTTCCATGCGGATCTGCAAAATCGCCTGCAGCGAATACTTGATGAGGTTTAACACGCTCAAGAAGCTCCATGGTGATGAGTACATCGTCTTCGGCAACCGGATTACGAGTTGTTTTACCTCTATCGTAAAAAGGTAGGGCCATAAAATGAATATTCTCATCTTTTAAACCAGCAAAACGTGCTCCACTTATTGCTTCCCCTTTACGGATTAGGCCTTTAAGTGTTTGAATTTCTGAGGTATCCGCTTGGTTAGGCTGCTTATTTTCCAAGAATTTACGCATGGAAATGTAAAGATCATCTAATTTGCTAGTATCAAGATTAATAGATTTACTAAAATCACGAGCAAATTCAACAAATCTAAGAGCATCATCATCCCAAACGGCAGTATTTCCGGAAGTTTGATAGGCTACATGCACATCATGACCTTGATCAACAAGACGGATGAAAGTACCACCCATAGAAATTACATCATCATCAGGATGCGGTGAAAAGATGATTGAGCGTTTTTTATCGGGTACTGCACGCTCTGGTCTTTGCGAATCATCTGCATTGCCTTTGCCACCTGGCCAACCTGTAATAGTATGTTGTAATTTATTAAAAATGTGAATATTAATGTTGTAAACTGGTCCCTGCTCAGTAGCTAATTGCGCCATTCCGTGACTGTTATAATCTTCTTCGGTAAGCTTCAAGATTGGTTTACCTAAGGTATTTGCTAACCAAATAACTGCTTTTTTGATCATTGGTAAATCCCATGTACAATCTTTTACGAGCCAAGGAGTATTAAATCTAGTCAGTTCTGAAGCAGCATCTTGATCGATAATAAACTCAACATTATCAGATAGTTGCAAGTAAGTTGCAGGAACTTCAGAAGAAATTTCACCTTCTACAGCTTTTTTAATGATGAAGGCTTTTTTCTTATTCCAAGCCATCAAAATTATTTCGCGGGCTTTGAAAATGGTACCTATACCCATGGTGATTGCCTTGGTAGGCACATTTTCTTTACCACCAAAATCGCGTGAAGCATCTCTACGTGTAAGATCATCAAGAGTAACGAGGCGAGTACCAGAGTTTGGTGCAGAACCAGGTTCGTTAAAACCGATGTGGCCCGTACGCCCTATGCCGAGTATTTGTAGATCTAATCCACCTAAATCAGTGATTTTTTTCTCATAATTAAGGCAAAACTCATGAATTTCTTCGATTGGCAATGTTCCATCTGGAATGTGAACATTATCCATATTGATATCAATATGGCCAAATAGATTTTCTTTCATAAAGGTTACATAGCTCTGTGGCGATGTAGGTTTCATTGGAAAATATTCGTCCAGATTGAATGTAATAACATTTTTAAAGCTAACACCTTCTTCTTTGTGAATTCTAACAAGTTCACGATACACCCCTATTGGAGTAACTCCAGTTGCAAGTCCGAGGATAGCATTTTCACTTTTTGCTTGTTTGCTTATGATGAGGTCTGTAATTCGACGAGCTACCTTTTTAGAAGCGATATCTTCATTTTCATAAACGGTAACGGGGAGTTTTTCAAAACGGGTTTCTTCGAGAAGATTTAAACGGGCCATCTTAGAATTTAACTTTATTAGGTGAGTAGCAAATATAATTACAAATATTTTAAGTGACTAATTCTAATTGAATTAGTGTTTATAAATGTACTCAAAGTCCAAATATTTCTTAATAGTCTAATTATTAATTAATTAAGTAATAAATTCTTTAAATCTTATCAAATTTAAATATTCTCACTGTTTAAATTGTGTAAGAAATATTTCAGTATTTATTATAATATATATATTTTTTGCCTTTAAATTATATTTTTATCATATAATTGTTTTTTGGTTATTAAATTATGTTTAAACGCAATCCATTAAGGTTTTTGTGTTTTTCTTAAAACGTACTTTAATTTCTAATAAATTATAATTATTAATCAACAGTATTTTTCACTTAAACAAAATCTTAATGAGAAGAAATTACTCTCCAGGATGGCCAAAGCATTTTTTTATGCTAGGGTTCATGTTTTCGCTAATTTTATTTTGCGGGCAGCTAAATGCTCAAACTCGCAAATACACAATTAGTGGAAAAGTTATCGATGCAAAAACAAAAGAAACCCTTCCGGGTGTTGCAGTTCGACTTGTATCAACTTCTTCAGCAATTTCAACAAATGCAGAAGGAAATTATTCGTTAAATGCGAATGTGAATCCAGGTCAATTCACAGTGTCATATACCTATATTGGTTATAAGACATTAACAAAAACAGTTAAATTAGAAAACAGCGAATCAGTTAGCTTAGATGTTGAGCTTTCACAGGATGCAGTTGGATTAGATGAGATAATTGTAACCGGTACATCAGAAGGTACTACTCGTCGCCAATTAGGTAATTATGTAGGTAGTGTTAGTGGTGAAAACCTAAACAAGGGTGCTGCAGGTAATGTACTTACAGGTTTACAAGGTAAAGTTGCTGGAGCACAAATTGTTCAAAATCAAGGAGATCCAGCTGGTGGTATGTCGGTACGTTTAAGAGGTATTAGCTCTGTAAATTCGTCTTCAGATCCATTGTACATTATTGATGGTGTAATTGCTAATAATGCTACATCAGGAGTTACAGATAACCAGCAAAATAGACTTGTGGATATAAATCCTGCAGATATTGAGCGTATTGAGGTATTGAATGGTGCAGCAGCTGCAGCAATTTACGGATCAAGAGCAAATGCGGGTGTTGTTCAGATTTTCACTAAGCGTGGAGCTTCAGGTGCACCTCAAGTTAATTTCTCTTCTACTTTTATGGCTAGCCAATTGCGTAAGAAATTACCAGTGAATATGGCACCAGTAAAATTTGGCGGACCTACTGATGGTCCTGGTGCAGTTACACAAGATATTTTACTTACCGCACTTACCACCACTTCACCAGTACAAAGATATGATTATCAAGATTATATTTTCCGTGATGCTTTTGGTACAGACAATAACCTTTCTGTAAGTGGTGGTAATGATAAAACTAAATTCTATACTTCTGCTTCTTATTTTAATAATCAGGGGATTGTACAGAATACGGATTTCAACCGTTTTGGTTTGAGAGCAAATGTTGATCAAGAGCTTGCCAAATGGGCTACTTTTAGAGCAGGATTGAATTTTGTAAGAAGTGATGCAAATGAGAAGCCTTATGGTGATGGTTTGATGGTACCAGTTGGTATTCAGTGGATTATTGCAAACTTCCATGATATCTGGAAGCGTGATGCATTGGGCAATATTCAAGCTATTGGAGAAAGAGGACGTGTAAATCCTGTTTCAATTATTGAGGATATTAAACAACGTCAAGTTACAAACAGAGTTCTTGCTAATGCAGGTCTTAAATTGTATCCGGTAAAGAATTTAACAGTTGATTATAATATAGGTGTAGATAATTCGGCGCAAGAAGGTTCATTATTTGTTCCACCTTATGCATATAATGTGGCTACAGGTGTGGGTTCTTACGGTGGTGGTCCAACTTTATTACCATCATTAAATGGTTATGCATCCAAGCGTGCTGCTAGTCAATATTTGTTCAATACTGATTTAAATATTACTTATAATTTTGATATTACCAGCAAAATAAGCTCTACTAGTCAGGTAGGTTATTCATATCAATATCAAAACGGAACGAGCTCAAGCGTTGATGGTAGAGGTTTGGCTCCCTTTGTAGAAACCGTTAACGGTGCAAGTACTCCAGGTGTAGGTACAGAAGGACGCAATGAATTTTCTGTTGCTGGGGCATATTTCCAGCAGAACTTTAAAGTAAATAATAACCTATTTTTAACTGGTGCTGTTCGTGTTGATGGTTCAAGTGCATTTGGTAAAAGCCAAAGAAACCAGGTTTATTTAAAAGGAAGTGGTAGTTATGTTCTTTCATCAACTAAATTTTGGGAAGGCTTAAATGTTTCTTCTTGGTGGAACGTAATGAAAATCAGAGCAGCTTATGGCGAGTCTGGTAACATGACTGGTATTGGAGCGTATGATCGATTTAATGCTTATTCTACTTCATCTTATTTAGGCACTACTTCATTTGTTTCAAATGCAACACAAGCAAATGAGAATATCAAGCCTGAGCGTCAAAATGAGTTTGAGTTTGGTACAGATATGTTTTTCTTGAACAATCGTTTAGGTTTAACCTTTAACGTTTATAAAAAGAAAGTTACTGACCTTTTAATATCTCGTCAGATTGCACCTACAACAGGATTTACAAGCAGATTGGATAATTTCGGATCACTTGAAAATACTGGAATTGAGTTAATGCTACAAGCTACACCAATTAAAAAGGGTGAATTTACTTGGGATGCAACGGTTATCTTTAATAGAAATAGAAACAAAGCAATTAATATTGGTCCGGGTGTAGTAACTTTTGGTACTTCATCTAGTACTCCAGTTTCTATAATAAATGGTCAACCATTAGGTTTATACTATGGTACTTATTTTGCTAGAGATGCTTCAGGTAATTTATTGTTAAACCCTGCAGGTTTCCCTCAAACAGAGCGTGGAACACAAACATCAGCAACAAATCCTACGCCTCAGCGTGATGCTAACGGACAACCAACAGGTTCTGTATTACGTAAAGTGATTGGTAACCCAAATCCTGATTGGAATGGTTCATTAGTAAATGAGTTTTCATATAAGAGATTCGGATTTAGATTCCAACTTGATACTGAACAAGGCGGAGAAAGATGGGCGGCAGATTGGAGAACTTCTCAAGGTGTTGGAGCTGGTAAAGTTGCTGAGCAAGAGCATTTAGGACTTGTTCCAAGAGGTTATGTTTCTGCAAATTATAATATTGAAGAATGGCGTTCAAAATCTGCCAATTGGGTGAAATTGAGAGAAGTTTCTTTCCGTTATAGAGTTGGTTCTGTGAAATATATTAAAGATGTAAACTTAATTGTTTCTGGAAGAAACCTTATATCATGGGATAATTTTGATGCAGGATACGATCCAGAGGTTAACTCAGGCGGACAGAGTTCTATTTTAAGAGGTATTGATTTTGGTGCTGTTCCGGTTCCTAGATCATTCAATTTTGGAATCCAGGCTAAATTTTAATTTAAGACAAGATGAAAAAGAATATATATATATCAATAACAGCGCTGGGTCTTGCTTTAATGACTTTTACAGGCTGTGTAAAGGACTTTGCTGATCCTTCTAGAGCTACCGAAGATAAAATTGGAGAGAGCACTCAAGGTTTAACTGGAGTTGCTGTTTCACTTCAATCGAGATATACAGCCGGTAGAGGCAATATTTATAATGCGATTACAATTAGTGGCTTTTTAACTAATGAAATTACACTTTTAAATCAAGGTAATACAGGAGAGTTTCAATTGAGTGTTGGGGGAAATACACTTGATGGAGGTAATACGGTTATAGGTGCCCTATGGTCAAACAGTACTAAAATTATTTTTGATGCTGATTATGTTATTAGCCGCGTTAATAATGTTCCCGATAAGGGATTTGCAAGTGGATTATTGGGTTATGCTACAATTTTCAAGTCATTAGCTTTGGCTGATCTTGCAGCATTTTGGGAAAAAGTACCAGCCTCAACCGGGCAAAATGCAACTTTCATCACTCGTAATGAGGCTTATGTTAAGATTATTGCAGATATTGATCGTGCCTTAACTGCTATTAGTACTAATCCAATTAGTTCAAGCTTCACAAGTACTATTCCTCAGGGAATTGATATTCCAAACACTTTGAGAGCTTTAAAAGCTAGATATGCGCTTTATGCGGGTAATTACCCACTTGCTTTAAGTTCTGCAAATGCTGTTGATTTATCTAAGAAGTCGGTATTTTTATCAACATCAATCAATCAAAATGGAATATTTGGCACAGTAACTTCAAGTAATAACGTATGGCAGCCTATTGATGATACATTTGGTTTACCAGTAGGTTTACAGCCTGTTGCAGACGATAAGCGTATCTCTTTCTATCTGTCTATAAATAATACTATTGCACCAAAGTGGAGAATGGCTGGATTTGCAGCTAGCTTAACTTCAGAGTGGCCAGTTTATCTTCCAGGTGAAATGACTTTAATTAAGGCTGAGGCATTAGCACGCCCTTCTACTGCTACTCAAGCTGATCTTGATAATGCTTTAGTTGAATTAAATAAAATTCAAACTAAAACAGCTTCTCAAGATCCATTGGGTGTGGGTGCTAATCTTCCTGCTTTGGTTGGTCCAATGACTAAAGATCAAATCATGACTGAGATATTCAGACAGCGTTCAATTGAAATGTATATTTCAGGACAAAAACTTGAAGACTCACGTCGTTTTGGTCGCCCGCAAGCAGAAAGAAAGCGTAATTTCGTAAATTACCCATTCCGTGAAAGAGATCAGAATCCAAATACACCAACTGATCCTGCACTGTAATTAGAAATCTAACAATAAAAAAGGGAGCT
Organism: Daejeonella sp.; assembly: GCF_017495225.1. Classification (GTDB taxonomy): domain Bacteria; phylum Bacteroidota; class Bacteroidia; order Sphingobacteriales; family Sphingobacteriaceae; genus Daejeonella. Next base: position 6,926 of record NZ_JAFEIG010000021.1, on the reverse strand, counting down.
AAATGCTCCCTTTTTTTATGGTTTTTTTACTAATCTTTTTTACTAAGGCTTGGAAGTTATCAATTTTGCCTATAGTATTTAGAATAGTATTGTTTAAAGAAGACAGAAGTTTTTGCTATTACAATATTTTTAAGCCTAAGCTCAAATGAAATAATCGCTGTTGCTGATTATATTTTTCGCTTTTGCTGATATTGCTCAATCCAGCCTCATAACGCGCATCAAAAGTTAGGTTACCCAAGTCGATGCCCGCCCCTGCCTGTAAACCTAAAGTTTGATTTTTATAATTTCCGAAATCACTTACTTGATTATAGGCTGCTCCAAGGCTATTATCCTCATCAAGAATAAATGAGATTATTGGTCCGCCCATAAAACGAAGGTTTAATTTACTTGTACCTATAGAAGTTCCAACTAAAAGAGGTACATCGAGTGTGGTAAACTTAATTTCCCCTTTAACATCGGTAATGCTACCATTGGTTTGAATACCGGTATATTCATTTCCTTTAGTTCCGAGGTAAAGCTCTGGTTGAAAATATAAACCTGCACCTCCTACGCGAGCAAATATTCCCGCTTGATAACCTAGAATACTGTTTTCATTAGTTAAATCATCTTTTGTTTTCAAATTAGAGTAATTAACTCCGCCCTTAATTCCAAAAGTAAATTTGGATGATTGAGCCATGGTACTTAGTCCGCTAAGTGCCAAAAGGCATGTAAATAGTATCGTCTTTTTCATGTGTTCTATAAATTAATTTCTAAAATTCATGCAATAGCTATTCCAAAAACCTCTAATTGCTCAATTATTCGAAATAGCTTGAAATTTGTCGCGATAAAAATTAATTTTGTGCAAATTTGAGCCATGGCAGAGATCAGCATCAGTAATACAGAATGGGATCGTTTAAAATTAAAACTTAAACGTAAATACAATCATCTTAGCGAAGAAGATCTTTCTTATCAGCAGGGTCAGGAGGAGGAATTAATTACCCGTTTAATGCAAAGATTAAAGCGTAAGCGTGAATACGTGGTATTTACCCTAGAAAAGGGCCTTCAATTTCTTGAAACAAACCGTTTATAATTTAGGCTTATTAGCCTTTGTCTTATTTTCTTAAATAATAGGACGGTTTTTTGTAATTTAAATTTCTAATTTAAACGCATGAACAATCAGTCCGCCGCAAAATCAGGTCTTCAAAAAGCCATCAAGGGTTTTTTCCTCAGCCTTGCTATAATCTCTTTTTTCTCTTTCGCCTACGTTGAAGACTTGTTTCAGGTGTCCAAGAATCTGGACATTTTTGCGGCAGTTTATAAACAGTTGAGCATGAATTACGTGGATGAGGTAAATTCATCAAAAATGATGAAAACTGGTATCGATGCGATGCTAGATGAGCTCGATCCCTATACCCAATACATTCCTGAATCGGAGATTGAAGATTATAAACTAAAATATGTTAGTAATCAATATGGTGGCATTGGGGCAACTATTTCGTACAGAGATGGGAAAGTAATTGTTGCAGAGCCTTATGAGGGTTTTCCGGCACAAAAAGGCGGCTTAAGAGCAGGCGATGAATTGCTAAAAATATTTGATGTTTCACTCAAAGGAAAGAACAATCAAGATGTGAGTTCTATGCTTAAGGGGCAGAAAAGCACAAAGGTAGATTTGCTTATTCAGAGGCCTGGTGTTGATAAACCTATTGAAATACAATTACTTAGAGAAGAAATTAAGCGGGGGAATGTGAGTTATTACGGGATGCTTCCCAATTCTGTTGGCTATATTAAACTCGATCAATTTTTAGAAGATGCTGCACAAGAGGTTGGGGATGCGCTTGTGGATCTCAAGAAAAATCAACTCAATGGACTGGTTTTGGACCTTCGAGATAATGGGGGTGGTATTCTACAGGAATCTGTAAAAATTGTCAATTTGTTTGTCGAAAAAGGTACTACAGTTGTGATTCAAAAGAGCAGAAATCGCGAAAATCCAATTGTCTATAAAACTTCTGCTCCTGCAATGGATTCTGAGCTGCCTTTAATCGTGCTAGTTAACGGACAATCAGCTTCTGCTTCAGAAATAGTTGCTGGATCTCTCCAAGATCTCGATAGAGCCGTTGTAATCGGTCAGCGAAGCTTCGGAAAGGGTTTGGTGCAACAGACCTTCAATTTGCCTTATAACAGCCTTGTGAAGGTTACAGTGGCTAAATATTATACTCCTTCGGGTAGATGTATTCAATCTTTAAATTATAATCAAAGAGATACAGAAGGTCAGGTAGCAAAACTTGCTGATTCCCTCATCACGGAATATAAAACTAAGAGCGGTCGTTCAGTGTATGATGGTAGTGGTGTTTTTCCAGATATTTTTGTTAAACAATTGAAATATAGCTTGTTAACAAGAACGTTAGAATCCGGTTTTCATGTTTTTGATTATGCAACTCAATATCACCAAACAAAACCTAAAATGTCTGCTGCAAAGACTTTTAAGCTGAGCGATGCGGAATATGAAGATTTCGTGAAATTCCTTTCCACAAGAACTTATAATTATAAATCTGGGACAGAAAAGCTTTTAAATGATTTACTTGCTGAAGCCAAGAAGGAAAACAAGTTGGATCTTTATAAGTCTGAAATAGATGCTTTAAATGCTAAAATTTTTGCTTCTAAGAAGAATGATCTTTATCTGTTTAAGGATGAAATCAAAAAAGTGCTTGAGGGTGAAATTGTTTCACGCTACTATTATCAAAAAGGTAGGACTGAGCACAGTTTACCAAATGATCAGGATTTGAATGAAGCAATCAAACTATTTGCCAATAAAACGATGTTAAGCTCTATTTTGAAGGGTGAAGGGGGATATGGGAGAATTGGGAAACCGGGAGAATAGTTATCAGTTGTCAGTTATCAGTTGTCAGGCTTGCGACATTTGTTACCCGGTGGGTGAGGTTCTCGAAGCCGGGGAAAGAGTTGGCTTTGTCAGTTGTCCGTTATCTTTGTCAGGCTGGGTGGAGATGATTTTGCGGTAAATAAAAAACTTTCGGGTTATTTGGGCTTTGTCCTTATTCTTTGCTCCTTATTCATTGCTCTAATTAGTTGGTTAGTTTTAGTTGGTTAGACTGGCGACATTTGTTACCCGGTGGCTGAGGTTCTCGAAGCCAGGTTCTTGAAGGTAGGAATTGAGTTATCTTTATCAGGCTGGGTGGAGATGGTTTTGCTGTAAATAAAAAACTTTCTGGTTAATTGGGTTTTGTCCTTATTCTTTGCTCCTTATTCATTGCTCTAATTAGTTGTCAGTTATCAGTTATCAGTTGTCAGGCTGGGTGGAGAGGGGTTTGATATTAAATAATTGACTTTCTGGTTAATTGGGTTTTGTCCTTATTCTTTGTTCCTTATTCATTGCTCTAATTAGTTGGTTAGACTAACGACATCAGCTACCCGGTGGCTTTGTCCTTACTCCTTGCTCCTTATTCCTTATTCAAAAAGGGGAACATTTTCATCTAAAAAAGATAAAAACATTCCCCCTTTTTTAAATTTCTATTTGAAGCTTAAACCCATATTATGTAGCATAAATGCCCATTTATCGGCTTGTTCTTCGATAATTTTTCCGGTAGGTTTTCCAGCGCCATGTCCTGCGTTTGTTTCAATTCTAATTAAAGCGGGGCTAGCACCTTGGTGGAATTCTTGTAATCTAGCGGCAAATTTGAACGAATGCGCTGGCACTACACGGTCGTCATGATCTGCTGTGGTTATAAGTGTTGCAGGATAAGAAACACCTTGTTTTAAGGCATGGTAGGGTGAATATTTTAGCAAATATTCAAACATTTCTTTCGAATCTTCGGCTGTTCCATAATCGTAAGCCCACCCTGCGCCAGCAGTAAATTTATTGTATCGAAGCATGTCTAGTACTCCAACAGCCGGGAATGCAACTTTGAATAATTCTGGTCGCTGACTCATAGTAGCGGCAACAAGTAAGCCTCCATTTGATCCACCAGAAATAGCCAAATACTCTTTAGAAGTATATTTATTGCTAATTAGGTATTCTGCGGCAGCAATAAAATCATCAAATACATTTTGCTTTTGCATTTTTGTGCCTGCCAAGTGCCATTTTTCACCATATTCACCACCACCACGAAGGTTTGGAACGGCATAAATTCCTCCCTGCTCCAATAAAATAATATTTGAAGTACTGAAGGAAGGGGTTAAACTCACACTAAAGCCGCCATAGCCATATAAAAGCGTTGGGTTTTTGCCATTCAATTCAATACCTTTTTTGTGGGTGATGATCATCGGCACCTTTGTTCCATCTTTAGAGGTGTAAAAAACCTGCTTAGAAACATATTTTGATGGGTCAAACTGTACACCTGATTTTTTATATTCGAGCGACTGACCAGTAGCAATAATATATTTAAAGATTGTTGGGGGGTAAATGTAGGAAGTGAAGGTGTAGTAAAGCTCTCTTTCAGACTTTTTAGCACTAAATCCACTTGCAGTTCCTACACCTGGAAGAGTTACCGTTCTTTCGAGGTTTCCATCCATATCGTATTGCATAACTAAGGAAGTAGCATCTTTTAGGTAATTTGCAAAAAATTTACCCCCTGCAGTGCTAGCTTGGAGCACATTATCAGTTTCAGGAATAAAATCTTTCCAATTTTCGGGTGCTGGGTTAGAAGCATCAACCGTTACCACTCTATAATTTGGGGCTTTGTAATTGGTATAAATAAATAATTTACTTCCTTGATTATCAATGATAGAATAATCGTTTTTAAAGTCATTAACTATTTGAGTAATCGGACTTCCAGGTTTAGATAAATCTTGGATATAAAGCTCATTTCCTGTAGTAGAAACAGCTGCTGTAATCACTAAAAACCGCTGATCGTCGGTTAAACCGCCGTTTATGTACCTACGCGGAGTCTGATCGCCACCAAAAACTAATACATCCTCCTTTTGAGAGGTACCAATTTTATGATAAAATAGTTTGTGGTATTGAGTTAAGCCCGAAAGCTGGCTACCTTCTTTAGGCTTATCGTAGCTACTGTAATAAAAGCCTTCATTTCCTTTCCAAGAAAGACCTGAGAATTTAACATCGATTAAGGTATCGCCAACAACAGATTTATCGGCAGTTTTTAAAACAATTACCTTTCTCCAATCCGATCCACCTTCCGAAATTTGATAAGCTACATGGCTACCATCTTTTGTAAATTCGATTCCTGCAAGAGATGTAGTAGCATCTTTTGAGAAGGTATTTGGGTCTAAGAAAACTTCCGCCTTAGTTTTGTCAGCTTGTCTGTAAAGCACGTACTGATTTTGTAAACCGTCGTTTTTATAGAAATAAGTGTATGCACCCTCTTTAAATGGAGCGGTAAATTTTTCGTAATTCCAGAGAGTTTCTAAGCGTTTTTTTATCGCTCCCTTGAAGGGGATATTTGATAAATAGTTCTGAGTTACTTTATTTTCAGCTTCCACCCAAGCCTTGGTTTCGGCCGAGCGATCATCTTCAAGCCAGCGGTATGGATCATTAATGGTTGTTCCGAAATAAGTATCCGAAACATCGATTTTTTGGGTTTTAGGGTAATTCATGGACTTATTTTGGGGACTGGTATGTTGTGCTATTCCACTAAGTGGACTGATCAACACAGCAATTGCGAGCATTGTTAGGTTTAATCTTTTCACTGGTTATATATTTTGGTTATTGCTAAAATAGGGAAATCAATCAGAAAAACGGTCAGTTTTATGCAATTGTTGATTGGAAATCGAGAATTTGAGTCCACAGCCAGCTTAAATTAAAAATTATGTATTTTTGAGCCGATGACAGCAAAGAAAATATTTTTCGCTTCCGATTTCCACTTTGGAGTTCCCGATTTTCGTGCAAGTCGCGAGCGGGAGGATTTGGTAGTTAGCTGGCTTGATCAAATAAAACATGAAGCTAGTGAGATTTATCTTCTCGGCGATATATTCGATTTTTGGTTTGAGTATGCTTCGGTAATTCCTAAGGGATTTATCCGATTTCAAGGAAAAATTGCCGAAATTGTTGATTCAGGCATACCCGTTTTCTTTTTTAAGGGCAATCACGATATGTGGATGTTCGACTATTTTAAAGATGAGCTTGGCGTACAAATTATTTCGGATGAGCTGATTATAGAAAGAGGCGGAAAAAAGTTCTATTTACACCATGGTGATGGACTAGGGCCAGGGGATACTCAGTATAAGATACTAAAAAAAATCTTCAGAAGCAAATTTTGTCAGTGGTTTTTTGCACGTCTTCATCCCAATTTAGGAATTGGCATTGCCAGCGGCTGGTCGATGAAGAGCAGGCTTCAAAACAATAAAAAAGAGGAGTTTAGGGATATTTCTGAGGAGTGGCTGGTTTCATATTCTAAAGATTTACTTGCGAAGGAGCATTTCGATTACCTAATTTTTGGGCATCGCCATTTGCCGCTAGACATAGCGCTTGGTTCTAGTAAATATGTGAATTTAGGAGAGTGGATAAATTTTAATTCTTATGCTGTTTTTGATGGCGAAAAATTGGAGCTTCGATATTTTGAGAAGCCTGATAACGGATAGAGTCAAAGCCAACTCTTTCCCCGGCTTCGAGAACCTCAGCCACCGGGTAAAGATGTCGTTAGTCTAACCAAAAATTAGATGAAGGAATAAAGAGCAAAGAATAAGGACTAAACCCTACTTACCAGAAAATTTAGATTTACCACAAAACTCATCTCCACCCAGCCTAAAACTAACCAACTAATTAGAGCAAGGAGTAAAGACAAAACCCAATTAACAGGAAAGTTTTTTATTTACCTCCCAATCATCTCCACCCAGCCTGATAACTGATAACGGACAACTGCCAACTCTTTCCCCGGCTTCGAGAACCTCAGCCACCGGGTAAAGATGTCGTTAGTCTAACCAAAAAATTAGAACAAGGAATAAAGAGCAAGGAACAAGGACAAAACCCAATTAAC
>NZ_JAFEIG010000024.1 GCF_017495225.1 Daejeonella sp. | reverse complement strand
CGATGGGCTATACCACATCGTTAGGGTATTACGCCCTTTCAGGGCTTGGGGGATGTCATAGAGTTAGTATCTAATAGTATCTAGTACCAACCAAATAATTAGAAACATAATCTTTAACCCCCTCTTCCAAGCTATAAAAATCTTGACTATAACCGATGGAGCGTAGTTTATTCATATTTGCTTCGGTAAAGTATTGGTACTTTTCGCGGATATCTTCAGGTGTTGGAACAAAGGAAATTTCTGGGTCTTTGTTTAAGGAATAAAAAGTACTTTTAGCGAGGTCGAGGAAGGTTCTTGCTTTACCTGTCCCCAAATTATAGATGCCAGAATCTTTACGGTGGTGCATCAAGAAATATAAGATATTGACCACATCTTTAACATATACAAAATCGCGCATTTGTTCGCCATCCTTAAAGTCAGGATTATGTGATTGGAACAATTTCATAGATCCAGTTTTTTGTATCTGATTGAAAGTATGGAAAATTACAGAGGCCATTCTGCCCTTGTGATACTCATTGGGACCGTAAACATTAAAGAATTTTAATCCCGTCCAGAAATAAGGCTTTTTGTCTTGTTTTAATGCCCAAATATCAAACTCATTTTTTGAGTCGCCATAAGGATTTAAAGGCTTAAGCATTGGTATTTTACTCTCATCATCATCGTAACCCAATTCGCCTAGTCCGTATGTGGCTGCAGATGAAGCATATACCAATGGCAATCCAAATTCTGTGCAGATATTCCAAATACTCTTTGTATAATCGAGATTTAATCGGTTAAGCAGTTCTCGGTCCATTTCGGTAGTGTCTGTACGGGCGCCGATATGAAAGACAAATTGAACATGAAGCTGATTTTCGCGTAGCCATGTTGGAAAAACATCGCGTTCCACTTTACTTGCGAATTTCTTGCCTTCAAAATTTTTATTCTTTAATTCATTTGAGAAATCATCAACGAGGATGAGGTCATAATAACCCTCATCGTTTAGTTTTTGAATTAAACAACTACCAATAAATCCTGCTGCTCCTGTTATGATGATCATGATAAAAAAATGAATTTGTACAATTATAAGAATAAGTTTTGTTTGGTTTGAGGAATGATTCCCACTTCTTGAGCATGCTCGAAGAAAGTTTCCACGGCTTTACGCCCAACATCGCCTAAATCAAGCGAAAATTGATTAACGTATAATTCGATGTGTTTATTAACTACATCTTTACTCATTTCTTGAGAAAGTGAGCAAATAAAATCCATACCTGATGAAGGATGATCAAAAGCATATTGAACACTGCGCTTGATGATGCGGTTTACTTTGTGTTTAATATCATCCTGAATATTCCTTTTAATCATTATACCACCAAGTGGGATTGGCCCATGGGTAAGATTTTCCCAAAACTCACCTAAATCAATAATTTTTAGGAGTCCCTTTTCTTGGTAAGTAAATCGGTTTTCATGGATAATCACCCCTAGATCAATTTCCTGATTAATTAGCGCCGATTCGATCTCAAAAAATTTCATTTCCTGTTTATTTTTTGCTTCCGGAAAGGCTAAGCTCAACAAAAAATTAGCGGTAGTGTATTTTCCTGGAATACCAATGCGAAGCTCTTCTATAGGCTTATTTAGCCTTTTTAGGCTATCCTTGCTGTTATTTATCTCGAAAGCTTGTGCAATATCCTCATTCTTACAAATTAAAAGTGGCCCAACTCCGAAGCCCAATGCACTGCCTGAATGTAGTAAAACATAGTGTTCGCAAAGATGTGCATAAGCATGGTAGCTTAATTTGGTGATATCGAGTTCATTTTTAAATGCTTTTTGGTTGAGGGTTTCTACATCCTCATAAAGCACCTCAAATTCTAAACCTTCGGTATCAATTTTTTGATGAATCATGGCATCAAAAATAAAAGTATCGTTAGGGCAGGGTGAAAATCCGAGACTTAACTTCATGATTCAAAAATCTGGATTAAAGTGTCATTTAGTTTTTTTATAGCTAATCCGATTTGCCATTTTTCGCGATTGCGTCTTTCCACAATATTAGAAATAGCGCGAATTTGTATGCAGCATGTTTTGGTCTGCTCACAGGCATAAAAGAAGGCTGCACCTTCCATACTTTCAATATCGGGATTAAATTGAGCTACTATTTTGGAAATAGAGTTTTCGTTTCCATGCACTTTATTAACTGTAATGGCCTTCACTGACATTAAATTATTCAGCATTGGAAAAAACAAGTTAGGTTTTGAAAAATAGGTGCTTCTTCCTAATCCGAGGGCTTCTATGGTTAAAAATTCATCCCCATTTTCGGCACCTAGTTCCGCAAAGGTATCTTCTTTTACTTGACACACATCGCCAGGATTAAGCTCTGTAATGAAACTGCCGGCAATCCCGACATTAATGGCTAGGTCGAAATGATGCTCGCTGAGAGCTTTCCCAGCAGAAAATGCGGTAGGTACCATCCCAACTCCACCAATTAATACCTTTATTTGATAATTGCCGAAGCTTTTATCATAGGGAAGCTCATCTCTGAAAGAGAAATGCGTTAAAAATGGTTCTATCTCGGCCTTTGTAGCAGCTACAAGCAGTATTTTCATGCTGCAATTTACGCAATTCGCTTCATTTGTTATTAAGGCATATTTTACTTTCAGTATATTTGTGTTTTAATTGATAAAAAATGATCTATATAACTCGAAAAGAGAAGTTTAATGCGGCTCATAAGCTATTCCGCGAAGAATGGAGTGATGAAAAGAATTTGGAAACTTTCGGAAAATGCTCAAATCCTAATTGGCATGGCCATAATTATGAGCTTTTTGTAACTGTAAAGGGCGAAATCAATCCAGAAACAGGTTTTGTAATTGATTTAAAAGAGTTAAAAAGAATCATCAGATTGCATGTAACAGATGTTATTGATCATAGAAATATTAATCTTGATGTAGCATTTATGAAGGGCAAAATGGCTTCTACGGAGGTGCTAGCTGTAACTATTTTTGAGGTTTTAAAAACTCATGTAAACGATCAGTTTGCTACCTTACATTCGGTAAAACTGTATGAAACCGAGAATAATTTCGTTGAATATTTCGGTTAAATTCAAATAAATTAGCATCATAAATGCAAGAAAAAAAGCACACTTCAGAAGAAAAATTGGATGGTTATACGAAAATTGACCATTACGATCCCGCTAGAATTGAACGTATTGCCGCTCATTATAAAGAGATTTTAGTAGAGTTGGGTGAAGATCCAGCACGCGAGGGACTTCTTCAAACCCCCATTCGGGTAGCTAAGGCTTTACAGTTTTTAACACATGGATACGATGCTAAGCCAGAAGATATCCTACGTAGCGCAATGTTCAAGGAAGACTATAACCAAATGGTTGTAGTAAAAGATATCGAAGTTTTTTCGATGTGCGAACATCACATGCTTCCATTTTTTGGGAAGGCTCATGTAGCCTATATTCCCAATGGGCATATTGTAGGATTGAGTAAAATACCACGTGTGGTAGATGCCTTTGCGCGTCGTTTGCAGGTGCAGGAGCGTTTAACCAATGAGATTCGCGATTGTATTCAAGATACTCTTGATGCGGCTGGAGTGGCAGTTGTGATTGAATGTAAGCATTTATGCATGTCGATGCGTGGAATACAGAAACAAAACTCGGTGACCACAACTTCAGCATTTACAGGAGCTTTCGTAAATGAAACAACACGTAAAGAATTTTTAAGGTTGATTACAGCGAGCTTAATTTAAGCCGTTTTTTATAATTTTTAAATTAGATTGATATGAAATCATATATATTTCCAGGGCAGGGAGCCCAATTTATTGGTATGGGAAAAGACCTTTATGAGCATTCCTCTAGTGCTAAGGACTTATTTGAACGTGCCAATGAGATTTTAGGTTTCAGAATAACTGATATCATGTTTTCGGGGACTGATGAAGATTTAAAGCAGACCAATGTTACACAACCTGCTATTTTTTTACATTCGGTTATTTTGGCTAAGGAGTTAAAAAGTAATTTTAATCCGGATATGGTTGCTGGTCATTCCTTGGGCGAGTTTTCTGCTTTAGTAGCAGCCGAAGCATTATCTTTTGAGGATGGATTACGTTTGGTAAGTGCTCGTGCAAATGCTATGCAAAAGGCTTGCGAAATTCAGCCTTCCACTATGGCAGCTATTTTGGGTCTAGACGACTTTACTGTGGAAGATATTTGTCAGCGTGTTAGCGATGTAGTTGTACCAGCAAACTATAACTGTCCGGGTCAGCTAGTAATTTCTGGAAGTATTGAGGGTGTGGATAAAGCATGTGAACTTTTGCTAGCAGCAGGTGCTAAACGCGCTTTAAAGCTAAATGTGGGTGGTGCTTTCCATTCACCATTGATGGAGCTTGCTCGTGTTGAATTGCAAGCTGCTATTGAAAACACCGAAATAAAAGAGCCTATTTGCCCTATTTATCAAAATATTGATGCAAAGCCTTATAAAGATGTGCCAAGCATTAAGCATAATTTAATTGCACAATTAACAGGTGCAGTACGTTGGACACAAACCATTGAGAAAATGCTTCATGATGGTGCAACTTCATTTGTTGAAGTGGGTCCTGGAAATGTATTACAAGGGCTTGTAAAGAAGGTAGACCGTACGGTTGAGACTTCAAGTGCCACGGTATAATTTCCTAAAATCGAATAAATACCTCTTGTTAGGTAAATAGGTTGGGCATTTAATTAAATGATGATTCATGAGCGGAAATTTTAAAATTCGTTTTCTTCTGCTTATGCTCGCAATTGGCTTTGCTGGCACAGCCCTGACTATTAATTATACCATCAAGAAGGAAGAAATCCTTACTTTGGAGGCCCGTAAAATTGAGCGGCGTCTCCAAAAAAAGGAGGAGTTGCTACGAAATATACTTGGTAATCCTTCATTTCGTGATTCTCTCAAGAATATCCAGACAAATGAAGAATGGGCACGTTATCTCATTTCTGAGTTTAGTGAAAAGCGAAACATTTTTATTAATACTTATGAAAAAGGTCGTCTAGTTTTCTTAGGTGGGATTCAAATTGCTCCCGAAACAGACAGGCAGTTTAAAGAGGGAAGTAATTTTATCCGACAGGGGAATGGCTATTTTGAGGCTATCAAGAAGACTTGGGGAGACATTTCTGTACTTTGTTTTATCCCGATAAAATCGGACTATCCCTATCAAAATGAATATTTACGCAATGATTTTGCGAAAGATTTGCTACCATCAAATAGCCTAGAAATAGCAAATTTAGAAGATAAAGAGGTATATAATATCCGAAATTTGGATGGTAAGTACTTATTTTCGGTCAAATTAAAGTCTAATGATCCACCGCCTTTTTATTTAGCTATAAAGCTGGTAATGTGGGTTTTATCTATCTTGTTCTTTTTAATATTTATAACTAGCCTTTGTGTTTCGATTGCAGATAGAGGCTATGTTAAATGGGCTATACTTCTTTTATTTAGCACATTAATAGGTTTGCGTCTTCTAGATCTCGAATTTAGATTTTTTAGCAATAATTTTGAGTTGGAGATTTTTAACCCTAAGTATTTTGCCTCCAATTATTTCTTCCCTTCCATTGGTGAGTTTTTATTGAATAGTTTAGCATTTACCTGGATTTTAGCTTTTATTTATGCTTATCGTTTTCAAATAGTAAGTGTAAAATTACCGATTAACAAATTTGTTAGTTATCTAATTTTCATTGTCTTAGGTCTTTTTGTTTGCGCGGCTGGATATATTACTAATGAATTATTTTTCGGATTAATTACTAATTCCAATATTAATTTCGAGGTTGGACAAATTTTAAATTCAGGCTGGTTAAATTATCTGGGCCTCGTGATTTTCTGTCTGGCCATTTTAAATCTATTCTTATTAATAAGCTCGGCCTTAGGTATTAGCTCTGTATTAAGTTTGAGTAAAAAAGAGCGTTTATTTATTTTTGGTTTAGGCTTACTCATAGCCTTAATTTATCGCTTATTTTTTAGTGATTTCACGGTTTTTTTCCTGCTCTTTGCCCTCATTTTGCTCATTATTGGTATTTCTTTTCATCAATACGAGAGACGTTTAACTATAGGAGCTCTGATTGTTTGTCTTTTTATTTTTGCCTTAATCGGCTCCATCAAGCTTTCGAGGTTTCAATCGTTAAAAGAACGTGAAAGTCGTAAGTTACTGGCTACAAAGCTAGAATCCTCTTCAGATCCCAATGCGGTTTTACTTTTTTTAAGTTTGGAAAAAGACATTTTGAAAGATCAGTTTGTGATTGATTTTTTCAATAAGCCACTTTCAAGCCATAATGCCTTAAAAACAAGGTTGATGAAACTATATTTGGCTGGTTATCTCTCTAAATTTGATTTTGAATCTTATGAATATGATACCAATAATCAGTTTTTGAAGGGTGATAGGAATATTCCTCTTTCAAATTTTAAAAATTTAGTCCTCAAAGGCTCATTAAAGGTATCTGATTATTTTTATCAGCGTAATAATACTTTTGGTTTTCAGCAATATTTTGCGCTGCTTCCAATAAAAAATCAAAATGATCAAGTAGGCACACTTGTTTTGGAGCTTAAGTCAAAACCTTTAGCTGAGGTTGGTGCATTCCCTGAGCTACTTGTTGATGGTAAAATAAGAGATGATTTACAGCTCAATGAATATTCTTATGCCTATTATAAGGATCGTAGATTGTTAAACCAGCATGGAAAGTATGTTTATAATTTAAGAAATTATGAGTTTAGTGGTAAGAAGGGCGAATTTTTATTCGATAATAATTCAGAAAATGGGCGCCAGTATAGTCATTTAATTTTCCAGCCTAACTCACGTAGCTTAATAATTGTAAGTAGAGAAAAAACTAATTTGCTTGATCAGCTTGCATCTGTTTCTTTTATCTTTTTGTTATTTCTTCTTTTTGCTACTTTTTTATACGTGATTAGATGGCTTTGGTATAGCCTCCTACATTATCATCCTAGTTGGCGAAATTTTAGATGGAACTATCTTGTTAGGGCAAATAAGATGCTTTATAAGACCAGAATTCAGGTTTCAATGGTTTTCGCTGTTGTAATTACTCTGACTATTACAGGATTCATTACATTCTATAATATTAGTACGCAATATCGTGAGCAGCAAGAAGAATTGGTTCTAGATAAATTGAATAAAATTTCGGCAGGTATAAATAAGCAATTGTTCAATAATGGATTAATTTCTGCTGATGAACAAACGGCAATCGCTTTTAATGCTTTTGCAGATATCAATGGTGTTGACCTTAATCTCTTTGACATGAATGGGCGGTTACTTCTTTCTACCCAACCCAAAATATATGAAAATCAATTAATTGCGCCTAAAATGAATTCTTTATCCTATTTGTATTTGAATAGGCTGCAGAAGTCTGAATATATCAATACTGAGCAAATAGGTGAACTTTCTTTTATTGTGGCATATGTTCCAATTAGAAATAGTAGAAATGAAGAAATTGCCTACTTGGGATTACCCTATTTTTCGAATGAGAAGGATTACCAAGATCGGATTGGGATTTTTTTAAATGCCTTGATTAACGTTTATGCTTTAGTATTTGTGGCCATTGGTTTTTTTGCTGTATTTGTGGCTAATCGAATTACTAATCCACTTACTCTTATACAAAAAAGCTTGCGTGAGACTAAAATAGGTCGAAAAAATGAACCCATTTTATGGAAGCGTAATGATGAAATCGGTAATTTGGTTAGTGAATACAATAATATGATTGCTGCTTTGGAGGAAAGTGCACAGAAGCTGGCTATATCTGAGCGTGAGACCGCATGGCGTGAGATGGCACAACAGGTGGCACATGAGATTAAAAATCCACTAACGCCTCTTAAATTAGGTATACAGCTTCTTGAAAGGTCATGGAGAGAAAAAGACCCTAAGTTTGATGAAAAATTTGAGCGTTTTAATAAATCTTTTATTGAGCAAATTGAGAGTCTTGCTCACATTGCTTCTGAATTCTCAAGTTTTGCCAAAATGCCAGAGGCTGTTTTGGAGCAGGTTAATGTGAAAGAAGTTATTGAGCAATCTATTGTTCTTTACCGTCAATCAGAACATACCACCATTATTTTTGAAGATATGAGTGGAATAGAAGCCTTAATTAAGGCTGATAAAGATCAGCTTTTAAGATGCTTTAATAATCTTATTAAAAACTCTATTGAAGCTCGTTCCAACAAGCGAAGGAGCATTATTAGGATATTTATTTATTGTAGAGAAGGCTTTGTGCACATTGAAATAAAAGATAATGGCTCAGGTATACCAGAAGATTTAGGTCAAAAAATATTTACACCAAATTTTACCACAAAAACTTCAGGAACAGGATTAGGGCTTGCATTTGTAAAGCAAACAATCGAAAGTATTGGGGGACTTATTCGATTTAAAACTGTACCTGGAATGGGAACCACCTTTTTTATATCCATTCCTTTAGATTGGGAAGGATTATAAAAGGATGTTCGATTATCTTAAACTAATTGAACCTTTTCCCATTGAGTAACCGTCTGAATATAATAGCACAGTATAATTCCCTTTCTGGAAACTACCGTTATTAGACCAGTCTACTGAATATGTTTTACCATCGTTTGCATATTCTACTGCGGTTTTATACGTGTATTGAAGTTCTTCCTCTTCCGAATTAAAGGTGCCACTATTATTAGAGATAATGAGGTTACCACTTGGATCTACCACTCTAAGGTAAATATTATGCATTCCTTTTTGTGCTAATGGATTTTGCACGATAGAGAAGTTTATTCTCAATTTGTCTGTGGTATTGGCTCTACTTGCCGAAGTTTCTTTACCATTATTTTTAACATTTAGAGCCATAATAGACACACTTCCTGCTTTAAGAGATGCCGCTACTTTAACCTTTTTGCTAAGCTCTTCGTTTTGTTTTTCTAGGTCGGATGCTTTATAGCTAACCGAATCTACTGTTGATTTTAACTCGTTACGTTCTTCAGTTAGACTAGCATTTAGATTTTTCAGTTCTTTTATTTCAGCGCTATATTTTGCTACGAGATTTTTCAGTTGTTTAATTTCATCTTGAGCTCTAAGAAGCTGTGCTTGTGTTAGCTGGCCCTTCGATAAAGCTGCTCTGAGTCGGTCAATTTGTTGTCTTGCACTTTCTTGTTCAGCCTTCATCTCTTCAGTAAGCTGAATGTTCATGCTCGTGGCATTATCTAGTTCGGCCTCAATTTTATCAATCTCGGTCTCCATTCTAGTTTTTTCATCACTAATACTCACTATTCGCTTCTCGCTCTGCTTATCTTTTAAAAACAAATAGGTGTTTGTACCAAGCAAAGCAATAATTACTGCAATTAAAAAATATATCTTATTTGAGTCCCTTTTTACGGGTTTTTCTAGATTTTCCATTTGTGATTTTTAGGTTATAGATTTTAATAATTAATAAAATCTTATAGATAAAACATCGGCAAGGGCAAATATATTGTTTAAGAATAATAATTATTGTTTTTTAATCCTCAAAAATTGTTAATAAGTTTTGCTTGATCTTTTTTAAATTTTCAATTCTCCATCTTTAAGGCTTCTAGCAATACATTAGATTATTATCTTTATGCACTTATCTAAAAATCTAATGAAAAAAAATCTGTTGTTTCTACTTTTATGCCTTTTAGTTCTGCCTATATTGGCCAATTCTCAAAATATTACAAATCCCAAGCGTGAATTCCGAGGTGTTTGGATTGCTACAGTTGCTAATATTGATTGGCCTTCAAAACCGGGATTGAATTCAGATATTCAAAAGTCGGAATTGATACGCATCTTAGATGCTCATCATAAGACAGGAATAAACGCAGTAATTTTTCAAATTCGTCCCGCTACAGATGCACTTTATGGCAAGAGTCGCGAATTGTGGAGCCGATTTTTGACGGGTACGCAAGGGAAAGCACCTACACCTTATTATGATCCATTAGAATTTGCTATTGAGGAGGCGCATAAGCGTGGGATGGAGCTACATGCTTGGTTTAATCCTTATCGCGCAACTTTTGACCTAATAGACTTCAACACAAGTCCGAATCATATTACCAAGCAAAAACCTGAGTGGTTTTTTACTTATGGCGGCAAAAAATTATTTAATCCGGGATTGCCAGAGGTGCGTCAATATATTGTTGATGTAATTCTGGATGTAGTTAAGAATTATGATATTGATGGGGTTCATTTTGATGATTATTTTTATCCATATCCTGAGGCAAATCAGCCACTTAAGGATAGTGAAACATTTAAAAAGCATGGATCGGGATTTAAAAACATAGACGATTGGAGACGTAATAATGTGGATACTTTAATACATGCTCTATCTAACAATATCCGTATTACAAAAAAACATGTCAAGTTTGGAATAAGTCCTTTTGGAATCTGGAGAAATAAATCTCAAGATCCTCTAGGTTCAGTGAGTAATGGTTTTGATGGCTATGGTAAACTATATGCGGATGCCCGTAAATGGGTTCAAAGAGGCTGGATAGATTATCTAAACCCTCAAATTTATTTTCCTTTTGGTTATCAAGTTGCTCCTTATGATAAATTAACTGATTGGTGGGCTGATAATGCCTTTGGTAAACATGTATATATTGGTCAGGCTGCCTATCGTGCTACGGAGAATCGTTTAGGATGGAGTAATCGCCAGCAGATACCCGATCAAATTAGGTACTTAAGAAAAAATTCAAATATTCAGGGCAGCGTGTTTTTTAGCTCTAAGTCTGTAACAAATAATTTGGCTGGGGTACAAGATTCGCTTCGGACTAATTTTTATCGTTATCCTGCACTCCAACCAACTATGCCATGGATCGATGCAGTGAAGCCTAATGCACCACGTAACCTAATTGTTAAATCTGTAGATAAAGTGGCTGAGTTGAGCTGGGAAGAGCCTCTAGTGGCAAGTGATGGAGAGAAATCCTTTGGCTATGTAGTGTATCGCTTTAACAAAAGCGAAAAAATTGATTCTGAGCAAGCTAAAAATATTGTTCACATTTCTTTTGATGCTTCTAAGACAAGTTTTACAGATACAAGTGTGAGTGCTGGACAGTCGTATGTTTATATTCTTAGAGCGATTGACCGCTTGAAGAATGAAAGTGAGCAATCTAATTCAGTTTCGATAAGTGTAAAATAGTAGATATTAGCACAAAAAAAATCCGGTTCAGTTATGAACCGGATTTTTTTTGCCTTATTTTTTCCTTAGTTTTTAGTTTCAGGAAGTAATACCAAACGGATAAAGTTATCAGATAAGCGTACTTGCGCTGCCGACTTTAACACTTCAGGAGTTACTTCTTTTAAGGATTCAACATATTTTAAAACCTGTTTAGGATCTTCCTCATTTTGGTATTGATTAGTTAAATAACCTAACCAGAAATTATTATCCTTAACTTGAGTCTCAGTTGAACGAGTTTCTTCGGCGATGAATTTTTCAATATCACCCGCTAGAGCACCCTTTTCCTTGATTTTGTTAATTTCATCTAGGGTAGAGCTGATCAGTTTTTCAACGTTTTCAGGCGCACAACCAAATGAAATATTGAAAGTATATCTACCTTTAGGCATTTTAGAATAAGATGCACGAGCACCAACTCCATAAACACCACCCTCATCTTCACGAAGGCGTTCAATCAGTTTGATAGTAAGTACTTCCGCTAAAGCGTCTAATTGATTATTGTGCTTTTCGCTATAGGTATAATCACCACTAAATACCAAGCGTACACTTGCCTTAGGCTCTTGACCTTTGTAAACTTTCTTGTCTAATTTCCCTGCAGGGATATTAATTCCAAGGTCTTTAGCTTTCTCATTACGATTTAATGATGGCAATGATCCCAAATATTGCTCAAGCATAGGCTTGATTTTCTCAGCATCAAAATTACCAACAAATACAAAGGTGAAATCACTTGCATCAGCAAAGCGCTCTTTATAAATTTCAAAAGCTCTATCCAAATTCACTTGATTTAATTTCTCGATACTCGGACCGGTACGGCGAACATTATAATTTCCTAAGATAGCCGATACAGAATCAGCGAAAACACTATTTGGATCATTACCTCTGTTAGCTAAACCACCTTTTTGCTGCTCAATTAAACCTTTGAAGGTTTCAGCGTCTTTACGTGGAGAAGTAAAGTATAGATAAGTTAATTGAAGTGCTGTTTCAAGATCTTTAGGAGTAGTTGATGCTGATAAACCTTCAGATCTCTCAGCGATGTATGGGCTAACATAAGCAATTTTACCACTTAATAATTTAGGAAGTTGAACTGAGCTGAATTCGCCAATACCACCACTTCTAATAATTGTTGTAGCAAAAGATGCCGATTGGAAATCAGCGTCGCTATAGAGTGAAGTACCTCCTGGACTAAAAGCCGAGAAGCTAATTTCATCATTTTTAAAGTCGGTAGGCTTTAAAATAACCTTTACCCCATTACTTAATTTTAGTTCAGTTACGCCAATTTCTGCTGTTTTTGATTCAGAGACAATTTTTCCGCCTTTCAATTTAGCAGCTAAAAGTGGCTTATCAGAAACTTGATCAACATAAGCAGTAACATTGCTTTGTTTGATGTCTGTTATCCATTTTTCAACAGTAGTTTCATTCGGTAACTTATCTTTATCCTTCTCAGGACCCATGATAATTACGTCGCGGTTTACATCAGTAATGTATTTTTTTGAGTAGCTATTGATATCACTTAAAGTAATACCAGAAGTTAAGCTATTTGCTAAATTGAATTCATATGCAATACCCGGACTAGCCTCATCCTCAAGGAAATGACGTAGGTATTCGTTAACAAAACTATTTGATGGCGTTTTATCTTTTTCTTTGAAAGAAGATTCCATGTCTGTTAAGTAAGATTGCTTTGCACGCTCAAGCTCAGTTTCAGTAAATCCAAAACGTTGTACACGCTCAGATTCAGTAAGTACCGCTTTGAAGCCTCTTTCCATTTCTCCAGGCTTAGCCACAACAAATGCGCTATAATTATCAAGTCCCGCAAGGAATGCACTAATATTAGCACCACCTTGTAAGAATGGAGGGTTAGCTTGCTTGCTTAATTCTGCAAAACGTGCACCTAACATTTGGTTGAATAATGATCTTACAATGCTATTTCTATAATCAGTTTTGGTGATTAGCTTTGATTCTGGATGCTTGACAATGATTTGCGCTACAGTTACAGGAAACTCTTTATCTGTAACAGTAATAAATTGGTTTTTATTAAGCAAAGGGATAGTGTACCTTGTACGTACACGTGGTTTTGCTGGCTTTTTAAGATCAGAGAATTTTGCTTTGATTGTTTGCTCCATAGCATCAACATCAATATCTCCAACTACAATAAGGGCCTGAAGATCAGGTCTGTACCAATCAGTATAAAACTGACGTAAAGTTGCAGGTGTAAAATTCTTTAATACTTCTTCCGTTCCAATTGGCAAACGATTTGAATAACGTGAATTATTGAAAAGCATAGGTAGGAATTGATCTTGCATACGTTGTTGAGCACCTTTTCCTAATCTTTTTTCTTCTATAACCACGCCACGCTCTTTATTGATCTCTTCATCACTTAGCGTAGCATCCTGTGCCCAGTCGCGCATGATTTGAATACCATTCTTAAGAATTTCAGGATCATCTGATGGGATAGGAAGCTGATAAACAGTTTCATCGAAGCTGGTGTATGCATTTAAATCAGCACCAAAACGAACACCAGTTTTTTGTAGATAGTTTACTAAATCATTCTTTGGAAAATTCTTTGTACCATTGAATCCCATGTGTTCCATAAAATGCGCCAGACCAAGCTGATCATCATTTTCCATGATAGATCCTATTTTATTAGCAAGATATAGAGTAACCCTGTTTTTAGGCTCTACATTCTTACGAATATAATAGGTAAATCCGTTAGGTAGTTTACCAGTTCTAACTGCCGGATCCAAGGGAATGACCTCGGTGGCCGCGCCATCTTTGCTCTTAGCCTTTGGCTGAGCATTTGCTATTCCGGAAACCGCAATCACCAATGCGACCGAGAAGCTTAAAAATTTATTAACAGTTCTCATATATTAAAATTTATAGTGGATAAGCAATATAGTGGAAAAAATTTAAACTTTAACAATAATATTTTTTTTAAACATTAACCATAGTATTAGAAGCCAAATTAAGATAAATGTTACAGCTCCGGCTAATGAAGCATTAATTGGTGAAAAATAGGGGGTATAAAATGTTTCATACATCCATACTCTTGAACTTAAGCTAGTTCCATCGGGCATGTTGACTTTAATCATGCTTAATATTCTTGGAATTAATCCCGAAAGGAAAAATACCGTGATGGCATTTACACCATAAACTACAAATGGAGTAGTGCCTTTTTTATAGCCTTGTACATCTATTAGCCAATAACATAATGCTAGCCCACTTGTTGCTAAGCCCCCAGCATATAAAACGAAAGAGCTGGTCCACAAGGCTTTATTTATTGGGAAAAATAAGTCCCAAATTAAGCCCAAAACAATTGCTAAGGTCCCGATACTAAACATCCAAGAGATTTTAACTGCTTCATCTCTATCTTTGCGTTTTAACCAAGTTCCAACCAATAATCCGAAAAGTCCAGTGGCTACCGCTGGCAAAGTGCTTAATATTCCCTCAGGATCCCATGTTTTGGCAGATTTCCACAAATGTGCTTCAGTAAGTATAGTACGATCTAACCAAGCACCTAAATTGGTTTCTTTTTCCAAGTTGGCATAACCAACACCTGGTACTGGGACGAAAGTCATGAGTAGCCAATAGCTAATTAGAATTCCAAAGAAGAGTCTTACTTGGGTTTTCTGACTAGTTTTAACGAAAATTAAGGCGGTTATGAAGAAGACTACAGCAATACGTTGCAGAACTCCAGGAATGCGAACAGTGCTAAGTGCCTCGATAGGTTCTGTAAATATCTTTGGGAAGAGATTTAAGAAAAGGCCTAATCCGAATAAAATCAAGGCTCTTTTAGCGGCTGTGATGAGTAATTTTGAATCCTTAACATTTCCTTTTTTGCTACCAAGAGCATAAGAAATGGAGACCCCAACTATAAAAAGAAAGAAGGGGAAAATTAGATCTGTAGGTGTACAGCCATGCCAATCAGCATGTTTTAATGGTGCATAAATATGCGACCAGCTACCTGGATTATTTACTAAGATCATTGCGGCAACAGTGAGGCCTCTAAAAACGTCTAAGGATAAGAGCCTTGCCGGCGATTTTTGAAGAATTGATGGTTCAGTCATGCTATAAAGATAGTATTGCTTTATAGCATTTACAATTATGCTGGAAAGATAAAATTCGTTCTGTTTGAGTTCTTGATGGGAGGATTATGGGATTTTAAATTTATGAGATTCCTCGTCGTACCTCCATCGGAATGACGGTATTCATGAGTTTAGGCTTTAAATTAATAAAACCCCGTCATTTCGAACACTCCTCACAAAATATGAGTTAAAAATTGAATGTGATGAGTGGAGAAATCTCATCCTGAAAGCTCAGATTATCATTGATGAGATTCCTCGTCGTACTTCCCACGGAATGACGGTATTAATGAGTTTAGGCTTTAAATTAATAAAACCCCGTCATTTCGAACACTCCTCACAAA
>NZ_JAFEIG010000011.1 GCF_017495225.1 Daejeonella sp. | reverse complement strand
CCTCAGCCACCGGTTAACCAATGCCGTATGTCTGACAACTGACAACAGACAACTGACAACCGATAACTGCTAACTGATAACGGGCTTCGAGAACCTCAGCCACCGGTTAACCAATGCCGTATGTCTGACAACTGACAACAGACAACTGCCAACTCATATCCCGGCTTCGAGAACCTCAGCCACCGGTTAACCAATGCCGCATGTCTGATAACTGACAACTGGCAACTGCCAACTCATATCCCGGCTTCGAGAACCTCAGCCACCGGATAACCAATGCCACGTCTGATAACTGACAACCGATAACTGCTAACTGATAACGGGCTTCGAGAACCTCAGCCACCGGTTAACAAATGCCGCGTCTGATAACTGACAACCGATAACTGCTAACTGATATCGGGCTTCGAGTACCTCAACCACCGGTTAACAAATGCCGTATTACTGACAACTGATAACCGATAACTGCTAACTGATAACGGGCTTCGAGAACCTCAGCCACCGGTTAACCAATGCCGCATGTCTGATAACTGACAACTGGCAACTGCCAACTCATATCCCGGCTTCGAGAACCTCAGCCACCGGTTAACCAATGCCGTATGTCTGAACTGATAACTGACAACTGATAACTGCCAACCGATAACTCACAACTCATTTCCCGGCTTCGAAAACCTCAGCCACCGGATAACAGATGCCACATGTCTGATAACTGACAACTGATAACTGACAACTGGCAACTGCCAACTATTCAATAAAAATACATAGTGTCCTTTTGACAATAAGTAATATTTTATACCTTTAAATTTTAATATATAAAATTATGATCATTATTGCTGACGGCGGCTCAACCAAAACCAATTGGTGTTTATTAAATGATGCTGGTCAAAAAATTTATTTTAATACAGAAGGGTATAACCCATATTTTGTAAGCACAGAATATATTACCGAGTCTCTTTTTAAGGATCTTCCTTCAGATTTGGATTTAGATCAAGTTACTGAAGTAAATTATTACGGTGCAGGTTGCTCTACAGATGATAAACTAAAAATCGTGTCTGATGCCATGGCAAATGTTTTTACAAATGCTAGCATTTACATCGGTCATGATCTTTTAGCTGCTGCTCGTGCTTTACTAGGTTTGGATACTGGATTTGCAGCAATATTAGGAACTGGTACAAACACAGGTTTATATGATGGTAAAGACATATCATTAAACATTGATTCGGCAGCCTATATTTTAGGTGATGAAGGTAGTGGATGCTATATCGGTAAGAAATTATTGACTGATTACCTTCGTGGATATATGCCTGAAGTAGTTAGAGAGCGTTTTTGGGAGACTTATAAATTAACTCCTGAACAAATTACCGATCAGGTTTATACTAAGCCTCTAGCCAACCGTTTTTGTGCTAGCTTCAGTAAGTTTGTTTACGATAATAATGTTCATGCTGAGTATTCAAGGAAAATTGTAAAGACTTCCTTTGTTGATTTCTTTGAAAATTTAGTCAGTCATTATCCAAATTATAAAGATTATACCTTCAATTGCATAGGTTCTGTGGGATATAATTTCAGAAATGTACTAGAAGAAACTGCTATTGAATACGGCATGACAGTGGGTAAAATTATTCGCTCTCCTATAGATGAGCTTGTTCGCTACCACGTAGAATTAGCGCCGAGAACAGCAGGAAAATAATCCTCAAAATTTATAATTCAAGAATGACTGTCCCAGCATAGTCATTCTTGTTTCATGTTCTAAAAGCCACTTTTTGCGCCATAATCCGGCCGAAAATCCTACTAACTTCCCGCCACTGCCAATTACACGATGGCAGGGTACGACTAACAAAAGCTTATTTTTCCCATTAGCCGCCGCAATGGCACGAATAGCTAGTGGATTTGCCAATCTTTTAGCTAAAGTTGCATAGCTTATCGTATTTCCTGTGGGGATATTTTGAAGCTCAAGCCATACTTTTTTCTGAAAATCAGTGCCCGATTGATCCATTGGGAAATCGAACGATTTTCTTTTGCCCTCAAAATACTCAATCAGCTGTTTTTTAGTTAATTCACTTATTTTACTCGGATTTTCTTCAATAATATCTTCTGTGAAATTGATTGAAAAAACTTCAATTTCAGTCGCTTTGATGATTATTTTCCCTATCGGACTCTCTAGTGCAGATAAAAACATTGCTCCAATTTACATACAAATCTTGGAATCTAGCAGCTAAATACCTAAAACTGAAATTCAAAGTTTATATTTGTCGCGATGGATTTATTTAATCAAATAAAGTTCTTAATCCGGAAGGAAATCATGCTTGAATTGCGTTCAAAATATGCTTTGAACGGAATACTTTTATACGTGGTTTCTACCGTTTTTGTCTGCTACTTAGCTTTTCGTCAGGTTAGTAGCGCCCAGACTTGGAATGCCCTATTCTGGATAATTATGCTCTTTGCCTCTGTAAATGCAATTACCAAAAGTTTTATTCAGGAAAGTCGCGCCAGACAGCTTTATTATTATACCATCGCTAGTCCGAAGGCAATCATCATCTCCAAAATAATTTATAATATTTTCCTGATGATTCTCCTTTCGATGATAGCATTGGGCTTTTATTCCCTCGTTTTCAATAATCCTATGGGCGACCCGATGTTTTATCTGCTTTCAGTATTGCTGGGAAGCATCAGTTTTGCTTCCATTTTCACGATGATTTCTGGAATTGCTTCGAAGGCGAGTAATGGTGGCGGACTAATGGCTATTTTAAGTTTTCCATTGGTTATTCCTTTGCTGGTTGTTTTGATCAAATTCTCAAAAAATGCAATGGATGGTCTAGATAGGTCGGTTTCTTATGATGAAATTGGCGTTATTTTGGCTATAAATGTGATTGTAGTCACTACTTCTTTATTGTTATTTCCTTACCTTTGGCGCGATTAAAATACAATGCTATGAATAAAAGTTGGTGGAAGATTTTGGCTGTACTTCTTGTACTATTCTCCATAATTGCTGGTTTTCTTTTTCATGTTCCCGCGAAGCCAATTTTAAATGAAACTATTCGCAATATTCACTTTCATGTGCCTATGTGGTTCTCTATGATTGTGATGTTAACAATTTCATTTGTTTACAGTGTACGTTACTTGCGGAATTCCAACGAAAATGATGATTTAATGGCTGTTGAAAGTGCCAATGTTGGCATTGTTTTTGGCGTATTAGGACTTGTTACTGGTGCAGTATGGGCCAAATTTACATGGGGGGAGGCTTGGAGTAATGATCCGAAACAAAATAGTGCTGCAATTGCACTACTCGTGTACCTAGCTTATTTAGTCCTGCGAAATTCTCTTGAAGAAGAACAAAAACGTGGCAGAATATCTTCTGTTTATAATATTTTTGCCTTCCCAATTATGGTGGTATTACTATTTATTTTACCACGATTAACCGATTCGCTGCATCCCGGAAACGGAGGAAACCCAGGCTTTAATACAAAGGATATGGCTCCAGAATTGAGACCTGTATTTTATCCCGCAGTTTTAGGTTGGATATTAATGGGTGTTTGGATTACAAATATTCGATACCGTATTCGGAAAATTGAAAATAAAACACTAGGAGAAAATTAATTTCTTTTAAATAAAAAATATAAACAAATTTTTAAATTAAATTCTTGCCACATGAAAAGTGTTATCCTCGCAATTTGTTTTATCTTATCATTATCAATAGTAGCTTTTGCTCAAAACTCGAATGGGGTTGATATGGCAACCGAACTCAGAGAATCAGGGAAAATCTATGTAGTAGTGATGGTTCTTGCAGTTATTTTCATAGGAATTGCAATTTATTTGTTCTCAATTGATAATCGATTAAAAAAAATTGAGAAGCAAAAATAGTCGAAAATCAAGCTTTAAAATCTTTAAAATAAGATTTTTCTGTTTTCGATGAATATGTACTTTATACACTAAGTAATTTTCATTTTAAGTATCGACTTTTTTCTTTCAACTTTGTACCAGAAAAACCAATTATTCAAACTTATAAATTAATTTTATGGCTAAGTCTATAGACGCAGCGCACTCAGATACATCGTTTTTCGGTGATGTTTGCCAGTTTTTTGATCATGCAGCACAATTTACTTCTCATCCTGAAGGATTGCTTGACCAAATCAGATCATGCAATAGTGTTTATCGTTTTCGTTTCCCAATTCGCAGAGGAAATGGTTTCGAGGTTATTGACGCCTGGAGGGTAGAGCATTCACATCATAAATCGCCAACAAAAGGTGGTATTCGCTACAGCGAAATGGTGAATGAGGATGAAGTAATGGCACTTGCAGCATTAATGACCTACAAATGTGCCATTGTAAATGTTCCTTTTGGTGGTGCAAAGGGTGGGATAAAAATTAATCCTAAAGAATACACCACTGCCGAACTTGAGACCATTACTCGTAGGTACACTGTTGAATTAATAAAAAAGAATTTTATCGGTCCCGCAATTGACGTACCAGCTCCAGATTATGGATCAGGTGAGCGTGAAATGAGCTGGATTGCTGATACTTACCAAACAATGAATCCTGGTCAGTTGGATGCTTTGGGTTGTGTTACTGGAAAGCCTTTGGCATTGCATGGCATTGCCGGTAGAAAAGAAGCAACTGGTCGCGGAGTAGCTATCTCCATTCGCGAGTGCGTTGATATCGCAGAAGACATGAAGAAAATGGGTCTTACCGCCGGCATGTCGGGTAAGCGCGTAATTGTTCAAGGTCTTGGTAATGTGGGATATCATACCATTAAGTATCTAATTGAATTTGGTGCTACGGTAGTCGGAATTTGCGAGTACGAAGGTGCAATCTATAATTCTTCAGGCCTAAATCTAGATGAGGTGTTTACGCATCGTAAAATGACAGGCTCAATTTTAGGTTTTCCGGGTGCTCAAAAAGAATTTAAAAACTCTGCCGAAGGATTAGAGCAAGATTGTGATATCCTAGTGCCTGCAGCATTAGAGAATCAAATTACAATTAGCAATGTGGCTAATATCAAGGCTAAAATTATTGCTGAAGCGGCTAACGGACCAACAACTCCCGAAGCAGCGGAAGTATTAATGAATAGAGGTTGTATCATTATACCAGATATGTACTGTAATGCCGGTGGAGTAACAGTTTCGTATTTTGAGTGGCTTAAAAATCTTTCGCATGTTGCTTTCGGAAGAATGGATAAGCGCTATGAAGAAAATGCTAACCTAAACTTGGTTAACATGGTTGAAAAAACTACAGGTGTTACTCTTGATGCGGTACAAAGAAGTCTGATTATTAAAGGTGCTACCGAACTTGAATTAGTAAATTCTGGATTGGAAGATACCATGATTAGATCTTACCATGAAATTAGAGATGTGCAAATGGCTAATCCTAAAATTGATGGATTAAGAACTGCCGCTTTTGTAAGCTCAATCGATAAGGTTGCAATTTCATATATGAACATGGGAATTTGGCCATAATTGGTCTTTTTATATTGGGAATGGAGCGGGATTTAAATATTTCGCTCCATTTTTATTTAGAATGATTCTAATATAGAAACATTCTTGTTATATTTACTCCCAATGTTTACTAATTAGTATTTTTGCATTATTATTTGATTCGTTATATAAACCGAGTGCCATGAAGAAGAGTTCTATAGCAGGTATTTTAATAATCGCATTAGCGATTGGTATAATTATTAGCACATATGCTGATTCTAGCACCTATGGCTCATTTAAAGATGCCAAAGAGTCGACTTCAGAATTACATGTTGTTGGTCAGCTAAACAAAGAAAAAGAGCTTTTTTATGATCCTAAGCAAGATGCTAATTACTTTGCATTCTACATGCGCGACAATGAAGGGCGTGAGAGTAAAGTGGTGTTTAATGGATCAAAGCCTCAAGATTTTGAGCGATCTGAACAAATAGTTTTAACCGGTAAAATGGTTGGTAATGAGTTTCATGCCTCAAAAATTTTAATGAAATGCCCATCGAAATATACAGCCGATGAGGTAGAAGTTACTGAAGTTTCGGCTACCACCGCCCAAAATTAAATCTTAATGGATATACAATTTATTGGAGAAAACCTTCTTCCTGGAAAGATTGGTCAATTCTTTATCGTTTTATCGTTTTGCACAGCCTTGCTGTCAACTATTGCATATTATTTTGCTACGACTACAAATCTTTCAAAAGATTCGCTTGTTAGAGCAAGCTCTGAAGGATGGAAGAAAATTGCAAGACTTGCTTTTCTTATCAATATTCTAGCTGTAATTGGTATCGGCTCTTCGCTTTATTATATCATTTACAATCATCTATTCGAATATCACTATGCATGGGCGCATTCATCTAAAATTTTGCCTGTTTACTACATCATCTCTTCTTTTTGGGAAGGACAAGAAGGTAGTTTCTGGCTTTGGATGTTTTGGCAGTCTTTCTTAGGTTTTATTATTTTTAAGAGAGCCAAATCTTGGGAAAACTCTGTCATGACTATCATGATGTTATCTCAAGCATTTATTGCTTCGATGCTTGTAGGGGTGGAGGTTTTCGGACTTAAAATTGGTAGCTCTCCTTTTATTTTATTGAGAGATGCAATGCCTGGGCCGATTTTTCAGCGTGGCGATTATTTAAGTGTAATAACTGATGGTAATGGTCTTAACCCTTTGCTCCAGAACTATTGGATGGTTATTCACCCACCAACCTTGTTTTTAGGCTTTGCATCTATGATTGTTCCTTTTGCTTATGCAATCGGGGGACTATGGGAAAAGAGATATTCTGAATGGGTTAAGCCTGCTTTACCTTGGACTTTATTCGCGGTAATGATTTTGGGTACAGGTATCATCATGGGTTCATTCTGGGCTTATGAGGCACTAAACTTTGGTGGCTTCTGGGCTTGGGATCCTGTAGAAAATGCTTCCATTATACCTTGGCTGACTCTCATTGCAGCGGTACACGTTTTAATTGCTTACAAGAATTCTGGACACTCATATTTTACAGCTACTTTCC
This sequence comes from Daejeonella sp., assembly GCF_017495225.1. GTDB lineage: Bacteria > Bacteroidota > Bacteroidia > Sphingobacteriales > Sphingobacteriaceae > Daejeonella. Next base: position 108,948 of record NZ_JAFEIG010000011.1, on the reverse strand, counting down.
TAGTTCTAATTAGCTTTGTGCTAGTTTTATATGCTTCATTCTTAACTAGAAGCGGTATTTTAGGTGAAACTTCTGTACATTCATTTACAGATTTAGGGATGTTTTGGCATCTTGTTTTATATATTTTCGTCTTCTTTTTCCTATCTATTTTCTTTCTGGTTATTCGCTGGAAGGAGCTTCCTATTACTAAAAAAGATGAGGAGACCTATTCCCGCGAATTTTGGTTGTTCATTGGGGCTTTAGTCATTTCAATCGCTTGCTTGCAAATTCTAGCTTCTACGTCGGTTCCGGTGTTTAATGCAGTATTCGGGACAGAAATTGCACCTCCAGCTGATGTTATCGCACATTATAATAAATGGCAGGTACCTTTTGCAGTAGTTATTGCCATAATTTCGGCTTTTTCTCAATATTTGAAGTATAAGAAAACAGATCCTAAGAAGTTTTACATCAGTATTTCTGTTTCTTTTGTCTTATCTATTTTTATTACCGCAGCGGCAGTTTACATCATGAATATCTATTCTAATGTGATGTATATCCTCTTAACTTTTGCGGCTATATTTTCAATTGTTGCCAATGCCAGAATTTTAGGTGATGCTTTTGCTGGTAAATGGCGTTTAGCAGGTTCGGCAGTAGCACATATCGGATTCGCTCTTTTATTAGTCGGTGCTCTCGTAGCTGCCGCAACAAATAAAGTGGTTTCCATCAATAATACCGGGATTGGCTTTGGTGATGAGTTCGCAAAAAACAATAATCCTCGTGAAAATATTATTCTTTACCAAGATGAACCAGTAAAAATGGATCGTTATACTGTAACCTATTTAGGTGATTCGGTAGAGGGTGTAAATACCTATTATAGAATCAATTATAAGGTTTTAGACGAAAAATCAGGTAAGGAAAAGGAGAATTTTACTCTTTATCCAAATGCTCAGGTTAATGCTAAAATGCGACAGATTATTGCATCTCCAGATACCAAGCATTATTTGTTCCATGATATTTATACGCACGTAAGTAGCGTTCCTCTTAAAGAGGAAGATCATGAAGAGCATGAAGGTCATTCGGATGATGAGAATTATGAGAAGCCTGTAACCTATGAAATAAATATCGGCGATACCCTAAGATTTAGAGAAGGATATATTGTGGTGAAAGGGATAAATCGGGATGCAAAAGTTCAAAATATTCCTCTTGGCGAGAATGATATTGCCATCGGTTTGCAGTTGGAAGTCAATTCGGACGGTAAAACATATCCTTCAGAGCCAATTTACATGTTAAAAGATGGTTCTAAATTTGATTTTGGTAAAAAAGTGGATGAAAAGGGCTTAAAATTTCGTTTCACCAATGTTTTCCCTGATAAAAATAAATTGGAGTTAATGCTTTATCAGAAACCTAAAGCTGAAAAGGCTTGGGTAGTATTAAAGGCCATTGAGTTCCCATACATTAATTTATTCTGGGGTGGTACAATCATTATGGTGATTGGCTTCATTTTATCAATTTTCCGTAGGAACAAAGAATTTAAGCAAGCCTAATGAATATTGTATTGCTTGGTAGCGGCAATGTAGCTACGCAATTGGGTCGTGCCTTCAAATTAGCGGGACAAGATATTGTTCAGGTTTGGAGCCGTGATATTGAGCATGCAAGCGAGCTTGCCGATAATTTGGCTGCAACAGCTATTTCAGATTTTGATTATTTGGATAGAAAAGCAGATCTATACATTATTTCGGTAAAAGATGAGGCTATCAATGTACTAGCTCGTGAATTAAAAGTTAGTGATAAGTTAATTGTTCATACCTCTGGTTCGACTGGAATAGATGTTTTAGAGGGTTCATCCTCAAAATATGGTGTTTTATATCCATTACAAACATTCTCAAAGACAAAGGTGGTAGATTTCAGACAAATTCCATTTGCTATTGAAGGAAATACCCCAGAAGTAACATCTACAATCCATGCTATTGCTGATCGTCTTTCAGAAAGGGTGATTGAATTAAGTTCTGAACAAAGAAAATCATTGCATATTGCGGCTGTATTTGCTTGTAATTTCAGTAATCATCTTTATGCCCTAGGGCAAGAATTATTGAAAGAACAGAACCTAGATTTTGATCTTTTAAGGCCTTTAATTGCCGAAACAGCAGCTAAAGTTCAATCGAATGATCCTTTAAAAATGCAAACCGGTCCGGCTTCGCGCGGTGATCAGGAAACTGTAAATGCTCATCTCGACCTATTGAAAAACAATCCTGAAATGCAGGATATCTATAAAAAATTAAGTCAGAGCATAGTCAATTTGCAAGAGCGTTCGAAAGGCTGAATTTAAATTGCTATTTTTGCATCAATGAACATTTTTAAGTTAAAAATCAATTTTGAGGAAACTTCAAAGCCATCTTTGGAGTTACCCATCGCTGAAGGAGAGTCGGTTTTGGATGTTTGTCTCGATAATGGGATAGAACTACAGCATAATTGTGGCGGTGTTTGCGGTTGCAGTACCTGCCAAGTATATGTAAATTCAGGCATGGATTTTCTACAAGAGATTTCAGATAAAGAAGAAGATTTTATAGATCGCGCAATAAATCCACGCATAAACTCCCGATTAGGATGTCAATGTGTTGTGATAAACGGTGATATTGAAGTTACTCTTCCTGATCAGCATCAATTTTTAGGACATTAATAAATAAGAAATGGCAAACGATAAATTTGAATTACCAATTCATTGGAATGACCATGAAGATATTGCTATGGGACTTTATGAGAAGTTTGGCGATGATTTCGGTGAATCAAAAATCTATAGAATCAGGTTTACCGACCTTCTTGAATGGGTTTTAAGTCTGCCAAACTTTGCCGGTACTCGCGAAGAAAGCAATGAAGGGCATTTAGAGCAAATTCAGTCCGCCTGGGTTTACGAATGGCGTGATAATCAGTAATATATCTTAAGCATTAATTTATAATCCACAAAAGACCCTAAATATGTTTCTAGAAAAACTTAAACATATTAAAGCTATTCTTCTGGATGTAGATGGTGTGCTTACTAATGGGATTTTATTGCTTACCGAATCTGGAGAGCAACTGCGTCAGTTTAATATTAAAGATGGTTATGCGCTCCAACTCGCTGTTAAAAGGGGTTTGAAGCTTGCCGCACTTTCTGGCGCACGTTCTAAAGGTGTTGAATACCGTTTAAAGGGTTTAGGTATTGAGGATGTTTTCCTCGGACTAGATTCAAAGATCGAGGTGTATAATAAGTATCTCCTTGAGAATAATTTATCTCCAGAACAAGTATTATTTGTAGGTGATGATATGCCTGATCTTCAAGTGATGAAACTCGCCGGATTGGCAGTCTGCCCCGCTGATGCCATCGAAGAAATTAAGGCAATTTCACACTATATTTCTCCCAAAAATGGGGGAGAGGGTTGTGTGCGCGACATTATTGAAAAAGTACTAAAGATTCAAAATCTTTGGCATGATCAGCTTCCATCTGCTGATGATGGTTCTGCAACTAAATAAAATTGACAAATTCATCTTTTTTTCGTATATTCTTTTCTCTTTTTAAATAATAGAAGAAAAAAATATTCTTGACTTGGGGGCTCTTAATTAGTGTTTCAATTTTCGCTTTTGCTCAAGGAAAGACTTTGAGGTAATTCTTGAGCAAGATCGAGCCAGAATGAGGAATAAAAAATTAAAATTTTGAATTGAAAAGCGGCTTTCGGCCGCTTTTCTTATTTTTGACCAAAATATCTGGATATGCTCAACAAAATTTCACCCATAATTTTAGCTTCAAAATCACCGCGTAGGCAAGAACTGCTCCAATTAATGGGCATCGACTTTAAAGTGGTGCTTAGAGATGTGGATGAGACTTATCCAGAGGGACTTATTCCCACAGAAATTGCTGTTCATATTGCCGAGAAAAAAGCCAAGGCATTTGATGAAGTAATCCATGATGAAATTGTTATTACTGCCGATACGATTGTTTGTTTGGACGGTAAAATATTAGGAAAGCCCGAAAATGAAGAACATGCCTTCGAAATTCTCTCTGATTTATCTGGCAAAAGGCATGAAGTAATTACAGCAGTTTGCCTTTTGAAAAATCATCAGCTTACTAGCTTTTATGAGATTTCTGAAGTCTTTTTTAAAACCTTAAGCGATGAGCAGATAAGGCATTATATTTCAACTTATTCGCCAATGGATAAGGCTGGTGCTTACGGCATTCAGGAATGGATAGGCTTAGTGGCGGTAGAGAAAATTCATGGTTCTTATAGCAATATTGTGGGTTTACCAACACAGCGTTTGTATTCAGAACTCCAGAAATTAGTCGATTAATTTTTAATCATTTCGAATAAAATTCCCTCTTTCATTGAATAGGTAGAAAGTTTCAATTCTTGAAAGGTGTGTAAACTTAAAACATAACGCGTTAGTAAACAGGCTACCACAATCATATTTACTCTAATTTCTGGTATAGCAGGGTTTTTAGCTCGTTCTTCTTTTTTACTTTCAATAATATATTGAGCTATCTTTTCAAATTCCTTTAAATCAATCTGGAACCCTGGTTTTTCAAAACTCGCTTTAAAATTGGCATCAATTAATGAGGCATAAGTCTCAAATGCACCCGCCGAGCCTATTAATTGAATGGGATTGAATTTTTGTATCTCATTTTTCAAGTCCTCCAACACAGTATTTAAATAAGCTTGCAAGTCCTCCATGTCTGATTTTGAAATGGGGTCTGAATGGTGAAATCGATTCATCAACCTTGCAGCACCAATATCATAGCTCTTTTTCCAGAATATTTGCTCTTGATTGCAAATGATAAATTCAACACTTCCGCCGCCAATATCCATGATCAAACTAGTATTACTTCCCATGTTAATGGCTGCAGATACAGCTGAATAGATTAACTCGGCTTCGCGATCACCATTAATAAGTTCGATTTGGATTCCTGTATCAGAAAGCACTTGATCTATAAATTTTGCACCATTTGAAGCAGATCTTAAAGCCGATGTTGCCAAAGCTTTTACTTTATTTGCTTGATGGAGCTCAATTTGCCTGTTAAACTGTTTTAGAGCCTCTAGGCCGCGTTCAAATGCAGAGGACTTAATATTGCCATCTTTCATTCCGCCTTCGCCTAAGCTCGCGGGAATGGTCTCCTGGTGAATTAATATCGGAGTTTTCCCATTAATTTCTACAATCAATAAATGAAAGGTATTGGTGCCTAAATCGATGATGGCTATTCTATTGTTCATTTTGATTGTGAAATGTGTTGCTAATTAATTCATCCAGCTAAATATAACTATTCGTTGTACATAAACCATTTGCCTAATTCCTTAAAGCTAACTTTCTTTCCGTACATCAATATCCCAACTCTATAAATTCGTGATGCCACCCAAGTGGTGAAAAGAAATCCGCCAATTAGAAGTACAATCGATAAGGCTAGCTCCCAGTTTGGAACGCCAAATGGAAGTCGTACCATCATGGCAATAGGGGAGGTAAAGGGAATAATGCTTAGCCAGAATGAAAGACTGCTATCAGGATTATTCACAATAAAGCTAAATGACATGATATAGGTAAATAATAGGGGCAATGTAATGGGCAACATAAATTGTTGTGTTTCTGTATCTGTTTCTACCGCAGAACCAACGGCTGCAAATAATGCCGAGTAAAGCATGTATCCGCCAAGGAAAAATACAATAAATGCAGGCAAAATATAATTCCACTCTACGGTTTGTAGGGCTTTTAGAATGTCGGTACCGGGACCTTTCGGTGTGGCTGCAGCTGCCGATTGGTCAGCCATTGGGATTTCAGATTTTTCTTGTTCTACCTGATCTTTAAATAAAATAGTACTAGCTATGCTCATCAATCCCACAGAAAGAACAATCCATAATAAAAATTGGGTTAATCCTACCAAGCCAATACCGATTATCTTACCCATCATCAATTGAAAGGGCTTTACAGATGAAATAACAACCTCTACAATTCGGCTAGTTTTTTCTTCAATAATGCCCCTCATCACCTGGATGCCATAAATAAAAAGCGACATGTAAATTAATATCGCTGCAGCGAAACCTACAGCCATGGCAGCTCCTGAGCTACTATCTTTTTCGCCCTCCACTGTTAATTCTTTAGAAACCACGCTTAAGTTTGGCTTGATTTTGTCGAGCGTCTCCGAATCAATTCCTGCATCCTGCAAAAGCTTCACGCGCATTTGTTCATTCAGCTGATTTTCAATGCTGCTGATAACAGATAAACCAGCATTCTTCTGAGCAAAAAGCTCAATGCTTCCGCCGCTTTTTATATCCTTAGGGATAAAAAGTATAAATGCCTCTTCCTCATTTATAACCTTTTTTTTGGCCTCAGAAAGCGAAAGTGTGGAGGACTTAAAATTTACGGAACGCTTATTTTCGAAGCTTTTATTGAAAATTCCGCTTTCGTCAATAACTTCTACCGTTGGAGTATTATCGCCGCCACGCATTGATAGGAAAAATATCAATGCATACATAGCAATTATTAATAATGGGACAAGGAAAGTCATGATTAAAAATGCTTTCTTCTTTACTCTACTTAGGTATTCTCTTTGTATGATTAGTAGCGTTTTGTTCATCTTGGATTAATTTTTTACGTTCTGAATAAATATGTCGTTCATGCTCGGAATAATTTCCATGAGCTCAGAAATTTGTACTTGAGGCATTAAATAATGAAGTAAATCATTTACTGAATGTCCCGACTTAATCTGAATGGTTAAATGGGTAATGCCATCATCTAATTTCTCGCTATTAATAGTGAAAAAATCATTTTCTTGGCGCTCTAATTTCCCACTAAAACTTATCCGATAGGTATTATTTCTGTATTGATTTTTGATATCCTTAACTTTTCCATCCAATATTTTTTTCGATTGGTGAATGAGGGCTATGCTATCACATAATTGTTCTACTGATTCCATACGATGGGTAGAAAAAATAATTGTCGCTCCTTTTTTATTTAAGTCAAGTATCTCATCTGTAATGAGTTGTGCGTTTACTGGGTCAAATCCTGAAAAGGGCTCATCCAAAATAATGAGTTTAGGATCATGTACAACGGTAGCAATAAACTGGACTTTCTGCTGCATGCCCTTGCTCAAATCTTCTACCTTTTTATGCCACCAGCTTTCAATTTCCATTTTCTCAAACCAATGCTTAATTTTTAAAGTGGCATCCGATTTTGAGAGTCCCTTGAGCTGTGCCAAATACAACATTTGTTCGCCAATCTCCATTTTTTTGTATAAACCGCGCTCCTCAGGGAGATAGCCAATCATGGAGATATGCTTGGGATTTAATTTTTCGCCCTTCAAAAATATCTCACCTTGATCGGGAGCAGTTATTTGATTGATGATGCGGATTAATGAGGTTTTACCTGCACCATTCGGACCCAAGAGCCCGAAGATAGATCCATCTTCAATTTCAATAGATACATTGTCTAAAGCACGGTGTTTGGCATATTGCTTGACGATATTTCTGATACTTAGCATTTTTATTCGTTTTTGGCCTTTAGACTCTTATTATTGATTATTGTTACTAAAAAACATCAATTATATGCATTTAATTCCCCCTTTTAGCAGAATTGTACCTGTTTTTCAAGAAAAATTTATGATTTTTTATGTTTCCCAATGAGAAAAGCATAGGGCTTTAGCGGCTTCACATGGTCGCAGATAATTTTTACAATTCCAAGCATTGGGATAGCCATAATCATACCCGGAATACCCCAAATAATTTCCATGAAAACCAGCACTAAAATGGTGAAAAGTGGATTGATATTTACTTCAGCACCAACAACTAAGGGCTCTAAGAAATAGGTTTGGACAAACTGTATGAATATATAGGTTAAGAATACTCCAAGCACCATACTATTGCTTCCTCCTTGAGAGATGACCATCAATATGGTTAATCCTGTGCCGGTCAAATTACCAATAAAAGGTACAATTTCAAGGATTCCGCAGAGCACCGCAAAAAATATCGCACTTTCCACACCAATAATGCTGAAGCCTATGCCATACATAATCCAGAGTATTACAACCATAATGCCTAATCCAGAGAGGTAATTTTGGGATACTTTACCGGCATCAGATAGCATTCGCTCCGTTTCTTTAACCTCCTCTTTTGGGACAAGCATAAGAATAAATTGTTTTATGTGCGATCGTGAGCTGAGAAATAAAAAGAGGTAAACGATTACCAAAATGCTTTTTATCATAATTCCCATTAAATAGCTTAAAAAGGATCCTGCCAAAACAAAGGCGTCATTTGTTCCATTACTTGTTTGTTTATCGATCCATATTTTTTGACTTTCTTGGGATATTCCGATGCTTTCGGCTAGAAATGTTTGGATTTCGATGATTATTTCCTGAATTCGCAGACTAATTTCCTGCAAATTGCTTGATATTCCTGCTGCTTGCCAGGAAATGATATAAATTATTCCCCCAAATATGCTAATCATAAAAAGAACACAAAATATACTTGCCATCATTCGATGTATACCTTTTCGCTCTAGGTAGTTTGAAAGGGGAATAAGCAGCATACTTAGTAGGGCACTTATGGCTATCGGTATTAAAAATTGCCTAGCGAAGTATAGTCCGCTAACCATTAAAAAAATAAAAAAAACGACTGTAATTATTCTTGTTAATGTTGTTGAGCTATTATTCATAGGGTAAATATTTGTGTCTTAGGTTCAAAAAATATATTTTAAATTTATTTTCAATTCGCTTTGATTATTAAGCTTTTAAAAGCAATTTTAATTTATGGACAAAAATATCAAAGAGTCATCTAGGCGACTATTTATCAAGCACTTATCAATGGCTTCTGCCATGCTTCTTTGTGGGAAGCTTACAGATCTTTCGGCCGCTGAAGTTTTTGCATTAAAGTCGAAAGTGAAATTAAGGTTTGTTGTGGCATCCGACTTTCATTATGGTCAAGCCAAGACTCCCTTTGAAGAAATGACTGAAAAGGCAATTAGTCAGATCAATTTGTTTAATAAAACCAATAAACTTAATTTTTGTGTGATAAATGGTGATATTATTCATGATGATAAGTCCTTTTTGCCTCTTGTTAAAAAGAAAATTGATCAATTAGAGGTTCCTTATTATGTCACCAGAGGTAATCATGACATGGTTACAAGCGAATTTTGGAATGAGGTGTGGGGAATGCCTTTGAACCTGAGTTTTGAAGTAAAAGATACCGCATTTGTTCTCGCCGATACATCCAATGAAAAGGGCGAATATATTTCTCCAGATTTAGCTTGGTTAGAGACTCAATTGGAGAAGTACAAAAGCAAAAAGAACGTGATTTTGATTCTTCATATTCCTCAGGCTAAAGTCTCAAAACATGCCATTGATACTCCTGATTTCTTTGATTTATTGAAGAAATACCCTAATGTGCGTGCGGGTTTGCATGGTCATGAACATGATCAAGATGGCGTGAAAATGATTGATAATATCCCATTCATGTTTGATTCTCACGTAGGAGGTAATTGGGGCACGCCTTACCGTGGATTTAGAGTTGTTGAGTTATTAAATGATGGCACATTGATTAGCTATATGATGAATCCGACAGAGAAATTGAAGGAAGATAGGTTTGTGTAAACCCATCCGATAGCCAGCTATCGGATGAATTATAAATTATCATAATCTTACTTTCATTCCTCCAAAGAAATTCCTCGGCGCCGCTGCATTGAAAAATCTTCCTCCAAAGGCATTGATGTCATTTCCAAGGCTATAGGTTTCATTTAAAAGGTTATCAACTCCGGCAAAAATATCTAATCCTGTTTTTCCAATTTTTGCAGCTCTCCAGCCTGCTTTAAAGTGGATTAGGTTAAAAGACTTTGCAAAAACGCTATTGGCATCGTTCAATGCAATTCTGGAGGTATAATTGTGTTGTGCGAATAAGTAAAAATTCTTTTGGAGTTGAATATCTAGTCCATTGATTAATACGGTTCTAGGCGTTCCTGTTAATCGGTTACCTGAATAATTGCTTGTTCCATTTATATAATTTTTAAAATAATAGCGACTTAAAGTATAGCTATTCTGAACTTGCAAGCCCGAAATAATGCCTTTCGAACCTGGCTCAATTAACCAATAGCTTGCTTGCGTTTCAATACCATTTTGTTCGGTTCCACCTGCATTTAAATAAAATTCGGTATCATCAGCATTTACTCTACGAACAATGGCATTTTCTAGTTTATACTGAAAAATGGAAGCGTCAAGCCATAGTCTATCCGTTCTATTTCTGAGTCGGAAGCCAGCTTCATAATTCCATCCAGTTTCTGATTCCAGATTCGTGTTAATTTTATTATCAGATGCTCTAATTTCTGCAATTGTTGGAGGCGAATAACCTCTACTTATGGAAGATCTCAAAGCTAAATTATCACTTATTTTATAGGAAAGTGCCATTCTTGGCATTAATTCAGGGTTGAATTTTCGCTCGGTGACTTGTCCGCGCTGAAAATCTTTTGAGAATTTATAATTATTGTAGTTTAAACTAGTTGCTACTTCTGCACTTAATTTTTCATTGATATTTGCTGCAAATCGTGTGAAATAGAAGAATTGATTCGAAATAATATTGTCTTGGGCCTGCAGAAGACCTTTTATCCCCTTGTTATTTGTATAATTTGCGATGTCGGCTCCTGTGCTTTGTAATTCAAGTCCCGCATTCCACTTCCAATTAAATCCTTGTTTTTTATTCCCTTGTAACTCAAAATAAGTCCTAATTCCACCCGTATTTTCTTTACGGATTTCATAATTTGTGATAAATGGATTTAAATAATCGGTGCTCGAACCATAAACAGCTGCAACATGTTTGAAATTGCTCGAAATTTGTGCTTCATTTACAACCCCAGCATAAAGAGTTCTATTTTCAATTCTTGCTTGCTGAGCTACCGGACCAGCAATTGTTGCTGTTGATGGTCGCGCCGCTCTCGGATTAGCATTGTATTGCGCCAAGGTTAGTCCGCCAGGTGTTTTATACTCCAAATCAGAATAAAATGCTAAAACACGAAATTGATTTGCTTTGGCATAATTTACCCGATACATCATTTGAGCAAAGCTTCTATTCATGGCACTATGCTCGCGGTAGCCATCGGATCTTTGATAGGATTGACTAAAGTTTAGATATTGATTTTTGAATTTCTTCTGAAATGACGCTTGCTGCTGAAACAAACCGTAAGAGCCACCTGTAATTCCAGCATTTACCCAAGAGCTATCTGCACGTTTATCTACAGGATTCATTAATACTACACCACCTGAATTAGCTCCAAAAAGACTACCATCCGGACCTTTTAGCACTTCTATATTGTTCAAGCTGTTAACATCGATTAAGTTTAGGTAGGTATTACCTCCAGCATCAGTTAGTGGGAATTCATCCAAGTATATTTTAACATTTCTCACTCCAAATGGTGATCTCAAAGAGCTTCCACGAATCGATAGGCGATAGCTACCCGGAGAGCGTTCTTCCATTCTTATACCTGGGACTGAATTTAGCGCCGGGAGCATAGAAATTCCTGGCTGGTTCCTCAATTGTTTGGCTGATATGAGACTTACTGATGAAGGAACCTGTAAAATGGCTTGTTCCGAAAGATAGGCACGAATAATAATTTCATCTACCTTTTGCACCGAATCTACTTTGCTTTGTGCAAAACTGAAACTGAAAATGAGACTAAATAATGCGCTTAATTTTAGTCCTTTGTTGATATTAAGTATGCTTGGAATCATTTTTGAGATTTTATGCCTTTGAATTTCTATGCTATACAAATCTATCAATAATGAGGGTTAAAAGGCTTTATTTTATTCTTCTGGATGTAAAATTTTTGAATGAATTGGATAATTTTTCATGTTCTATGTATGCTGATAGAACGCATAAAAAAACCATCCTTGCGGGATGGCTTTAATAAAATATTAAATTATTTTCTTTAATCGAAATATTCTCTCATTTTATCGAAAAAGCTCTTTTCATTTTTCCCTGGTTGAGGTTTAAAGTTTGGAGAGTCTTTCAATCGTTCTAAGATTTCTAGTTCGTCTTTTGAAAGTGCTTTTGGTGTCCAGATGTTTACATAAATCAACTGATCGCCACGATGGTAAGAATTAACTTCGGGCACACCCTTGCCTTTTAAACGTAATATTTTACCACCTTGTGTTCCAGCATCAATTTTAATTTTTGCTTTTCCATCAATGGTAGGCACTTCAATGCTTGCACCGATAGCTGCATCAATGAAGCTAATGTGTAAATCATAAATTACATTGTTGCCTTCACGTTTTAGAGATTCATGAGGAGTTTCTTCGATAAGAATAATCAAATCGCCAGGAGTACCACCACGAGGAGCAGCATTACCTTTTCCACCCATGGATAATTGCATGCCTTCACTTACGCCGGCAGGAATATTGATGCTGATGGTTTCCTCACCACGTGTTAATCCATCGCCATGGCAAGAAGTACATTTGGAAGTAATTTGAGTTCCTTCGCCATTACAAGTAGGGCAGGTGCTAGTAGTTTGCATCTGGCCAAGAATGGTATTGGTTACCCTTCTAACAGCCCCGCTACCATTACAAGTCTGGCAAGTATTAAATGATGATTTATCTTTTGCTCCGCTACCGTCGCAGGTATCACAAATAACTTGCTTGTTTACTCTTACTTTTTTCTCTACGCCATTTGCAATTTCTTCTAGGCTGAGCTTTACCTTGATGCGGAGATTGCTGCCACGTGCTGCTCTTCGTCCACCGCGACTCTGTTGCTGACCGCCGAAAAAACTATCAAAGGGACTTCCGCCACCGCCAAAGATATCTCCAAACTGGCTGAAAATATCTTCCATATTCATGTGGCCACCGCCGAAGCCACCGCCACCATTGGGACTTGAAGCGCCGCCGGCATGACCAAATTGGTCGTATCTTCTTTTCTTTTCAGCATTGCTTAAAACCTCATAGGCTTCAGCTGCTTCCTTGAAATTCTCTTCCGACTGTTTATCGCCCGGGTTTTTATCTGGGTGATATTTAATTGCCATTTTTCGATAAGCTTTTTTAATCTCATCTGCAGTGGAGCTGCGTGTTACTCCAAGTATGTCGTAATAATCTCTTTTTGCCATTTTTTTCAATAAAGACGATGCCTTTTTTATAAGCCGGGCATGAAGGCTGGCATAAAATTTATGCTCCTATAATAACTTTTGCGAAACGTATCACCTTGTCATTCAGGTAATAACCTTTTTCTAATTCGTCAATAACTTTTCCTTTTAAATCATCTGAAGGAGCAGGAATATTGGTGATACCCTCATGAATATCCGCATCAAACTCGCTGCCTTTTGCATTCATTTCCTTTAAGCCTTTGCTTGCTAAAAGGTTTTTTAGCTTAAGGTGGATCAGGTTTACACCCTCTTTTACCGCCTCAATATCTGTGGCTGTCTCCATCGATTTTTGAGCTCTTTCAAAATCATCTAAGACTGTCAACATATCAACAATAACATCTTTACCTGCCATTTGCATTAATTCCAGGCGCTCTTTACTTGTACGACGCTTGAAATTATCAAACTCAGCATATAATCTTAAATATTTATTGTTCCATTCAGATGCCTCAGCTTTTAGCTTTTCTTCTTCAGAAAGTTCAGCTTCGGGACTAGCATTTTCTTGCTGTTCGGTCTCAGGGACTTCATTGCTTATTGCCTCATTTTCATCCAAAATATCTTTTTGATCTGTATTTTCAGTCGTCTGATTCTCTTCCATATTTTTCTTCTTCTTTTTGTTCAATAATTCTGAAAATTTCATATTATCTAATGACAATTTTTTTGCCAAAAAATAAATCAGTCAAGCTGTCAGCATTTTAGGTATAAATACCCTCAAACTGACATAAAATAAATGCTTATTTTGGAATTTAATTAAATCTGTGCATCCTGGTGAATTGCTCCACCTTCACATTTAATAATTCTTGATGGAAAGGTACGGATGATGTGATAATCATGAGATGCCATCAATACCGCAGTACCCGATTGACTGATTTCTTTCAATAAGCCAACAATATCTTCAGAGGTATCAGGGTCTAAGTTTCCTGTAGGTTCATCAGCTAAAATTAACTCAGGATCATTAAGTAAGGCTCTAGCAATAACTACGCGTTGTTGTTCACCTCCCGATAGCTCATGAGGCATTTTTTTAACTTTTGAACGTAGTCCGACTTTCTCTAAAACATCTAATATTCGTGTAGAAATAAGGTTTTTATCATTCCAGCCAGTAGCTTTAAGTACAAATTCTAAATTCTCCTCAATGCTACGATCAGTTAATAATTGGAAATCTTGAAATACAATTCCTAACTTTCTGCGAAGGAATGGTACTTCTTTATCTGTCAGATTTTTTAGATCGAAGCCAGCAACCTGACCTTCGCCATTCGCTATGTGAAGCTCACCATAAATAACTTTTAATAAGCTACTTTTACCAGAACCCGTTTGACCAATAAGGAAGACAAATTCCCCCGGGTTGATTTCCAGATTTACATTGTTTAGAACAAGATGTTTCTGCTGATAAATGTCAACACCCTCTAATTTTATAACCGACTTGCTTATCATAATTCAAGTTTTAAAATTTGCCCAAAAGGCAATTCTTTAATTTTATCCATAATGTAGTCTGCACGCTCTCCATACCCAGCTTTTTCTAATGCTTTCTCAGGTCTGTCTAAGCGAAAATAGGCCAACAAAGTGAATTTTTCATCACGAAGTTGAACGTAATCTGGAATTTTTGCAACTCCCTTAACTTTAATCACATACATCAAAGGCAAAGTTAATTGTTTAATTTATTAATTCGTGTGGATTATTGTTAATTTAAGCTAAATTCTCACATCTCACATCTCACATCTCACATCTCATATCTCACATCTCACATCTCACATCTCACAACCTGTCTGAACTATGATTTATATGATTTTTGTGATTGCGGAGATTAGAGCAAGGAATAAGGAGCAAAGAGAAAGGACAAAAGAATTTCAGATGTCGCTAGCCTGATAACTGACAACTGACAACTCTTGTTTGAGTAAGGAATAAGGAGCAAAGAGAAAGGACAAAAGGCCTTAATTCCAGCTAATTTATTTGCCTCCCGCAGATGTCGCTGATTTTCGCAGATCTTTGTTAAGATCTAAATGTTTTAATGATATTTCTGCGTTTATCTGTGCAATCTGCGGGAGAATATTTGAACGCTTCTCAGGTATCTGGTCTTTGGCTTCGAGAAGACCTCAGCCACCGGGCTTCGAGAACCTCAGCCACCAGGTAACCAGATGTCGCTAGCCTGATAACTGATAACTGATAACTGATAACTGATAACTGACAACTCATCTCCCTAACCCCTCCAAAAACCCCATCGTATCCACCCCATCCGCATAATCCCACAATGCAGGGCATTGACTTTGTCCGAAAGCAAATGTATCCATGCTTAAACTTTCATTTGAAACAATGCATTGGATTTGATCTGCTTGCTCGACTAATTTTTTATCTAGCGCTGTAATACTTTCATATTCTTCATAATAGAGAACGGCTAGGGGGGAGGCAAATCGCTCATCTTCCTTCACCAATAAAAATCCATTGTCCAAATGTTTATCCAAATTTACCAAGAAAATGGATTTATTATAGTCGTAGTTATTATTGTATTTATGATGATCGGCAATCGACTTAAAATCTTCGATAGATTCGAAAAAAGTATCGAATTTATATCCTTTCGGGACAAAAACCTTCGAGACATTCCTGCAGCCAAGTCCGAAATAATCAAAAATATCATGTCCTAGTGCATGTAATTCTTGCTTACTTTCAGTTCCATTTAATACCGCAATGCTATTTCTATTTTTGCGAATAATATTTGGAACTTTACTAAAATAATAGTCGAAATAACGTGAGGTATTATTACTTCCAGTGGCAATAACAGCATCAAAATTTTGAAGTCTTTCAATAAACTCAAATTGTTCTGCAAATGCGGGCTCTATCTCCACCAATTTATTCAAAATATAGGGTGTAAGAAGCTTGTCTTGCGATGACAATTTAATTAATGCCTTATTTCCAGAGGCTAAAACACATAAAATATCATGAAAGCCAACTAAAGGAATATTTCCGGCAAGGATTAAACCTATCGCTTTTTGTTTATCGCTTTTACCATGATATTGGCCCATCCATTTCTCTAAATCGCTTTCATTAAGCATCTTAGCAATAGCTTCGACAGCTTGTGCGGTACTTTCTGGTGTAAACCATGCATTATACTGTTTTGCTGATGCGATTAATTGTTTTAATTGCTCATCTGGGTTTTTTAGAAACTTTCCCAGTTGTATAAATGCCACGATTCGTTGTTTGCTTGTCAAAATCTTACTCATCTAATTTTTTTACTTCAAATAATGTTATATTTGCACTATCATTTAAAAATGAGTTTTTGCTCAGTTTTGATGCAAAATTAACGTAACAAATAGAATATTATACAAAATGGCAATTAAAATCACCGACGAGTGTATTAACTGCGGGGCATGCGAGCCTGAATGCCCGAATAACGCAATTTATGATGCGGGTGCAACATGGAGATTTTCGGATGGAACTAAGCTTAGAGGTTTAATCGACTTCGGTGATGGAACTAATCTGGAGGCTGAAGAAGTTCAATCGGCAATCTCTGACGAAGTATATTACATAGTACCAGATAAATGTACTGAATGTGTTGGCTTTCACGATGAACCACAATGCGCTGCCGTTTGTCCGGTAGATTGCTGTGTAGATGATGAAGATGTTCGCGAATCTCGTGAAGAATTACTAGCTAAGAAAGCTTGGCTTCACGTAGAGTAAAAATACTCTTAGATAAAAAATGCGATTCGGTTTTCGGATCGCATTTTTTTTTGTTCTATTTTTTTTCAGGATTAGGTATGATCAATACCGGACATTTAGCCTTCCGAGCCACACTTTGAGATACACTACCTGAAATAAAATGGTCGAAACCCGTCCTGCCATGGGTTCCTAAAATGATCATATCTGCCTTGCAATCATCGGCAACAGCCAAAATCTCATCCTGTGCTCTTCCAATTTTTGTTACTGTTGTAAGTTTTACCTCAGATCCATATTTATCTTCTATTTTCTTAAATAAGGCCTTACTCGCTTCCTCTTGAATATGCATCAACTCAGGAATCATTACTGGCGATTCATTTAATAGTGGGTCGGCAGAGTAGGGGGAGCTGATTGGGATTTCATCCACGTGGACCAAAGTAATTTTTGAACCGAGGTTTTTAGCCAAAAGCACCCCATAATGTACAGCTTGCTCCGAATAGGGACTGTCTTCAACCGCGATAAGAATTCTATGAATGTTTTCTGGGCTCACCATAATATTAGGCGTTTATAATGATAGGAATTTTATCATCTTAGCTAATTTACTCAAAATTTGGTTTATTTGCAACATGAATCTATCATTTGGGGTGTGCAATTTATCTTTAGTTCCTCTCAGGACTGAAGCATCTGATAAAAGCGAAATGTGCTCGCAACTATTATTTGGTGATCATTTCACTTTATTGGAAGTTGGAGAAAAGTGGAGCCGAATTCTGACTGAATATGATGAATATGAGGGATGGATTGATAATAAACAATATGTAAAGATCAATCAGACAGCGTTTGATGGATTAAGCAATGCTAAGTCCATTTTAGGATTGGAGGTTTTTTGTAAAGCATACAAGACTGATAATCAGCTTCTTTTAAAGCTATTGGCAGGTTCAACAATCCCACACCATGTAGATGACCTATTTTATTTAGGTGATACTCGATATAAAATTGAAGGTACAATCGTAAATCCCAAATATTCTGAATTTCGATCTGGTGTAAAAGATTCAGCTCAATTCTACCTTGGTTCACCCTACCTTTGGGGCGGTCGTTCTATCTTCGGAATCGATTGCTCTGGTTTTTCTCAAATGGTATTCAAACAATTTGGGATAAAGCTGAAACGCGATGCATGGCAGCAAGCCGAACAAGGTGAATTAGTGGCTTTTTTGCAGGAAGCTCGCACCGGTGATCTTGCTTTCTTTGATAATGATGAAGGTCGCATTACGCATGTCGGAATCATGTTAGATAATCAAACCATTATTCATGCATCTGGGACGGTCAGAATTGATCCTATTGATAATCAGGGGATTTTTAATGCTGAATTAAATAGATATACCCATAAACTTAGGATTGTGAAACGCTTTTCTTAGCCTAGAAAAAAATTAATTTTTATTTGCTAATCATTAAATTTTATATCCCAAATTTTTAAAAGTTTATCATCGCCAACGGATATAAGTTTCTGATTTACAGTCTCCCACACAATTTTATTGATGGATAAATGATGGCCTTCAAAGCCCTTTTCAACACTTAGTGTTTTCAATAATTGAAAATTTTCTGAATCCCAAATTTTTATGCTCTTATCTCTACTTCCAGTTGCTAGAACTGCTAGGGTAGGATGAAAAGCAATCGAATAAATGGAATATAAATGTGCTGGGATACTTTGAATGAGTGAATAATCAGACGTGCTCCAAACCTTCATCTGGGCATCTCTACTACCCGAAATAAGCTGTCGTCCATCAGGTGAGAATTGCAAGGCGCTAATTGGCAGACTATGTTGATCTAATACATGTTTTAGGCTATAATCACTTAAATTATAGATTTTAATGCTATTGTCTTTACAACCAAATGCGACTGTTTTTTCATCGGGACTAACACTAATTACTCTGACTGTTTGATTGGAAACCTTGAAGTTATAGAGCATTTTAAAGCTAGAAAGGTCCCAAACCGACACGCTTCCATCTTCTGATGCGATTAGAATTTCGTTTTTCGAAACGATTGTCTTGATGTCAAAAACAGGAAGCTTATGAAACTGCAAAACAGCGCTAATTCTTTGCTCTTCAAAATTAAACACATCTACTTGTCCGTTACGCTCACCTGCAAGCAATAACGGTGCCGACTCAGGACAATGTAATGCATAAACTGATGAGCTAACTGGAAATAAAACTTTGATAAATCCTGGAGCATCTACGCGCCATTCCACAACGCCTTTATCATTTCCTGCAGAGAAAATTATGCCTTTTTTTTGAGAATTCTCTAAGCTGTAAATAGGGTTTTGATGTCCCGATAAGGTATCAATGTGCTCGATTTTTATCATTTTCTACTCCTTGAAATGCTCTTTACGCGTTTATTTCCCTGAATTTCTATTTTCTAGGTTTTTAGCAATACTCGACAGACTTACATTCTTTTCGCGCATCAAAACTAATAAGTGGAAGATTAAATCGGAAGCCTCATTAATAAAATCATGCTCAGTTTCATTTAGTGCTGCAATTACGGTCTCAACACCTTCTTCGCCCACTTTTTGTGCTATTTTATTGATGCCCTTTGCACGTAATTTATTAACGTAAGAGCCCTCTAGGGGATGATTATATCGCTCGTCAATGATTTTTTCGAGCTCGAAAATGAAATTCTGATTATATTCACTATCAAAGCAAGATCTGGTTCCATTATGGCAGGTTGCACCCACAGGATTTACCTTAATCAGGAGCGTATCTTGATCGCAATCTTCTTTGATAGACACTACATGAAGGAAATTACCACTCTCTTCGCCTTTTGTCCAAAGTCGGTTTTTACTTCTTGAAAAAAAAGTAACTTTTCCTTCAGTTTTTGTTTTTTGATAGGCTTCTTCGTTCATGTATCCCAACATGAGCACTTCAAGCGTTTTTTCATCTTGAATTACTACTGGGACTAATCCCTCACCTTTTTTAAAATCAATGGTCATTTCTTATATTTTTGGGCTTAAAGCCTAATTTCAATATTATTTTCATGCAAAACGCTTTTCAAATCGGGAATTAATATCTCCCCATAGTGAAAAACCGATGCTGCTAGGGCTGCATCTACATTGCTTAGCTTAAATAGATCTACAAAATCTTGAATGCTACCCGCACCACCAGAAGCAATTAAAGGGATGTTTATAGAATCATTGACTTTCTTAAGTAAATCGTTGTCAAAGCCTGCTTTGGTGCCGTCATGGTCCATAGAGGTTAGAAGTATTTCGCCTGCACCTCTATTTTCGACTTCTTTTATCCAGTCTTCGGTTTCAATTTCGGTTGCAATTCTGCCACCATTTAGGTGGACAAAATTTTTGCCATTAATATGCTTAGTATCAATGGCTACCACTACAAATTGCTTTCCAAAGGCAAGGGCCAATTCATCAATAAAATTTGGGTTTCTAACGGCTGCTGAATTAACTGAAATTTTATCGGCACCCGAATTCAGAAGAATATCGGCATCCGTAATTTCATTGATTCCACCTCCAATGGTAAAGGGGATATTTATCTGTCGTGCAACCGAACGCACCAATTCAACCATCGTTTTTCGGCGTTCATGAGTGGCTGTAATATCCAAAAAAACCAATTCATCGGCACCCTGAGCAGAATATTGATAGGCAAGCTCAACAGGATCGCCGGCATCGCGCAAAGCCACAAAATTGACGCCTTTAACGGTGCGGCCGTCTTTAACGTCTAAACAAGGAATAATTCGCTTGGCGAGTTCAGTCCCCAAATGCGTGATGCTTTGCTTTGTATTTAGTGCTGTATTCAAATCTTTTATTATAAATCATGGATTACTAATTCCTAAAACCCTTGATATGTATGCTTATGGCTTAAATTTAAAAGCTTATTAGGGATTTTAAATTCCAGGCCTTAATTTCTTCAATGGATATTTTTCCCTCGTATATGGCTTTACCAACTACACAAGATTCAACTTTTATTTTTTGAAGATCTTCAATATCCTGCATCGAACTTACGCCTCCAGAAGCAATCAGCTTAATGAATGGCGAGTGTTCCATTAATTTTTTGTAGAGCTCCACTCCAGCACCACCCAATTTCCCATCTTTATCAATATCTGTGCATAAAAAACGGAAGAAGCCTAGGTTGAGGCATTTATCTACATAATCCATCAGTTTGATGGGCGAGCTTTCCATCCATCCCGAATATTTAATGACTTCATCTAAAACATCAATGGCTATAACCACCTGATCTTGGCATTTATCTTTGCCACATATCTCAAGACTTAATTCCTGAAGGAAATTAGCATTGGTAATGGCCTGAGTACCAACAATTACACGGTGAATTCCTGCATCAATTAGCTCTTTTACTTTTTCGATGCTGCGAACACCACCACCATATTGGATTTTAATATCCGTTTTTTTGATGATATCAAACAGAAATTTCTGATTGCTGAAATCTCCCTTCGCCCCATTCAAATCAATAATATGTATGAATTCAGTCCCGTTTGATTGATATTTCTCAATCATCTCCTCTAAGGTAACATCGTAGGATGTTACTTGATCATAATCACCTTCACGTAATCTGACAACCTTAGCATCTAAAATATCAATTGCTGGAATTATATACATGGCTTTAATTTAATTGTGCAAAATTCTTTATTAATTGTTCGCCGGCTATACCTGATTTTTCAGGGTGAAATTGAACGCCGTAAAAATTATCTTTTTGGATTGCTGCGGAAAATTTTATTCCGTATTCTGCCGCTGCAATGGTAAAATTAGAATTAAATTCTAAGAAATACGAATGTACAAAATAAAAGTGCGTTCCATTGGCTATGTCTTTAAATAATTGATTATCAATATTTTGGAAGACTTTATTCCAGCCTGTATGTGGTACTTTTACTTGAAGTGTTTCACTAAATAACTTTGTTTCTAAAGGAATAATACCCGTTAATTTTGAGTCGCCTTCTTCAGAATGATTACTTAATAATTGCATTCCCACGCAAATGCCTAGCACCGGTTTTTTCAATTGAATGATTGCTGGTATGAGTCCGCTATCAATTAATTTTTGCATTGCCGTGCCTGCATGCCCCACACCGGGAATAATAAAGCGATCATACTTCTCAAAATCTTCAACATGGTGAATCATGCCATAGCTTAAACCTAGTCGGTCTAAAGCCGATGTTAATGAGAAAATATTCCCCGCACCGTAATAAACTATCCCAATCATAAAACTCCTTTGGTACTTGGTAGGGCAGTCCCAGTTATTTGTATAGCCTGTTTTATACTTTTTGCTAATGCTTTAAAGCTTGCTTCAATCATGTGATGGGTATTGTCTCCATCAATTATTTTCAGGTTTAAATTCATTCCTGCATGCTCAGAGAATGATTTCATCCAATGTTCAAACATCTCGGTTGGAAAATCTCCTACATATTCTCTATCAAATTTGCCTTCATAAATGAAGTAGGCACGATCAGAAAAATCAATGGCACATTGCACTAATGCTTCATCCATTGGCAATAAAAATCCGTAGCGCTCAATACCTCTTTTATCTCCTAAAGCTTGCTTAAATGCCTTTCCTAGGGCAATAGCGCTATCCTCGATGGTATGATGCTCATCAATTTCTAAATCACCCTCCACTGTAAGAACGAGATCTACGCCCGAATGTTTTGCCAACTGATCGAGCATGTGATCATAAAATTTTAAGCCTGTGTTTATTTGATGCTCTCCATTGCCATCTAAATTAAGGCTTAACTTTATTTTGGTTTCCTTCGTATTTCGCTCCAACTCTACCAAACGATCTTGTTTTCGAGTTAAAAAATTACTGATTTCAAGCCAATTTTTACTAGTTAATATAGCATGCTCATGCGCTTTATCGGAATAGTAAATAGCCTTACAACCTAGGTTTTGTGCTAATTGAATATCCGTCTCTCTATCCCCAATGGTATAAGAATTATGAAGGTCTATTAAGTTGGAAATGAGGTAATTAGTCAATAAGCCGGTATTTGGCTTACGATTGGGACTATTTGCTTCTGGGAAAGAATCGTCAATAAATATTTCAGCAAAGCTAATGCCTTCATTTTTAAGAATGTTAAGCATCTTTTGCTGCGGTTTTTGGAAATCTTCCTCAGGGAAACTGCTGGTGCCTCGTCCATCTTGATTGCTTACCATAACTAGTTCATAGCCAAAGTCTTGTAGCTTTTTTAATGAAGAAATTGCGAAAGGTAGAAATTCTAGTTTTTCGAGACTATCCACCTGGAAATCTTCTGGTGGTTCAACAATTAAAGTCCCATCTCGATCTATAAACAATACTTTTTTCATTTCTTTTTTGATTCTTCGAAGTTTTTGAAAGCTTCCATTAAAACTGTATTTTCTTGTGGTGTACCGATAGTAATTCGTAAACATCCTTCACAAAGGGCAACTTTTGAGCGGTCGCGGACAATTATACCACGCTCGACAAAAAATTGATAAATTTCTGTGGGATTTTCTGTTTTTACTAGGATAAAATTAGCATCTGAAGGATAAATACTTAATACTGAAGACATTTGGCCTAAATCTGCGCGAAGCTTTTCGCGTTCAGTCACCGTTTCTTTTATCCAATTATTTACTTGATCTACATTTTGAAGTGCAGCTAAAGCCAGTTCTTGTGAAGCCTCATTCATATTATAAGGTGGCTTAACTTTATTGAATACTTCAATAATTTCTTCGCTGGCAAAGGCCATTCCCACACGTAAGCCTGCTAAGCCCCATGCCTTTGATAAGGTTTGTAAAACTACCAAATTGGAATACTCGGTAAGCTCTTGAATAAAGGTTTTTTGGCGACTATAATTGATGTAGGCCTCATCAATGACTACTAAACCATTAAAATTGGCCAAAATTGTTTCAATATCTTCTCTATTGATCGAATTTCCTGTAGGATTGTTGGGAGAGCAGATGAATATTATTTTAGTATTTTCATCTATCGCCTCAGCAATACCTTCCATATTTAGTTGATAATCAGGCAATAAATTGATTTTTCTGATTTCAACATCATTGATATTGGCAGAAACCTCATACATGCCATAAGTTGGCGGTACAGTAATCACATTGTCTTTCCCTGGATAGCAAAAAGCACGGAAAAGGATGTCGATAGCCTCATCACTGCCATTTCCTAAAAAAATATTTCTAGGAGGAACGCCTTTAATTTCTGAAAGTCGCTTTTTAACCTTGTACTGTAATGGATCTGGATAGCGATTATAATTAGTGCTTAGCGGCGAGCCATAAGCGTTTTCGTTGGCATCTAAAAAAACGGAGGCTTCGCCCTTAAATTCATCTCTTGCCGATGAGTAGGGGACAAGCTCCTTGATATTTTTACGAAGTATATTTTCTAAGTTGAACATCGTATTGTATTAAAGTATTTTATTCAATAATTTATCTTAATTGTCTTTTAAACGGACACTAACCGCATTTTTATGTGCTTCTAAACCTTCCAGAGCAGCTAGAATTTCTACTGTGGGACCTAAATTTTTAATTCCTTCTTTAGAGATATGTTGGAAGGTGATTTTCTTAATAAATGAATCTACCGAAACACCAGAATAGGCTCTAGCATAGGCACTTGTGGGCAAAGTGTGATTTGTCCCGGATGCATAATCACCAGCACTTTCAGGAGTTAAATGGCCAAGGAAAACAGAACCTGCATTTATAATTTCGGGAATAATCATTTCCCATTGGTCTGTAGCCAATATTAAATGTTCAGGAGCGTAAATATTGCTGTATTCCATGGACTCATGTAGGTCGGCACAATAAACCGCATAAGAATTTGCGATTGCTTTGGCAGCGATTTCTGCTCTTGGCAATAAAGGCAATTGACGCTCTAATTCAAGTATAGTTTCATTGATAATACGCTGAGAATTAGATACTAATACCGCCTGACTATCAATCCCGTGTTCAGCTTGTGCAAGAAGATCGGCAGCCACATATTCCGGATTTGCGCTCTCATCAGCTATGACAAGCACTTCTGATGGTCCTGCGGGCATGTCGATGGCCGTTTGGCTTTCCGATTGAATAATTGTTTTGGCTTTGGTTACATATTGGTTCCCGGGACCAAAAATCTTATCCACTTTGGTGATGCTTTCAGTACCATAAGCCATTGCCGCTACTGCCTGAGCGCCACCAGCAAGGTAGATACGTTCAATTCCCAATAGTTCGGCGCAAAAAGCGAGGTAGGCATTTACTTTACCATCTTTTTGGGGAGGCGAGCAAACGATAATCTCCTTACATCCTGCCAAGATGGCTGGTATTCCAAGCATTAAAAAGGTGCTCGGTAATACGGCGGTTCCCCCCGGAATATAAAGACCTACTTTCTCAATTGCACGGTATTCACGCCAGCAGATAACCCCTTTCGTGGTTTCAACCTTCTGTTCGGTGGGAATTTGCGTTTCATGAAATTTACGAATATTGTTGTAAGCTGTGCGAATAGCATTTTTTTCTGCCTCTCCAGCGCCTTGAGCAATCGTTTTCAGCTCATCTTTATCGAGAAAAAGCTTGTTTAGCACAATGCCATCAAACTTTTCAGCATAGCGAATTAAAGCCTCATCGCCTTTGCTTTTTACCTCTTCAATGATGTCATTAACGGTGCTGCGAATGTTCTGGTTCGAGTCGCTGTTACGCTTGCATAGCTCCTCAATTTCTTTGCGATTAAGATCCTTGAAATTATAGACTTTCAACATGTGTTTTTATCTTTTAAAGGATGATCTTTTCAATTGGCATAACAACAATGCCCTGAGCGCCAGCACTTTTCAGCAGACTAATCTTTTCCCAAAAATCGCGCTCGGGAATAACGGTGTGAATTGCTACCCAGCCTTGTTCAGCTAATGGGACAACTGTGGGACTCTTCACTCCAGGTAAAAGCGCTAGAATTTGATCCAAGTTTTTAGCTTCTGCGTTTAAAACCACGTATTTAGTCTCTTTAGCGCGTAAAACCGACTGGATTCTTTGAATCAGCTCAACGATAAGGTCTTCATTTTCAATGCCTTTGCGTCCAATTAAAACGGCTTCCGACTTCATTACTTCCGCAAAGGGTTTTAAACCATTACTTTTTAAAGTCCCACCCGTTGATACAATATCAAAAATGGCGTCACTTAGTCCGAGGCCCGGCGCAATTTCTACCGAACCCGAAATAGTCCTAATTTCCGCATTGATAGATTGCTCATCTAAGAATTTTTTTAGGATGACAGGGTAGGAGGTAGCGATTGATTTGCCATTGAGGTCGGCAATATTTTCTATGGTACTATGCGTTTGTACCGCTAGTTTTAAGGTGCACTTTCCGAAGCCCAGCATTTGCAGGAAGGCTACATCTACACCAGTCTCACTAATTACATTTTCGCCTACAATTCCGAGGTCGGCAATACCATCTTGAACGTATTCAGGGATATCATCATCACGCAGAAATAGTATCTCTAGAGGGAAATTGGAGACATTAGAAATTAATGAACTTTTATAATTTTCGAAGCTTAAACCGCAGTTTTTTAGAAGCTCGACAGATTTTTCGTTTAATCTACCCGATTTTTGGATAGCTATTTTGAGAGTTTTCAAATTTTATGTTTTAATCAGACCAAAAAAAATATTAAGAAACAGTTTCACGTAGAAACGTATATAAAATCACATCGCCGCAAAGCGATGATGGAAATGTACGTGATGTGTGAAAACTAGAATCATATTTTTGGCCCAATTAGCTTGGGAGGAAAACAAATATACAAAAATCATTTGGTATTTTAAAATCTACCAACCTAAATGGCTTGTTTCTAGGTTTTTATTACAATAGTTTGAGAAACATTTTTGTTTTTTAACACAGTTCATTGCGAGCATAGCGAAACAATCCATTTTCAAACTCCATTAATTATCATTAATTTTGTTTCTTAATGAGATTCCTATCCCCCGGATTTTTATTTGCCCTTGTGACAATCGTCATTCCTGTCCTTATTCATTTATTCAATTTCCGGAAATTCAAAAAGGTTTATTTCAGCAATGTGCGCTTTCTGAAAAATGTGGACATGCAAACATTTTCCAAGAGGCAGCTTAAAGATCGTTTAATTCTTGCATCAAGGATTTTAGGGCTTTCATTCCTAGTATTGGCTTTCGCAAGGCCGTATATCCCGACTGCCTCTCAAGATAATGCATTCCAAAATCAGGTTTTGAGCGTTTATATCGACAATTCCTTCAGTATGGAAGCGCAAAATAAAGAAGGTACGCTCCTTGATGAAGCTAAACGTAGAGCCAAAGAAATTGCATCGGCCCATAGCCTGAATGATAAATTTCAAATCCTGACCAACGATTTTGAAGGTAAAGACCAACGCTTACTCTCCCTAGAAGAATTTCAAAATGCGATTGAAGAAATTCAAATTAGTCCCGCCAGTAAAAACATAAACCAAATCATCTCCCGACAAAAAGAGGTTTTCTCGAAGGAACCAAACTCGCGTAAAAGCATTTACCTGATTTCAGATTTCCAGAAAAATATACTAGGAGAGAATGCAATACCTGCAGATAGCTCCCTCGCAATCAGATTGATACGAATAAAGTCAAATCCGCAGCCTAATATCTCCATCGACTCCATTTGGTTTAATTCTAACATTCATAAGCCAGGCGATTTGGAGAAAGTAATGGTCAGGTTAAAGAATAATTCTGAGGAAGAAGCGCTCAATATTCCCATTAAACTTTTCATCAATAAAGAGCAAAAAGCCTTGGGAAGCCTTTCAATTAAAGCTAGGTCTAGCGCTATAGACACCCTGAGCTTCAGCGGATTAAAAGCGGGCTGGCAGCAGGCACGTGTAGAAATTACCGATTTCCCTTTGATTTTTGATGATCAATTTTATTTCAGTTTTAAAGTGGAACAATCCATGCCCATCTTGATTATTAATGGTGCATCAGAAAATGCTTATTTGAATGCCTTGTTTCAATCTGATAGCTTCTTCCGCGTGACCAATAATCTCTCAGGAAATGTAAACTATTCAGAATTAGATACTTACTCTTTGGTGATTTTGAATGAATTGCCGGAGCTGAGCGCGGGACTATCGCAACAGCTGCAAGATTATTGCAAAAGAGGCGGCACATTGATGATTTTTCCTGATTTGAAGGCTGATCAAGCGGGATTAAGAAATTTCCTCCAGGGACTAAACACCGACCTTCCAGAACAGGTAATTTCTAAGGAAGAGCGTGTAGCATCCATTAATTTACAACATCCTCTCTTTGAAGGAGTATTTGATAAAAATATCCCGAAAATGGATTTACCATCCGTAAAAAAGTATTTAAAATTCTCTTCTTTAAGCAAAACAAATCGTAAGAATATTTTAGAACTTCCTGGAAATCAATTATTTTTGAGTGAGTATGCTGTCGGTACAGGAAAAATATATTTGTCAGCGGTAGCACTCAACGATGAATCCAGCAATTTGCCTAAGCATGCCATTTTTGTGCCTATCATGTATCAATCGGCCTTAATTTCTATCAGAAAGCAGCAGCTATTTTATGATTTAAATGCTGAAACATTGATCAATCTTCCTAAAATTATTCTAAACCCCAATCAGACGCTAAAACTCAAGAAAGAGTCCTATGAAACTATTCCAGATTTAAGGCAAAATGATCATTTATCGCAAATTTTTGTTGAAGATCAAATAAGAGAAAGTGGTCATTATCAATTATTTAAAGGCGATAGATTGCTCGCTATCTTATCCTTTAACGATGCGGGGGCCGAATCTGATTTAAGCTATGCTAGCAATAATGAGATAAATGCTAATTTTGGGACTAATAAACCTGAAATGATAGAGCCAGAGCAAGCATCCATAGAAAATATGATAAAAACTGTAAATCAGGGCACCTCACTATGGAAAGTTTGTCTGATATTAGCTCTTTTATTTTTCGCAGCAGAGATATTATTGATCCGTTTTTACAATAAAATACAAATTAAACCTCAAATAAATTGAAGAAATATTTAATTCAGTCGGCCACCATTTTACATCCTGAAAGTCCTTTAAACGGACAAACACTTGATGTTTTAATCAGTGATGGGAAGATTTCTGAAATTGCCAAGAAAATTGATGCTTCAGATAAGAATTTAATCACTATTGATGCAAAGGGACAGTTTTTATCGCCAGGTTTTTTAGATATCAATGCCAATTTTGGAGAACCGGGCTTAGAGACGAAGGAGGATATGAATACGGGCTGTGCGGCTGCTGCGGCTGGTGGATTTACTGCTGTTGCTTTGATGCCCAATACACAGCCTCCCATCCATTCGAAGGCGGAGGTTTCCTACCTGCTGAATAAATCTCAACATAATCTAGTCGATATTTTTCCAATTGGATGCATTAGTCATCATCGCGAAGGCAAGGAATTGGCCGAAATGTTCGATATGAAAGATTCGGGTGCCATTGCCTTTTCGGATGGGAATAAGCCAGTTTCGAATGCCGGATTGATGAGTAGAGCCTTGCTTTACACCAAATCTTTCAATGGCTTAATCTTTTCTTATGCTGAGGATCAAGACATTGCAGCTAAAGGAAAGATGAATGAGGGCGTGATGAGCACCTTCCTAGGGATGAAGGGAAACCCATCTCTGGCCGAAGAATTAATGGTCTCACGTGATCTTTATTTAGCCGAATACAATGATGCACGCATACATTTTAGCACGATTAGCACCGAACGGACAGTAGATTTAATCCGCAAGGCCAAAAAAGCAGGTGTGAAAGTTAGCTGCGATGTGGCGGCACATCAATTAGTTTTTACCGAAGAAAATTTAGAAGGTTTCGACAGTCAGTTTAAAGTTAAGCCACCACTCCGCACTAAAGCTGATCAAAAAGCATTGATTGCGGGACTAAAAGATGGCACCATTGATGCGATTGTTTCGCAGCATACCCCGCATGAAATTGAGTTTAAAGATGTGGAATTTGAAATTGCTAGTTTTGGTATCATCGGACTCCAAACAGTATTGCCTCTAGCATTAAAATCAGGCTTAAGTCCCGAGCAAATTGTAGAAAAATTAGCCATCTCACCAAGAAAATTAATGGGAATTGAAATTCCATCTTTTGATTTAGGAATTTCTGCTAACTTTATACTTTTTAACCCCTTAGAAAAATGGACTTTGAATGAGGATTCGAATAAATCTAAATCATTTAACTCACCACTAATGGGGCAGGAATTAACAGGCAAGGTGAATTTTGTTTGTAACAATGAACAATATTTAATCTCTTAAAAGATCATATGAATACTAGTGTAAAAGAAGCCATGCTTTCTGCTTTAGCGCAGTTTGCTTCGGTAAATAATCAGGATCAGGAGGCTTTTTCGAAGGTGCTTGTATCTGTTTTTAGTTCGGACAAGGTTTATATGGAAAAGCTTGCCGCTATGGATGCCGCTTTTGATGAACATCCTATGTTTGAGCCTTTGCGCGAACTCTTTTTCGATCTTTTATTGATTAATTTCTTCAATGAAGATGTGCGTAAGCTGGAGGAAGATTATTTAGAATCTCCCGAGTGGGAACAAATTGAAGAGCAAACCATCGACCGTGGTACCGAGCTCCTCAATGTAATTCTTTATTTGCAAGAGTGTCAGGATGAGGCTATTGAGCCTGAGTTGAGCGATTTCTTGCGTGAATTTTTATTAGTAGATGAGGATGAATTCCAAGATGAGCATCGCATCTATGAAGTGGTTATTGCCAATCAAATTTTGGTAGAGAGTAGCTTAAAAGAAGTTGCACGTGTAAGCTCCTCAATTCCAGAAGATTCTGAACTAAAGGAATTGTTTTACCCAATGATTGGCTTTTTCAGAGATCCTGATCCTGTAGATGAGGATTTTAATGAATTTATTAAATATAGTGCAAACCCTGATTTCGACTCTGCCGTTTATGCTTTACTTATATCTTTTAACAACCAAAATTAAACAAACATGGAATTAACTAAACAAAACTTAAACAAAGAAGCTAGTACAAATGGTATTATCGTAGGTATCTTATCCGTAGTGGTAGGAATTGTGGTTTATTATGCAGCACCATCACTTTTAGGATCTATCGGATTCGGAATCGGATCAATGGTTGTATCAATTTTAATCTACGTTTTTTTCACGCTTGATTTAAGAAAGAAAATTGGTGGATTTTGGAATTTTAGAGAAGCCTTAAAAGGCATTTTCCTAATGGCTTTTGTTGCAGGTTTACTTTATTCAGTAGTAAATTATGCTTTTTACAATTTTATAGAGCCACAAGCATTTGAGAAAGTTGCTGGTTATATGGAAGCTGGGACAAGCAAAAC
The DNA here is from genome assembly GCF_017495225.1 of Daejeonella sp. Lineage (GTDB taxonomy): Bacteria > Bacteroidota > Bacteroidia > Sphingobacteriales > Sphingobacteriaceae > Daejeonella. The sequence goes on along the minus strand of NZ_JAFEIG010000011.1, from coordinate 77,955 downwards.
CCTAGAAAATATGGGTATGGAACAAGACCAAATTGATGAAGCAATAAGCAAGCAAATGGAAGGAATAAAAGAACAGTACAACCCTACAGTAGGTCAGTTTTTTAAGAACTTAGGTATTGCTGTACTCGTACAATTTGTGATGTCACTAATTTTTGCAGCCATCTTTAAGAAAGAAGAACCTATTTTTGCCACTCCAATTGAAGAAGAACAAGAATAATTTATAATTTAAAATGAGCGTGCAGATTTTATCGAATTTATTGATGAAATTTGCACGTTTTAATTAATCTAAAATCTAACGTCTCAAATCTAACATCTCACATCTCAAATCTCACATCTAACATCTCACATCTCCCAATGAACATCTCCGTCATCATCCCCCTTTACAACGAAGCAGAATCGCTGCCAGAGCTAACAAGCTGGATCAGTAGGGTGATGGATAAACATTCATTTAGCTATGAAATTATCCTAGTTGATGATGGAAGTAATGATGAATCATGGGAAGTAATTGAACAATTAAAGACTGAAAATCCTTTCATTATTGGCATTAAATTCCGCCGTAATTATGGGAAGTCGGCAGCATTAAATGTTGGCTTTGAGGCCTGCCAGGGGGATGTTGTAATCACTATGGATGCCGATTTGCAAGATAGCCCAGATGAGATTCCAGAGCTTTACAGGAAAATTGTAGAAGAGAAATACGACCTCGTTTCTGGCTGGAAACAAAAACGTCACGACCCACTCAGCAAAACCATTCCTACCAAACTTTTTAACCTTGCTACCCGCCGCATGTCGGGAATACATAATTTACATGATTTTAACTGTGGGTTAAAATCTTATCGTAAGGATGTGGTTAAGAGCATTGAAGTCTATGGCGAAATGCACCGTTACATCCCCGTAATTGCAAAATGGGCGGGATTCAAAAAGATAGGAGAGCAGGTAGTGGAGCATCGTGCACGTAAGTATGGCACGACAAAATTTGGCTTCAGTCGCTTTATAAACGGCTTTTTAGATTTACTTTCCATATTTTTTGTGGGGAAATTTGCCAAGCGCCCCATGCACTTTTTCGGTACCATTGGAGCGTTAAGCTTTCTTTTAGGTACCATCATGGCCTTGTGGATCATCGTTGAGAAATTATACCACATCACCATGCATATCCGCTATACGCGAGAGGTGGTGGATCAACCCTTATTTTACATCGCGCTCGTTGCCATAATTGTAGGCTTTCAGTTGTTTCTTACTGGTTTTATCGCCGAATTGGTTTCTAGAAATTCGACCGAAAGGAATGTTTATCAGATTGAAAAGACCATCTAATTTCTGCTGTGAATAAATATCCTAATTTGCTTAAATAAAAGCGTTTATCATGTTCTTTTCAATTATAATTCCACTTTATAACCGGCCTCAAGAAATTGATGAGTTACTTCATACTTTAACACAGCAAACATATACTCAGTTTGAAGTGTTGATTATTGAAGATGGTTCTAAAATTGATGCCAAAGACATTGTGGACAGCTATGCTGATAGTCTGGATATTAAATATTTTTATAAAGAGAATGGGGGACAAGGTTTTGCGCGTAATTTTGGTTTTGAGCATGCTAAGGGCGATTATTTTGTAATTTTCGACTCAGACTGTCTCATTCCCATAGATTATTTAGAGATCGTTAAAAACTACCTTTTGGAGCATCAATTAGACGCTTATGGCGGACCCGATGGTGCCCACCCTTCATTCACCCCAGTCCAAAAGGCGATTAGTTATTCCATGACTTCACCATTTACTACTGGCGGAATTAGAGGGAATAAAAAGCATATTGGGCAGTTTCATCCTAGAAGTTTCAACATGGGAATTTCGAGGGAAGTGTGGGAACGCACTGGCGGATTTATACTGACACGCCTAGGTGAGGATATCGAATTTAGTATTCGCATCCAGTCCATGGGTTTTAAAATAGGTTTAATTCCCGATGCAATAGTTTTTCATAAACGCAGGACAGATTTAAAGCAATTTTATAAGCAATTGCACTTTTTTGGGCGCGCAAGAATCAATATTTATAAACACTTCCCCTCAGAATTGAAAATGGTGCATTTTTTCCCGGCATTATTTACTCTTTTTTTGATGGCTAGCTTGATATTAAATGCTTTTGCTCACCCTTTAGCCGAATTTTGCAATACTTTAATAGCAATTTTCATTTTGTTGATATTTTTTCACTCTTGGAAGGTAAACAAATCAGCAAAAGTTGCATTTTTGAGCATTGCTGCATCCTTCGTGCAGCTCACTGCCTACGGCTTAGGTTTTATGCAGGATTTTTGGAAGAGAATAATTTTAAGAAAATAAGAAAATATGGATCAGCGGATGTCTGTGAGCGTTATTTTGTCGGATGCCTGGGAACTAGCAAAAAGAAATATTTGGATTTTGCTCGGTTTTACTATCGTTCAATTTCTGTTTATTTTAACAATAACTGGGGTATTGGGTGTGGTTTTGGGAGGTGGCTCCGGGACTGCCGCCCTCATTCAAAATGTGGTTCTTAGCTTGTTCGATGCCTTCTTTACCGTCGCATTTTACCAGGTATTTTTTAAGTTAATTGATGATGATGATCATCCAGAACTACCTGATTTTGTGCCCAATTTATTGAAAGCGGTCAATTTTTTGATTGTTAAACTGATTGTGGGATTAATTCTTGTGGGTATCATTGCCATTATCAGCTCCATCTATTTCATAAATACCCCCGAAATTGATACTAGTCAGCCTTTCAGCTGGGAACTTTTACCAGTATTCATCCTAATTGCTATTCCAATCATCTTTTTTACCATCCGTTTTTGCTTTGTGGTATGTTTTATCGTAGATCAGGAATCAGGTTCATCAGAGGCAATTAGTCAGAGTTGGACCCTCACAAAAGGCCATTTTTGGTTCATCAGCTTGCTGTTTTTGGTCATGTTGGGACTTAATATTTTGGGTGCGATGGCGCTGTTTATTGGACTACTATTCACTGTTCCTTTCTCAAGTATAATTCTGATCATTGCATATCGTCATTTGGTAAATAATTATACTGATGAAGAAGAAATTATGTTAAACGATCCGGAGGATAAGGATGGGAATTAAGTCTTTTTTAGCAAAACCGATTGCCGCACTCGCTGTAAAGCAGATTGAAAAGTGGAAAAAAAATCCCCTTGAGGCTCAAAAAAAGGTGTTAAAACATTTAATCTCCAAGGCACAAAACACCGCTTTTGGCAAGGATCATGCATTCGCAGAAATCAAGAATTATGAAGATTTCAAGAAGAATGTGCCTGTGGCCGACTATGAAGAGCTTCGTACCTATATTGACCGCGTAGTTGCTGGCGAAGAGCATGTGATGTGGCCAGGGAAGCCTCTTTACCTCGCTAAAACTTCAGGAACAACCTCCGGTGTAAAATATATTCCCATCTCAAAAGAGTCTATGCCTGAGCATATTAAGGCCGCAAAAAATGCGCTTTTGTGCTATATTCATGAAACAGGTAAGGCTGATTTTGTGGATGGAAAGCTTATATTTTTACAGGGGAGTCCGCTTTTAGATAAGATTCACGGAATAAATACCGGCCGTCTATCTGGAATTGTAGCCAATCACGTACCTGCATACCTCCAAAAGAACCGTTTACCATCCTATAAAACCAATTGTATTGATGATTGGGAAGAGAAAGTAGATGCTATTGTGGAAGAAACTATCCACGAAGATATGCGACTCATTTCTGGTATTCCACCTTGGGTGCAGATGTATTTCGACCGTTTAATTGCACGTTCGGGAGGTAAGAAAATCGCTAAAATCTTCAAAAACTTCTCACTTTTTGTCTATGGAGGGGTAAATTTTGAGCCTTATCGTGCTCGTTTAGAGGAAAGTATCGGTAGGAGAGTAGATTCTATAGAAACTTATCCTGCTTCCGAAGGATTTATCGCTTTTCAGGATTCTCAAGAGGAAAAAGGATTGCTTTTACTCGTTGATGCGGGTATTTTTTTTGAATTTATCCCCACAGATGAATATTTTAATGAAAATCCGACCCGTATTTCACTTGAAGAGGTCGAATTGAATAAAAATTACGCCATAATCCTGAATACAAGCGCCGGTTTATGGGGCTATAGCATCGGTGATACCGTGAAATTTGTATCGAAAGACCCCTATCGTATCATCGTTTCTGGGCGAATTAAGCACTTTATTTCTGCTTTTGGGGAGCATGTAATTGGGGAAGAGGTTGAACATGCTATTTTGTCGGTGGCAAGCCAAGAAGGTGTAGAAATCACCGAATTTACGGTCGCCCCGCAGGTTAGTCCCGAAGGCTCCGAACTACCCTACCACGAATGGTACGTTGAATTTGCACGCCCCCCGGCCGACTTAGCGAGTTTTAGTCTGAAGGTGGATGAAGCCCTCCAAAAGAAGAATGTTTACTATTTCGATCTGATTGAAGGGAAGATTTTGAGGCCTTTAGTGATGCGCGAACTAGAACAAGACGCTTTCCGGAATTATATGAAAAGTCAGGGTAAGCTGGGCGGACAAAATAAAGTCCCGCGTTTGTCAAATGACAGACATATCGCAGAAGAATTGAATAAATGGATTATCAAATAGTGTAAATTCCTCAAAAAATTAATATTTTAACCAATTCCTGATTTTCAGGCTTAAAAAATAACCGATTTCCTTTGATGGCAACAAATTTTGGCGAAGCATTTAACATGAAACATATTGCTATTCTGGGCTCTACAGGAAGCATTGGCACGCAGGCATTGGAGGTGGTTCGTCAAAATTCGGATCGCTTTAAAGTTTTTGTGCTTACCGCCAATAATAATGCTGATTTACTCGTTAAACAGGCATTGGAGTTTAATCCGCCATTTGTTGTGGTGACTAATGAATCTAAGTTCGCGGAGGTTAAAAATGCCTTGAGCAGTAGCCAAACCAAGGTTTTATGTGGGATAGATGAGCTTTGCGAGGTACTTTCGAAGCCTGAAATCACCTTAGTTTTAACAGCGATGGTCGGTTTTGCGGGATTGATTCCCACCTTAGCTGCCATTAAAGCTGGGAAGGACATCGCCTTAGCGAATAAAGAGACTTTAGTAGTTGCTGGCGAGTTAGTTTATAGTTTGGCGAAGGAACATGGCGTAAAGATTTTACCCGTAGATTCGGAACATTCAGCCATTTTTCAATGTTTGGCAGGTGAGGACCATAATCCCATTGAGAAGATATATTTAACGGCTTCTGGCGGACCATTCCGTGGGCGGGATGCCGAATTTCTATCCACCATTTCCCGCAAGGAAGCCCTAAAACACCCCAATTGGGTGATGGGTGAGAAGATTACCATCGACTCGGCAAGTTTAATGAACAAGGGCTTGGAAGTGATTGAGGCTAAATGGCTTTTTGATCTAGATGCTTCACAAATTGATGTGATTGTACATCCCCAATCCATTGTACATTCCATCGTACAGTTTAAAGATGGCTCAATGAAGGCGCAAATGGGACTTCCCGATATGAAATTACCCATTCAATACGCCTTAGCTTATCCCCAAAGGATAGAAAATAGCTTCCCACGATTTAACTTTATGGATTATCCCAATTTAAGTTTTGAGGAGGCTGACAAAAAGACGTTCCGCAACCTGGCTTTAGCATTTGAGGCCTTAAATAAGGGCGGAAATATGCCATGTGTGATCAATGCAGCCAATGAAGTGGTTGTGGCCGAATTTTTGAATATGCGTATTGGATTCCTACAAATGAGCGATGTGATAGAAAAATGTATGCGCGAAATGGCTTTTGTGGCCAATCCGACACTCCAAGATTATATGGAGAGCGACAAAAATACACGCATTTATGCGCAAGAATTAGTGATAAATAATAGTTATTAAATTAAATAAAATAGAAGAAAAGGCATGGATGGATTAGTAATGACAGGTCAGCTGTTATTGGGATTATCAATTTTAATCATTTTACACGAGGCAGGGCACTTTTTTGCGGCTCGTGCTTTTGGCATCAGGGTAGAGAAATTTTACCTGTTTTTTGATGCTTGGGGCTTTAAATTATTCAGTTTCAATTATAAAGGCTGCGAATATGGTATTGGCTGGCTTCCTTTGGGTGGTTATGTAAAGATCTCAGGTATGATCGATGAGTCGATGGATACCGAACAATTGGCTGGTCCGCCAGAACCATGGGAATTCCGTTCAAAACCAGCTTGGCAGCGCTTAATTGTGATGCTTGGTGGCGTAACTGTAAACATCGTTTTAGGTATTTTCATCTTCTGGATGCTCACCCTAAAAAATGGAGAAACCTTCATTCCCAATGATAAATTGCCTAATGGGATTGCGCCAGGCTTGATTGGAAAGGAAATCGGACTTCAAAGTGGCGATAAAATTACAGCGGTAAATGGTAAGCCTATTGCCCGTTTTGATGAATTAACAAGCTCTAAAGTCCTTTTAGGAAATACCGAACTGAGTGTTGCACGTGGTGCTGAGACAAAAACAATTCAGGTTCCTGGAAATATCCTTGAAAAAGTTTCAGATTTAGGTATTTCACAGTTTGTGGAGCCAAGAGTAAAATTATCAGGAATAGCTCAAATTGCACCGGGTGGAAATGCCGAAAAAGCAGGAATTCAGGTGGGAGACAGTATTTTAGCTGTCAATGCGAAGCCTGTAGTATTTTATGATGAGTTTAAATCTGAAGTACAAGCCAATAAAAACAAGGTAATTACACTGAGTCTTGTGCGCGACAATAAAACTTTGGAAGTACCAACCAATGTAGGGGAAGATGGAACGATAGGCATTGCGATTCCTCAATATTTTAATCTCCCAATTGAGACCGTTGAATACGGATTTTTGAGTTCATTGCCTGTGGGAGCTTCAAAAGCTTGGGGTTCATTCATGGATAATGCCAAAGGTTTAGGAAAGGTGGCTACGGGACAGGTGCAGGCAAATAAGGCTTTCACGGGACCGATAGGCATTGCAACTATGTTTGGTGGGACCGTTAATTGGGTGAAATTCTGGAGCCTAGTGGGATTACTTTCTATGGCCCTAGCCCTAATGAATTTATTGCCGATACCAGCTTTGGATGGTGGTCATGCAGTCTTTTTGATCATTGAAATGATTAAAGGAAAGCCATTGGGCGATAAGTTTATGGAGCGTGCTCAAATGGTAGGATTCGTGATTTTAGTCAGCCTGATGGTATTCGTATTTGGAAGTGATATTTTCAAGCACATCATCAATTAAAGTCCATTTCAAGCGAATTAATTAGAATCATTTAAAAGCATCATGAGCGAGATTAATTATTTCGAATTTTATGATTTGCCCATAAGTTTTGGGATAGACGAGCAAAAGCTTAAGAAGAAATTCTATGAGCTGAGCAAGCGCTATCATCCTGATTTTTATGTGAATGAAGATGAGGAGAAACAGGCCGAAATATTAGAGCTTTCTACCCTAAACAATAAGGCTTTTCAGGTGCTTTCTGATCCTTTAAAGCGCATTGAATATATTCTTGCTTTACAAAATTTACTTGCCGATGGCGATAAATATGTATTGCCGCAGGACTTCCTGATGGATATGATGGATGTGAATGAAGCTTTGATGGAGATGGAATTTGACCATGATGAGGTGAAATTAGCCGAATTAACGCAAATGGTGGATGGTATGGAGCTCAGCCTTTTTGATGAGTTGAAGCAATCTACAGATGAGTTTGATAGGAGAGAGGGCAAGGATGTGGATTCTATCCTTCTGACTATCAAAGATATATGGTACCGACAAAAATATTTGCTTAGGATACGAGAGAGCATGAATAAATTTAGGGGCTAAAATTGGAGCGAATTTGCTCAAAAGGCCTTTAAAATATTAAAATTTTATTTATGTTTGTCGCGAAGATTAATTCTTCAAATACCGCTGAGCTTGGTGATCCAAAACCAAGCCAATTAAAATGCCCAGCTGGCGGAACTGGTAGACGCGTCGGTCTCAAACACCGATAGGAAACTGTGCCGGTTCGATTCCGGCGCTGGGTACAAAAAGCCTCAGATGTAGATCTGGGGCTTTTTTATTTGGTGAAATTGGCATTTTTGCACGGTAGAGACACACGGCCGTGTGTCTCTACCATCCATCCATTTATCCAATTAAAACGCATAATTAGCCCGAAATACGTAGAGAAACACGGTCGTGTGTCTTTTCCAACCATCAATTCAATCCCCAGTTTATTTTATTTCATCCACCCAGATTTTCATTTAATTTTCATTGAAACGGATAATTGTGTTTGAAATGGGATGATAGGAGACACACGGCCGTGTGCCTCTACCGGAAAATCCCAACCCCAACCTCATGCTCCACCCTAAATTCCAACCCCATCAATTCCAACATACTTGCCGCCAACTGCTTCTGAAAAATCTTATCTCCACCTTCCTGCTCTCCTAATTTACCTTTGCTAGCTAAATTCGGACCCATTAATGCAAACCAAACATAATTGGCATCCTTGATACTAGCACCATGGCTTGTCCACTCATTTCTCCAACCTCTGCCATGATCCGTAGCAATTAAAATATAAGTATTATCCTTGTATCCCGGAGTGTTTTGCACCCAAGTCCAGATATCGCCAATCCATTGATCCACTTGATGTGCGGCATCCAAATAATTCGCATATTTATCATGATGCGCCCATTCATCCGTCTCGCCATAAGAGATATACATCGCCTTAGGCTTCTGAGATTTCAAATAGTGAAGCGCCTGATAATGAGTAAATACATCCAAACATTCCACCTCATGGAAAGGCTTATAACTGTCTTTTAACATGGCAGAAATTTGATTACTCAGCTCATCTTTCAAAATACTATTTAAAGGCTCAAAAGCATTGATAACCGGAAAACCTGACTTTTCTTCATTCAAAATACGGTTGAAGGCATTCCAAGCTCCAAAAGCAGCTACTTTTCCTTTGTAAGCATTCTGCTTGTTTAAAAAGGCAAATAAATTTGTATGCGGATTTGGTTTATAGTCGTTCGTATTGATTAAAGTATCCACATAACCCGTCAGCAATTCGCTATATCCGGGATAGGAAAACCAGTAGGGGTTAGCCACTTCCGCCAGACTATTTAGATTTCTATTTCCGAAAATCATGCCCTTTTCCTGCACGCTCGACCATAAAAAAGGCATTAATTTCTTTCTACTTTCTTGGGGATTAACCGCCGAATAGTTCTTAGCAATGGCTGCGCTATCGCTCTTATTCACACTTTTGCTGGTCAAAATGTCTTTATCCACGCCATTAAACACTTCCTGCCACCTCAAACCATCGGTGGTAATGACGATCAAATTGGGACTTTCCTTGGGATTCTTTTGCGCAATGGCAAGCTGATGAATGAAGATTAAGAGAATGAGTAATTTTTTCATGAGTTTGGGATTTGGAATAAAAATAGGGAAAATAGTAGTTAGTAGGTAGTATTGAGATATTAGATGTGAGATATGAGATTTGAGATCGCTCGTAGGGACAGGTCGCGACCTGTCCTCTTTCATGAAAACCAATTGTTCTTTCTTAATACCGTTAATTTCTTAATGTTTTAAAATTAAACCAAATTTTGAGACAGGTCGTGACTTGAGATATGAGATATGAGATCGCTCGTAGGGACAGGTCGCGACCTGTCCTCTTTCATGAAAACCAATCTTTCTTAAGACCCTTAATTTCTTAATGTTTTAAGCACCATGCCATTGCGAGGGTTAATCAATGTTATAAAAATCAATATAAATGACGTTAAATTGTAATGTAATAAATTTTCAACTGATTGATTTTATTTATTGCAATGGATTGAAATCCATTGCTACAAGATGGGTCGTCCCGATGGGACTGGTAAATAGTTCTATACTGGTAAATACAGAAAAGAGCCATATTTTAAGGCAAGAATTTATTCCTGTTCTGTACCCACGTGAACGGTAAATGGTTCGTCAATGAGAGACTGCTAAATAATCTTTTTTGCAATGGATTGAAATCAATTGACTGTTCTAATTTAAAATATTAATTTACAATTAATAAAAATTCGATTTAATTCGTATTGATCCGGTTTTAATGAAAATATCGCTATATTTTAGTATTTTTGTAAATATTCCTTTATGAGAGCTGTATTTCTGCTATTCTTTTTTTTCGCTGCTTTTTCTTCATTTGGGAATGATGATCCTAAGTCTATTCAGCCACGGAAATTTACTTTGCCAATTGGTGTAAGCTCCAAGAATTACCTTCCTAATACCATTATCGTCAAATTTAAGGAAGCCAAGTCTGACTCTGAGCTTCGTTCAACTATTCAAAGCTTTAGTGTGAAAGATTTGAAATTGAAGTCAGCCAATATAAATACTTTCAAAGCTCTTTTTCAGGATGCTTTGCAAACAAAAGCTAATCCAGAATTCAATAATTCGCCAAAGGCGGATAGCATCGGTTTAAATCGAATTTATGAGCTTAATTATTCCTCGAAGAAAAATATTGTTGAGCTTATAAACGAACTACTTTTAGATCCTAAGGTCGAGTATGCGGAGCCCAGCTATATTTATTCGACAGACTTTGTCCCAAATGATCCATTTTACCTCTCTAATCAGAATTTTTTACGTCAGGTTAAGGCAGATCAGGCTTGGGATATCATTCGGAACTCCTCAAATTCAATTATTGCCATTGTTGATTCGGGTTCAGATCTAGACCATGTGGATCTCAAGGCCAATATTATTTTGCCTGGGAAGGATTTGGTGGGCCTTAGCGGAAGCAATCCCATAGAGGATAATGATCCGGATGTGAAGAGTGATAGTACCGATCATGGGGTGCGCGTGAGTGGTGTTGCATCGGCGGTTTCTAACAACGGACTTGGTATTTCGAGTGTTGCTTTTAATGCCAAATTAATGATTGTTAAGGCTGGTGCTGATAATAATGGGAAGGCAATTTATAGGGGTTATGAGGGCATTAAATATGCTGCTGATAATGGGGCACATATTATTAATTGTTCATGGGGCGGTCCAGGAGGGGGTTCTTTCGGTCAGGATATTATCAATTATGCCATTTCGCGTGGGAGCCTTGTAATTGCTGCCGCAGGAAATGAAAATAGTACTACACCTAGTTTCCCTGCAAGTTACCCAGGAGTGCTAGGGGTGGCGGCAGTAGATGCTAGCGACCGTAAAGCAAGTTATTCTAATTATGGAAGCACGATTTCTATCCTAGCTCCTGGCGATGTGTTTAGCACTGCCAATGCAAATCGATACGGCTTTAGTCGCGGGACTTCCTTATCTGCTCCCATCGTTTCAAGTGCCGCCGCACTGGTGAAAGCACGTTTTCCTCTTTTTGATATGGTGCAGGTGCGTGAACAGTTATTGGCTACCGCAGATAATATTGATGCCTTAAACCCTAGTTTTGCTGGGAAATTGGGTAGAGGTCGCTTGAATGTTTTTCGTGCCGTTTCGGATACTAGACCTGCCATTCGTAATCAAAAATTGACTATTTTGGATAAGGCCAATGGCTCCCGACCAGCAGAGGATACCTTGCGTCTATTTTTCGACCTCAAGAATATTTTATCACCAGCAAGCGCAGTGATAGCTAAATTGAGCTCCAGCAATCCCAATATTCAAATTTTAGATCAAGAACTTGCCGTCGGTAATATGGCCACCTCAGAGATTAAAAGAATGGTTGGCCCTTTCCGAGTGTATCTAAAACCAACAATCACTGAAAATGAGCTTGTTGAATTTACCATTACTTATACTGCATCAAATCCATATACTGATCAAGAAAAGTTTCAAATTAATGTTGCACTTGACTACCTAAATATTGAGGTAAATCAGGTTTCTAGCAGCATGACAAGCATCGGTCGTATTGGATTTAGTGATGCCAATGCCGAAAAGGGTTTAGGTTTTATCTATAAAAATGATCCTTTATTGTATGAAGCCTCATTGATGATCGGTGCTTCTTCATCCCAAGTATCAAATAATACAAGAAATGACTTGGGGAGTGCCGATGAACATTTTCTTAAGAAAATTAAGGTCTTTGAAAATGATGCGGTTGATGTGGCTTTCTTTGGCCAAAGTGAGTTTGATGATTCTGCAAGTCCCAAACCCATTAATATTTCCGTTAAAAACACTATTAGAGCCTATTCTAAGTCCCCAGATGATAAATATATCCTCGCCGAATATGAGCTTAAGAATACAAGTTTTACAGCTTTAAATGGCATCTATTTGGGACTTTTTACGGATTGGGATGTGGATGCCAATGGAAGGGATGTTACTCAATATGATGTTTTTAATCGTTTGGGATATGTTTATGGTAAGTTTGGTGCTACTCCTTATGCAGGTGTTAAGCAACTGACTACCACTGGCAGACCGATTTATTATCCTATGTCATATCAAGTGGTGGGCGACCCACTGGAGACGGGTAGTGGCTTCAGCATTTCAGAGAAATTTTCTACTTTATCAAGTGGTATTAAGTCGACAAGTTTAGGCGAAAATTCTGCAAATGGTTATGATGTGATGTTTGTTTCGGGCAACGGACCATTTAATATTCCTCCGAACGGTTCGGTGAAGGTGGCTTTTGCCTTGTTGGCAGGCGATAATCTCACTGATTTACAAGCATCTGCAGCTGCGGCTCAGAAAAAATACGATGAATTATATAAGGAACTAAATGAGCTTACTGCTGCTGGATTTATACTCAAGCAAAATTATCCCAACCCAGCAATTAATTTAAGTACCATTGAGTTTGGTGTGGCTGTAGAGGGAATGGTTTCTATTCAATTGTATAATTCAGTCGGACAGTCTGTTAGGGAATTATATAATGGATTGACTACGAGAGGTTTCCATACCATTAGCCCTAATTTAAGCGATTTATCTCCTGGTATTTATATCTATAAAATGCTTTATGGAGGCAAAGAGAAATCATTGAAAATGATTATTTCTCGATAAAATTAATCTTGCCTTAATCTTCCAATTTTATAGAAAAGGATCACTCCATTTTTTATCAACATAAACGTTTGTTCCTGAAAGTGTTTGTAAAAATGCGATGAGTGCATTTATTTCAGTTTCACTAAGGTTTAAATTCTGACCTATTCTGTTAGGTGCCAACCTTGGATCTAGATTTGGATTCTGATTTTGGTTTAAGTTTATGGTATTATAGTGGTTAAGCACTGCCCTTAAGGTTCGGTTTGCTCCGGTATGCATCATCGGACCATTAACTTTTCCGCCAACCCTGGTTAAGTCTCTTAAGGAAGGAGCACGAGTAACGCTTAGGTCTCTGTTTGTGCTATTTATCACTCCAATAATTCCATTATTGCGAGTGTTGGGATCAATATCAAACTCTGGTGCATTGTGACAGCCATTGCAACCTGCACCACCTGAAATTCTCATTGAATTTGCATCAAAAACTGGTGGGTTTGTAAATATATTTTTCCCCAAATTTTCTTCTGCAGTAAAATTCGGGAAATTTTGATTGCCATTAGCAACCAATGCTCTTCCTGCGTCATATTTGGAATCAAATGATTGAATACTTCTGATAAACTGTGCTAAAGACTCTTGTAAACGCGCTTCAGTGACAGTCACATCATTGTATGCGAATTTAAAAAGTTCATTATAATAACTAATTCCCTGTAATTTACTTAATAAGGTACTAAGGGCTGGTCGGCCATTCTGCCCACTGAAACCCATTTCTAAATGATCTGCAATCGGTTGGGTAGTTTGTAGTTCTAGGCTTGCTGCTCGTTCATCCCAGAAAAATTTTTGCTCTACTGCAAATCTTGAATTAACCAATCTCATGGAATGTCTTGTAGTGACACCCCCAAGAATGCCGCTACTTACTAAAGCGGTATCACTAAATGCAAATTCCTGTTTGTGGCAACTGGAGCATGAAATTGAATTGTTTATACTTAGATTTTTATCATAAAAAAGAACCCTTCCTAGAGTTGCTTTTGCATTAACTATTGGATTTGCACCTGTATTATCTTTAACAATATAAGGTGGTTTGCTTTGCCCCGCATAATTACTCAGATTATTTAAATCAATATTTCCTCCAAATGCCGCTTTTATAGCAGGAAAGCTTAATACTGCATCAATTTCGCTAGTATTTTTTCTACAACTGGCAGCAATAACCACAATGAAGAGAATGGTAGATAGCACTTTAAACGTATTTTTCATTATTGTGGAGTCAAGATTTATCAAATATAAAATAAGGTAACAATAGCTTGTAATAATTTAAAACAAGAAATTTTATTTTGATATACGTAATATTTGGATCCCTAAGTTTTCAGTAATGAAATTAATTTCATTGAAAAGAATAGCGCAAGAAATTTGAAAAGATGGGTTTGTGAGATAATTCTAGCCTACGCTATTATAGCATGTCCTACAACGCGGTTCATAGCTTTCTTTTTCACCAAGAAGTATTTTCGCCTCACTGCTGGAAGTCCGGAACGAATAAGTTGCTGGTCCGCCACATTGCAAACAAACTGCATGTACTTTTGTTACTATTTCGGCAATCGACATGAGGGCAGGCATCGGACCGAAAGGATTTCCAAGATAATCCATATCCAATCCGGCAATTATCACACGAATGCCACGGTTTGCCAGTTTATTGCATACATCGGGCAGTTCGTCGTCAAAAAACTGGGCTTCGTCGATTCCTACAACTTCTGTATTTGCGCCTAATAGAAGTATGGATGCGGCATTTTCAACGGGGGTGGAGTGAATAGAGTTTTGGTCGTGCGAAACGACTGAGTTTTCATCGTAGCGGGTGTCTGTTTTAGGTTTAAAAATTTCAACGTTCAACTTGGCAATTTGTGCGCGACGAAGTCTTCGGATTAGTTCTTCCGTTTTTCCGGAAAACATAGATCCACAAATTACTTCAATGCTTCCACCAAGTTCATTTCTACGTTTAAAATTTTGCTCACTAAATAACATGCTATTTTCCCTGTTTTTCTTTGCGCTAATATCCGAAATTTCTTGCAGATTGAGGACTAAGCGCTTTTAATATTAATACCTATTTAGGATAAATGTGCTTATATTTGAACCAATCTATTTAACCCAAAGCCCATTGGAGGCATTTTTGAGACCCAAAAACATGTTGTAATAATGATGAATAAGAGAGAGATTTTTAATAGAGTTGCTGGTATTATTTCTGAGCTCAACGAACAATTTGAATACCTTTCCAAAAATGCAGATCATTTAAATGATTTGGAGCTTGAACTTTTTGCTGCAAATGCTGATTTTCTTTCCGATCATATTTCAATTCTTTTGAAGCTAAATGCTGAATCTACACAGGTTTCAGCGCCTATAGTTTCAAAACCTATAGTTTCAGAACCTGTTATTTCAAAACCTATTGTTCCTGAGCCAGAGCCAGAAGAAGAGCAAATGCCTGTGGTGCACAATTTTACGATTGAAGCTCAGGAAATTGAGGCTTTTGAAGAGGGAAAAATAGAGATTAAAATTCCTGAATGGAAATTAGAAATTCAGGATGACCTGATCGAAACGTTTGAATTTGAGGATAAGTCGGCAGAGGAGCTTTTTGACCGACCTTTAACCGAAGAAGAGATGCGGGTGATTGATGAGAAAACAAGATTGAAAACCATTCCTGAGGAAGAGTTTATACCTGAAGTTTCTTTCAAGCCGATTGTTTCACAAATTGAAAAGCCAAAAGAGGAGGTCAAGCCTATTGAAAATGAGTCTCCAGTTAAGGCGACCGAACAAGAGGCTCCATCACTTACTTTAAATGAGATGCTTTCTGCTCAAACCTCTCAAAATACTGTCTCAGGGCAGTTTAACCAAAGGCAAGTAAAAGATTTAAAGAGTTTAATCAGCTTAAATGATAAACTTCAATTTGTGCGTGATCTTTTTAACGGTTATAGTTTAGCTTATAGCGAAGCGATAGAGCTTATCAATCGTTTTGATAACTTTGATGCTGCCGATAATTTCTTGAAGCAAAATTATGCTATTAAGAATAATTGGGCTGAAAAGCAGGATGTTGCTGATAAATTCTACGAAATTTTAAATCGCCGATTTTCTAATTAATTCCCATTCGATTAGAGTCGAATTTGAGTAGAATAAATAATAAAATCGTAAAACTCCATAGCGAAGAACCTCCATAGCTTAAAAATGGCAGTGGTATTCCAATTACTGGGATTAATCCGATGGTCATTCCAATATTTATGAAAATATGGAAAAATAGGATGGATGCCACTCCATAGCCATAAATGCGCGACATGGATGATCTTTGTCGCTCTGCGATATTAACAATTCTCATGAGGAGGAAGAGGTAGAGAATCACCACCATAAAGCTTCCTGCAAATCCCCATTCTTCACCTACAGTACAAAAAATGAAATCGGTACTCTGCTCAGGCACAAAATCGTATTTTGTTTGTGTTCCTTGAAGATAACCTTTGCCCCATAGTCCGCCAGAGCCAATTGCAATTTTTGATTGATTGAGGTTATAGCCAATTCCGCGTGGATCATCAACTTTCCCTAGAATCAGGTCAATTCTATTTCTTTGATGCGGTTTTAGTATTTTATTGTAGGCAAAATCTACCGAAAAGATAAAAAGTACCGAAAAAAGTACGCCCCAGCCTGTCACTTTAATCATATTTTGGCTTTTTCGGTTGAAATAGACCCAAGTTCCTGCCGCTACTAAAACACCTGCAAGGACTAAATATTTATTGTAAAGTACTGTCAAAACGAAAAGAATGATGGCTAATCCTTCAATAAGCAAGAAATAACCCGAAAGCCCCTCACGATATAAAACCAATATCAAAGAGCTGAATGTTAGTGCAGAACCAGCATCGGGTTGTAGGAGTATGAGCGCTGTAGGAATAAGAATGATGAAAGCAGCAAAAAGCTGTGTTTTAATATCCTGAATTTTTATGGTTCCAGAGCTTAAGTATCTAGCCAACATTAGGCAGGTTGCAAATTTCGCAAATTCGGAGGGTTGAAGTCGGAAACTACCAATAGGAATCCATGCTTGGTTACCACCCACATTCCGGCCGATTATGAGCACTAAAATCAGTAGCAGGATGGTTATCCCATAAAAAATTGGTGAAAATGTATTAAAAAATCGGCTATCGAGCAGTAAAATAGCCAATCCGATTATGAAAGCCGAAATAATGAAAAAGAACTGCTTACCATAATTGGTGTCTAGATCAATGATGCTGGGATTCGAGGGATCATAAACTGCAGCATGAATATTGAACCAGCCAATAATGCATAGCGTGATATAAGTCAAGATAATGGGCCAATCGACATTGAAAAATAGGCTTCTTTGATTATTCATTTTTTACATTATCGTTTTTGGGCGTATTTGTTTGTTTAGCGGCAATGCTATCGCTTGCTATTTTAGTCTTAGGCTTGCTTTTAACCGCTGCGCCAGGTAATAAGTTTGCTTCAAGAATACGATCTACATAAATTTGGGGCCTGCTAATGCTCTTTTTAATATATTTTTCTACCATGAGGCTGGCAATTGGTGCCGACCATGTAGCACCGTATCCTGCATTTTCTACTACTACGGCGATAGCTATTTTAGGATTATCGCGCGGAGCAAAGGCTATAAATACCGAGTGATCTTTACCATGAGGATTTTGAACGGTACCTGTTTTACCACACATCTCAATATCCACAATTTTTGAATACCATGCTGTACCATTGGGCTGGTTTACCACATCGCTCATGCCATCAATTACAGTTTTAAAATACTGAGGCTTGATTCCTGCATCGTTTTTCTTAACAAACTCTTCTTTGATGATTTTCTTTTCTCCAATAGCTTTTATAAGATGTGGTTTATAGAAAAAACCTCGATTAGCCACAATAGCTGCAATATTCGCCATCTGTAGCGGTGTAATTCCGAGCTCCCCCTGACCAATGGAAAGCGAAATGGTAAAGGCTGATCCCCAGCGATCACTTTTAAATCGCTTAGTATAAAGTTCATCACTTGGTAAAAGTCCATCGCGTTCTCCTGGCAAGTCAATTCCAAGTTTAGAACCAACTCCAAAGGCCGAAACAGAATTCCGCCATCTTTTAAAGGCATTTACAGGGCGCATGCCGGCAAAATCAATCATACGACTGTAGGCATAGCCATAATAAGTATTACAAGACTCAGAGATAGACTTTCTAAGGTCTACAGCACCATGAACGTGTGTGCAGCCCATAAATCCCTTACGGCCATATCGATAGCCTCCAGGGCAGGAAAAGACCGTATTTTCATTAATCAATCCGTATTGCTGAGCAATTAGCGCATTTACAAGCTTAAAAATTGATCCTGGTGGATATTCTGCTTGTATGGGCCTAACAAACATGGGCTTGTATGGGTCATTAAGCAGCTCCATATAATTATTGCCTCTCTGACGGCCAACCATTAAATTGGGGTCGTAACCGGGACTGCTAACAAAGGATAAAATTTCGCCTGTAGCGGGTTCGATGGCAACAACGCTACCGATTTTATTTTGCATCAATTGCTCACCAAACTTTTGAAGGTCTTTGTCTAATGAGGATATTAAATTATCTCCTGAAACGGCCACAGTATCATATTTGCCCTCTGCATATTTTCCTTGAGGTCTGTTTAAAGCATCCACCATGAAGTTTGATACACCTCGTTGGCCTCTCAATAATTCTTCATAAGAGCGTTCAATGCCTGTAATGCCATGATAATCCGACTGACTATAAAAGCCTTTAGATTTTTCGATTACTTTTTGATTTACCTCGCCAATATAACCAAGAAAATGCGCCGCAATACTATCGGGATACCTTCTTACCGTTCTTTTTTGGACATAAAAGCCTGGAAATTCACTAAGCTTCTCCTGAAATGAGGCATAAGTTTGTACCGATAATTGCTTCTCGAAAATGGAGGCTTTATAAGGAGAATAATTCTTTGCCTTTTTGAAGCGTTTATCAAATCCCTTTTTGTCGATTCCTATTAATTCGCAAAATTTTAAAGTGTCAAAAGCTTTTACCTCGCGGGGGATAAGCATCAGATCGTAAACAGGTTCGTTCTGAGTAAGGATTTTGTTATTACGATCTAAAATTACTCCTCGAGCAGGATAGATGGGTAATCTTCGGATGACATTGTTTTCTGCCGAAAGAAAATATTCGTCGCTTATTACCTGAATGTAAAACAGTCGGCTAAGTAAAATAAGGATGATTACAATGAATATTCCTTGGACTACATACTTTCGGGCAAAAAAACTATTCATTAACCTTTAGGAAATTATATGTTGTGTTTCTCTAATTTTAGATTTAAATATTCTCATACAATTTCAATCTTTTAAGAAAATTGTATAATTCTTTTACAAAAGTACAAAAGAAATTGTATGCGAATATTGCTAAGACAAAATAGATTAACGTGTTTTTTTGCTAAAGAATGCAAATTCGCTAATTAAAATGAGTGTAACTGTAAAAATAGAGCTTAATAATACTCTAATGAGGGTATATCCTAATTCACCAAACTTAAAATTTTCGAATGTGAAAAGGATAAAATGATGAGAAATAGTGAGTATAGTGGAGTAGAAAATAAACCATCTAAATCCCATAGCGCCCAAGCTTGGTTCTGGTTCATTGTCAAATCCATCGCGCTGTACCGTTATGCTGATATAAATGATTCTGATAAAGGCCATAACCGTGCATGCAGCAGCATTTAATCCCAAAGTATCATAAAATACATCAATTGTTATTCCTGTAGAAAATGCCAAGAAAAATAAAAGCCAATTCGGAATTCCAAAGGGAAGTAGAAGTATAAAAAGGATGTATAAATAGGGGATGCTGAGGTTGTAATAGCCAATGTTTTTCAACAAAAATACCTGAGTGGCAATTAGTAGAAAAAAGCGAATGAAGTTAATGATTACTACTCGTCCCATTATTCAATTTTATTTTGAGATTCTAAAGCAATTTGTTGAGCAGATAGCAGATTATTTATCACATAAACATATTGTAAAGTCGAAAAATCTGTATCTAGCTTTACTTTGATGTCCATTTCGCCATCACCACCTTTTTTTCTGTTTTCAACCACATAACCGATATTGGTTCCTTCAGGGAATAATGAAAATTCGGATGTAACTACTCTATCTCCCTTCTTTATAATCAAATGACTCTGAATATCTTTCAAATAAACATATCGGGAGTCGTTATTACCTTCCCCCCAGACTAAAGAACCTATGTTTCCATTAACTTGTGCGCTCACTTTAGTTTCGCTATGTAGAATGGAACGTATGGTAGCGAAATCTGGACTCACATTTAAGACAATTCCTACAATACCTTTAGCAGATGTAACACCCATGCCCTTTGCAATGCCGTGTTTAGTCCCGCGATCTATAGTCAAATAATTATTCTTTTGATGAATGGAGTTATTGATAACCTTGGCTAGGGTATAGGTGTATTGCTGTTTTAGGGTGCTATCACGGACCGTTACCTGTTTTAAGCTATCGCTTTTGAATGAAGAGGCTAATTGATTTCTCAAGAGCGCATTTTCTGCTGCCAGACTATCATTGATGCTTCTAAGTGAGAGATAACCTTTTACTTCATTCACTTGCTCATAAGCAGAGCCCACCATTTTGTTGGAAGAATTCCATACACTAGCTCGCTGAAAAGAATTGTTTTTAATAAGCAGGGATAGCGATATTAAAAAATAAAAAACCAGCAGAAAAAATGCATTGTGCTTAAGAAAAAATAGCCAAATGTTACGCATGTGTTATCCTACAAATATGGGCTTGAATCCTGTAAAAAGTGACATATAACGTTCATAGCTTTAAATAATATCTTTTGAATTAAATAAATTAATTCAAAAGATATTTAATTTCTTATTGCATTAAGAATTTAAAGTTTCCAATATTTTTCAATGCGATACCAGTTCCGCGTACAACTGCGCGCAATGGATCTTCGGCAACATGAACAGGAAGCTTAGTTTTTGACGAAATTCTTTTGTCTAGTCCGCGTAATAACGCACCACCACCAGTTAAGTAAATACCTGTTTGGTAGATATCAGCTGAAAGTTCAGGGGGAGTCATCTCTAGTGCTTTCAAGATAGCTTCTTCAATTTTTGAGATGGATTTATCTAGGCAATGTGCAATTTCAGTATAAGAAACTGTAATTTGCTTAGGAACACCAGTCATTAAATCACGACCTTGAACGGCGAAATCAGCAGGTGGATCTGTAAGCTCAGGTAATGCAGCACCTACTTCGATTTTGATTTTCTCTGCGGTACGGTCGCCAATCATAATATTGTGTTGTCTACGAATATACTGAACAATATCACTATCGAAATTATCTCCAGCCACACGAATAGATTGATCACAAACAATTCCAGAAAGGGCAATAACGGCAATTTCGGTTGTTCCACCACCAATATCGATAATCATATTACCCATTGGTTCTTCCACGTCAATACCAATACCTACTGCAGCGGCCATTGGTTCATGAATAAGGTAAACTTCTTTTGCTCCGGCAATTTCGGCAGAGTCGCGCACAGCTCTTTTCTCAACTTCTGTGATACCTGAAGGGATACAAATAACCATACGTAAAGAAGGGAAAAACCACCCTTTGCCATTATTGATCATTTTTATCATACCACGAATCATGTATTCAGCAGCATTGAAATCAGCAATTACACCATCTTTCAATGGTCTAACTGTATGTATATTATCATGGGTTTTGCCTTCCATTTGCATGGCTTGCTTGCCAATGGCAATAACCTTGTTGGTGGTACGGTCAAATGCAACAATTGATGGTTCATCAACTACAACTTTATCATTATGAATAATAAGCGTATTTGCGGTGCCTAAGTCGATGGCAATTTCTTGTGTAAACCAATTAAATAATCCCATTTTGTATTTATTATTATTTTGAAATGTATGCTAATATAAACTCTTTTTATGAATGATTGTTATCTAGATGTTAATCATTCTTTTTTTGATAAATCTATTAATGTTTGAAATGTCTAACTCCTGTGGTCACCATGCCAATACCTTTTTGGTTTGCCATATCAATAGATTCTTGATCTTTTATTGAACCACCTGGTTGTAAAACCATGACAACTCCTGCATCGGCAGCTATTTCCACGCAATCAGGGAAGGGGAAGAATGCATCGGATGCCATTACACTGCCTTCCACACTAAAATTAAATGCTTTGGCCTTTACTAGTGCTTGTTGCAAGGCATCAACACGTGATGTTTGTCCCACTCCACTAGCAATCAAGCATCCATTTTTTGCAAGCACAATGGTATTTGATTTGGTATGTTTAACAATCTTATTTGCGAATTCTAAATCTTTCAATTGTTGCGCATTTGGTTTCAGCGCGGTAACTGCCACCATTTGATCTGGCTTTTCCATCACTAGATCCTTATCTTGCTCAATGATGCCATTCAAGAGAGTTTTGAACTGTTTTTTAGGTAGCTCAACCTCATTTCTTTTTAATAGGATGCGGTTCTTTTTCCCACATAATATCTGTTTTGCTTGCTCATCAAATGAGGGTGCAATTAAAACCTCAAAGAATAAATTGTTTATCTCTTTGGCTGTTTCTTCATTTATTTCACGGTTGCAGATTAATACACCACCAAATGCAGAAACTGGGTCGCATGCTAGTGCCGCATTCCAAGCTTCTAAAATGGTATCACAAGATGCGATGCCACAAGCATTGGTATGTTTTAAAATGGCAAATGTAGGGTCTTCAAATTCATCAATTAATGCAACAGCTGCATCCACATCTACTAAATTATTGTAGGATAGCTCTTTACCGTTAAGCTTTTCAAACATATTGTCTAAATTGCCATAGAAAACTCCTTTTTGATGCGGATTTTCTCCATAACGAAGACTCATTGCTTTTTGCTCACTGTATTTGAATACGCTGATTGGATCTTCCTGATTAAAATAATTGAATATTGCGGTATCGTAATGAGATGAAACATTAAATGCTTGACGTGCAAAAGATTTACGCTGACTCAATGTAGTTGAGCCATTGTTTTCGCTTAAAATGTTGCCTAATGTGGTATAATCGTCTTTCGATGCGATAATTACCACATCATTGTAGTTTTTTGCAGCGGCACGAATCAATGAAATACCACCAATATCTATTTTTTCAATGATTTCTTCTTCTGTTGCTCCCGATGCTAATGTTTCTTCGAAAGGGTAGAGGTCAACAATCACTAAATCGATTTGCGGAATTTCATACTGAGCAATTTGAGCCTGATCTTCTTGATGATCTCTGCGGTTTAAGATTCCACCAAATACTTTAGGGTGTAAGGTCTTTACGCGACCGCCAAGAATGGATGGATAACCGGTTAAATCTTCAACGGCAATAACGTCAATTCCTAAATCACGGATAAACTTTTCTGTCCCACCCGTAGAATAAAAAACTACTCCATCTTGGTGCAATTGCTTGATTAAGGGCTCTAGATTATCTTTGTAATAAACTGAAATTAAGGCGTTTTTGATCTTTACGGTCTGACTCATTTAGATAAAGGTTATAAAGCCGCAAAGATAAGGTTTTTTGATGGATTTGACGTTAAGGATTTAGCAAAAAAGGGCTGCTTTTTTCAAAAAATTAATTCTTGTTTTTAATCTTTTTCAGGATTTGCTCCACCACTTTTGGATAATGTAAATGCTCCAATTGTTGTCCCTTGAATTTGATCATTTCTAAATCATCTCCTTTTTCGATTTTAAATCGCGATTGATGAATCATTTCTCCCTCATCAAAATGTTCATTTACATAATGGATGGTGATTCCAGATTCTTCTTCGCCGGCATTTAATACTGCTTTATGGACTTTATCGCCATACATGCCTTTACCGCCATATTTGGGGAGTAGGGCAGGGTGGATATTGATAATTCGGTTCGGGAATGCGGAAATTAGGTTTTCAGGAATTAACCATAAAAAGCCGGCAAGTACTATCAGGTCGATTTGTAGATTTTTTAAAAGGCTTACAATCTCGTCGCTTTTATAAAATTCTTGCTTATCGAAAATATGTGATGGGACTTCAAAATTATCTGCTCTCTGCAAAACGTAAGCCTCAGGATTATTGCTAAGAATTAAGGCGACCTCCGCTTCTGGGTGTTTTTTAAAAAACTCCAAAATTTTTTGAGCATTCGACCCTGATCCGGAAGCAAAAATGGCAATACGTTTTTTCAAAATGATTAATTTTTAACAAAGATATTATTTTGTGTCTTTTATAGAAATGAAATATCAAAATACATTGATTGTCAGTATTTTCCAATTGATGGTAATAGTTGATATCCCATGGCTAATTAATAAAAAATGGATCTTCATCACCATAATTATGGGTTAAAGATCCATTCTAGCAACAATATTAGAATTATAAATTACCTCTTAATTCTTGCTCACGCTCCAAGGCCTCAAATAGTGCTTTAAAATTTCCGGCACCAAATGATCTAGCTCCCTTACGCTGAATAATTTCAAAAAATAAGGTCGGGCGATCTTCAACAGGCTTGGTGAAAATCTGTAAAAGGTAGCCTTCTTCGTCGCGGTCGACTAAAATACCCAAATTTTTAAGGGGCTCAATATCTTCTTCGATCTTACCAACGCGTGCTTCTAAAGTGTCGTAATAGGTGGTTGGGACTTTCAGGAATTCGATACCACGATCTTGTAGTTTTGTAACGGTATCTACAATATTATTGGTGGCGATAGCAATGTGTTGCACTCCTTCATCTCCATAAAAATCAAGGTATTCTTCCACTTGAGACCTCTTTTTACCTTCTGCAGGTTCATTGATTGGGAATTTTACATAGCCGTTTCCATTGCTCATTACCTTGCTCATCAAAGCCGAATACTCAGTCGAGATTTGCTTATCGTCAAAGGTTAGAATGTTACGAAAGCCCATAACTTCTTCATAAAATTTAACCCATTTATCCATTTGGTTCCATCCCACATTCCCTACACAATGATCTACATAAAGTAGGCCGGTTGGCTCTGGGTTATAATGGCTTTCCCACTTTTTATAGCCAGGCATAAATGGACCATTATAATTGGAACGGTCGATGAATAAATGCACAGTTTCGCCGTAGGTATAGATACCGCTCATGCGTAATGTTCCGTGTTCATCTTCTAAAGTTTGCGGTTCCATATAGCTTTCAGCACCTCTTGTAGTGGTCTGATTATAAGCATCATAGGCATCGTCAACCCACAGTGCAATAATTTTTACGCCATCGCCATGCTTGGTTAATTGCTCAGAAATTGGATGATTTGGATATAATGGTGTGGTTAAAACTAATCTTATTTTTTCTTGAACAAGCACATAGGAAGCACGGTCTTTAACCCCAGTTTCTGGTCCGGCATAGGCCAAACTCTGAAATCCAAAGGCTGTTTTATAGAAATGTGCTGCCTGCTTGGCATTTCCTACATATAATTCAATATAATCGGTCCCTTTTAATGGAAGAAAATCTATTTCTTGCGTATTTTTTTCAACTGTTTCTGTTTTCATGTCTTTTTTGAATCTACATTGCTAGCCAAATATTATGGCTTGCATTTTCCCTAAAATTGAAATTATGAATTCTCTTGCCAGCTTTTATGGTAGTTTTCATCCTCTATGTTGATGGCATAATCTGTGAGCATCAATGGCTTGAAAGGATCAATCATCACGGCTAATTCTTCCGTTTTTTCTTTGCCAATTGATTTTTCTACCGTTCCTGGATGCGGTCCATGTGGTATTCCGCCTGGATGTAGGGTTATTTGTCCTTTTACCACACTCTTGCGACTCATGAAATCGCCATCAACATAATATAAAACCTCGTCGCTATCCACATTGCTGTGATTGTATGGGGCAGGAATAGCCTGCGGATGATAGTCGTATTTTCTTGGCACGAAGGAGCAAATCACAAAATTATGCCCTTCAAATGTTTGATGTACCGGTGGTGGTTGATGCACTCTACCTGTGATCGGTTCAAAATCATGAATGGAGAATGCCCAAGGATAGTGGAATCCATCCCAGCCGATAAAATCGAATGGGTGTGTGCCATAAATATAAGGGTAAATCAATCCTTGTTTCTTGATCAGAATTTTAAAATCTCCTTTTTGATCTATCGTTTCTAAGTTTTGCGGTCTCTTGATATCGCGCTCGCAGAATGGAGAATGCTCCATTAACTGTCCCCATTGGTTGCGGTATCTTTTTGGGGTGCGTATCGGACTAAAACTTTCGATGATGAAGAGGCGGTTATCTTCGGTATTGAACTCCAATTGATAAATGGTACCACGTGGGATAACCAAATAATCGCCATACTCAAAAGGAATTTTTCCGAAGCCTGTTTTTAAGGTTCCGCTACCTTCGTGGATAAAAATCACTTCATCTGCCTGACTGTTTTTATAAAAATAATCAGTCATGGAGTGTCGCGGTGCAGCCAATGAAATATGAAGGTCGCTATTCACTAAAACAGGCTTGCGGCTCTCTAGGTAATCATCTTCAGGCTTAATCTTAAATCCGATAAGGCTGGTATGTTTTAAATGCTTTTCTCTAGCAATTTTTGGTTCCACAGAATAAGGCTCGCCCAATTCCTTCACAATTGTTGGAGGGTGGCAATGATAAACAAGCGAATATAGGCTAGAGAAGCCTTCAGTTGAGACCAATTCCTCAGCATACAGTGCACCATCCGGCTTACGGAAGACAGTATGACGTTTGTGAGGAATAGATCCTAAAGTATGATAAATAGGCATAAATTAGAATTTATTGTTTTATAATTGGTTAGTACAAAGGTAATGTTTTCTTTATGTTAATTTTTATCATGAATTTGTCTTATTCGAAATTTTATTTGGCTTGAAATTCATCCATCAAGTCAAAATTCTGTAATTTTGGCTAGCTACAACCAAATTATAAACGATATGAAATTAGTTTCCTACAAAACCGAAGACCGAGAGCATTTAGGATTGTTCGTTAAGGGCCATATTTATAATCTAAATTCTTGTGATAAGCTCATTCCCGATTCGATGAATGAATTCTTGAATGGCGGTGAGGAATTGATGGATCGTGCAAAAAATGTAGATCGAAAAATTAAGTCGGGCGAAATGACAGCCAAAGAGGAGATTTTCTTTGAGATTTTAGCTCCTGTACCTCATCCAACATCATGTAGAGATGGTTATGCTTTTAGGCAACATGTGGCTTCGGCGCGTAGAAACCGTAGGGTTGACATGATTCCTGAATTTGATCAATATCCGATATTTTATTTCACTAATCATAATGCCATTCAGGGTGTTGGCGATATTGAATGTATGCCCGATCATTTTGAAAAGCTTGATTTTGAGCTTGAAGCCTCTATTGTAATCGGCAAAAAAGGTAGAAATATCAAAGCTTCGGAAGCGGATGATTATATCGCTGGCTACATGATTATGAATGATATGAGTGCGCGCACCCTTCAAATGGAGGAAATGCTTCTCAATTTAGGCCCTGCAAAAGGTAAAGATTTCTCCACAGTTATCGGTCCCTGGTTAGTTACCCCCGATGAGCTTGAAGCTTATAAAATACCCGCAAAGGCTGGTCATACCGGCAATTCTTATGCCCTCGACATGAAGTGTTGGGTAAATGGTGTGGAAGTTTCTTCGGGTTCGATGGGCGATATGGATTGGACATTTGCCGAAATTATTGAGCGTTGCTCTTATGGTGTGGATGTATTGCCTGGGGATGTTATTGGGTCTGGGACCGTTGGTACGGGCTGTTTTCTGGAGCTAAACGGGACTGGTCTGCTGAATGATCCTAATTTTAAACCACAGTGGTTGCAAGATGGGGATATTGTTGAAATGGAAATTACCGGTTTAGGTAGATTAACCAATACCATTCGAAAAGTTGATAGCGATTGGTCGATTTTAAAGTTGAAAAAATTGAATAGCTAAATTATATGCTCAGCATTAAGGTTTCTGATTTAAAAACTGCCGAGCTGCAAAATTATTTGCAGTATGCCATTGCGCCTCGCCCTATTTGTTTTGTCTCTACGATCGACAAAGAAGGAAACGTGAATTTGAGTCCCTTTAGTTTTTTCAATATGTTCAGTACAAATCCGCCCATTTGTATTTTTTCTCCGGCAAGGCGTGTTCGCGACAATACCACAAAGCATAGCCTTGAAAATGTATTGGAAGTGCCTGAATGTGTGATCAATATTGTGAATTATGATATGGTGCAGCAGACTTCCTTGGCGAGTGTGGAGTATCCAAAAGGGACCAATGAGTTTATAAAGGCGGGATTTACAGAATTAGCTTCAGAGCTTGTAAAGCCACCAAGAGTTGCCGAATCGCCAGTCCAAATGGAATGTATAGTGCGAGAGGTGATTAGCTTAGGCAATGAGGCAGGTGCCGGAAATTTAGTTTTGGCTGAGATAAAACTCATTCATATTCAGGAGGATATCCTTGATGAGAGCGGTAAAATTGATCAAGAAAAAATAGATCTTGTTGCCCGTTTGGGTAGCGATTGGTATTGTCGTGTTAACTCCGATAATCTTTTTAAAGTGGAGAAGCCTGTACGAACGCTCGGAATTGGTGTAGATTCAATCCCTTCAGCAATTAGAAATTCAGATATCCTCACAGGAAATAATTTAGGTCAGTTGGGCAATGTGGAAACCCTACCAACAGATAAAGAAATTGAAGAATTTCAGTTTGATTCTGAATTGCGCCAAATTTTAAATGCTACCATTGGCGATAATCGGACAAGAGCACGTGAATTACACCAATACGCTAAATCCCTGCTTGAAAAAGGAAATGTGGCAGATGCTTGGAAGGTTCTTTTAAGTTTCGATATATAAATCGAAATAATATATCTTTTAAATTAAACAATTATCTTAAGGATTACAATCCGAGCGCTTGTCTTAATTTAGGAAAACCAGTTTTACTAACAGGGATTTTTTCACCTGTTTTTAAAATGGCTAGGTGTGAATCCTTTTCATAGGGGTCTATTCTTGTAATTTCGTTGATTTTAACGATGAATGATCGATGAACCCTCACAAAATTGCTTTCACCCAATAGTTTTTCAAAATGAGTTAAGGTTTTATTTTTAAGGAAGGAGCCTTCGGGGGTGTGTATTTTTACGTAATCATCATCTGCCTCTAGGAATAAAACATCGCTTAGTGGAATGATTTTAATTTTATTGCCCGTTTTAACTACAATTCGATCATTTTTAGGGAATGCTGTTTGGAGATTTGCAAATTGTTCTTTTGAAGTTTGGTTGACAAGGGTTTTTTGTTCTTGATCCAACCATTTTTGTACGGCCTTATCAAAACGCTCTCTAGTAAATGGTTTTAGGAGATAATCTACTGCATGTTCTTCAAAGGCTTTGATAGCAAATTCATCAAAGGCGGTAGTAAATATCACAGAAGGTGCTTGTTCAATAAGCTCGAGCATCTCAAAACCATTGATTTTAGGCATTTGAATGTCTAAAAATATCAAATCGGGTTTGAATTGAGCAATAGCTTTAACACCTTCAAAACCATCATTACATTCCTGAACGATTTCTAGCTCTGGCCAGTTCTTTAAATATTCTTTTACTATTGTACGAGCCAGTGGTTCGTCATCAATTAAAATCACTCTCATAATTGTGTCTGAGGTATTTTTACTATGCTTGTAAATATATGCTTATATGGCCTTGTTTCTATCAAATCTGTTCTACCAAATAATAAATATAACCTTCGCTTTACACCACTTAGTCCGAAACCAGTCCCCTGCACCGGCTTTGCCGTATTTTGATCAAAAGGATTTTGAACGGTTATATGTAGCTCATTTTCAGTACATTCAGCGAAAATACTTATCGTAACCACGCCTGTAGTGTCGTAGAGCCCGAATTTAATTGCATTCTCTACAATGGGTTGTAATAGCATTGGTGGAAGTTTCATGTCCTTACAGCTATCATTATAGGATATTTCTGTGGATAGGCGATGTCCAAATCGTACTTTTTCAATATCTAGATACAGTTGCAAATGCTCCAGCTCGGCCATTAATGAAACGGGCTGTTGATCTTCTTTTTTAAGAGTTCCGCGTAAAAAATCAGATAATTGATGAATCATTTTACGTGCTTCTTCTGGTCGGCTGCCAATAAGCGCAGTAATTGAATTAAGGCTATTAAAAAGAAAGTGCGGTTGTAATTGTTGCCTTAAATTATATAATTCTGCCTCTTTGGCGAGGCTTTCGGCTTCTAATTTTCTTTTTTCTGTCTCTTTCTGATCAATTTGTGTGAACCAAACAATGCTAATCATGGCCATCAAACCAATGATTAATAATCCGATGAAAAATCGAATAGGCAATGATTCGAATAAAAATATGGAATATTTAAAATCATTTAAAATCAGTTGATTTAGTGTCCAATTGTTTAGAAAAAGCCAAAGACTTGCCAAAATGGCGCAATAAAAAAGTATTAATAAATAGCGATTTTTTTCAGGTCTGTAATACTGAAGGTTATTACTCATTAAATAGCAAGCAATAGTGAGTAGGCAAATGCTAATGGTGCTATCAATAAAAGAAGTCCGAAGGCTAAAGCCAAACCAAAGTAAAATGGCTGCCTGCGATAGAATACAAGCCACCATGCATTGAGAAACAATGAGAATTATCTTGCTTTTTGAAATAAGTAATCCCGTAGTTTTTTCCATAATGGCTACTGTGCGGCAAATTGTTTTTTAATCAAGGTTTATGAATTGCAGCTAATTAATAGCTTTTAATATCGATACCAGCGAATATGGAGGTTCCCTGAATGATCAATACTTTATCGGTACTGGCATTTAATTGTGGAGGACGTTTATCTTCGATGCCTCCCATGATAGCAATCATTTCCGACTGTACAACCCAATTTGCTGGGACAATTATTTTAGTCCCGCCAAATATCTGCACCACATTAATCTTTACTATTCCTTGAAGGTCTGCCTGCAATAAATTGATTTCAGTGCCGCCAAAAAAGTTTAAAATATCACCACCTTGAAAATTTTTGGACACCACATTCTTTTTAATTCCTCCGAATATTGAGGTCGAATCGATACGGTCTCCTAAATAAGATGATTTGCTTGTATTTTCCTGATTTACAGGCTCTTGAATGGGTTCTGGACTGATTGGATCTAAGATTATCGGACTTGGTTTTTCTTCGATTTGGAATTGTTTTCTACGACCTAAAATCAGCCAAAAACCTAATGTAATAATCATTGCCGGCCAGAAAAGTCGGTCGGAATCAAAATCGGGGTTAATTTCACCGAATAGAAATATTACTCCAATTATGATTGGCATAAATGCAACTGGTTTGCTGAATCCTTTTCGCTTACCTATCAATACACCTATAGCAATTAGAAAAACTGGCCAGCTAATTATCCAAGATGAGATAAATAAAATATCAAGGGATCTTAATAGAAGAATAATTCCTAAAAGAACAAGGGTCATTCCGAAGAGTGCCTTATCTGATTGTTGGTTCGGACGAATCTGATTTTTCATGGTCTTAGTTTAATACAAAAATAGGCTCATTTTTTTGAATGTCATATATAAAATAGGCAAGCTCATTGTAGTTCTCGGTAAATGGGGGTAAATTGTCGGTGAAAGATGTGAGATATGAGATATGAGATGTGAGATTTGAGACATTAGATTTGAGATGTGAGATATGAGATTTGAGACATTAGATTTGAGATTTGAGACGTTAGATATGAGACATTAGATGTGAGATAGGACATTCCACATCTAAAATCTTAATTTTTCTTAATTCCTTAATGGTTTTTATTTCTCTGTCGATATCATTTTAAGAGGACAGGTCGCGGCCTGCCCCTACGCGCGATATCTCACATCTCAATACAGTTCATCCTCTGGTCGGTGTTGTCACCGTACCAGTCGTTAGGAGTATTATATCTCTACGACTTAGCGTCTTTGGGAGACACAGAATATAAAATCATGCAAAAACGCAGTGACGCAAAATTTTCGTGTTGGAATGATTTTTATTTTTTTGAAATAGGACAGGTCGCGACCTGTCCAAATGTGTTTTTTGTCTAAACATTAAGAAATTAAGGTTATTAAGGCATAATGTCTAATTTAAAATCTGTTAATTTCTAACTTGACAGGTCTCCATAAATCATCACGACTTAATTTTTCTTAATTTCTTAATGGTTTTTAATTTCATAAGAGGACAGGTCGCGACCTGTCCCTACGCGCGATATCTCACATCTCATATCTCACATCTCAATACCAACCTTAAAGATTTAGGCCAATTTGTACAAGAATTTTATATTTTTGTAATAGGCCAGGTCGAGACCTGTCTAGTAGTCTCATATCTCACATCTAATGTCTCACATCTCATATCTCACATCTAACTACTAACTAGTGAAAATAGGCATCATCGGATTAGGCGACATCGCACAAAAGGCATATTTGCCAGTTTTGGCTGCAAAGCATTTAGACCTTCACCTTTTTACTCGTAATCAGGATCGTCTTTTGGCAATAGGTAATCAATATCGAATTGCTAATCTCCATTCTAGTTTAGAATCCTTGATAAATAGTGGGATTAAAGCTGCTTTTGTGCATAGCGCGACTGAATCGCATGAGCAAATTATTGAGCAACTTTTACTGCACGATATTCATGTGTATGTTGACAAGCCAATTAGCTACCATTTTGAATCAGCTAAGCGATTAATTGATTTGGCAGAGGCTCGACAGCTTCATTTAATGGTTGGTTTCAATAGGAGATATGCACCTGCTTATGTTGAATTGAAAAAGCTGGCCAATCCTAACATGATTATTCTTCAAAAGAATCGTCATTCTTTACCTGGGGATGTTCGAACCTTTGTTTTTGATGATTTTATACATGTTATTGATACCATGCGTTTTCTTTTTACCTATCCTGTTAAAGAAATTTTGGTGAGAGGAATGCATAGCCAGGATTTATTAATCCACGTGGTTGTTCAGCTTATTGCCGAAAATGGCGCTATTGCTATTGCCATCATGAATCGTGATTCGGGCACCTTGGAAGAAAAAGTGGAGGTGTTTAGCGGAGAAGAGAAGAAAACAGTCCTTAATTTGACCAATTTAAAAACCAACAGAAATAAAATTGAAATCTCAAATGGTATAAATGATTGGGAGTCAACGCTTTCTAAACGTGGTTTCGAACATATTGTGAATGATTTTTTATATGCAGTTCAAAACGATGAAGCTCCTAAAATATCCATGCAAGATGCTTTGAAAACTCATGAATTATGTGAGAAAATTGTTGCGGAATTAATAGCTCAATCTGCTTAAATAATTAGCTTCTAACTGTGCTTTCATAGATAGAAATCCAATTCTTAACCGTCATTTTAGAAACGAGTTCTGCAATTAATGGATAGGGTATTTGCTCTATTTTCTTAAATCTAATACAGCTTTTCCCTATGTCAATTTTAGATTTGGAATGCTTCTCATATTCTGAAATAAACCATTCTAAAAGCTCTTGATTAGCGTATAAACCCATGTGATACAGGGCAATATGACTCTTTTGAGAGGCGATACTGATAAATGGAAGCGGTAATTTGGGATTAGAATGATAACCTGCTGGATAAATTGAATGTGGAACTACATATCCGATCATACCATAAGACATTTCTTCAGTAAAACCTGCTGGTAAATGTTCAAGAATGGTTTTTCTGAGTAGAATTAAAGCTTCTTGTCTCTCAAGGTTTAAGGTTTTGATGTATTCTTGTGGACTATTTACTTGACTTTCCATTATTTATTAACTTTCCATTGGTGGGAGTCATTCTCCATAATTTCTTTGCCCCAAATAGGTAATTCGGCTTTTATTCGCTCCACAATTTCATTGCATGAATCAATTGCTGCTTTTCGATGTGCCGATGAGCTAAATACAAATAAACAGATTTCGCCGGCTTGGACTTGCCCCAGACTATGATGAACGTGCATGCAGGTAATTGGGTATTTCGCGAAGATTTCTTCACGGATTTGATGCATTTTTTCGAGTGCCATTTCTTCAAATGCAGTATAATCGATAGCCTTTACCTTGCCTTGTTCAGTTTCGTCGGCTCTTACCTGTCCCAGAAAAATGCTATGCCCGCCAATGGCTGTCTGCGAACTATGCTTTTGTATGCTTTCAGCGATAAATGTGGCTGGAATTGGCCCCTGACTAAAAATATTTTTAATTTTTCTTTCTGACATGCTTAATTATTTTCTTTTTGCCATGCGGCGATTCCATCTTTAAGGCTAAATATTTTGCGCGATTTACCATAATGTTGGCTCAATATTTCTGCCGCTACCGTGCTGCGTTTACCTGTTTGACATAAAAGTACAATGGTTTTCGCATCAATCTCCGGAATTTGTTCTTTTAATTTACTCAATGGAATATTTATGTGGTTAATGTGCTCAATATCAGGCGCTTCACCACTTTCACGAACATCTATAATTTGAATATTGCCATTCTTAATCATGGGCTCAAAATTCTCATAAGACAAATCAAATGTTGAATTTATTCTGCAAAAAGCTTTATAACTAAAGGATTCAAATTCGCTAATTCCCTTAGGAATCATTTTATTTGTTTCCGCTCTTGGAGTCAATTCCAATTCAAAAAAATGGTTATTTAAAGAGTTATAAGTGAGTAGTCGGTTGATTAATGCTTCTCCAATTCCTGTAATTAGTTTGATCGTTTCATTGGCCATCATAGTGCCAATAATTCCTGGTAGCACCCCAATTACACCTGCTTCGGCACAGTTTAATACTTCATGATCTGCGGGAGCTAAGGGGAAAAGGTCGCGGTAATTTACTCTGTCCTCAGGACTTGATTTTGTACTGTTAAAGACAGCTAACTGTCCCTCAAACCGTGAAATAGCGCCATAAACGAGTGTTTTATTGAGTAGTACACAAGCGTCATTTATCAAGTAGCGGCTCGAAAAATTATCTGTTCCATCGAGAATGATATCGAAATCCGACAAAATATTCAATGCATTGGAATTGCTTAATTCTTCATTAAATACATGAATTTCAATATCTGGGTTTATCTGTTTCAATACCTCTGCCGCACGCTTTGCTTTTGATTGCCCGATATCATTTACAGAAAATAAAATTTGTCGGTGGAGGTTGCTAAGCCTTACTAAATCAAAGTCTACTATGCCCAAATTGCCTATTCCTGCACCAGCGAGATACATCATTGCTGGGCATCCCAAGCCACCAGCACCAATAATTAAAACCTTGGCATTTTTTAATTTGTCCTGCCCGGCTTCACCCAATTCTTTCAAGGATATTTGTCGGGCATATCGTTCATTTTTAGCTGCTTTGCTCATATTTATCCTCCAGAAAAAGGTGGTAATAATGCCACATTTGCATCTCCTTCAAAAACTGTATTTTCATGAATAGTCTTTTTATTCACCGCAATGCTATAGCTCATATTTGCCATTTCAGGATACATTTCATGAATTTTCTTTTGAAGTGTATCCGTGTCTGGAATATCTTGGAGTTGGAATTTTGTTCTTCCTGCGATATCTGCCAACTGTCCGAAAAGCGTAAGTTCAACTTTCATATTTAAGCTTTTAAGAGGTGAAAATTAGTTTTAGTCCCGCCACCAATAGCACAATTGCCAGGGTGTTCTTCAATATATTCTGATTGAATTTCAAGGACCCTAAATAAGAACCTAATAGTCCGCCGACAAAGGCAATGCCAACATAACTTATCATATCCGGACTAAAATTAATGCCTTTGTATAGATGGCCTGCTAATCCCGAACACGAATTTACGAAAATAAATAATGCACTGATAGCAGCAGTTTGTTTTTGGTCAGTCCAGCGCAGCAATAATAACACCGGCGAAAGAATAATTCCGCCTCCAATGCCTATTAATCCCGAAAGGAAACCTATTCCTGCACCTATTAAAATGGAGAGAAAAATGGTGTTTTTTTGTAAATCTTGTGCCTCACTGTTTTTATAGATGAGGAATCTAAAAACGGGAATGAGTAGGAGTATTCCCAGTACTTTTTTGTAAATATCGGCATCTAAACTAATCATCCCACCTAAAAATGCCATTGGGATAGATGCAAGCGCAAGTGGGAGGAAAATTGGCCATTTGAAATGCTTCCCACGGTAAAATTGTATGAATGCGGTAAGCGATACAAAAAGATTGAGTAGG
This sequence comes from Daejeonella sp., assembly GCF_017495225.1. Classification (GTDB taxonomy): domain Bacteria; phylum Bacteroidota; class Bacteroidia; order Sphingobacteriales; family Sphingobacteriaceae; genus Daejeonella. Next base: position 41,998 of record NZ_JAFEIG010000011.1, on the reverse strand, counting down.
AGTGCGGTGGGTTTCATTACTTCGGGACTAACAGCATAGATTGCCATTAATGCCAAATAGCCACTGGCACCACCATGCCCTACAGAGGCATATAAAAATGCAACAATAAAAAGTAAAACATAAAAAATATAGATGCTTTCCATTGCTATTTAAACTGGCAAAAGGTGTATTTCAACTATTTGACCCTCAGTGAATTCTGTCTGATTTTCATCTAGTTTGATCAAGCAATTTGCCTTGGCAAAAGAGCTTAACCTAAATGATTCTTGCGCCTTTAGATCATGTGCCATTTTACCATCATAATATCCTTTTAAAAATTGAGTTAAGCCAGCTGCTTTTTTTTGTGACTTGCTTAGTGGCGCTTGAATTTTGATAAGATCTTTCTTGCTATTATTTAATATCCCAATGGCTGGATATACATATTCATAAAAGCAGTTTAAAACCGATGCGGGATTTCCAGGTAAGCCAAATATGTATTTTTTGCCTTTTTTACCAAAGAAAAGTGGCTTACCAGGCTTCTGCTTTATCTTGTGGAATATCTGCTCAACTTCATTTTCTTTAGTCGCCTGAACTACAAAATCATAATCTCCAACACTTACGCCCCCTGTAAGTAACACTAAATCACTTTGGTTTAGAGCGCTTTTTAAAACTGAACTAAGAATTTCTAAATCATCTTCAGATGATAAAATATTAATCTTGGTGATACCTATCTGATTTAAGGCTGCTTTTAAAGCATAGGAATTGGCATCATAAACCTGTCCTAATTGCAGTGGTTTTCCTGGTGTTTGTAATTCATTTCCAGTTAGAATAATGCTTACACTGGGTTGTGGGTAGGCTAATATTTGGTTGATGCCTAGTCCGGCGATAAATCCAATAGCCGCCGGACTTAAATACGAATTTTTCTCGAGCGCCATTTCATTGGCTTTAGCTTCAGAGCCTTGTAATCTAACATTCTGACCTTTCACTAATTGTGGATCTGTAATGCTTAATTTACCATTGTAAATGCTTGTTTTTTCCTGCATGACAACGGTATCTGCACCGGGCGGGACTGCTGCACCGGTAAATATTCGTCGGGCACTTTGAGGCTTTAGGGGCTTTAAATCGGCTAAGCCTGCTTGCGACTCGCCGTCAATGAGTAATTCCTGATGTTTTTGCCATTCCTCGAAGTTTAGCGCATAACCATCCATGGAGGATTGATTGAATGGTGGTAAATCGCTCAAAGAAAATAGCTCTTCAGCAAGGATTAAACCTGCAGCTTCATTTAAATGAAATTGAATGGGACTGCTTGCCTCGATATGCTCTTCAATTAGTTGTTTTGCTTCAGAAACAGGTATTAACTCTTTGGGCATCTGGCTGTTTTTCTTTATTTGTTGTGAATTTCGATAAAAAATTGATGATTAACAAAGCTTGAATTGGCTACTAGGATTATAAAAATACCTGAAATTTTAGCCACCAATACTAATCATACTGCGATTTTGAAGGTCTTCAGCTTGAATTTTCTCAAAATCTTTCGTGAATTGACCACCAAGTTCCTTCGCTTTCGATGCAATACTTTCTTGGATGAGTGGCAAAACATCCTCTCCATTACGAAGTGCGCTAAGTAAATCCGTTTCTTTTTGTGAAAAGAGGCAATTTTTCATTTTCCCATCTGCTGTTAGTCGCATGCGGTTACAAGTACTGCAAAATGGTGCACTCATGGTGCTGATGATAGCAAATGTACCTTGATGGCCCTCAATAGCAAATTTCTTTGCGGTATCGTTAATATCGTCTTTTAAGCGTATAGGGTTATATTTTTTGCCGATTTGCTGCAACATATCATCCATAGTAAACACCTGGTTGCTGGTCCAGCGGTTACCCTCAAAAGGCATAAATTCTATAAAACGGACATGTACTGCGAGATCTTTGGTCCACTCAATAAAGTCATTTATTTCATGATCATTCAAGCCCTTCATAATCACCACATTAACCTTAACATGAATGTTTTTGCTGATCATTAAATGGATATTATCGATTACCTTTTGGAAAGAATCTCTGCGAGTAATGATTTGGAATTTATCGGCATCGAGGGTATCGAGACTAATGTTTAGGGATTTAATTTTCGCTTCTTCCAATACATCTGCAAAATCATGTAGTCGTGTTGCATTTGTGGTCATTGTGAGCGATACAGGAAGCTTTGATAGACGTAAAATGATATCAGCAGCATCTTTCCTCACTAGAGGTTCACCTCCCGTAAGTCGGATTTTATTGACGCCATTCTCTACAAATATTTTTGCAAGTAATTCTATTTCAGAAGGTTGCATTAGTCTTGAATGCGGTGTAAATTCATAATCCTCTTCCGGCATACAATAAAAACAACGGAGGTTGCAATTATCTGTAAGCGATATTCTTAGGTAATTATGAACTCTGTTAAAACCGTCGACAAGCATGGATAAAAGTACGTTATTTAGGTAATTTCAGGTAATTTTCTCGTGTATCAATATCAATACTTCCAAGTTGAAATTCTACTGATTCTGTTTGGTTTTTATAATTTTTTATTAGTGATCTAGCGCCAATATCGCCTTCGAGGCTAGAAAGTTCATCAAAAAAGCTATGATGGAAAAGGGTAGGGGTGCCAAGGGTATCTGCATATTTACTGGCAACAATGTTTTTTCCGCTTGTGATGTGTTTTTCTATAAGTTTATTTAATAATTGGGCATTTACAAAGGGTTGATCGCAGACCATAAAAATAGCTCCATCGGCCTCTGGGAGCATTATTTTAAGTTTTTGAAGTCCGAATTTAATCGATGAAGCCATTCCGCTTTCCCACAAAGGGTTTTCAATTAGCTGAATGTTAGATTGATCTAATTCTTGTTCAATAATTTCTTTCCTAGCACCCAGAACAACAATCACTAGTTCTGCTAAACTATCCAAGGCGGTATCTATGCTATGTTGAAGCAAGCTTTTACCACGATAGCTCAATAATTGTTTTGCTGAACCCATTCTTGCAGATGTACCTGCCGCAAGAATAATAATTCCGATATTTTTTGAAGTTCGGTCTTTTGTGGCCATCATTTTAATTTCTTGGGTGAATAGGTGTTTTTCTATACTTTAAGAAAGTACCATCTCTACCGGTAAATGCTGCTCTTATTCCTGCGGCCATTGAAAGAGCGATTTCTTCGGGTGTTATAGCGCCAATATCAAGTCCCAGGGGTGCATAAATACGTTTCATATCTGCTTCATGGATGCTAAAACCTTCTTCAGCAAGCTCATCCCATATTTTTTGGGCACGCACCTTCGGACCCAACATTCCGATGTAGGGGGAGGCGGTATTCAGCGCTTTTGGTAAGTTTATTTTATCAGTTTTAAAATCATGCGACATGAGAATTATGGCTGTATGCTCATCAATCAGCATATTTTGAAATTCTGTAGGCGATTTAACCTCATCAACAAGCGCTACAATTTTGGAATTTAGTTTCAATGGATTCGCAACAATGCTTATGCGCCAGCCAATTTCCTTTAGTAAGCGGCACATTGGGAAAACATCATATTGATTCCCCATTAAAACGACATGGATTTCGGGAGCTAATAATTCGATGAATAGACTTATGCTATTTTCATTGTCTAATTCTATGCTTGAAATTCCAGATTTGTGAGTCGTTATTTGTGATTTAATTACCTGATTTACTGATTGTTGTGTTTTTAAATTTTCAAATTCTTTCAGACTTTCTTCACCATTGTATTGAAAACAATTTCCTTTTTTAATCCCATGATATTCCCCTTTTAAATCCGTAATTGTAATTAAAGTATGGGTTTCTCTATTGGCTTTAAGGCATTTTTTTAAAATTTCAACAGGGTTATTCGGGTCATTAAAATTTATTGGGCAAAACAAGACATCAATGATGCCATTGCAGCCTAATCCCACTCCAATTTGATGAGGATCATCTTCACTGGTATCATAGGTAATGAGTGAGGCTTCAGATTTGTTTATGGCAAGTCGCGCGCGTTTCAATGCATCGCCTTCTAGGCAACCTCCACTAATTCCGCCAACCCATGTCCCATCATCTAAAACAAGCATTCTTGCCCCTGTACGGCGATAGGATGAACCTTCTACACGTACAACAATGGCTAGAGCAGCACGTGTTTGTGTTTGATCGATCTTATCGTAAGCGGCAATGATGGCTTTAATTTCTTTCATACTGAGCTTTAAAGCTAGTCAAATTAATTATTGTCTTTTAGGGACAATCAATTGGATAAATTTCGGAAAATATTATTGATTTTTTATTTGATGCATTGGGGTTCAATTTTTATTTAAAAAGCATTTACCCTATAGATTAAAAATTGCTAAAAAGGAGATGTAAATCATTTTTTGTGAGCTAATAATAGTTTAGCTTTGAGAAAATAGTATTTATGAAGAATAAGATTTTTTTTATATTTCTGGTTTTACTTTATTCATGTCAGACTCCTGAAGAAACCATTAAACCTGTCATCAAAGCTGTTTCACAATCGGTTTATGCTTCAGGAGTGTTAAAAAGTAAGAACCAATACCAAGCCTACTCAACAGTTAGCGGAATTATTGAGGAAATTTATGTTACTGAGGGTGATTCAGTAAAAGTTGGTCAGCCAATTCTTCGAGTTTCAAATGAAGTTCAGCAATTGAACCTTGAAAATGCGCGTCTTAATGCCGATTTTAATAATCTTTCTGCCAATCAGGGTAAGTTAAATGATGCAGAAGCTTCCATAGATTTTTTGAGCAATAAACTGAAAAATGATTCTTTATTATTTTTTAGGCAGAAGAAATTATGGGAACAAAGTGTTGGGACAAAAGTGGAGTTAGAGCAACGTGAATTATCTTTCCAAAATTCAAAAAATGCTTATCATTCGGCTTTAATTAGGTATAATGATCTCAAGCGTCAATTGAATTTTGCATCGAGTCAGGCTCAGAAAAACCTTAATATTTCACAAAGTTTGGCACAAGATTTTATCTTAAAAAGTCAGATGGATGGTTTAGTCTACAATTTAACCAAATCTAAGGGCGAATTGGTTAATCCCCAAAGTCCATTAGCTACAATCGGTGCTTCAAATCAATTCATTTTGGAGATGCAGGTAGATGAATATGATATTTTAGTTGTCAAACCGGGACTTAAAGTTATTGTGAAACTTGATAGTTATAAGGATCAAGTTTTCGAGGCAAGGCTTACTCGTATAAACCCTTTGATGGATGAAAGAAGCAAAACCTTTTTAGTGGAAGCTGAATTTATTGAAAAACCAGCCAAAATCTATCCCAATGTTTCTTTTGAAGCAAGTATATTAATTGAATCGAAAGAAAGGGCATTGTTAATTCCAAGGAATTATTTATTAAATGATTCAAGTGTTGTGATGTCCAATGGAGATACAGTTAAAGTTAAAACAGGTTTAAAGGATTATCAAATGGTTGAAATTATATCTGGAATTAGCATTGATGATGAGATAAAAAAGCCTTTATGATGAATTTTAAACTATTGGTAAGTATTTCAGGTTCATTATTAGTTGCAAGATTAAAGCAAACAATTGTTGCTGGGGTTGGTGTTACTTTTAGTATCGCTATGTTCATTACCTTACTCAGTTTCATGTCGGGTTTAAATGATTTGCTAGATGGATTAATTATCAATCGTACGGCTCATATTCGTTTGTATAATGAAATTAGGCCATCTAATTTGCAGCCGATAGATTTATCAGAAACTTATAAATCGCATCATAATTTTATTAGTTCGGTAAAGCCTAAAAAAGAGCGACTTCAAATTTATAATAATGATGCGATTATGAATTTTTTAAAGTCGGATTTAAGAGTATCAGGCATAGCACCTAAAATTATTACTCAAGTTTTTTTTAATATCGGAGCCATTGATTTAACTGGTGCCATAAATGGGATTGATGTTGAGGCAGAGAATAAGCTCTTTTTATTTCAGGATTATGTTACTGATGGGAATTATATAGATTTAAAGAATACGCCGAACAGTATTATTTTGGGCAAAGGTTTGGCTGAGAAAATGTTGGCCAATATAGGTGACATGATTCAAGTTACTACCTCAAGAGGAGAGCGTGTTAAGCTAAAGGTGGTTGGTTTTTTTCAATCGGGATTGCAAGATATTGATAATGCACAAAGTTATGCATCTATTAGCACTACACAGAAACTTTTGGGTGAGTCGGGCTCATATATTACCGATATTCAAATTAAGCTAAATGATATTAATTTGGCGCCTTCATTAGCCAAGGAATATCAAAATTTATTTGATGTGGATGCTATTGATATTCAGACTGCAAATTCTCAATTTGAAACAGGTAGCACAGTTCGTACTCTTATTTCTTATTCGGTTGGGATTACCTTACTGATTGTTGCTGGATTTGGTATTTACAATATCCTCAATATGATGATTTACGAGAAAATGGATTCGATTGCTATTTTAAAGGCTACTGGATTTTCTGGCAAGGACGTAAACCGGATTTTTATCGGAATTGCTTTAACAATTGGTATTTTGGGTGGTGCTTTGGGCTTGCTTTTGGGACTTGGCATGTCATGGTCTATTGATCAAATACCTTTTAATACCTCAGCATTGCCAACTATTAAAACCTATCCAATTAATTATAATCCTAGATTTTATATGATTGGAGTAGTTTTTTCAATCGTTACCACCTATTTTGCCGGATATTTTCCTGCTCGCAAGGCTAGTAAAGTTGATCCAGTAATAATTATTCGAGGGAAATAGCATGAGTCAAATAATTCTGGAAGCTAAAGCGGTTTCGAAATATTTTCATGATCCAATTACCGTTCAGGTATTGAATGATATAAATTTTACCATAAATAGGGGCGATTTTGTATCTGTGATTGGTAAATCTGGATGCGGAAAATCAACTCTTCTTTATATTTTATCCACTATGGATACGGATTATGAAGGGGAGATTTTGATTGATGGACTAAGCATGAAAAATAAGAAGGAAGCTGATTTGGCTAGGGTAAGAAATGAAAAAATAGGTTTTGTTTTTCAATTTCATTATCTACTAAATGAGTTTTCGGTGCTTAAAAATGTGATGCTTCCAGGATTGAAGCTCGGTAAATATTCGGAGCAAGAAATCGAACATCGAGCCTATGAAAAGTTGAAGATTTTAGGAATAGAAAGTGAGGCTCTCAAAAAGCCAAATCAAGTCTCAGGCGGCCAAAAGCAGCGCATAGCAATAGCAAGGGCATTAATTAATGATCCATTAATTATTATGGGTGATGAGCCTACTGGAAATCTCGACAAGAAAAACGGTGAAATTGTTTTCAATATTTTTAAGGAACTAGCCGAACTTTACAATCAATCTTTACTGATTGTTACCCATGATCAAGAATTTGCTCAAAATACACACCGAATTATTGAGATGGAAGATGGTCGAATAATAAGTCTTTAATTAGCTTATAAAATTTCTTTTAGCTTTTCCAATTTTAGGGGTTTTGATAGGTAACCTGTCACCATTTCATAAGCTTTGGATCTAGAGATATCTTTATCAATATCTGAAGAACTTGCGATGTATAATTTTGCATTTTCAGGTAGGCAAGCACCATAATGTTCACTTAGCTTATCTAATACATCCCAGCCATTTATTACGGGCATATTAAGGTCTAAAAAGATTATAAGGTCTTTGTATTTTTCATTTTCTAGACCAATTAAATGATCTAAAGCAAGTTGTGGATTTGTGAAGCACTCCACCTCAGAACTTGAGGATAATTGTTTTAATACCCCTCTGACTAAAAAATTATTGATGTTATCATCATCAATAACTATAAATTTTGGGCTCTCTATATTTGACATGTTTTTGATAGGTATTATTTTTTAAAATTGAGCAGGAAAGTTGAGCCAGATCCTGCGGCACTTATAAAATGCACTCGTCCGTCATGCGAATCCATGATATTTCTTACCAACTGAAGTCCGAGGCCTTTACCTTCAATCTGACTGTGCATTCTTTGATAGAAGACGAATAGTTTTCCTTTTGCTATTTTTTCATCGAAGCCTAGGCCATTGTCTTTAATTTTGAGAATGATCTCATCATGTGTTTCTGATGCGGTGAAATTTAGGTTTAATGTCCTTTCTGGATCTCTAAATTTTATTGCATTTTCAATTAGATTGAATAAAATAGTCGAAAAATCACTTAGGGGAAAGTTTAATCTCAGACTACTTTCAATGTTAAAGCTAACTTCGGCATTAATGTCCTTTAAAACATCCTTAAATTCATTAACTGCTTTTTTAGCGTATTTGGCAACTGAGAAAATAACCTTTTTTTGAATAGCGCTTTCTTCTCTTGCTTTTAAAATCCCAGAAACGTCCTCCATTACTGTTTCAAGCTTGTCGAGACTCTCGTTTAATAAGCTCAATAAAACATGGTCTTTATCTTTTGTTTTAGATTTGAGATGATAGTTCTGTAAAAGCAGGTCTAAAAGCTGCCTGAGGTTTATTACTGGAGCTTTTAAGTCGTGTGCAACGATATATGTAAATTGAGATAGGTTTTGATTTTTTCTTTCAATTAATGTGTTTTGACTTTCTAATTCGCTAAATGCATTTTTCTGGACTGTATTGTCGATAAAGTACACATTATGGTATTTATGATCTGGATTATAGGATACAATACAGTTGAATATTTTGTCGGCTACAGGGAATTCAAATTCAAAATTTTCACCTACTTCAAGTTCAATCAGATTGTTTAATTCTTTTATTAAACTTTCATCTTCCAAGAATTTAGCTGCTGGATTAGAATATACAATTTTACCTTTTTCGTCCAATCTTAAAATAGGAAGAGGCGATTGTTCGGATAATTCAGCAATTAAACGATGGTCTTGTTTTCTGATTTTAGCTTTTGAAAGTTGCGCGTCAACTGCATCGAAAAGCTCCCTTGCTTTAAAGGGTTTTACAATAAAATCGTCAGCGCCTTGAGTCATTGAATTTCTGAAAATTTCTTGCTGACTATGCCCAGTAATGATGATGACCGGAATTTCTTTAAGCTGTTTGTTTTCTTTAAGTCTTTTAATAAAATCAATGCCAGAATGATCGGGAAGCATTAAATCACATAAAATAAGATCGGGTAAAAAGGAGTTTGTAAGTTTAAATCCATCCTCAGCATTTATAGCTGTCTCAACTAGAAAGTCCTTTTGTTCAAGCAACTCTTTTACGTTTTCACGTATATCCTCTTGATCCTCAATTACTAATATTTTAGACACGGTATTAAATTAAAAAATTAATGAAAATGGTATTTTGGGGCGCTATAGAACTGATTTAAATTTCAAGGCAAACTTTATGAGTGAGTTTGATCCTTTAAGATTTAACTTTTTACAAATATTATGTCGATGATTTTCAGCTGTTCTGATGCTTATATTTAACTCTTGGCTGATTAATAAAGAAGTCATTCCCATCGCTATTTTTTTCAAAATTTTGCTTTCTGTTTTTGAGAGAGTTTCAATTTGTGATAAAGCTTTATGTTCTTCCTCACTACTTAGTGAAATAGATCCTTCTAGCGCATTACTTAAATGACTGTTATTTCTAATTTGCGAAAGTCGCTCAATCCTCTTTTGAATCGAATTAAACAATTCACTGAAGGTAAAAGGCTTAATTATATAGTCGTCAGCCCCTGAAACCATTCCGTTTCTTAAATCCTCTTTTTCAGCTTTTGCTGTTAAAAAGATAAATGGTATATGATTGTACTGATCATTTTTTCTTACCTGCTTTAATAACTGAATACCATTCATAAATGGCATAGAAATATCACAGATAATGATGTCAGGGTTTGCCTTTTTTAAGATATAATCTGCCTCAAGACCATTTTTAGCCTGAATTACTTTAAATTTCTTTAATTCAAGAAATTGAGCGATATTTTCTCTTAGTATCTGCTCATCTTCAACTAAAAGTACCTTAAGCTTCCTTTCATTCATAATTTTTATTGATAAGGGAATTTTATTTTAAAACTTGTTCCTTTTCCTAAAGTACTGGTGAAGGATATTTTTCCTTTATGCATCTCTACAAATTTCTTCACAATAACTAGTCCCAGGCCAGTTCCTTGTATATTTTCAACATTGTTTGCTCTAAAAAAAGAATTAAATATATTTTTATGTTGCCCAGCTGGAATTCCAATTCCTTTATCTTTTACTTCGATAGTGAAATTGTCGGATTGGTACTCCAAAATAACCTCCGGATTAGGCTTCCCAATCGAGTATTTTATAGCATTGCTGATCAGATTAATTAAAACCTGGCTCATTAGAACTTTATCGATATGGCTTTTATGTTTTTCTCCAATTACATTAAAAATGACTTGACGGCCATCTGATGTTACTGCAAAATACTCATTGATAATGTTTTTAACAAAATTTTCTATATCCGTTTCGTTTTTATGTAGGTCAAATTTGCCTAGGTTGATACGCCCAACTGTTAAAAGGTTCGACATGATTGTAGAAAGCCTTGTAATTTGACTTTCTATTTTATCGATATGTTTCTCAACTTTATCTTTGGGTACTTGATCATTTTCAAGGAAAATTCGGATTAAATCCGAACTCGATTGAATACTTGCTAGTGGTGTTCTAATCTCATGAGAAGCAATACTTACAAACTGACTTTTTAATTCGTTGAGCTCTTTTTCTTTCTGTAGACTGTTTTTAATATTGTCTTCGGCTTGTTTTAATTGTGTGATGTCATTTTCTACAGAGATGAAATTTACTAATTCGCCATCTGCATTGTAAAAGGGGCTTACATTGACTTGCATCCAATATTTACGACCATTTTTACTATAATTTAGAATCTCTGCTGATACACTTTTCTTATCAAGTAAATGCTTGTAAATTTTCTTGATTGCCTTCGAATCTGTTTCCGGTCCGTGGAGGAAAGTAGGATCTTTGCCAAAAACCTCCTCAAAACTATACTCCATCACATCAGAGAAGGCTTTGTTAACCCATTGAATTCTTAAATTGGGATCAGTAATGATGATGACACTACTTGTATTATCAGCAACTATAGCGGCTATATCTGCTATTTGTTTCTGCTTTTTCTCTTCTGTTTTATCTCTACAGATACATATTACACCACCGTCTGCCAGGCTGGTAAGCGTAATTTCTTGATAAACAGGAGATCCATCTTTTAATTTGGCTATTGTTTCGCCCGCCCAGCGACCATCTTTATTTACTAGTGGAAATATTTTATTTTCTAAATAATCAATTTCATTCTGCTCGTAAAGCATATGCCATTTCTTACCAATAAAATCAAGGTCATTATTGTAGCCAAACATTTTTATATGTGCTTCATTTACATATACATACTGGCCTTTATCATCAATTACCGCAATTCCATCCATCGCATCTTGTACGGCAATGGTCATTTTATTAAGTACCGACTCAATGCTTTTGATAGAAGTAAGATCAAGTCCGTAACCCATTACCCATTTAGCCTGACCATTTGAATCATGTAAGGGTTGATAGATTCTAAGATGGTGTTTATCGCCGTCATTTGTTTCAAATCGCTCTTCTAAAGAAGCTGGAGCACCAGTTAATATGGTTTCATTAAAGGTAGTCCTTCTTTTTACAGCAATATGTATTGGCTTGTCGCGGTAACGGCAGTATTCAAAATCGTTTTTGCCAATCAACCATTTTCTGACAGATTCTGTAGGACAAGCAGATTTGTTTAGAAATACATAACGTTGGTTTACATCCATGATGACAATGTCGGCAGGGATGGAATCTAAAATGTTTTTCTCTAGGCTATTGATATTGTTTACCGGATCGAATAAAAAATTATAATCCGCACATTCAATACGGATGCATAGAAGCTCATTCTTCTTGCTTAAGCCTAGGGAAGTTAGACTCAAATTCTTTATTCCCGTATCACTTTCAGAAAGCGATAAACGATTTTCGCCTGTTTTGTTAAACTGATTGCTAAGCCAAGTATTTAAGTTTTTTAATGTCTCAGGCTTGCTGAAAAAATAATGGAATTCAACCCCGCTAGATGTAAAATAGTCGATTAGCTCCAGCTTTTTATTAAAGGTTGCTAAGGCAGTAAAATTTGAATTTTCAGAAGTGCTATCTGCAATTAAAGCTTTATAATGCTGTTGCTCATAAGCATTTTGTGAACTTGAATTAACATTAATAATTACCTTTTCTACTTCTCCATTTGAATTAAATTCAGGTATAAATTGAACTTCGTAAAATGAAATGTCATCATGTTTGTTTTTAAGTATGACTGAATGTGCAATTCCTGTTTCATGAACTTGAACATCTAAGTTTTTTAAACTTTCATATTCCTTTTCACTCAAAGTATTAAAATAAGAATGCTCTTTTAATTTTTGGATGTTCATTTTTGACTCGGTTCAATAATTAATCCCACGGTAAACTTGGTGCTTTAAACTAAGTGTTTATTAAGTACATAAATAAATAAATATAAGTAATTTGTACTCATGGAACTAATAAATTACACATTTATAAGTACAAACACTTATAAAATTGATTCCAATTTATTGTCATCAAGACATAATTAAAAATCTTAAAAATATTTCTTTTAAAGATAATTTATTTCAATATATTTAATTATTGTTTTTGAATTAATCTATAAAAATTAATATTAAAATATTCAAAATTAGGGCTTTAGGACGGCTTTTGAATGCGTTCTTGCTAATTTTATTAATTATTTGGCAAATATGCACTTAATTTTATTAATTTTAACGATACAATTATTCTTTTGTATATATATTTGAGTATGATTACCTATTGTGGAGTATTAGATTTTAACTGACCTTTGTGGAACAATATTTAAGAAAAAGTCGCTACCCTACGACTAACCGCGAAAAACATAAATTTTTAATGAATAAATAAAATAATGCATCATTGCATTATTTTATTTATTTTAAATTATTTTTATTTTCCAGAAATTAATAATCGATTTTTTAAATATTTTTCTTTTTGATTAATTTAATTACAATATTTTTAGTTTGGATTAAGGAAAGAATAAATACCTAATTAAAGATGATCTAAATTTTACAGATTGAAATAAATGGGATTGATTAGTGTTGGTAAATAGATATCGTATTGTTTTAAATCTTTTCTGGATTATTCAAGGCTAATGATTCACAAATTGATTTTACCTCATCAACAATTTTTTTAATCCGCGTTTCAGAAATACCCATCTCAGCGAGGATCTGCTCTTTATTTATCAAATCCTTACATAATACTATTCCCTTACTGAGTATTTGATCTTTCTCATGCTTTAAAAGAGTTAAAAGGCTGGTTATTGGATGTAAGCCCGATTCATCGATCAGGTTTTTTAAACTTTTATTCATAGGATAATCCCAGCTAAGCATGAACATTGACATGCACTTGCCATATTGAAGTGCATCGCTCGAAAATCGGGTATTAGTTACTAGTCCGCCAACATACAATTTCTCAATTTTACTCTGTTTCTCCCGCATTTTACTCTCTACATCCTTAAATCTTGAGTGGATGTAAAGTGGGACTTTAATATCGCAAAAGCGCCTTTGATCGCTATGGAATTTACATTCCACTATTAAATACTGATGCTCATTTTCTGCTAAAATATCTATCTCATGTGTTACACAGTGCCCCTGAACAACACTCCCCACTTCTGTTCGATAATTTTTAAACTTCAATAATTCGGCAACATATTTTTCGAATGGGAAGCCACTGGGGCCTAATTCGAGAATAGCGCTTTTTAGTTTATACCTGGATGCTGATGTGGCAGAATACTTTCTGAGGTGTGAAAATGCAAGTCTGTATATTTCTTTGGTCGGCATGCTATCATATAGCTCCTTTTTTACCTTTTCGATAACTTGAGCGATGATGTCTTCATCAGCTTTTGAACGCCTCAATGATCTTTTTAATTTTTCTTCATCAAAATAGACTTGATCGCCCGACATTTTAGTTATAAGAATGCCCTGTTTTTGATTCTGCTTTTCCGATGTATGTTCTGTTTTCTTAAGGCGCATTCCTTGCTTAATCTGATATAATAATTGAATAGGCTTGATGGAAAATTAAATATCATTCCTTTAATTTCTATTGCCCATACTTTAAAATTATTGCCAACTGACCAGCATGATATGCCGTGTGCGTGATAATTCGTCCAAAAGCTTCGGCTTTTGTTTTGCTGCCAAATTCTTTGGTTACCACTAGATTATCCCATTCATCTTCTTTTTGCTGTAAAATAGCAGACTTCAAGGTGTCGAATGATTTTTGAGTATAAACCAATAATTCACTTAGATTAGTCCACTCGCCACTATCCTTCTGATCAATTACCGTTTTAGCATGCACTTGAATATCAGGTATTTTGAATAAATTCTTAGCGAACAAAAATTCAACATCGCCAATATGTCTGATTAAAAATCCTGCGGAGTTAGGGGAGGGCGATAATCTTTTCTTTAGATCATCTTCATGTAATTCAGCTAAGAGCTTTGTAAATCGAGTTCGGCCTTCTTCTAATGACCCGATGAGTGTTTCATTGATGTTCATAATGCAGCCTAAATATTTGTGAAACTAATCTGCTAATAATCCAGCTACTTATTTTTCGGCTTGGTTGAGATGCCAAATGGTAAGTAAAGCGGACAAAAACTAATGAAGCTAGTTAGGATGAACACGCCAGCAATAACTAATAGTATTGTTGCCAAAGTGCCTGAAATTAAATTGGTGAAATAAAGAACAGCAATTAAAACTGCAGCCAGAATACGGATGATTTTGTCGGTACTACCCATGTTTGCTTTCATAATTCTTGTTTTTATTTAATTAATACAATATACTAAATTTTCAAGATATTATCAAGCGTCATGATCAGATTTTATCCTAATAGGCATCCTTAAGCCCTATTTTTCTAATCCTAATTTCTTATAAAATGCTTTTTTGAGTCGCGATTGATTTTGCGAACTATATATCCCTTTATGGCCTGAGAAGAAGTAGGAAAGGAGACAGGCTATCCCTATAAAAACAGCACTTTCGACTCCGAAAAGCTCTATCCCCATTAGGGTACAGGCAATTGGAGTATTGCTAGCACCCGCAAATACTGCTACAAAGCCCATTCCGGCTAATAATGCAAGAGGAAGTGGGACAAACCAAACCAGCGCATTGCCTAATGTGGCGCCAATAAAAAAGAGGGGAGTAACTTCACCGCCTTTAAAACCTGCACCAATGGTGAAGCTGGTAAATAGTATTTTTAAGATGAAATCGTAAGGTTCTAAATTATTGCTGAAGGCACTTTGGATAGTTGGAATACCTAAGCCAATATATTTGGTATCAGCGATGAAAAAAACTGCCAATGCAATTACAATACCGCCAATCATGGGACGAAAAGGGGCGTATTTAACCCATTTCTTGAATAAATTGCTCCAAGTTTGCATTGATTTTGAAAAAAAACAGGCAACCATTCCGAAAATAATACCCACAAATGCCGCCCATGAAAGATTGATAATTCCCATTTCGGGTACAAGCGGAATGCTATAATTGCTATGACTTACATTCCAGGCTAGACAGGTAAAATCGGCAATAAATGCAGCAATTAAACTCGGAAAAATGGCATCTGTTTTAAACTTTTTTAAGATTAAAACCTCAAGTGCAAATACAGCGCCTGCTAGGGGAGTGCCAAAAACAGCCGCAAATCCTGCGCTGATGCCAATAATTAATAGAATTTTTCGATCGTTTTCATTTAAGCTAAACAACTTACTGAACTGATCTGAAATAGCTGCTCCCATTTGTACGGCTGTGCCTTCGCGACCAGCAGAGCCTCCGAAAAGGTGTGTGGCTAATGTGCTTAAAAGGACCAATGGGGCCATTTTTAAGGGAATAAGCTTATTAGGATGGTGGAACTCTTCCAAGACTAAATTGTTTCCTTTCACCACATCAGAACCCGAATAATGATAGGCCAAGCCAATTGCTAAACCTGCTATTGGTAAAAATGAAATGATCCAAAGGTGGTTTTCACGCCAATTTGTTAGAAAATCTAAGGCGACTAAGAAAAATGCGGAGGCAGAACCTGCTAAAATGCCAATCAGAGCAGAAAAGAAGAGCCACTTTATTAAATAAAATAAAAAAGGAATATTCTTGGCTTTTGATATAATTGATTCAGAATCAGAGTTTTGCATTATGTTATTAGGCTTTCTTTAAAATTATTCTGAATCCTTTATTTAGACAATCAATATAGAAGGCAATTTAAGAAAATTTTTAAATGAGCTGGGCATGCAGGTTTTTTGGGTTTTGTAGGACTTATCTCCCTTTGCGGCATTTATCGCTACAATATTTGACCTCTTCCCATACTTTTCCCCACTTTTTACGCCAGGTGAAGGGGCGCCCACAAACAAGGCAAATTTTGGAGGGTAGATTTTCTTTTTTTACCCCTTTCATTTAGCGTTTGCTGATTTTATTCATGCTAATATTGCGCTGCAAGGTGCATTTAAAGCGGTTAATCTCATCAGTGCGTTTATGGAGGTGCTTCTGACTTACACCGCTGTTTACGCGTTTGCGCCATAGATTGAAGCTGCTTCTCTTCAACTCTTTTCGCATGAGGCTAATCACATCAGACTCGCTGAAGCCGAATTGTATTTTTATCGCTTCAAATGGGGTGCGATCTTCCCATGCCATTTCAATTATACGGTCGGTTTCTGCTTCGGTCATGCTCTGATAATTTTTTTAATCCTTAGGGTCTCCGAAGTTAAAACTTCTGGATGATAGCTTTTGTATTTTTCTGTCCTAAAGGTGAATAATATATGGTCGCCAGTTTCTTTGAACTCAATTTTCTGAAGTAAAATGCGTGCTGATGTATTTTTTAGCACCTCATAGTCGTTCCAACTTTCTAGTAAATTGTTTTTCTTGAGATATGCTTGCTTATTAAAATTTAAACCAGTCCGCTGACCCAAATTTTTGACGAGTTTAAACTGCTCAGGATGAAGGAATTGTAAAACAGCCTGTTCAGAGTTATACATATTTTCTAAAGTCTTGGTATTCTTGTAAATAGCGATGGCATAGATTTTTGGCTCCATGCTTATGGCAGTTACATAGGTGCATATATTCATGTTTACCTGACCATCACAATAGGTAGCTAGGCTGTAAACAGGAGGGTCAATTAGGTTCCAAGGTCTTCTCATTTCATTTTTTGGATTGTTTTGCTAATCAGACAATTCAATGGGGTGAAATTAAGATCTTTTATTGGATGAAATTTCTTTTTAAGGTAAAATTTGAGGGTGGAGGTGGAGCGTTTATTAATTGTATTTAGTAAGCGCATTTCAGTATTAAATCAAAAAAGTATTTTTTTAGTACGTTACAAAGATTATCCGGAAAATTGTTTAATAATCCTCCCCAGCCCCCTCTAGAGGGGGACGTGCACAGCGACCTCAAAAAAACCTATATAATAAAATAAATTTACATGAAAATCACCTTCAGATATTGTGCACTCAACTAGCACACAATATCCAAGGGATCTTCCTCTCCTTTCCCGGTTGGTATTTTAATTTTTTTGGCTTGAATTAATCAGATAAAAATATTGAAGCGTTTTTAATTTTTATTAGGGATGGAATTTATCTGATTTTTATAAAACTCTCATTATGATTGTTTTATATTTATTTTTTGATGGATTTTATTTAATGATTAAAATTATTTTTCGGATAATACTCGCCATCTATTCAGTTTCGGAATTTTATTTAATGAAGACTGAATGATTGTTGAAGGTAAATTCATCTTTTCCATTTGCGTTTCTACGATATCAAGCATTTTTGCTAGACTTAAGCTTGGGTCCTTGAAAAGGCCATTTTCATAGCAATAAATACAGTATTCATTACTTCTCGATCCGTCTTTTTCAGTCCCTTTTACATGATCAATTTCAAGTGGCATACTGCAACTTTGGCAGAGTAATTTACTTTTCATTTTTATAGCTATTTATTATACAATCTGATTCGTTTTTGTTGAATCAACAAGAAAATAGGCATTAACATTTTAATTTGAAGCTGTTAAATGCTTTTGGGATTATCTTAGGGGTATAACAATGGTATTATGAAAAGGTTTTTAGTGATTTTAATTTATTAGTATAAATTATGCTATAGAATTATAAATAGTCTCAGAATGAAATTAAATGATAATTATGGATTACTAATAATCTTATCTAAATTAATTTTTTCTAAATATTCTTTCATGAAATTATCTACATCATTTACATCTTTTATACTTTTAACTCTAATCAATGCAGAAATCATGATTTTATCTTTGTAGGTTGCTGTATAAACAACATCATTACTTTCAGATTTAATTCCCTTTAAATTAATTGTTGCATTATCAAAGCGGTTAATTTTACTTGGATAGCAATGAAATACTTCTTTAGGATAATTTATGGTGCTAAAATTCGCCTTTCCTTGGGAAATTGCATTGTTTTCAGTTGGCTTTTTACCAGAAATATCATAAAATTTAATTTTTAAATCTTCAGATGAATTTCTGCTTCCATAAACTACCTCAAGAAATTTATGATCCTCATTTTCGAAGCAACTAACTTGCCAAAAAACTAAATCTTTGTAGCTGCCTAAATGTGGGATTGCTTCATATAAGTTTGAAAGCTTGTCGCATCCACTATCATCATTAAACGTGGCACCTTCCGTTGCAGAGTTTGTTTTTTCTGCTGCTGATGTTTGCTGATTTTCAGTTTTGTTTTGTCCTTTACAAGAAATAATTGAATGTGAGATGAGAAGTGCAAGTAGTATTTTTTTCATTTTATGTATTTTATTACCATTTTGGTAATTATTGATATATATTCTAAAGTCTATTAATTATTTAACTCTTTCTTTTTTTCATCCTGAACATTTTCATAATGAGCAACAAAGGCTCCAAGAGCGTATGCGGCTCCATAAATGAATAATAGTATCAGAATTGTCTTAATGAGTAAATTGGGGAGATTGCTATTTGGGGTATTCTCTTTTAAATCCATCCTAAAAATTTTAATAAATAATTTTACATCAAGTGAAAACAGCTTAATCTATGTAAATACATAGCCTTGGATTGAGTTCCTTGCGCTTCAATAAATTTTACCAAATATTATTTTGAATGTTTTTCGTAGGCGAACAAATATATAATTAAAATTAATTATTGTTCTATAGAGGCAAAAATATTGAAGGCGTTGTACAAAAAAGATTCCCTATTTACTCTTAAAAATTCTTCTAAAAGGTTCTATATTTTGCCCCACAAAATCTTCAGGAAATTTTTCTTCATCAGGAAGGCCTAAAGGCAGGTTTTCGTCGTTTGATGGCCAATAATATGTGCCAAAAATATAATCCCAAACACTGAGTGTTATGCCATAGTTAAAGCCGTTTGGGTGACTCTCAGGAAGTTCCTTAGCATGATGCCAGAGGTGCATCTGTGGCCCGTTGAAGATGTATTTTAACTTTCCTAAAGGGATATTTAGGTTAGCGTGACCAATTTGACCCGCTACAAGCGTAAAAATATGAACAATGAAAAAATCACTAATGCCGAATCCAATCATGGCTAGGGGAATGTATTCTAGTGTTCGGTAGAGGATATTTTCCATCCAGTGGTAGCGTAGGAGGGCAGCAAAACCCATCTCTTTAGTGCTGTGATGTACTTTATGGAATTCCCACATCCAACCCACATGATGGTAAAGTCGATGGATATTCCATTGCATGAAATCACGTAACAAAAAAATCAGTAATAATTGTGACCATCCAGGTAGGCTCCCGACTTGAATTGCAACTAAATTGCTAATTCCGAATAAGCCAATAAAATCATTAAAAGCCTCCACTGCTACCATCGAAAGGGCATTATAGGCAATGAGCGAGAATAGAAAGTAGTTCCAAAAAAGGTAAAAAATATCGAGCCAAAAATGTTCTCGTATCAGGGACTGGTTTTTACGCCATGGAAAGGCAATTTCAGCCAAATAAATAAGTATGGAAGCCCCAAGCAGCCAATAAAAATAATTATGCCAGCTCGGATTCAGAATTTCATTGATAAAGTAATTTGCATAACCAGTATAGCCATCCATCATCACTTTGAAGTACTTTTCCATGATACAAAGATGGAAATTTATATGGTAAAATGGTTAAAAAATGGTGAACTACAATGGGAGCAATGGAGGCACTTTTTACTAAGGAAAAGGATCGAGGTTTGTTTTTTTGAAAAATCTCAAAAACCAAAAACAAATACGACCTATAAATTTGCTTATAGGTCGTATTCTTGATAATTAACAATAATTGCTACATGGAAAAAACCATGATTTGATAACTTATATTTTTCTCTTGTAATAAGCAATCCCAAATGGATTAGTCGCCGTAGCTATACTCGAACCAGCACTTAAGGTAGTTCCATTTACCGTATAAGTTGAAACTGTAGAAGCTGTTGCACCAGAATGTGTAACAAATAATTTATTACCTGCTTCATTAACTACTAAATTATGTGGAGTTGCACTTATTGAAGCCAATGCATTACCGTTTTGTGCGTTAGTACTTGCATTGATCGAATAAAGCTGTGCTCCTGAAATATTAGTTACAAAAACAGTGTTTTGATTAGGTGCAGGAAATATACCATGTGCTCCTACGAATGCATTATTAGAGCTTACACTTAAATTATCTCCATTTAATGTATAAACTTGGCCTGATTGACAAGGCACAAATAATTTGTTTGAATTTGATAAATGGTACAAATGTGGATCTTTTCCAACATTTACCTCAGCTGTTTTGGTAAAGTTTGACGTAGAGTACATATAAATTTTATCAGGCGAAGTTGCAACTGAGTTTAAGATAGACACATAGGCCTTTGTTCCATCTTTAGTTAAAAATACATCATGTGGTTTCATGTCTAATTTAATCGTATTTGTAACCGTATTTGTTTTTAGGTCAATTACAGAAATTGTATTGTCTACATCATTGTTTACCCATAATTGCTTCCCTTGTCCGTCTGCCCACATATGAAAAACACCGTTCCCCACCGTGATAGCACTTTCAACCACTTTTGAATTCGGATTAACGATATGAACTTTTTTGCCAGCTCTATCCCCAACATAAAGTCTATCATTAGCTGCAACATAAACAACATACATTGGTTCTGAACCCGCAATTGATAGGGTTCTGGTAACCATGTTTGAATTTGGATCGATGAAGCTAATGCTGCCAGCTCCTCGATTAGCTACCACTACACTCTCCTCATAATTTACTGTGTCACTATCATTCTTTTTACATGAGTTTAATAATATTGCTGAAAAAGCAATAAATAATCCTAAAATTGAAATTTTCTTATTCATTTATTTATATTTTATTCTTCAAAATTATTATTATTTCTTTCTTATCATATTTTTTCAAAATCATTCTAAATGATCAAACAAGGCATATTTTTACAGCTTAAATAGAAATATCTATCATTTTTTGTTTATTCTAATCTATATTTTAGCTATAGATTTATTAATTAAGTGTTTGAACATGAAATTATTAACCTAGAATAAAACAGAAATAACAATAGGTATAAAATTTGAGTTTTTACACCAGTTAATTTTCTTCTAGAAGCTGTTTTTAGCTATTTTTTTTAATTAGAGGAGCAGTAAATGACACTTAAATGACATATTTTGGACTTAATCAATTCCTTTTTTAGGCTCTTTTGACCTTTTTTAGAGTTGGTCGAGGTATTTATCTGCCTTTTCATGCATCATTGCCTTCTTGCTTTCGTCCCATTTATCGAAAGTTCTGACCAGCATACTTAGCCTTGGGTTTTTCAAGAAAAATACACGTTGTTTATCCAAAAAGCGCCAAAAAAGGGCATCCCAAATCTCTTGCCATTCGCCCTTGGGATAATCACTCATTTTCATTAAGTAATTACTTCCACTCACGTATGGCTTCGACGACATGAGTCCGCCATCTGCAAACTGACTCATCCCATACACATTTGGAACCATCACCCAATCGTATGCATCGATAAATAATTCCATGAACCAACGATAGACTTCATCCGGATCAAATTCACAAAGCAACATGAAATTTCCCAATATCATAAGTCGCTCAATATGATGACAATAACCCGTTTTCAGGACTTTTTTAATGGTATCATCAATCGGTAAAATTCCTGTAGTGCCATCATAAAAACTAGCTGGAATTTTCTTGTCAAAAGACCAATAATTTTTAGTCCTTTCTTCTGTTCCCTTGCTGATATAAACGCCACGAATAAATTCGCGCCAGCCAATTACTTGCCTGATAAAGCCCTCTACCGAATTGATTGGGAGGCTGTTTTTTCTGCTATAATCTATTAATTGGGTGATAATTTGGTTAGGGGTGAGGAGGCCTATATTTAGCATGGGACTTATCACACTATGGTTAATGATGATTTCGTGTCGTAAAATGGCATCCTCATAATCTCCAAATTCGGACATTCTTTTTTCAAGAAATTGTTGAAGCCATTTTTCGCTTGCTTCAAAACCTATAGGATAGATAAAATAATCGCTCAGTTCGCCAATATTCTTGCTAAAGTGCTCATTTACATAATGATATGCCTCTTTAGTAAATTCATCGATGTTTGGGAATTCAACAGGAATAATTGCTTTGTTTTTGGGATATTTCTTTCTGTTATCGACGTCGAAGGTCCATTGCCCACCTTCCGGACCACCATGCTGATCAATTAAAATATTCCTGCGGATGCGTTCTTGCTTATAAAATTCTGTCTGGAAGAATTTCTTTTTTGTAGGCTTAAAAAAGGCCTCTAAATCCTCATTGCTATTTAAAAACATTGGCGAATCCAAGACATTGACTTGAATGTTTAGGGCTTGGCAAGCGGTTTTTATGCGCTTTAATAGCCAATTGTCGCATGGGTCGATTATGCTTATCGTAACCACGCCAGAGGCATGTAATTTTGGGATTAGGAGCCTTATATCCGATTCATTATCAGTTGATTGGATATAGTTTATAGAAAAACCCTTGTCCAACATGAATTTTTGATAAAACTTCATGCTGGCCCTATGAAACGTAATTTTTTGCTTGTGGAAATTGTATTGTTTGAAGAATAAAAACTCTTCTACCAAATAAATGGGACCTTCTAATTGAAAAAGTGGGTTAAACTGAAATAATTGATGCGGGAAAATGAGTTTAACGTTTTTCATTGGACTTTATAACAATTGTAGATCAAAATTATAAAGGACTAAATTAATCTATTTTATAGGTTAGATGGTTGACTTGATGTCAATTTATATTATTTGGTGATCCGTAGAGACACACGGTCGTGTGTCTCTAAAAATATTTGATAATCCGCAGAGACACACGGTCGTGTGTCTCTAAAAATATTTGATAATCCGTAGAGACACACGGTCGTGTGTCTCTAAAAATATTTGATAATCCGTAGACACACGGCCGTGTGTCTCCAAAAATATTTGATAATACGTAGGAGACACACGGCCGTGTGTCTCTACGATATTTGATAATACGTAGGAGACACACGGCCGTGTGTCTCTACGAGAAAAAATAAACGGCTAGCAATATTGCTAAAATCAATAAGACTCTAATAATTATGCTGGAGATAATTTTTAAACTATTTTCATCCCTATTCCTTAGTAGAGACACACGGCCGTGTGTCCCTACTATTTTTATGGTTAAGAGAGAAACCATTAATATTAGAATAACATTTGATGCAGTATCTCTAAATCCTGATTCTCTCTCCGTGAAAAAAAATATCGCTATAAAAGCAAAAACTAATGAATAATTAATAAAAGAATAATTAGTCAATAATATGCCTTTGAAATTTGAGTTGTTCATGATATTTGCTTTAAATTAAAGTTATAAACCTAAACTTAAAAAAAAACAAACATAAAAGCTAAATATTTTATATTAATTCTTTTGAATTAAAACTAATCAAAGAATTAATCATTGAATAATATTTAGGATTTACATTCAATCTACCCGTCATTTCGAACATGCCTCTCATGTCGCTCTGTTACCTGTTAATATCTGGCATGGAGAAATCTCATGCTAGGAAAAGCAAATCTTAAAATAGCAATAATCCATTGACTTTCCAGTGCACTAGCATGAGACTCCCAATATTGGGTAATCCGTAGAGCGCTGGCGCTTAACTATCCGGACAGTGGAGTAACATTGCGCTAAATCGGGCATTTGGTTTTATTGTTAAATTTCAATTGAAATATTAACCTTTCCACCTAGTCCTTTTTCTACAATTTCAAATAATGTTTTTAAAGTCATATTACTCCCATCGTTTTCAACTCTAGAGATATAGGTTCTTTTTTTATCAACCAAAATGGCTAATTGTTCTTGTGTTAAATGTTTTTCTTCCCGAGCTTTTTTCAGGAGAATTCCAATTTTAAATGATTCAAATTCGCGTTCTAACTGATCACGACGTTGTGTCCCATGGTTACCGTAAACTTCATCTTTGATTTCTTTCCAAGTTCTTGTGCTCATGTCAGTTTTTATTTTTATAATATTTATTCATTAGGTGTAATGCTTTATCAATTTCATTTTGAGGAGTCTTTTGTGTTTTTTTGTAAATCCGTTCAAAAGTATTACTAGTCTTCCCTGATCGAAAAAGCAAAAAACTCGCCAAATATCTGTGCCTATTTGAATCCTCGCTTCAAAGAGTCCATCCGTTCCTTTAATCGCTTTTAGGTAATTGCTAGGAACGCGTTCTAATGTTTCAATTACCTCAATAATCTTAAAAATCTTATTTTGAACTTTTAAAGATTGTTTCTTTAAAAATTCAAAAAGTGATTTTCAAATTCAACGATTTCACGAACCTTAGCAACCATAAAACAAAAGTAACTTATAAGTTACTATTTTCAATTTTTTTTTCGATTTATCTTAAAAAAGTAACCAGATTATATCTAACCCTTCAAATCCCTCAGCACCCTCTTCGCTGCACAAACTGCACCCTCCATATATCCAGGATAAATGCTAGACGTTTCTGTCGCAGAAAAGTATAGTTTGCCACTTAAATAACTATCCTGTAGTACTTTATGTCCGTTATTTTGATGCGGTCTTTGTATAATTTGATTCGCTCCAGAAATATATTCGTCGTTCCATATTTTATCGAAATAGGATAGAGGCTTCATGATTTTTTCGCCAAACAATTCATGCAATTGTTGTAAAAGCAATTCTTTTCGTAGTTCTTGGCTATAGTTTGCTGCTGCACCACTTAAAAAGCCAGTAAAACCAAATTTATTGCCTTCAATATTAGTGTGGTCATACATTTCGCTAATGATGCCGGTATGGCTGTATAGCATTCCCGATTGGCCATTTTTTCGCCAGAAGGCTTCATCATATTCTAATACAAATTTGATGGAGCCCGACATCCAGGTTTGAACATTTGAAAAAATAGCATTGACATCCGTACCTAATTCCGGGAAATATTGAATGCTACTAAGGGCTAGTTGTGGAGGAATACAAACAATTACTTTATCGGCTTGAAACTCTTTTCCGTTAGTAGTTTCAATTAAAACTTCATGGTCTAATTCTTTGATTGCCTTAACTTTTGTGTTGAGCTGGATATTTTCTGAGTTTAGCTTAGCGCTCAAGCTATCAATTAGTGTTTGTGTGCCGCCTGCTAAACGGTAGGATGGTAATTCAGCTTCCGGGACAAAAAACTGCTGTGCTGGCTCGAAAGATTTGGTTTTAAAAAATGAGATCCCTTTCGAAAATTGCGGATACTTGATAAGTTCCAATTCATCAATGAGCGACAATAAATTGGGGTGTATATCCGAAAACCAAGTTGCTCCGAGCTCTAAAGGTGTTTCATTTTTTCCTTTAATGGTCTGAATTCTTCCTCCCAAGCGAGAAGATGCCTCTAAAATTAGAGCTTGTAAGCCATTTTGTTTTAATAAATAGGCCAAAGTTAAACCACTTAGTCCGCCGCCAATAATAACAACTCTTTTATCTAATTGCATGTATATTTTTCTTTATTTTAACGATCATTCAAGCCGATACCATTCAATATTTGGGCTCTATATTTTTCAATTCGGGCAATCCGAGTGACCGATTGTTTAGCTTGTAAAAAATGAAGGGTATAGCCTCTTTGGCGACCGGGACTAAGTGAATAAAATGCTTTTTTGAATGTTTGATCTTCCTCGAAGGCCTGCAATAACTCGATAGGAGTTGGCTCAGGGTTTTTAAGAATTGGCACCTTTTTTCCACTTTTTTCAATTTCTATAGCTTCATCTATGTAAGAAATTAAGACATCAATCAATTTTTCAATTTGTTCCGGATTGGTAAATTTTGCAATTCTTCCCGACTGAATATTGCCTTGTTGTTGTAGGATTTTATGTTGATCACTTAATAAAGCACCTTTGAAAAAAGTCATATTTGCCGACTCTTTTAAAGCGTTTACACTAATGATATTTTTACCATGATGAGTATAAACCGGTACTCCCCACTTGATTTCTTCAATTAATCCCGATTCAAGGGCAATTTCTCTGAGTATTTTCAGTTCAGTTTGCCAAGTATTGACTTTACATTTTGGCGTTGCACCATATTTGCAACGCATACAACCATCAATAAGATATTGATCAACTCGTGGATTCATTTAAAGAGTATTTTTAAACTATTGTGCTATTTGACTCGGATCGGTAAACATTATTTCCCATTGATGTCCGTCTATATCTGCGAAACTATCATAATACATCCAACCATGGTCGGCGCTTTCTTTATAGCGACTAGCCCCATTTTCTAAGGCATTTTCCACAATTTGATCAACTAATTCGCGGCTATCTACTTCAATTGCCACTAAAACTTGTGTTGTTGAACCATCAGCGATGGCTCGGTTGGTGAAGGTGCTAAAAAACTCATGGCTAATTAACATGGAGTAAATAAGTCCCTCATTTAATACCAAACACAATGCTTTATCATCCGAAAACTGCTCATTAAAGGAAAAACCTAGCTTAGTCCAAAATTCCCTCGTCTTTTCAAGGTTTTTGACTGGAAGGTTTACATAAATGGATTTTACTTTCATGGATTTAATGAATTGTTTATTTCAAATTACGCTATTTTATTTGTGTGAATGCTAATTTAATTGCAAACCTATTAGGAGCTATAGACTTAAAATATCATAATACTGAGGCATGGTAGAATTCTATTCTCAAATTTTATTTATACGTAACTATTTTATATTTTTATACGTATATTTATTATTATGAATACGAAACTGACTTTAAGTTTGGATAAGGAAATAATAGCGGAGGCCAAAAGCTATGCTAGAAGTCACCAGGTGAGTTTATCTAAACTAATAGAAAATTATCTAAACTCATTAACTCATGAGTCAAACAATAGAGATACTATTAGTCCTTTAGTTGAAAGTTTAACAGGCATCATACCTAGTGATTATGATGAAAGAGAGGATTATAGAAATTATATCGATAAAAAATATTCATAATGGAGCAAGTTTTTGTCGATACCAATATTGTAATTGATCTTTTAGCAAAGCGTGAGCCTTATTATAAAGATGCACAGGCCTTATTTACACGAGCGGATAGGGATGAAATTCAGGTACTTATATCTTCCTTAACTTTCGCAAATGCCTATTATTCTATAGTTAAACATTATAAATATGTAGATGCGAAAAAGTATTTGGCGAAATTTAAAGTCTTGGTAAAAATTCTTCCCTTAGATGATAAGGCCATTGAATTAGCATTGGTATCTGATTTTTCTGATTTTGAAGACGGACTCCAATATTATATTGCAATGGATAATCAAGCAGATATTATCATCACTAGGAATAAAAAAGATTTTAAAAGTTCAACTATACCGGTTTTAACAGCAGGGGAGTATTTGAATAAATAATAGCCTTCGATAATAGTTAAAAGGGATGTGAATTGAAATTGTGATACGTAATTAAATATAATATTTATGCGTGTAATTTGTGTATGAATTATCTCTATTCAATAGTTTTATACCTTTTTTGATGGTCTTCTACCTTCATTATTCACATGTTTTTTCAAAATTCTTTTGCCTTCCACTTTTACCTCATTTGTTTTGCGGAAGCTCCAGACTAAATCGCTTGCGGCTTTGCGACTAGTTTCAATATCTACAATGGGCTTGGGATAATCTTGATCAATTAGTACTCCATAGAGATTTTGTTCTATCAGACTCATTTTCCAGGGCTCGTGGATGATGGCAGGAGGCACATTTTTTAATTCTGGAATCCATGTTTTAATAAAAACTCCTTCCTCGTCATGCTCTTGTGAGTTTTTTATGGGATTATAAATTCGGATGGTATTGATACCGGTCACGCCGGATTGCATTTGTAATTGAGGATAATGAATTCCCGGTTCATAATCTAGAAATTGACGAGCAAGGAAATGTAATTCGCGCCAATCTTGCCATAAATTAAACACAAAAAAGGAGACCACCATGGCACGCATTCTGAAATTGATATAACCTGTTGCGACTAAACAGCGCATGCAAGCATCCACAATTGGGACTCCAGTTTTGCCATTCTGCCAAGCCAAAATATATGACTCGTTTTTAGGCTTCAACATCACATTATAAGCCTTATTTACATTTTCGAACTCCATACTGCACTCATCTTCAAACTTTTGCATAAAGTGACAATGCCAATGCAGTCGTGAAATGAAGTTAGAAAGCGCTCTTTTATTCTCCGATTTTTGATAATGCTGAACAGTAAATTGATAGACCATGCGCATGCTCAAATTACCATAACTGAGGTAAGGGGAGATTCTGCTACAACTTTTACGACTCAATGCGGGCTTGGAAATATGTTTCGAATAGTTTACGTATCGATCCTTTAAGAAGCTTTGTAAATAACGCCAAGCCATGCTTTCGCCACCCATTTGAAAGGATTTGTTTTCAGTGGTTATTTCGGGATTCAATGCTGGCCCTTTGAGCGATTGGTATAGATTTAAATCAAAGTTTAGGAAATTCCAGTTGCCTTCATCAATTAATTTTGGAGATTCTTCCATTTTTTGCTTCCACAATCGCTCCCAATCCTTCCTAGATTTTAATTTCCGTACAACCCCATTATGCTGGTATTCAGTCCATTGGATATTGTTCTTTAAACAAAAATCTTTCATGGCAAGATCTCGATCAAAAGTAATTTTATTGCCAATTTCTTGATGAGAATAGATTTTTTTGATGCTATAGTGTTTCTGGATTTCTTCAAATACTAGCGTCGACTCATTATGAAATACAGCGATTTGGGTGTTTAAATCAGCTAGTTTTGTTTGCATTTCCTGAATAGACTGATGTACGAAGCGCCAATGTCGTACATCGCTATCGGCAAAATTCATGATAGAGGGCTCAAAGCAGTAGATCAGTAAAATGGGAAGATTTTGCTTTTGGGCGTAAAAAAGTGGCTCATGGTCGGTAAAGCGTAAATCTCTTTTGAACCAAACAATTGCTATTTCTTGCTTTACGCTATTTTGCACGATGGATTTTGATAAAATTTATGGGAATAAAACGATGCCATTTTGTTTTTGGCAATGCTATTCTGTTAGCAACGAATTTATCAAATACACAGCGTTAAAACTGCTTGTGATTTTAATTTTACCTTTTGATTACTTAGTAAAATAAAATGATGAGGAGAGAAGATTAGATTTTATGATTGCTAAATCATTTGCATGCCTTAAGATTTGGGCATGAATGATTTATATAATCTAATTAATGATTATTTTTTTAAATAAGGTTAAATATGGCAGTTATTTACTACCAAGGGTATTAATTCTTCCTAAAAATTAACTTGAGCTTGTATTCTTAAGAGTCTCCCAGTCTGGAAATTGTTTCTTTTGACAAAATCCTCAAATCTTCTTTCTGATGAAGTATAATTAAGCACTAATTCAAAGTTTTTATTCATTTGCCATTCAGCGCCAATCTCAAAATCATCTACATTATAGCTACGCGCATCTTTTTCATGCTTTTTACCACCTTCATAATATTGATATCTAATAAAGGGGATGAGTATTTGTTTGTTGAGTTTTGCGAGATAACTTAAGGTTACATATCCACCTTTTAAAGGTGTTACTTCTATTGCATCTGTCGCTTTGTTAAATTCTGGTCCTTTACCTAAAGTGTATTCTGCTTGAATTCCAAAAGGTTTTGGATATAAAACGAAGGTACCAGCAACTCTTTGATCTAAATAATTTAGGTCGGCATTTGTTTTTACACCGGGACTTAAATTTGCTTTAGGGATTACATATTTTCCTGTATAGGCTTGTACACCCATTTCAATAATTTGGTTTTTAACTTCAAAAGGATAGGTAAAACGGCTAACAATATGAAGTTGATTATTTAACTCAGGGTTGTTTGCTGTTTGCCCATTATAAGCACCGAAAGCAAAAACACCGTAATCACCGCTTCCTTTTAATCCGTCATTAATCAAACTTGCGTAGAGTTGTCGTTTTTCTTTGGGCGCCCAATAAAAGAAGGCACCAATATCTCTTTCATTAGAAACCGCACTATTTAATGCGTCATTTCTGTCGAGGGGTAATCTGTTCTGGCTCGACTGCATATTTTCAAAACCATAAGGGACTTTGCTTTGGCCAATTCTAATTCTAAATTCGTTATCTTGATCTATACCCACGTCAAAATAAGCATCTCTTAATTGTCCGAAATGAAGTCTATCGGTAGAAGCGCTGCTGGCAAAGTCTGGCTGAATGTAGAAATATATATTTTTGTTAATTTGTCCTGAGAAAATAATTCGTGTCCGTCTGAGAAAAAATCCACCATTGTCGCCCCAAGACCGGTCACATTGTTCGCAATTTAAATTAGGGTTTGTTTCAAAAAGTCTGTTATATCTTAATTGGGCATAGCCTCTGATTGAAAAGCTATCATACCACTTTTTAGTTGTTGGGCTTTGCTTAGTACTTTTTACGGTGTCGGTTTGTGAAAAGGCTTGGAAGGAGAAAAGTATTGAAAGTAAAATTAGATATGAAAATCTGGTCATTTTTGAACAATAATAAAATACTAAGAATGTATGCATTACCATTTTAGATATATTTTATCTAAATAGTAGATGTTTTTTAAATAAATCCCATAAAAATGCAAATTTACTATTTTTTATTGTCTTTAAAGATATATTTTTAATTGAAGAAGGCTTTCCCTTGGCTTAAATGAGGTTTTAGGCCTTTTTTAAAATTATAATTCAGTAGTGAGATCTATATCTGCGCTTATTATTTTCAGCTTAATCGACGATTTTAATCTTTGGATTTTACTTCAGGACATGGAACCTTTGCGAAATATAATGATGTATTAAATGCTAATGATGCTAATTTTTTAAATACCATACAATCATTTAAAAATATTCATTTCCTCCTTGTAAATAGGACTTTCAATGGCTAAGAAAGATAATACACTATGAAATACATGGTTTTGAGATAGTGTTTGCTTTGTTTTTAGTTTTCTAGAATTATCAGACATCCAAACAATAAATGGTATTTCATACTGTTCTTTTGGAGCAAAGCTCATCGGAATACCGTGCATGTATAAATTTTTCTCTCCTAAGGATTCTCCATGATCTGAAACAAAAATCATGGTGCTATTAAACTCTTTCAGTTCTTTGAGATTTTGAATCACACCATTTAAGATATAATCGGTGTAAATAATGGTATTATCGTAGGCATTAATTAGTTCTTCTTGCGAACAATTCCCCAGTTCAACACTATTGCACACAGGCTTAAAAGTTTCAAACTGAGGTGGATATTTCTTACTATAGCTTGGTCCATGGCTCGTACTTGTGTGCAATACGATTAAGATTTTATCTTTATCACTTGATAAAATTTGCTCTTTTAGTCCAGATAAAAGTACCTCATCGTATTTACAATCATCACCTTTGCAATCTGGCATTAAATCGTTTTTAGTTTGATAGTTTTTTATGTGTATTGGAGGTTCTCCCCAATTGGTAGTCCTCCAAACAACCTCCACATTATTTCTATACAAGTAATTAGGTAAGATTTCATACAATTCATTGCTACTGGTATGTTCTAATATACATTTAAGGCCTGCGGTGGTGTAGGTGGCACAACTAGTGGCGTCGAAATGAAATAAATTTGATGTTTTAGATAATAGCGGATTGGTATTTTTAGAATAGCCATACAATGAAAAATTTTGCTTTCTTGCTGATTCTCCAATAACGAGCACAACAACAGATTTTTTATTGTCTTTGATTTTAGCATCAGGTAATAAAATCTCTTTTTTATTTGCATCACTTTGATGAATATAAAATCGCGAAAGATTTACAGAGTAGGACCAAGGCATGGCCAAGCCGCCTAATTGTTTTGAATTTTTATCAATCCAGAGCCAATTACTTGCATTCGCAAATACCAAAACCACTATGAATGCTAAGCTTAGTCCCGAGATGCTTAAAAACCGCTTTAAAGGCATTTTATTTATCTTGGCTTTTATAACATAAGTACTCAATAATATCCCTAAAAGGATATAAAGAAGTAGTTTTATTGAAAAAAAGTTACTCGACTCCTCATAATTGGTATTGAGCACATTACCTATCATGCTTTCGTCAATAATTACTCCATAGGTATTTATAAAATACACCGCAATGGCATTTATTGTAAAAAATACGGTCAATAAAACTTTCCCCAACCTGCTCGACAACTGAAAGATCAGAAAAAAGACAAAAGCATTTAAGATGAGCATTAATATTATTAAGCTAATAATGATTAATATGCCATTAAAGCTCTTATAATCAATATTATTAACAACATAATTGAAAAATGGATAATGAAAGAATAAGAAATTAACCAAACTTACTAATAGAACAAAATGAGTTAATTTCAAGTTACTTTTTAACATAATCTTTAATGATGATATATGATGAAACAGCCAAGCTAATGAATGATAAATAATAGATGATTAGATTTTCAATCCTAATTTTAGTTACAATAAAAGCCATTGCAATTGCAAATAATAAAATGAAAATAGGGTAGAATTTTTTGTTATTTATCCATGTCCAGATTGGGTATTTAAGGTTAATAAAAATACCCGAAATACCTGAAATATAACCTATAATACAACCTATTAAAACATCTAATGGGAAATGTGCTCCAATCCCTATTCTTGTACTTGCCAATATTATTCCGATAAAAATGATAGATAAATACCAAAAGACTTTGATAATGGCTTTTTTAGGAATAAAACTAAACATGATTACTGTGAGTACTGTAAAAACAGTAATGGAATGTCCGGAAGGCAAACTATTTGTCTGACCTAGAAGTGGTTTCCCAATGATAACAAAAGTATGATGATCTAAAATAGCTGCAGGTCTGGGTACCGAAAAAATTGTTTTTAAAACCTTTGAAAGTATTCCAGAAATTATGGTTGCACTGATTAATGATTCCCAAATTTTTGGAGCCTTTACAATAAAAATTGCTAAAAATGATAGCGCGATGAGTGCATCACCGAATTGTGTGAGATTATATTCTGTTAGCGGAAAAGCAGATAATTTATTATTTAAGTAATAAAACCATTCTTTTTGAACCTGTATATACGAATCAGTATTTAGTGCGCTTTGTTTAAAAAGAATAAATGCAATAAAACTTAACAGAATAAATGGTAAAAAGAATAAAGAAAGCTTAAGTTTTTCGTAATTATTTTGAATTTGTTTGTCCACTCTATTTTTGATGTTAAAATCTAATTTTTATTATAAAGATAAATTTTTGATGCATAAATTATTTTATTGGACATGCTAAAAATAAATTATCCAAATTTAATAAACGTTCAATTCCTTTATTAATTTTTGTCTGTTGTAAAATTTCTTAGTCCTCGTATAATGTTACTTCCATCGTGTTGAGCTTAAGTAGAATAGCCAATCCATGTTCAAGATCCCATGAAGGTCTAAAAACTACCGTAGCAATTTCGGTATTTTCATCTTCTTCATACTTCAAATAAATAGCTTGGAGTTCTAGTGTGGGAAGAAATTTTTCGAGGGTATCTAGCTTTGTTTTAGCAAAAAACTCATCAAATTCCCATAGAGATTTAAAATAGTTGTGGGCAGTCTGGTAAATTTTTTGGCCAGTATCTTGACCGCAAGACATTAATTTCAAATATAATTCTCTATCTTTTTCTGTGATAAAGTCCTCTTGATCAGTACTATTACCAAATACAATTGGAGCCATTTCATCCAAACAATTTACTTGTCTTAAGGCGTAGAGATTATGCCAATAATCGTCTTTATGTAATAGTCCGATGCTCTTGTCAAAATAACATTTATCGTCATTGATTTGGTCGGATTTTATTTCTTTGTAGCTTGTTAATAGCTCATGTTTTTCAAAATCCTCAAGACTATTAAAAATATAGGGGTTAAATAGACGCTTATTGCATGCATAAAGCCCAAAATCTATTTCATTTTGTTTGTAAGGATCGTTTATGATGCTTTCAACTTTCCAAACGAAGTCTATGTTATCTACTATTTTGTAGAAATATTTTTCCATTAATGTGGCTTAATTTTTGGGGATTAAGCGTAAAAATATGCAAAAATGCTGTATTTGATTGTGTTTTGTTCTTGTCTTTCTATTATTCAGTATTCCTTTTTGTAGAGTTTGATTTTTTCGCGATTAAACATGCTATTTATCGGGCTTGTACCTGGGCTTTGGTATCAAATTATGAGTTGCTAAATTTGATTAGCATTGAGATTAATTAATGTTTTTATTTTAAGCAATGATGTTGCTTATTTCAGCCTGCTTTATGGATTTAAGCAAAGAATCTCCCAAATGAAATCAATAAAAAGCAGTGCTTTTATCTATTCAAATGGGAGATTAAATATAAATTCTAGCCTTTTTTGAAGGCTTTAATTATTAAAACTCTACATCATCAGCCACATTTCCACCTTGTTCGGCTGCGAATTTTTCGGCGTATTCAGCTTGTTTTTCATCTTGGTATTCGTGGTAATGAAGTACTACATTAGAATCGAAATTCTGGTTTTGTAATTCCATATATTTCATGGCTACGGATTGAAAATCACCTAAACCGATTCCAAAATTATCCAAAATCCACTGTGCGCCGTCCATACCATATTCGTAAGCCGCCTGGCGTGCACCTGTAAGTTCATAGTAGAAATAGGGGTCGTTTTTCAATCGTTCTAAATTGGCTTCACCTTCTTCAGATAAATTAGTTTTAATTCCTTGAAGTTTTGGGTGTTGATCAGCTTCACCAAAATATTGACCAAACAAAACGGAAACGCTAAAAGTAGTGTCTTCTGCCATTCTTGCAGGCCAAATGGTGTTTAATTCACCCCAAATGGTGGCATCAATTCCGAAGGCTTTGTAGATTTCATCTTCTGCTACACCCGAACCTAATTTGGCACAAATAGCTGCGTAATCTCTCAATGCAATTCCGTGAACTGGCGCTAAAAGTGGGTTGCTCTCATCCTCAACCGTATTTCCCATACTTGCTATCCCATGATGTGCCATTGAATTGCGTTGGTCGAAGCGAATATATTGATCTGAATCGCACTGATTCCAAGCCATATATACATCTCTACGGTAGTTGAAAAACACATTGTTGATCTCGCTTTGGCTCGTAATGTCTTCTTGTTCAATCCAAGCTTGTGCCAAACGTTCAACTTCTTCTTCGAAATCATCTACATCGTAATGGGTTCCATGAAGCGTTTCTGGGTCGTATTCTGTTTCTTCGTATTCACTGTCAAAATCATTAGTCTCATCTGAGTTTAAATTTTGATTTTGTGCATTTTGATTTACTTCTTCTTTGCCCGTGTTAGAGCCAAATAGTTTTTTGAACATAATTGTGTTTTTTGGATTTATTAATGATTTATTTTGGTGTTATTCTTCAATGTTTGCCAATTCATTTTGCAATCGGGTTTCGAGATGGTCTGCTAAATCGGGAATAATTTTTTTCCATTCAGCAAATTTTTTATGCAAATATTCCTTTCTAAATAAAGGTGTGTTTTTGATTGATTCTTGCCTTTTGGCTTCTAAATCAGCGATTTTGGCTTCAACTTCAGCTTTAATTTTAGAATCTTTTTCAAAATTCAAGCTCAATTTTAGCGGGTGCATTTCATGATAATGGAAACGTTCTTTTTCATCTTCTTTTTGGTATTTTTCATACAAATCAGCTGCACGCTGTTGAGCCAAGTCTTGTGCAAAATGTTGTACCATTCGGGCCTGAGTACTAGGTTCAAAGGTGTTTTGTGTTTGACAGGCCGAACAGTTCAAATGCACATTGATAAAGAATATTTTCTCGATAGAAATAGGGCTTCCACATTGTTTGCAATTAAATTTATCCTTAATCGCAGCATACTCGTCTAATACTTTTTGATACGCAATTTCATAATCTTCATAGTCTGTGGCATTAATTGCATTCGAGCAGACTTGATATTTCTCTTCAAATATGTTGTATCGGTTTCTACAATCTGTACGGAAAGTATCAAGCAGATCTCGCTCCTTATCTTTAGGCGAATAGTTATGTTTTATTTCATGGTACAGATCCAAAATTTTATCATCATGTACATCATATACCTTTTTACGAATGTTCTCCATCTGTCCATCTATACCCGACTTCATGCGATGAAAATCCATTTTGAAACTCTCTTCCGTATTATTGCGCATTTCCGTCAGTTCGGGAATGGCTGCATCGGTGAGTTCTTGCATTCGGACTTCTATTTTGTCTAAGAAATCAAAAAAACGTTGTTGGTTTTCATGAATTTGTGCTAACCACTCTGCCGAAACAGAAGTATTGTTATCAGCATCTTTTTTATTAAATAATCCGAACATAATTTTAGTGTTGTGAATTGTCTTCTTTTTTTAGGAATAGGCCATCGGTCAGGGTGATAGCTATAAATTCATGGCCACAATAGCCACAATGTGTTAAGCCATCTTGTTTGGCTCTACCGGCACCACAATTGGGGCAATTTTCGGCATCCAGCTTAGCTTCTTTAAAGGCGAATGATTCGTCAATTCCGTACGATTTTTGACTCTGAGCTTTCAACTTCATTTTCTCTATGAATGAAAGTGGTTTTTTTTCGTCCATCAAATTATAATTTGCTTAGTAAATCAGATTTTTTGCTTTTGAATTCGTCCTCATCTAAAACACCGGCATCAAACAAGTCTTTTAGCTGCTTTAACTTTGCAGGAATATCTTCTGCCACAGCTGCTATAACTGGTTGATTTTGTTGCATTTGCTGCATCATCATGTTTAGCATAGCACCCTGTTGTACCGCATCGTTAAGTCCGCTTTTACCATCACCAATGGCCGATGCTGTATTGAATTGCGTAAACTTATCCATGTCTTTGACCATATTGATATTGGTCATTTTGTCGTAATGTGCTGTAACCTCTTCTGGAAGTGTTACACTCGTAATGATGAATTGTGTAAGCTCAATCCCTAGTTGAGAGAAATATGTCTTTAGCTCGGGTTCTACACGTTTACTTAAATCTGAAATATTTCCTGCTACATCGGTAACAGCTAAATTTTGATTTGCCAAAACTTCGCCAAATTTTGGTGCTACAAAATCTCTTAATTGAGCTTGAAGTTCAAATAGTGTCAGCTGAATATAGGTGCCACAATATTGCCTGAAAAAAGTAGCTACATCGGCAATTTTGAAGTCGAAACTGCCAAAAGCACGGATTCTAACCTGCCCAAAATCAGGGTCTTTCATTAAAATAGGTGCTGGAGTTCCCCATTTATTATTGATAAATTGATGGGTGTTGAAGAAATAAATATCTGCTTTAAAAGGACTCTCAAATCCGTATTTCCAGCCCTTTAAACGACTTAAAAGCGGGATGTTTTCTGTCGAAAGTGTGTGCATTCCTGGTCCGAATACATCAGCTAACTGCCCCTCATTAAGGAACATAGCATGTTGTGTTTCACGAACCGTTAGCTTAGCACCATTTTTTATCTCTTGGTCTTCATCTGCGTATTTCCACATCAATAGATTAGGATCTGGCGTGGTGGCTTCTATAATTTCAATAAAAGGTAACTTCATTATTTATGTATTTAAATTATGAAGCAAATTTATTTCGATGGAGTAGAAAGCAGGTAAATTGGGTGTCTATAAGTTGTCTACAGGACAAAAAATGGAGTCTATTCAGCGACTACAAGACATTTAATTTATTGAAAATGAGATTATTGTAAAGACTAGAAAATGGATTTATTTAGCACTTTGGATAAACTCATCTAAATCTTGTTCTTTAGAAAGTTGTAATTTTTGTTTGATTCGGTAACGAGCCATTCGAATGCTCTTAGGTTCAACATTCATTTGAGTTGCCATCTCTTTATTTGTGACCTTCATGAGTATAAATCCGCAGTATTTAAGGTCTAATTGGGTGAGCGACTGACTTGCTTTGGCTTGTAAGCGATTAAAAAAGTCTGGGTAAATTGTATTGAAATTGTTTTTGAATTTCTCAAAATCATCATCAATAGCTAAACCAGAGTCAATTGTTTTAAAAATAGCGTTGTTAATGGTTGCGTGTTGCTCCTTATTTTGTACCAATAATTGGCTTTTGAGCTCATTTAAAATTTCGTTTTTCTTTTCCAAATGAAGAACACTGTTTATTAATTCTTTTTGCGTTTGTTCTTTCTCTTCTTGGAGTTTTTGCTTTTTCTGTTCGGAATAAATGTGTTTTATTTTGTTCGACTTATAGTAATAAAAAAACATTCCAAAACCCAGAAAAAGAGCTAGGAGGGAGGCAATAATCAATCCGTTTTTAAATTGATTTTTTTTCGATAAAAGTGTGATTTTTTCTTCTTTGGCTTTCAAATCATATTTGGCAATGGCATTTTGAATTCCCGTTTCCTTTTCGTTTGCATTGCTCGCATTGGTTGCTTCTTGAAATAGTAAATCGTATTTATGATAAGAAATAAAATCCTTCTTGCTAGCCGAAATTTCCTTTAAATCTTGATAGAATTTTTTCTCCGTTGAATATTCCTTAAATGGCAATGATTTTAAATAATTAATCCCTTTTAAAAAGGATTTCTCAGCCTCGTCTAACTTATTTTTATTCAGATACAAAAGTCCTTTGATACCATAACAATTTCTAACCACACTTACTATTCCATATTTTTCGGCATAGCCCAAGGCGGTATCTGTTAAGTTAATTATTTGGGATTCATTTTGATTTTGAGATACTAAAAAATTGGCATAATTGAGATAAGCCACCGCCACATTCATTTTGTTAGTGGTTTGGTTTTTAGTAAGTTGAATAGCCTTTTCAAATGAAGAAATTACTTTATCGATGGGTATAGTTTTTGGCTTTGAATAAAATTGCTCTTTTAGATAAGTCGATTCACAAATTTGAGCTTCTAATTTTAAGTCGTTATTATTTGATAGTTCTGCATAACGAATTCCTTTTTCTAAAAAGTTTTTGTTGACCAATTCTCCTGAATTCGCAATGCTAATAGCACTTAATGCTGCAAAAGTGTAATTTTTGGCCTTTTCAAAATGAGTTAAAGATTTTAATATATCTTCTTCATAACCCGATTCATCTATATAATATTTATAGCGGTATAGCGCGTAATAATAATACCCTAAGGAGTTTTCATTGGAAATTTGAGCTATATTTTCTTTGGCCTTTTCAATGGCTTCTTTGGCAAGTAAGAGTTTTTTTTGTCTGAGATAGGTAAGGGATATAAAGCAGTTGGAAATGCATTTAATTTCTCTGTCTTTTGCTTCTAATTCAATCCTTTTTTGAATGCTTAACGATTCGGTGCTATCAATATATCTTAAGTTATAGGCATCAATTATCTCTTTTTCTTGTGCTGCATTGCTAAATGGTAACAATAGAAAAAAAGCAATAATTAGTGATCTCATAAAATTTTACTCCAATATGGTTTAAGGTCTTAAAAAAGGTTTTCTACATTAAAATAAAAGCTTATCTGCTTTATTGTTTCATGTAAAATCTTAAAATGAATGATAACACGAATATTAAATTAATGCCAAATTTCCACCCTCATCCATTCATTTGAGAAGATTTCTTTGGTTAAATTCGTGAGATATTTTATATCGCTAAACTATAAATAATTAATAATATTATCTGATTTAGAATGAAATAATGTAAATATTTTATCAATTTATATTTAAATCGAAAATATTTATCTTTTGGGTAAATGGTATTTTCCTATTCCAAATACCCAATCGGATTAAGATAAAAGATCTTTATCTAGGCTTGTTTATCGGAGTCTAAACGCCAAAAATAGGGGATAGGTGTTGCAATCGAATAATGTAAATGAGGTGCTTTTCCTTTGGCATTTCCGCTCGTTCCAACCGTGCCTAAGATTTCATTTTTATCGAGCTAAAATAAGCGCATTGTTTTAATGAATGTTTATAAAGGGGGCAAGCGTAAGATTAAATTGGAAATACTTGAGGGCAAATTGATTATTAAAATTAAAATGGTTTTATCTAATTTAATATCCCAATTATTCTGCCATTTCAATTAAACTATCTATTGATAAATCTTCATCAATTAATGGCCAATGTATTCCATAACCAGAAGGAGAAATTTTATAAAATCCTCTTTCCGCGTCATTTGCAAGAACCAATTTCACAGATGCTCTTTCTATAGATATTCTGAAAACTTTCCCATCTATCTTTAAAAACATTGTGTTTTTATCGAAAGTTAAATCTTCAATTTTACGGGTTGCAATCATTTTATTTTAAATTAAAGTGATTATTCCAAGATTCAATTATTAAGTCGAAATGTTGATAGATAATTTTCTTTATTTCTTTTTTTGCTGTTGGAGTTAAATTAAAAGCAAACTCTTCTTTAATTTCAACTTCTTCAATTAGTATCCAATATTTACATTCCATATCAGCTTTTTCCGCATGTACATGAATTGGTTCGGAACCTTCATTTGAATAGAAGAATAATCTCCAGCCGTAAATAAATAAAATTGTTGGCATCTATTTTAGATATATACAAATTTAACGAATATTTTATTGAAAATATTTGAGATTAACGTGATTTGTTTTTTAATTTTTTCGCCAAATCAGAGTAAGTTCATGCATCTTCATCTAAACTTTATTTTTTTGTATTTTGTCTTGTTTATTAGATTACTCGTTTCATTAATGTGCGTTTAAACAGGTTTTTATTCCTCCAAATACACAATCGGGTTAAGATAAAATATCTTTATCCAGGCTTGTTTATCGGAGTCTAAACGCCAAAAATAGGGGATAGGTGTTGCAATCGAATAATGTAAATGAGGTGCTTTTCCTTTGGCATTTCCGCTCGTTCCAATCGTGCTTAAGATTTCATTTTTATCGAGCCAAGAAAATTGGGATGTTTTAATATCTTGTAAATGAGCATAATAGTGTAGGCGCCATTTGGGACCTAAAACCAAAACCACATTTCCACCCATGCTTAATTGTCTGGTGTATATTACCAAACCACTAGTTGATGAACGCACATTTGTCCCATTTTTAGCAAAAATATCTACTCCTTTATGGGTTATGGATTTCCCCCAAGGATAAAACCAAAAAGAATCTGGATGGTAGCTCGATTTTGTGGCACCTTCAACGGGCATCGTGAATCTTTGTGGGATGAGGAAGCCTAGGAGGAAAAGGACGAAGAGTAGGAGGAAGGATTTTTTTTTTAGTGTCAAATTGGATGTGCTTTAAAAAGCTATATAATTGTTGTTAGATCATTATTCTTAATGTAAATAGCATGATATTTCTTTAGATTGTTTGTATTAATTGCACAATAGAATATGCAATTAATATTAAAAAATGCACAACTGAATGTGCAAATTTTATTAAATATTGCACAATATAAAGTGCATTTTTGTAAATTATCCTTGGTAATAATCCTGAATTTAAGAATTATATGCCTTGAAAATGAAATTGTTAGGCTTAAAACTATTTCTTTGATTAAATCTTAATCCCTTAATGGTTTTATCTTTTTAAACATTAAGACATTAAGGTTAATTAAGGACAAAGCGTGTTAAAGGTCTTAATTTTCTTAATTTCTTAATCCCTTAATGGTTTTATCTTTTTTAACATTAAGACATTAAGGTTCATTAAGGGCAAAGCGTGTTAAAGGTCTTCATGTTTCTTAATTTCTTAATGGTTTTATCTTTTTTAACATTAAGACATTAAGGTTCATTAAGGGCAAAG
>NZ_JAFEIG010000019.1 GCF_017495225.1 Daejeonella sp. | reverse complement strand
GAAGTCGATTATTTAATATCAAACCCCTCTCCACCCAGCCTGATAACTGACAACTGACAACGGACAACTGAGATATGAGACCCAAGTACTATTCAAGCTCAAATATTCTCCACCCAGCCTGACAACTGACAACTATCAACTACCAACTAATTAGAGCCTTCTAATTGATACTCATACCTGATTACGTATAATCTTCCATTATTATCCAAAAAAGCCGTATTTTTGTATGCCCAAAAAAAAGCCATAGTTATAAGCTTTAAAAGAGGCTATTTCAATCAAATTTATGTTACAGAAACTAGAATATATTAAAGAACGCTGGCAAGAAGTGGAGCGCGAGTTAAGCAATCCGGCAACGATGAGCGACATGAAGCGTTTTGCCCAGTTAAATAAGGAATATAAAGACCTCACCAAGATTGTTGATGAGTATAAGATATACAGCAATGTAATCAGCAATATTGAGGCAAATAAGGAATTGCTTGCTAATGAGAAGGATGATGAGTTGCGTGAGATGGCGAAGATGGAGCTTGATGAACTTATTCCGCAGCAGGAGCAGTTGGAAGAGAAGATTCGTGTGATGTTGATACCACAAGACCCAGAAGATGGGAAGAATGCCATTGTGGAGATCCGAGGCGGTACTGGAGGAGATGAGGCGGCACTTTTTGCTGGCGATTTATACCGCATGTACACCCGTTTTTGCGAGCGTAAGGGCTGGCGTATGGAGGTTGTTGATGTTACAGAAGGGACTGCCGGTGGTTATAAAGAAGTTGTATTTAATGTGAATGGTGAGGATGCTTATGGGCAGTTGAAGTATGAGTCGGGAGTGCATCGTGTACAACGTGTACCAGATACGGAGACTGCCGGTAGGGTACATACATCAGCTGCTTCGGTAGTTGTATTGCCTGAGGCGGATGAGTTTGATGTTCAGATCAGCATGAATGATGTGCGTAAGGACTTATTTTGTTCATCTGGACCTGGTGGTCAGTCGGTAAATACGACCTACTCAGCGGTACGTTTAACGCACTTACCAACTGGAATTGTGGCACAATGTCAGGATCAGAAATCACAATTAAAGAATTTTGATAAGGCATTTGCGGTATTGAGGAGTAGAGTTTACGAGTTGGAGCATGCTAAGATGCTGGAGGAGACTTCTAAGAAGCGTAAGACGATGGTTGCTACTGGCGATCGTTCGGCTAAGATTCGTACCTATAATTATCCTCAGGGAAGAGTTACGGAACATAGAATTGGCTTAACAATTTATAATCTTCCGAATGTGATGAATGGAGATGTTCAAGAGATTATTGATCAATTACAGCTGGCGGAGAACGCTGAAAAGATGAAAGAGGGTTCAATTGCTTAATTTTTTGAGCTTTTTTTTCGACTTTTTTAGAATGTTATTAATTGAAAAAGAGAGTGTTACGGAGATAATGAAAATTAAGATTTTTATTATTTGCACTATATAGGTTATTCCCGTATATTTGCCTCACTTTTAAGAAAAACGGTTAAATGTTTATCAAAAGAGGATGATTCCGTAGCTCAGCTGGTAGAGCATTACACTTTTAATGTAGTGGTCCTGGGTTCGAATCCCAGCGGGATCACCAGAAATAAATGTTATCTTTACTGTGAAAACAGTATTAACCCTTCGGGGAGATAAATCTAGTCAAACGGACCGGTAGTTCAGTTGGTTAGAATGCCGCCCTGTCACGGCGGAGGTCGCGGGTTCGAGTCCCGTCCGGTCCGCAATAAAGCCCCCAAACGTAAAGTTCTGGGGGTTTTTTGCTTTTAAAAATTATGTAAAATATTCCCTGTATTTGCATTTTAAATTTTTAAATATCTGAAAATGGCATTTTATGTTTATATCATTAAGTCTTTAATAGATCAGAGTTATTATAAAGGTTTTACGGAAGACCCAATAATTCGCCTGAAAAGGCATAATAAAGGTGAATCTACATACACTAGAAATAAGATGCCCTGGCAGCTGGTTTATGTGCAATGTTTTGAAAGTAAAAGGGAGGCATTAATAAGGGAAAAGCATTTGAAAAAATATAGTCATATACAGATAGAACAATTGATTCAGTCTAGTTTGAATAAACTATGTGAGTTCACATTATTCGATTCATCAGGTTAGAATGGCGCCCTGTCATCCCCAACTGTGTTGGGGACGGGTTCGTTCCCGTCCGGTCCGCAATAAAGCCCATAAACGTAAA
Source organism: Daejeonella sp. (assembly GCF_017495225.1). Classification (GTDB taxonomy): domain Bacteria; phylum Bacteroidota; class Bacteroidia; order Sphingobacteriales; family Sphingobacteriaceae; genus Daejeonella. Next base: position 13,980 of record NZ_JAFEIG010000019.1, on the reverse strand, counting down.
GTTCTGGGGGTTTTTTGCTTTAAAAAATTATGTAAAATATTCCCAGCATTTGCATTTTAAATTTTTAAATAATCCCTTAAGCGTAATTTTAGGGGCTTTTTGCATTTTGGGGCGTATTTGGATGAAATTTATGGAATGTAAGAGGAGTCTGGAGACTCCTGACATTGAATAATCCGTAGAGACCGCTACGCTAAACTCTAACGGACAGTGGTAATGATGTAAACAACTATTTTATTCGAAAAAATCTTACATTTAAAAAAAGAAACTCTTTACAAAAAAAACGGACCAATTTTTCACAACATACAAAACCGAAAACATGAAAAAACATTTATTAATTCTTTTTTTATTGCCCTTGGCTTTATTTGGGCAAACAGGGACAATCACTTTAGAAAAATTAAAGGAAATTGCCATTGTAGATCAGAAAGTTATGATGCCTATGAGGGATGGTATCAGGCTGGCAACAGATATTTACAGACCTAAAAATGCAGGTAAATATCCGGTTATACTTTCAAAAACTCCTTATAATTTCAATCAGTGGATTGATGGGAAGGAAATGATTAGGCAATACGAGGCAGCTTATGATGCGGTAAAAAAGGGATATGTTTATATAGTACAGAATGAAAGAGGACGCTTTTTTTCAGAAGGCGTGTGGGATATCTTAGGTACCCCCACTACAGATGGCTATGATGCGTTTACATGGATTTCATCTCAAGAATGGTCTAATAAAAAAATAGGTACCATCGGTTGTTCCTCCACTGCAGAATGGCAAATGGCGGTGGCATCTCTTGATCATCCAGCGCATTTTGCACTTATTCCCCAAGGTTTTGGAGCAGGGGTAGGAAGAATCGGCAATTTGTACGAACAAGGGAACTGGTTTAGAGGCGGTGCTCAGCAAATGCTATTTACCTCGTGGCTTTATGGCGTTCAAAATGATCGTGTTAGGCCAATGTTTCCTGCAGATATCACACAAGAAGAATTAATTAGAGTTTCAAGAAATTTTGATTTAGCTCCAGAAAGCCCTAAAGTAGATTGGGGACTTGCCCTTAAACACCTGCCAGTTCAAGATATTATTAAGAATGTAGATGGACCAATAGGCATTTATGAGGATATGATTCGCAGAAAACCTAATGATCCAAAGTGGTATCAAGGTGGTCTTTTTCATGACAATATGCCTTTTAATAAACCATCTTATTGGTTTGTTTCTTGGTATGATGTAGCATCAACACCTAACATCGCTTTATTTAATCTTTTGAGAGATAAATCAAAGTTTCCGAAAGCAGCAGATAATCAATATCTCGTTATCGCACCTACTTTGCATTGTTCTTTCAAGAGAGCTACAGAAAATACCATTGTTGGCGAAAGAAGTGTGGGAGATGCCAGACTTGATTATGATGCCTTGACTTATAGCTGGTTTGATTACTGGTTAAAATCTGAAGAAAATGGAATAAAAAGCAAGATGCCTAGAGTTCAATATTATACTATGGGCTCTAATAAATGGCAACAGAGTGAAACTTGGCCCCCAATGGATGCAAAAGCTACTACTTACTATTTAAGTAGTGCTGGTAAAGCAAATACAAAAAATGGAAATGGCAGCCTGGTTTTGTCGCCGCCAAAAACGGATCAAGCTGATGAGTTTGTTTATGATCCATTGAATCCTGTTCCTTCATTTGGAGGAAATGTTTGTTGTATAGGAAATGCCATTCAAGGCGGTTCTTTTGACCAACAAACCATGGAATTAAGAGAAGATATATTGGTGTATTCCACTCCTGTTTTAACAGAAGATGTTGAAATCAGCGGATTTATTGAATCTGTGCTTTATATTTCATCTGATGCGAAAGACACCGATTTTACTTTAAAATTGATTGATGTTTATCCAGATGGGAAAGCTTATAATCTTGATGAAACGATACAGCGAGTAAGATACAGAGAAGGTTATGAAAAAGAGGTTTTTATGGAGAAGGATAAAGTGTATGAAGTGAAACTTTCTGCTCTTTCAACCAGTAATTTTTTTCCTAAAGGGCATCAGATTAGAATAGAAATTTCAAGTAGTAATTTCCCGCGTTTTGAAAGAAACCTAAATACTGGAGGAAATAATTTTGATGAAAGCAAAGGTGTTATCGCCAAAAATAAAGTTCATCATAGCTCAAAATATCCTTCAAGGATTATTTTACCAATGATTAAAAAGTGAGTGTTATAAAAATCTTGTCCCGAATATTTTTTCGGGACAAGATTTTTTGATCAACTATTAGCTTAATGATTTTAATAGTAATCTGAATATCTCACTGTCCCACTCACGGTAGTATTTAGCGCAGCGCTTTCTAATATTATTCAATGACAAGTGTCTCCATGCTCATTAAAATCCCTCTTCTTGAGGCTAAACTGTACAAAAGGGGGCTAAAAAAAACCTTCTTTTTACCCATACATTCAATGATGAAATGAGCTAATAGAACAACAAGGCTTAGTTTTATTAGCATGCCGATTTGTTTATCATGTACTGTTCTTGTATCTTTAATTTATTCTATCTATGTTAAAAATGTTTATCCACAAATTATTATTTGTAGGATTTTAAAAAATCAAGTCGTGAAATTAAAATATTTTATTGTCATTGCCTTTTTGTTTTCCAGCCTATCATCAAGTTTCGCCCAGACAATTGCTTCCGGTTATTATCACAACCTCTCCATTCACCAAGATGGATCACTTTGGTCATGGGGTTATAATCGCTATGGCCAATTAGGAGATGGGACTACAAGTCCACGTACTACTCCTGCACGGATTGGGAATGCGAATGATTGGAAAACTATTGCAGCTGGTTATTTGCACAGTGTGGCCATTAAATCTGATGGTAGTTTATGGACTTGGGGAGCCAATGGTTACGGACAATTGGGAGATGGGAGTGCTGCCAATTCTAAAAGCCCTAAACGTATTGGTAATGCTACAGATTGGAAAATGGTTGGTGGAGGGTATAATCATACCTTAGCTATTAAAAATGATGGGAGTTTATGGGCCTGGGGACTTAATAATTTCGGACAATTAGGAGATGGAACATTTGTCAATAAGAGTATTCCTACTCGTATTGGAAATGCGACTGATTGGAAATTAATTTCTGTTGGAGGGAATTATACGGTAGCTATTAAAAATGACGGGAGCTTATGGGCCTGGGGCTATAATCTAGAAGGCGAATTAGGTGATGCTACATTAACTAATAAAAATATTCCTACTCAAATTGGTACGGGAACGGACTGGAAAGTGATTAAGGCTGGCGTAGCACATACCTTAGCTATTAAAAATGATGGGAGTTTATGGTCTTGGGGATTTAACGTTTCCGGACAATTAGGAGATGGGGGATTTAGTATCAGAAATACACCTGCCAGAATTGGTGCAGATACAGATTGGCAATCGATAAGTTCAGGCTATGCTCATACATTAGCAATTAAAAATAACGGGAGTTTATGGGCCTGGGGCGATAATAACGATGGCCAATTAGGTAATGGGACGACTGTCGATGAAACCATTCCTACCCGGATTGGGACTGCCAATAACTGGGCGCTTGTCGATGGTGGTTTCTATCATACTTTAACCATGAAAAACAATGGTGATCTCTGGACATGGGGCTATAATGTAGATGGTCAATTGGGCAATAATAGTTCTTCTAATAAAGGATTGCCCTTGAAGGTTGACAATAATGACTGGCGAATATCTGTTGGAGGTTATAATCATACAGTAGCTATTAAAAATGATGGGAGTTTATGGGCTTGGGGACTTAACACTTCCGGTCAATTAGGAGATGGGACTTTAGTCAACAAAACTACCCCTGCTAATATTGGTACAGATACGGATTGGAAAATGCTTAGTGCAGGGTCTACTCATACGTTAGCTATTAAAAATAATGGCAGTTTATGGTCTTGGGGACTTAACAATCTCGGACAATTAGGAATTGGGACAAACAATAACAGGAGTTCTCCTGCAAGAATTGGGACAGACACGGATTGGCGATCGGTTAGTACAGGAACTACTCATACGGTAGCTATTAAAAATGATGGGAGTTTATGGGCTTGGGGAGCCAATGATGTAGGACAATTAGGAGATGGAACATTCAATTACAGTTATATCCCTATCAGAATTGGTATAGACTCGGATTGGCAAATTGTTAGTTTAGGGGCTTCTTTTACAATAGCTATTAAAAATGATGGGAGTTTATGGGCTTGGGGACTTAACACTTCCGGACAATTAGGAGATGGGACATATATTAACAAGAATGTTCCTTTCAAAATCGGTACAGATAAGGATTGGCAAATGGTTAGTGCTGGCCTTGATCATACATTAGCTATTAAAAATGATGGAAGTTTATGGGCTTGGGGAATATATAAAGGTAGCGAAAAGAGCGATGGCAGTAATGCTCCTATCAAAATTGGTACAGACACCGATTGGCAAATGATTAGTGGAGGATATAGTCATTTAGCAGCTATTAAAAAGGATGGTAGCTTATGGGCTTGGGGATTTAACCATCTCGGACAATTAGGAGATGGAACATACAATGACAATTGGGAGCCTACCAGAATTGGTACAGACTCGGATTGGCAAATGGTTAGTTTAGGTGTTGGTCATACAGTAGCTACTAAAAGTGATGGAAGTCTATGGAATTGGGGACTTAACACTTATGGTCAATTAGGAAATGGCTTTGAACGTATTAATCCTCAACCACTTGATATTGATTTCAATTTAATTTACACTACTCCTACACCTACCGGAGAAGCGTCGCAACCGATATGTTCACCACTAGCTACTATCTCTTCTCTGCAAGCTACTGGCACTTCCATCAAATGGTATGATGTTGCATCTGGAGGTTTACCACTTGCCCCTTCAATACCTTTAGTTATTAATAAAACGTATTATGCTTCTCAGACAATAAATGGTTTAGAAAGTAAGTCTCGCTTGATTGTAATGGTTACTTTTTCTTTACCTACGGCTACGATTACTGCCGGTGGTCCTACTAGTTTTTGTTTAGGCGACAAGGTAACCCTAACGGCAAATGCAGGTAGTAGTTATCTGTGGTCAACAGGTGCCACTACTCAAAGTATAGAAGTAAATACAGCTGGTGACTATACGGTAAGTGTTACCAATGCCAACGGTTGTTCGGCCACTAGCACAGCCACCACGGTAACGGTGAATCCTTTACCTGCGGCTACGATTACTGCCGGTGGTCCTATTAGTTTTTGTTTAGGCGACAAGGTGACCCTAACGGCAAGTGCAGGAAGTAGTTATCTCTGGTCAACAGGTGCCACTACTCAAAGTATAGAAGTAAATTCAGCTGGTAACTATACGGTAAGTGTTACCAGTGCAAATGGTTGTATTGCCACTAGCACAGCCACCACGGTAACGGTGAATCCTTTACCTACGGCTACGATTACTGCCGGTGGTCCTACTAGTTTTTGTTTAGGCGACAAGGTAACCCTATCGGCAAGTGCAGGAAGTAGTTATCTCTGGTCAACAGGCGCCACTACTCAAAGTATAGAGGTAAATTCAGCTGGTAACTATACGGTAAGTGTTACCAATGCAAACGGTTGTTCGGCCACTAGCACAGCCACCACGGTAACGGTGAATCCTTTACCTACGGCCACGATTACAGCTTCTGGTTCAACAGCATTATGTATAGGCGACAAAGTAATCCTAACCTCGAGCGAAGGCAGCAGTTATTTATGGAGTACCGGAGCTACTACAAGAAGTATTGAGGTAAGCACAGCCGGCAATTACACGGTAAGGGTAAGCAATGCTAACGGATGTTCAGCCACCAGCACCGCCACAACAGTAACGGTAAACTCTTTACCTAGCTCCACAATTACGGCTTCGGGTGCAACTACGTTTTGCCAGGGCGACAAGGTAACTCTAACTTCGAGCGAAGGCAGCAGTTATTTATGGAGCACTGGAGCAACCACAAGAAGCATTGAGGTAAGCACATCTGGCAATTACTCGGTAAGGGTAAGCAATGCCAATGGTTGTAGTGTCACTTCCACCGCCACTATGGTAAGGGTGAATTCTTTGCCTATAGCTACGATTACTGCTGGTGGACCGACTAGTTTTTGTTTAGGCGACAAGGTAACTCTAACAGCTAGTTCAGGTAGTAGTTATCTATGGTCAACAGGTGCCACTACCCAAAGTATAGAAGCAAGTACTAGCGGTAGCTATACGGTAAGGGTGACCAATTCCAACGGATGTTCGGCCACCAGTGCCGCTACTACGCTTACAGTTAATAACTACCCGGCAGCTACGATTACTGCAGGTGGACCAACCACAATCACCCAAACAGGGAATGTGGTATTAAGTGCCAATACAGGAAGTAGCCTCAATTACCAGTGGATTAGAAACGGAGTAGAAATTAACGCTGCCACAGCCAGCAGCTACACGGCTACCACCGGTGGCAGCTATACCGTTAAAGTAAGCAATGCAGCGGGCTGCGAAACTCTCTCTTCGGCCATGGTTATTAAGTCGGTCTTAGTATTACCCGCTAATAACTATCAAATAAACATTCAAGGTGAGACCTGCCGCGCGAGTGATAATGGCAAAATTGCTATTTCAGCGGTTCAGAACTTGAATTATACAGCTACTTTAAGCAAGTCTGGTCAGGTTGTAAAAACGGTTAATTTTAACACGAATGCCGATTTAACAGGCTTAGCATCAGGTAATTATACTTTATGCTTAACGGTAGCGGGTCAAACAGAATATAAACAATGTTTTGATTTAACCATTACTGAGCCATTGGATCTGTCGGTGTATTCGAAAGTTAATCCCACAAATAATACCATTGATTTATTGATGTCGGGTGGTGATGCCTATTATATTACTATAAATGGAGAAAAATATACGAGTTATACCTCAAAAATGAGCTTGGGATTAAAAGCGGGTCTAAATAAAATTACGGTGAACTCATCGCAAATATGCCAAGGTTTATATACAGAAGAAATATATGTGGATGAAAAGATACAAGCTTATCCCAATCCTTTCAATAGCTCGCTTAACTTAAAGATTCAAAATCAGGAGAATAAAGAGCTTTTAGTGAGGGTGGTTGATCGATATGGTTTATCGGTTTATGAAGGGAAACACTTGGTAATAAACAATTTGGTGACCCTTGATTTGAGCAAATTGGACAATGACTATTACTTTATAGTTATTGGAAAGCAAACATTTAAAGTAATTAAGCAATGAGAAGAATAGTATTTATACTAATCGTTTTAACAGTTATTAGTGCATGTGGTGGTAAAAAGCAGGCCCCTATTCCAGAACCATCAGCAGCGATATTAAGTGCTCCATTGAATAATGAGGCATGTGTCACTGGGGTGGTCTTATCAGATACAGAGAGTAAGATTAAATTGGTTTGGACTGCTGCAGCCAATACGGAAAGTTTTGAAGTAACAATTACCAATCTACTTACAAAAGCTGAACAAACGCAAAGCGCCACATCTACGAGTGCAGAAATAACCTTGAATCGTAATACTCCTTATTCTTGGTTTGTTACTTCTAAATCAAGTAAAACTGCTGCGACAGCTAAAAGTACAATTTGGAAGTTTTATAATCCTGGCTTGGGCGCGTCAAGCTTCCCGCCATACCCAGCAGAAATAGTTAGTCCGACGATGGGCCAATCAGTGATTCCCAATGCAGGAAAAATCTCCTTCCAATGGAAAGGTTCAGATGCAGATAATGATCTTGTAAACTATGATGTTTATTTAGGCACAAGTTCTAATAATGTAACATTGATTAAAACTCAGCATACAAGCACAAGCTTGGCAGATGTATCTGTGAATGCCAACACGACCTATTATTGGAAAGTAATCACGTATGATTCGAAGGGGAACACTTCCGACTCGGGACTGTTTGAGTTTAAGACAAATTGATAATTTGTCATATTGAATGAATCCTCTCCTCAGAGAATAAATGGTAGAGTTTATACATCCTCAAAAAGATGCTGCTGCCTAACAAATCTTGATGAGAAACTAAACTAAAGAGTTTGGATTAATAAAGGTGACAATAATTCGAAAATCCAAAATGTTTTAAATTTATAAAAATCAGCACCGTTAAATCGGTTTTAAATTCTCTTAAATACATTTAAAAATAGATTTTACTGTTAAGCTAGGCAAGGGAAACAAAACGATTTGTTAATAAAAAAAAGAAGTGTAGAGTAAGTATGAAATATTTAACACACTCATTTTTTAAATAATAGAAATGCATAGTTCTGCATTTATTTTTTTCCTTTCTGTTATTTCTGTTTCGTTCAATTGACAGGCGCGGTCTTACGCTTCTTATTTATTTTCTAGGTATTCTGATGGAGTTACTCCTGTAATGGCTTTAAATGAAGAATAAAAATTAGATCTAGTAACAAATCCAGCTTTTATTCCTATACCATCAATAGAAAGCGTTTCGGTAAGGCCTTTATCTAAGAGTTCTTTAGCGTGGTTTACCTTAAATTCGGTTCTGACGGTACTAAATTTCTTTTTTAATAAATGATTAAAGCAGTAAGCAACATGGTGCTGTGGTACATTAAAAATCACTGCAATGTGGCTCATTGAAAAATCAGGATCTACAAAAGGTTTTTCTCTTTCTAAATAGTCAAAGATCTCAGTCGAAAGTAATAGGAATGGATCTACATCTTTTACTATGTCCTTCCTTTTTCTTGTTTTTCCAGATGAGTTTATTTGAAGATTTACCTTATCAATCGAAATGGGCATTCCATACAATATTTGTGGAAAAAGAAACAAGGTTAGAGGTAACATAAAAAAGATAATTCCAACTCCGAAGTGTATAGGCATAGCGCTGAGGAGTACTTTGCTTATACCTTGTTGCAATAAGTTTAATGTGAGCACTATAAAACCCGCAGCTGTTGTGCAGGCTACGATACTTAGCCACAAAATCCATTTTTTTATAAAAATATACTGTTGTTGAGGAATGTGGTCTAGAATTTCCTTTTTAGGATTAAATTTTAGCAATTGAATAAAAATTACTGAGCCATAGACTAATAAAAGAATTGGCCTTGCCATATAACCAACAATAGGCGGATAAATCCAATTTACTTTAATGTTGACGATTAATTCGAGGTTTTGAATAATTAGTGAAGCAATTTTTTCTTTTTCACTGAAAGGCACAATTAAATAGGGAGCAATGGCTACCAGATTGATAAAAGCCGGAATAAAATGCAAGAAGTCTGTCCAATGATTGAAAGCTTTTTTGTCTGTCAGCGATGCTTTTGTATAGAAATACAGGAGCGGTCCAGGTAAAAGGTATAGAGGCGCAAAATGGTTGTAAAAAATAGCTAGCCAAAAAGTTGATTGAGCATATAAAGTAAAATGATGTGTTAATCCATAACATGCAAAGGCTGTAAAAAATAAAGCCAAATAGCCAACATTCTTATTTACTTTCCAATTGAAAGCAAAAAGTATAATTGAGAGTATAATTGTTAATAAAGACGAGTAAAAAAGCATGTTAATTTTTAAATTAAGTATTACAACTTATTAATGTCAACACTTTTTTTCTAATAATTGGTTCATTTTTTTAAGCTGGTATTATTTCAAAATTATAGGTAAAATAATGCGATATATTTGGTGCCTAAATTCATAGAAATTGAGCATGCGATACATTGATTTTATCCCATTATTTTAAATTTGTTAAATTTTAACAAATTATAATTGTGATAAATTAATTTCTAAAACAATACCATTTATATCCAAATTTCAGTTATTTATTTGGATTTTATTTAATCTCCTGAAAATTTAATCAGTGATTATACTATTGTTTAATCTATTTAAAAATTCAATCTCCAATTTAAATTATTTCTTGATTTTTCTCCTCTAATTCCATTAACGAAAGAATAATAATGCAGATCTACAAAACATCTGGAATCAGTAGGATGCCAAGGGATTGACCTTATAAAAATTTTTATAGGAATTTCATGAATAAATGAAATAGTTATTGGGCTAAGCTAGACGTATGAGATGGGTTTATTTAAGATTAAAACAACTGTCTCATGAATAGAATTGATCAATCCAATCATAAGATTGCTTTTTATTCCCCAATTTGAAAAAAATCCTCTCAATTCGAAGCGACAATAAAAACCAGGTTTATTAAACTGCGAACATTTTGAAATAACCAATTTGGGTTATCGCCTTAGTCGAATAGTTGGCCAAATTGTTTTAATCAAATAAATCTAATTGGTCCTATTTTTTAAAAAACAGGACTGATTTGGCGGCGGAAAACCAATTTAAGGGTTTTTAATTCCCAAAATTTGCCTTTTGAAAATATTTTAATTTCTGTAAGCTTTTTAAGAATTTTTATTTAACCAATTTAACACAAAACAATGTTTTTTAGAAAATTAAAACTAGTCTTCATTTTATTTATAGGATTTTTTATTAAAAGTCTAGTAGTAAATGCTCAGTGTGATCCTAATCAGAAATATGATAAGATTGTTAGTGGTTATCATCAATCTATTGCCCTAAAACAGAGTGGTATCTTTTCAGTTTGGGGTCAAGACCTTAGTTCATCAGGGACTGGCGATATTTTATCTCCAATTGATCTTATCTCATCTAATTACTCTGCATTGACGGGAACAGTTTTAAAAGTAAGTATCGGTGGTGAAGGTGGAACTGGGAGAGAGCAGGCTATAGCGTTGACGACTGATGGATTATTTGCTTGGGGTACTGAAGGAAAAGTGTTATCTAATGCATTAACTACAAGTGCCGCATTTCAGAAAATTCAAACCCCAACTAATGGAGATGCCTCAACGAAATTACCTACGGGAGTTAGCCCGTCAGATGTAAGTATGATTCAAGCTTCAAATCAAACCTTGGCTATTTTGACTAATTCTGGTAATGTTTGGATGCTAACACAGGCATCACTTGCATTGGAAGGTAATGGAGGTTCAGTCTCAACTTCTGGTAGTTCATCATGGAAAAAAGTGAAAACATCTTCTACAACTGATCTAACAAATGTTATCGCTATTAGGGGCCAGGTAAGCAGTGTTTCTTTGAATGCTTTTGCGGCTTTAACTTCAAGTGGTGATTTGTATACTTGGGGATCTAGTGTTTACTTGGGTAATAATACTGCGTCTACAAGCGCTAGCTATGCTACATTAATGACACTCCCTGTTGAATTTACGTCTTCAAATGTTCCTAAAATGATTGGTGTAACAGGAGGTTTCAAGACGAGTTCAACACTCAAAAACACCTATTATATATTAAGTAGTAATGGAAGTCTTTATGCCTTAGGGGATAATTCTAAACGTCAATGTGGTGATTTCACAACCTCAGAAAGGAGAACTTGGGTGAATTCGAAGATCAATAGTTCTACAAATTTTAATAATGTTAATACTATTAGTGTTCAAGAACATGATGCTTCTTTCCCAGGCATTTCAGCAATTACTTTCACTGGCGACTTATACACTTGGGGTGAAAATGATGGTTTAATGCTTGGTAGACAAACCGAAGGTGCTGATTATGACCCAGGTTTGCCAGGAGGATTTGTTTCAGGTACAGACAAGGCAATTTTTGCTGAACTTGGTGGGCATACATTAGTTTATATTAAAGAAGGAAGTTCGCAATTCTGTTATGTTGGACATAAAGTGGCAGGTAGCATGGGTGATGGATCTAGTACAGATACCAACATCAATACTTTTGATTGTAGCAATACACCTAATCTAGAAATTTGCGGTTCTGTTCCAGTGGTGGCCAGCACTGCTAATTCTACAATATCAGCAAATCCTACGTCTATTACTGCAGATGGTAATAGCACATCTACTATAACTATACAACTAAAAGATGCCAGTGGAAATAATCTTACTACAAGTGGTGGTGTCGTTGTGGTAACTACATCTCAAGGTAGTTTAGGTCAGGTAGTTGATAATAATAATGGTACTTACACTGTTTTGTTAACAAGCTCATCTAATACAGGTACGGCAACTATTAATTTTAAAATTAATGGTAATAATGCGACTAACAGTACTACGGTAGCATTTTCTCAAGCACCTAATTGTTCGCCAAACGTATTATTTAAATTATCACCACCAAATGTTAGCACCTCTGCTATTCAAGGTCAAGTTGGTACTAAAACAGAAAATTTTAATTCATTTGCTGACGAAGTTGTTCCTGCAAGTGGTGCCTATGCTATTGGAAATTTTGTTAAAACAGGCACAGCATTAAGAACTAGTCATAAAACAGACGCAATTTATGGAGCGCCATTGCCTAATTCTACAACCTCGTCAAGGTATCTAGGGGTTTTTTCTGGTAATGTTGTAAATGTTACTCTAACCGAACCTTCCAAATATTTAGGTTTCTGGTGGGCAGGAGGCGACGCAGAAAATCAAGTTACTATATTTGGAACTTGTGGTGGGAACGAGATTCAATTAGCCCAATTCACAACTAGTGCAGTAACTTCCTTACTTAGTAATCCAACAATAACTGCAATAGATGGAAATGTTTACAATTCTGTAGACTATATAAGGGGTACGCCATTTGCCTACATTAACTTACAGTTAGATAATCCTAGTATTAGTTTTACTCGTTTGGAATTTACTCAGAGAAGCGGTGAAGGCGGTTTTGAAGTAGATAATATTACTACTGGAACTGGTTATGGAGCGGCTTCAAATACAACTCCATCAGCACCAACCATTACTTCAATTAGTCCGACTGAAACCAGTTTAACTGTGAATTTTACTGCCCCTACTTCTGATGGAGGATCTCCAATCACTAATTATGAATATACCACAGATGGAGGAACCACTTGGACAGCTTTTTCACCAACAGTAACAAGTTCTCCTGTAACTATAACAGGATTAGTAAGTGGAACTAACTACCCAGTTAAACTAAGAGCAGTCAATGCAATTGGCTCAGGTGCGCCATCCAATACTCTTACTGCTGCTACTGTTTCTACATTAGACTCAGATGGAGACGGTATAACTGATGTTAATGATCCAGATGACGATGGTGACGGGATAATAGACGGTTTAGAGCAAGATTGTTCTGCCAGTACAGGAGTAAGTGAATCTCTAAATCCAAGTCCTTTTTATTTTGTACAATGGAATTCTTTTGCAAACGGTGTTTTGAGTGGAGTTATCAACGTTCCAGGTGAGACGATTAATGTGACAGTAACGAACTCTAGTAATTCTATTTTGCTTCAAAATGACGATCCTTTTGGAGGTACTTCAGATTGGGCTCCTCTGCCTTCTGGAAATGCTAGCCTAAGTACATTTAGAAGTTTAACATTAGGAGAACATAAATTTGTTTTTGATAAACCAGTTAACAATCCACGCTTCTTTATAAACTCTTTAAATAAGACTTTAGATTTATCATTGCCAGGAAAAATATTGAAATCTAACGGAAACTTTGCTGGTGCTCCGGTAGGTACAACAACTCAGGTTTTGGTAGGTAATGAGGGTACAGGTACAATTTCTTTTGCAGGTAATATTACTCAAATCTCCTTTACTGGTCGTGAATCTGAATTATATTGCAATTTCTCATTAGGAATTTCTGGTTTGTCAGATTTTAGCACCTGTTTAGATATAGATACTGACCTCGATGGTACACCTGATAGATTAGATTTAGATAGCGATGGGGATGGTGTAACTGATGCTCAGGAAATTATAGATGGGACTAGTCCAACAGACTTATGTTCTTTTGTATTGATTAATCAAACACTTCCTCCAACTGCAACATGGGAAACTACGGATTGCGATAATGATGGTTTTGATAATAAAACAGAAGTTGATCGCGGGTCGGATCCTCTAGTGGCAAATGCTGCTCCAACAAATATTTTATTAAGTCCGAGCACTATTAACGAAAACGTTGCAGCTAATGCTACCATTGGTGCCTTTAGCACAAGTGATTTGGATGTAGGCAATACCTTCACTTATACTTTAGTAAGTGGCACAGGTGCTACAGACAATGGTGCGGTTAATATTAGTGGTAGTAATTTACGTATCACAGCTAGTCCAGATTTTGAGACTAA
>NZ_JAFEIG010000003.1 GCF_017495225.1 Daejeonella sp. | reverse complement strand
GCCAGTTATCAGTTATCGGGCTTGGCGGAATAGTAAAACAGGAATTTGTTGGTGATCAGGATTTATTCTTTATTCCTTATTCCTTGTTCTAACCTTTATCTTATCTGGCTGGGTGAATAAATTTGGCTTAGCACCTATGCGTAGGGACAGGTCGCGACCTGTCCTCTTTGAAATCAGAGAGAGGGAGGCTGGGTGGGATAAGTGATTAGAAATCACCTGTTTAGTAGAATAAAAGGTCTTTATTCTACTGCTCTTTATTCCTAGTTCTAGTGCTTGTCTTTATTAGTTGCGCCAGCTAAGAAATCCTATCCAGAACAAAATATCGAAAAATGCTGTTTCCAATTATAGAAACTTTTGCTATCTTTGTGAAGTCTAACTAGACAAATTTAATGAGATATTTCGAGACAATATTTTTAGAAGAAGCAGACGAGTTCATTTCGCAACTTGACTCAAAGACTATTAAGAAAATCTTTTACAATATTGACCTTGCTGAGCAGACGAATGATCCAAAACTTTTTAAGAAACTTCAAAATGACATTTGGGAGTTTCGGACCAAGTTCGCAGGACTTCAAATCAGACTACTTGCATTTTGGGACAAGACTGATAATAAAGAAACTTTAGTTCTTGCGACGCACGGTTTTATAAAGAAAGTTGACAAAGTTTCGGCAAACGAAATTGACCGGGCATTAAGGCTAAGAGACAAATATTTTAACAACAAACTTAAAAAGAAATCATATGGCAACTAAAGAATTAAAGACCTACTCGCTTGCCGAAATGAAAGATAAGTATATCGGTATAGTTGGGACACAAGAGCGTGACGAATATGAATACGAACTTCGTATGGACGTTTTAGGAAAGATGATTAAAACTGCTAGACAAGAAAGAAACTTGACACAAGAAGAACTTGGACGACTTGTTGGAGTTCAGAAAGCTCAAATCTCTAAACTTGAAAGTAGTGCCAATAGTGCGACCATTGACACGATATTAAAAGTGTTCAAAGCATTAAAAGCAGAAATTAATTTTAATGTAAAACTTGAAGACAATTTTGTTAAACTCGCTTGACAGAAAAGAAAACCGAATTCACAACAGCAGCTACCCAAATTGATTTTTCTTGGTTAAATCAAGCTTTGTGCATTTATCAATTTTCTGCTTAGTTGACAATGATTACTTCGAAAGTTCAACTCACGCTTAACTGCAAAACCGTTATCCGTTGTCAGGCTGGGCGGATAAATTTGGCTTAGCACCTATGCGTAGGGACAGGTCGCGACCTGTCCTCTTTGAAATCAGAGAATTAGGGCTGGCTGGGATAGGAGTGTAGAAAATGTTGATTAATTGTAATGGTTAATACCGCCTAGCATAGTGCAATTTGCTCGAGAAGAACAACATTAAATGAAAATTACATTACTGCATCCGAAACTAGCTGACTAAAGAAATTATCTGATTCCATTAATTGATTTGGGCTGCCATTTGATGTAATTTTCCCATTTTCAATTACATAAATTCGATCTGATATTTTTGCAGTTTGCATTTTATGTGTAATTAGTAAAATGGCCATTTCATTTTTTAGACTTTCCAACAAGTTTAAAATAAATTTTTCTGTATTTCTGTCCATTGCAGAAGTAGCCTCATCCAATAACAGTACTTGAGGCTTTCGGTACAATGCTCTAGCTAAAGCAAGCAACTGTTTCTGGCCGCCGCTAAGGTTTATCCCTTCTTCACCAACTAAGGTAAAATAACCCTGTGGTAAAGCTTCAAAATATTTATCAAAACCCATTTGATTACAAAAATGAATAATGTTAATTACTTCATCTTCTCTAAGGTTGCCAATGGCAATGTTTTCCAATAATGTGCCGTTAAAAAGCTTTATTTCTTGGGGTACCACAGCCACCATGCTTCTCCAAGCTGGTGTATAAATGCTTTGCAAAGATTTACCATTAACCAAAATATCGCCAGTTTCGGGCTGATAAAATTTTTCTAAAATAGCCATTGTTGTGCTTTTGCCACAACCACTTTCGCCTAGTAAAGCGATCATCTCACCTTTGGCAAGGGTAAAACTAATATCTTGAAGTACAGGCTTCCGACCGGCAAAACGAAAAGAAATGTTTTTTGCCTCTAAACTTTTAAAATCGAAGGGTACAATTGACTCCACTTCAAATTCAGGCGATATCGAAGTAAAATCATACATCCTATCAAAAGCTACTTTTGATTCTTGTATTTGCAGGTTAATTTGCGACAAACGACCAACCGCTGGTATTAAAGTACTCGTCAAGGAAATTATGGCCATCATTTCACCTACTTTTAACTGTTTATTTAGCACCATGAATGAAGCAACTGTAATTAAAACCAAACTTAATACCACACTAATGATATCGGTAGTTATTGAAAAACGATTGCCCAACTTACCCAAGGCAAAAGATTTATCCTGAAGATTAGCATAAACAGTTTTTATTTTTTGGGTAAAAAAACGCTCTTCGCCCTGAGCTTTAATTACCATGATGCCGTTTATTGTGTCTATATAATTGCTTTCATTTAAAGCACTTGCCATCATTAAATTTTTTTGATGGTTTTTGATGGGCTTTGTATAGCTTAAAATAACAAGAACAATTATAGGTATAAAAGCAAAGGTTATTAATGCAATGCTTAGTGAGTAGTTAATTAAGAAAAATGAACTGGTAAATAAAATAATTATATCTATAAATACATAGCCAGAAATATAAGCTATATTTTCTTGAATGCGTGCGGTATCATTCATTCGAGTAATCATATCACCTGTTTTTCGGCTATCAAAAAACGATTTTGGTAAGTGAACGAGTGCATCGAAAAAACTACCTACTATACGATTGTTAAAATCTTTACTTTGCAACAATAGAAAATGTTGCCTTATAAAAGTAAGTCCTACTCTAATAAGCAAGACTAAAAACAATAAAACTAAACTAATTATAAGTTTCTGTTGGTTACCCGATGGCAGAATATTGTCTATTAATTTTTGCGAAAAAATTGCTGTTGCCAAATTAAGTACTGTAGCCAAAACACCCAGTACCATTGTTATGGTTAAAATATTTAAATCATCCTTTATTAATTGTTTAAACCATAGCCATTTAGCATTATGTTGCTGTTTTTTAAGCTCAAAGCTGTCTTTTGGAATAAGCTGTAAAAGTGCCTTGCTTTGCCAAATTTGGTCTAATTCTAGTTCAGTTATTTGCGTTAATCCTTTTCCAGGATCACCTATAATAAATGTTGCAGAATCATGTTCATAGCCGTAACATACTATATAATGTTCCAGATTGCCCTCCATTAAAACATGTAAAATACAAGGCTCATTTAGGGCTTTTAGATTAGGCATATCTGCCTCAAATGCTTCTGCAGTAAATCCTACTTGGTTTGCACATTGGTATAAACCTAAAAGTGTGGTCCCAGTGATTGTAGTACCACTCAATTCGCGAAGCTTTTCTAAGCTATTGGTACCTTTGTAATAATTAATTAAAGACAATAAACAAGCCACGCCACAATCGCTTTGATCTTGTTGCAAAACAAAAGTCTTTTTAATAGAAGATAACTTTAGCATAAAAGGTTAAGAGAAGAATAAAAAATGAGGGTTAAACTGGTTTAGAGATACTTAATTATGGCTTCAATCTTGGTTTCTCCTTGATATTCTTTTACCAAACGATGCTGCGCATTATATATAAAAACGGAAGGAATACTCGATTTGCCAAACCAGCTTGAAAATTGAAATTTGGGATCTTGTAAAAAAACAATATTGGGATAATTCAAGCCATATTCTAAAGCAAATTTTTTAATATCAGCAATGGTATTAAAGCTTACCATCACAATTTGAGTGTCCTTAAATAGCGCAATGTTTTTACTGATGTCTCTGGCTTCGTTTTGGCAGTACTCACATTCTGCATTGAAATAAAAAATACAAACGGACTTACCCTTTTTTATAAAAGTACTGTTAGTAGCAAGACTATCTAAATTGTAAAAAGTAAAATTGGGTAGGGTTTGTTTGGTGGACTTTACAATAGCATTTTGTTGTTTGGTAATTATAATTTTACTCACTAAATAGCCAGTAAAACTCATTAAAACTAATACAATGGCCAGTAAAAGATATTTTTTCTTTTTCATTAAGCTTGCGGGTTTAAATTTAATGTAACAAACATTACTAAAACTATCCAGATAAATAGTGCAGGCAAATAGGAGCTTAATACCATATTTAAGCCTTTTTCAAAACTTTTAGCAACAAATTGGTAAACCCAAAAACCTAATAATAAAATATATACAAGCTCAAAAACATTAAGTAATTGAAGTGGGTAAAGCCATAAAACACCTATATTTTTGGTGTCCATTAGGTTTAGTACAGAAAGCGGACTAAACATTTGCAAATCTTGTAATGTATAATCTTGCTTTATTACCATGAACCAGAAAATTTTAATTAACATGGGCACAATAAAAACTACATCTGCTAAAAGTGCCACCTTAAAGGCTTGGCCAAATTTTAGTTTTAAATCAAAAAACAAAGCGCCAGCCGCTAAACAACAGGCTACTAAAAAGAATTTTATAGCTTGTAGTAAAGGAATTATTAAATATCCAAGCCATGAATATTTGTTTTGTTCATCAATGATTTCTTCAATTCTATCAAAGCTTAATTGTTCCGCATAGCTATTGTAAATAACATTTTCAGTAAATAAAAATGTTTGTACGAAATAGTTGATACAAGAAAGATAAAGGCAATAAAATATGAATAGCCATACCGTGGGGTAGGTCTTGAGTTGGTTGAGCATAAAGACAATGAGTTATTAAAAAACAGGGGTGTTTTGGCCCCTGTTTTAAAGATTTTTATTCTTTGTGGTGATTATTCCAACATTCTATAACAGACTTTCCGTTACCAAATACATTCCAAATCCCAAGAGGTAATACAGCCATAAAATGGTAAATGCATTTTATACCGCCTTGGATATTTGACATTTCTACATTAGTTATTTTTTTCATTTTTTTTTGTTTTTAATTTTTCAATAATTTGACTAGCATGATGTAATAAAAAAAAGACAGGAACACCAAGATTCCATGTTGGGTCGCAAAATTTAATTTGCAAGTTTAATATTAAAAATACACTAAGGCATATTAACAAAATATCAGTGCTCACTTTACTTTTATTATACATATTTTATTTTATTTAGCATGCTTAATTTAAAAACAATCACCAGCTAGAGCAATTGCAGCACAGGCTCCTGCAGCCTTCCAACCCAACCCAAAACTAGCGAAACCAGCAATAACACCAATTGCAATACAAGCTCCAGATATTCCGCAATTTCTTTGGTTCATTCCCCCACCTTCAATAACTTCCATTTCCTTTAAATTCAATGTTTTCATTTTTCTTTAATTTAAATTTAAAAATCTGTTAATTAATACAAAACCATTTCATGAGTACAGTTTTGTTATGCTGTTGGCCAAACATTAACCTAAAGTCAAAAAAAAAAAATAGAAAGCAAGTTTTTTGTAAAATATATTTTTTAAAGATAAAAATAACCGTTTTGGTATAATTAATTTCTTTAATGTATGAAATTTTGTTATTTGATTGAATTATAACCTTCATTTAGAATATTCTATAACTGAAATACCAAAATTTGGTATAATATTACCATTTTTGGATTTAAAATATCTTTTTTCCCAATTTCCATCAAGGAATTTAAAAAAAGTAACACTATTAAAATCTTTGTCCCAATGTGATTTAATAATAGGGTTAATATTCTTAGTTTTATTCATTGCCTTTATCTCTCCGAGCCATTGTAAGGAGATAAACAAACCATCCTCTGGCATTATTAGATTATATTTTGAAACATCTGCAACAATCTTCTTGGCACCCTTCTCAACTTTAATTACAAGATCATCATTAATAAGAGGCGTACCGGGTGTTTTTAAATTGGATGATGTATAGATGTGTAATCTAACTTTTGCCGATTCAGTAGCATCAATTGAATACAATAATTTTTCAATTTTAATATTTAGAGATTTATTAAGGTTAGGGATGTAAAGTGCGTCAGTTCTACCTATGTCCCCTGTTCGATTATAAATTTCATTTTTAGCTTTAAAATGGCCTAAATTATAGAATACCTTCTTTGCTTTATCTTTATTTGGAGTGATTTTAATCTCATTTAATTGAATGGTATCTTTAGTTAAAAGGCAGTATAACGTGTCTAAACCTAATTGCAGCTTAGTTAAATCCACAATTCTTTTTTTATATCCAATAGTATTTACTGTAATACTAGCACAATCCTTTAAGTCAGTAATTTTTAATAAACCATCGATATTTGTAAAACCACCCTTTGCATCATTAGAGCAGGTAATTGTGCAATATTCTATAGGCCTTTTTGTGGTATTATCAAGCACTTTAATATACTTGCTTTGAGCAACTAAATCCAAAAAAATAAATTGGAGAAAGAAATAGAAAATTAAAGTTTTCATCCTTATTTAGAATATTCTATAACTGAAATGCCAAAACGGGGGATCCAATATTTTTTTTCATAAAAGAAATTATCAGCTATCCAGTTTTTATTTAAAAAACTAACATAATTTAATATATTATGGTCATCTACATTAAAGGTGTAATCAGGACTAATATTTAGATAAGTATTTGTGTGACGTCCCTTAGCATCCAACTCTCCTAACCATTGCAAACTGACGAATAAACCGTTATTTGGCATCATTAAATTATATTTTTCAATATTAACATTTAAGCGATTTTGGCCAGGTTTCAACTTGACAATTAAATCTTCTAAAATCAATGCTTTGTCTGGTAAATTTGTTAATTCATTTCTATGATACAATTGAACCCTGACAATTGAATTTTTTCTGTTTCTTAAATCATAATGAACTTCAGTTATTTTTTTAGGTATATTTTGCGTCTGATTTGCCACATAAATTGCAGATATTCTACCTAAGACTCCTGGTCCAATTCCCTTTGGCGAGTTTAGTTTCGTTGCAATAGGACCTAGCTTTTTCTTGTTTTTTTTTTGTTTTATTTTATTGTCATCTGGAGTAATTGCGACTTCATTAAGTTTAAAATAGATTGGCTTTAATGAAATGACAAGATTATTTGCTTCAAGTATTTGTATTGATAAAAGCTTTTTCTCATAGCCTAAAGATGTAATTTGTATAGAATCAAGCAAAGGATCTTTCTTTAAAATAAAGTTCCCCAAACTATCAGAAAAAACACCTTTATCCTTTTTTAGATATACTATAGAACAATAGGGAATGGGTTCTTTAGTCTCGAGATTAATAATTTTGCCCTTCACTAAAGTATTCTCTTGAGCAAATACATTGATTGAGCATAGGATTAAAAAAAATAAAATAAATTTCATCATAAAAACATAAACTCGGCGTTTCAAGCCCAAACACTATAAAATCATTCTAAACGAGAGCAGGTTCTGGGCGATTAGGATGAAAATTCACCATTAGTTACCATTTAATCTTCTTGTAATTTTTTTTTGCTTGACTTACAAGAATCATCATTAAAACGTTAAGTGTAAGCAAGGAAGCAATCAGATAGGTCTTGTTCTCATTGTAATTTACTGCAATGAATATGTATGTTGCCAAACAAATTGAAATCATTGTTACAAATAGGAAAAATTGAGTTTTATAATTTATCATGACTATGAAATTGAAAATATTTTACCGTACACTACTTAATTGAAATTTAAAAATTCGCTAATTAATAGAAAACCATTTCATGAATTAAAAAAATGAAAAGCAATTTTTTTAATAAAATATTTATTTGAATTTTAAAACGATTGTTCTAATATAATTAATTTCTTTAATATTAAAAAATTAGCTATTTCAATAAATTCTATCTTAATATTTATATCAAAGTTTTAATACTAAAGGGCTTGTCTAAGGGAAATAGGTCATTTTCAAGCCCCGAAATTAAAATCTACTAGTTCATTACAGCTCCACGAGAAACCTTTTCTGCGCTGATCCGCGAAATCTGCGGGAGCTTCTTTTTTTGTTTCCCGCAGATTCCGCAGATTTTCCCGCTGTTTTTTGCTTACAAAGATTTGGTGGTGCAATTTTTTATTGATTTGAAAGAGGACAGGTCGCGACCTGTACCTAGGTACCCAATTTATAAACATTAAGGGATTAAGGTTTATTAAGGTGATTCGGTTCATTTATGTAAATAAGCTCTTGTTCAATCTCTGGTTGGTGTTGTCATCATATCTTTTTTAACGGTGGTATTTCTCTGCGTTTTCGCGAGAAGCCCTCTCTGCGCTGATCCGCGAAATCTGCGGGAGCCAATTTTCTGCATCCTGCAAGCAAGCCCATTCATTCCTTCAAAAAAATCTCAGCCATTTGCTCCATGATATTCCCAACCCAATTTCCCTTTTTTCGAATTCCCACCATAATCCTTAGCTTTGCCATCCATTAAAATTCAAAAATTACATATCTAATAAAATGAAATCAATCTCTGTGTTCTGCGGCGCAAACTTTAGTGGCGATCCGGTGTTACTAAAAGCAATTCACCAATTGGCGGATGTGTTTGTTGCTAAGGATATTACTTTGGTGTTTGGTGGTGGTAGCGTAGGGGTGATGGGCTTAATGGCTGATTCGGTGTTGGAGCGCGGGGGAAAGGCGATAGGGGTGATACCTCAGTTTTTAATGGACAAAGAGGTTGGACATACCGGATTAACTGAAATGATTATTACCGAAAATATGCACCAAAGGAAACAGAAAATGGCCGATATTTCAGATGGCGTGATTACTTTGCCAGGTGGTTTTGGTACTATGGAGGAGTTTTTTGAAGTCCTAACTTGGTTACAACTTGGCTTACATAATAATCCTATAGGAATATTAAATGTAAATGGTTTTTATGATCCTTTATTACTGCAAATGGATATGATGGTAAATAACAAGTTTCTAAAACCGATAAATCGAGATTTAGTTATTTCACATGAGAATCCTGCTGAACTTGTTTCTATTATGGAACAATTTGATTCGAAGCCAGATGATGTGTGGTTTAGAGATAGAAATTTGATCTAGCTATACAGTTCTGGAATATATTCCGTTAATTATGTAATAATTATACATAAATCATAAAAATGGAATAGTTTTTGTGGTATGAAAATAAGCAAAAATTATTGCTAAATCCTTAAAAATCAGCTAAATTTTAATAAAAAATGTCGCGTTGGTCGCGGATTTTATTTAGATTTGCGGACTTTCATAAAGCGTATTTATTCATAAATGAGACAACTCAAAATAACCCAATCGATTACCAACCGTGAATCACAGTCCCTAGACAAGTATTTACATGAAATTGGTAAGGTAGATTTAATTACAGCCGAGGAAGAAGTAATTCTCGCTCAAAAAATTAGAGAGGGCGATCAGGCAGCTCTTGAGCGTTTAACAAAAACCAATTTACGTTTTGTGGTTTCTGTTGCTAAGCAATATCAAAATCAGGGACTTACTTTGGGTGATTTGATTAATGAGGGAAACCTAGGATTAATTAAGGCAGCAAAACGTTTTGATGAAACTAAAGGTTTTAAGTTTATTTCTTATGCCGTTTGGTGGATTCGTCAGTCAATTTTACAGGCTATCGCTGAACAATCAAGAATTGTTCGTCTTCCTTTAAATCAAGTTGGTTCTTTAAGTAAAATTAGCAAGGCTTTTTCAAGATTAGAGCAGGAGTTTGAGCGCGAGCCATCTCCAGAAGAATTAGCTGATAACTTAGAAACTACAGTTGAGAAAATTTCAGATACCCTAAGTAATTCTGGTCGCCATGTTTCAATGGATGCGCCATTTGTTCAAGGTGAAGAGAATACTTTGCTTGATGTTCTTGAAAATAGTGATCCCAATACAGATAGCAATTTGATTAATGAGTCTTTATCTGAAGAGATTAAGCGTTCATTATCAACTCTTACTGAAAGAGAACGTGAAATTATCGTATTATTTTTCGGTTTGAGTACCAATCATCCTCTTTCTCTTGAAGAAATTGGTGAGAAGTTTAACCTAACTCGTGAGCGTGTGCGTCAGATTAAAGATAAAGCTTTACAACGCCTACGTCATACTTCTAGAAGTAAGATTTTAAAATCTTATCTCGGATAATATAATCTCATTGAAAATTTGAAAAGATCGGGTTATTGCCCGATCTTTTTTTTTACCTTTTAATTCTTAATTATCATTGCTATGCTAACTATTCCCATATTTCAAGTAGATGCTTTTACCGATAAATTATTTGGTGGAAACCCCGCAGCTGTTTGTCCCTTAATTGAATGGCTACCAGCTCCTCTCATGCAAAAGATTGCAGCAGAAAATAATCTAGCCGAAACTGCCTTCTTTATCCGCCAAGGCAATGATTTTGAATTGCGATGGTTTACTCCTGAGTCGGAAGTGGATTTATGCGGACATGCTACTCTTGCTACTGCTCATGTTTTATTTAAACAGTTAAACTATGCATCCAACACGATTCATTTCCATACCTTAAAAGCAGGAACATTAACTGTAAGCAAGGATAATGATTTGTACACGCTCAACTTCCCTTCAAGGCCTCCGCATGCTGGTGAAGTGCCTGCGGGACTAATTGAGGCTCTTGGAGGATTGGAACCTAATGAAATTCTTCGTTCTCGAGATTATTTTATTGTTTACGAAAATGAAGATATGGTTAAGTCGCTAAAGCCTGATTTTAGTAAATTAAAACAAATTGATTCTCTTGGTTTCGTGGTAACAGCCCCGGGACTAAATAGTGATTTTGTGTCGCGATTTTTTGCGCCTGCCGTGGGAATCGATGAAGATCCTGTTACGGGTTCAGCTCATTGTAATTTAATTCCTTATTGGGCATCAAAATTAGGGAAAGATAAATTGCATGCCTTTCAAGTATCGGCTCGAAAGGGTGAATTATGGTGTGAATTACAGGGAGAACGTGTGCTGATGTCGGGGAGGGCTGTGACTTATCTTCAAGGTGAGATATTCGTCAACATGTAATTAGAATGTATGAAAATGAAGATTGAAATCCTCATTTTCATACATTAATTCATTAGAAATTAGGTTTTAATACGTACTTATCGTAGAAACGGAAGATATGCTCAGTAGCTTCCTCAGCCGTATCAACCAATCTATATAGATTTAAATCATCTTCTTTGATGTTATTTTCTGCATTTAACATCGTGTTTTGGAACCAATCCATTAATCCTGACCAATAATCTTTTCCTACAAGAACGATAGGGAATCGAGCAATTTTTCCTGTTTGAATAAGTGTTAACGCTTCAAATAGTTCATCCATAGTTCCGAAGCCTCCAGGAAGCACGATAAAGCCTTGGGAGTACTTCATGAACATTACCTTTCGGACAAAGAAATAGTCGAATTCAAGGATTTTATCTCGATCAATATATTTATTATGGAATTGTTCAAATGGAAGGTCGATATTCAAACCTACCGATTTACCTCCTGCCTCAAATGCTCCTTTATTAGCGGCCTCCATAATGCCTGGTCCGCCACCAGAAATAACCCCATAACCGCGTTCTGTTAGCATTCGAGCACAATCCTCTGCGATTTTATAGTATTTGTTTTCAGTTTTAGTACGAGCGGATCCGAAAATAGAAACACAGGGACCAATTTTGGCGAGTTTTTCAAAGCCATCCACAAACTCGGCCATAATTTTAAATATCTGCCAAGAGTCGGTTACTTTTATTTCTTGCCAATTTTTATTTTCAAAGGCATTTCTAAGTTTATCATCCATACTCATAATCTTCCCTATTTGAATTAAAATTCCGTATTGCCTGTTTTAGGCTTGCTAATGAGCATTAATCCGATAAAAGTGATTAACCCATTAACAACAATAAGCTCATTATCAAAAACATACCCACCCATTAATGTAGCTGAATTTGCATTTAAGAAATAACAAACAGCCGGCGAAATAAGACAGATAATTGGTACTAATTTATCTCTAACTCCTCTACTTTTAACAAATAATCCAAATCCATAAAGCCCTAATAATGGTCCGTAAGTATAAGATGCAACAACAAAAATAGCACTCACCACGGCTGCATTATTCACTGCATTGAAGAGAATTACTACCAGAAACATAAATAATGAAAAACCAATATGCACAAGGTGTCTGTTTCTAATTGAAGCTTTAGAATTGATGTCTTCCTTTTTTGAAAAACCTAGAAAATCAACACAAAATGACGTTGTTAAGGCAGTTAAGGCAGAATCTGTTGTCGCAAAAGTTGCTGCGGTTAATCCTAACATAAACACAATGGCAGGTACAGCTGCTAAATGATTTAAGGCTATTTCTGGGAAAAGGAAATCGGTACGTGGCTTACCAGTGATGCTATCCAAAGGAAGTGCAATTCCGTTTTTAGATGCATAAACATACAATAATGCTCCAACACTTAAAAAGAAGATATTAATCACTACAAATACCGCAGTAAAAGTGAACATGTTTTTTTGTGCTTCGCCTATATTTTTGCAGCTTAAGTTTTTCTGCATCATATCTTGATCTAAGCCCGTCATTGCGATGGTTACAAATATCCCACCCAACAATTGCTTGCTCACGTGAAATTTACTGGTTATAAAATCCTCGTAGAAGAACACCTTGGAATAACCGCTGTTTTTAATTGTTTCAAATGCTTGGAAGATATTTAGGTCTAGGCTGTCGGTAATGAAGAATATAGTTAAAATTACTGACAAAACCAAAAAAATCGTTTGGAGCATGTCTGTAATAATGATTGTTTTTAAGCCTCCTTTGTATGTGTACGACCAAATTAAACCCAGCGAAATTAGTACAGTAGCCCAAAATGGTACACCGTAGGAGTCGAAAATAAAGCGTTGTAAAACAATTACTACTAAATATAGTCTAAAGGATGAACCGATAGTTCTGCTTAAAAGAAAGATTGTTGCTGCTGTTTTATAGCTGTAAGTACCTAGGCGTTCTTCAATATAGGTATAAATTGAAGTTAAATTCATGCGATAATAAAGAGGTAGCAAAACAGTTGCTATCAAAATAAAACCAATCGCATTTCCTAAAACAAATTGAAAATATTTGAATTCATTTCCTGCAGGGTTTCCTACTTCTCCGGGGACTGAAATAAACGTTACTCCAGATAATGCGGTTCCAATCATTCCAAAGGCAACTAAATACCATTTTGAATTTCTGTTCGCAGTAAAAAATGTGGAGTTGTCGGATGATTTTTTTGATGTAAAGTAAGAAATACTGAGTAGGATAATAAAATATCCTAATAAAAAGCTTAGTAAAATGCCTGGAGCCATATTTTTTTATTTTTGTAAACGTCTAAATTAACAATTATTTCATATTTCCCTTCATTCATTTGCTTGTAATGATAATTTTCTAATTCCGCAGAGTCTAATAAATTAAGCATCAATCATGTACGAAAATCAGTATTTTTAAATTTAAATTTGCAACATGAATTTTTCATCTAAACTGTTGGAAAACGCGGTCAACGAATTTTCTGCTTTACCGGGAATTGGTCAGAAAACTGCCTTGCGTTTGGTTTTACATCTGTTAAATCAACCGCTTGTTGAGGTAGAAAAGTTCAGTAATGCTCTTACAACATTAAAAAGGGACATTCGTTTTTGCGAAGTTTGCTTTAATATTTCAGATCATGCTGTATGTCAGATATGTAGCTCCCTAAAAAGGGATAAAACGCTGGTTTGTGTGGTTGAAGATACTCGGGATGTAATGGCCATCGAGAATACGGGGACTTATCAGGGTGTTTATCATGTTCTTGGCGGATTGATTTCGCCGATGGATGGTGTTGGGCCATCAGATTTAAGCATTGATAAGCTTGTTGATCGGGTGAAAGAGGGTGGAATAAAGGAGGTTATTCTTGCTATCAGTGCCACTATGGAAGGGGATACAACTATTTTTTATCTTTATAAAAAATTGAAAGATTCTGGAGTGCAAATTAGTACAATAGCTCGTGGAATTGCATTTGGTGGCGAATTGGAGTATGTAGATGAAATTACTTTGGGAAGATCCATTGCCACTCGCGTACCCTACGAAAATTCTCTAAGCAGATAATTTTTCCATTTAATATATTTCAATTAACAAAATTTTTATCAATGAATCTTAAAAACAAAACAGTCATTATTACGGGTGCATCATCAGGAATTGGTAAGTCATGTGCTGAGCAGTTTGCTAAAAAGGGAGCTAATTTGGTGCTGGGCGCACGTCAGTATGTAACACTATGTGAGGTGGCTCAAGATCTTGAAAAACGTTATGGAATTAAGGCAATTGCAGTTCAATGTGATGTTTCTATAGAATCTGATTGTAAAGATTTGATTGATCAAGCTAATAATTCATTCAAGCGTATTGATGTGCTTATAAATAATGCAGGAATATCCATGAGGGCCTTATTTAAGGATTTGGATTTATTAGTACTCAAGAATTTAATGGATGTTAATTTCTGGGGTGCTGTTTATTGTACTAAGTATGCTTTACCCGAATTGCTTAAAAATCAAGGTTCTGTGGTTGGAGTTTCCTCGATTGCGGGTTACCGCGGACTTCCAGGAAGGACGGGCTATTCGGCATCCAAATTTGCATTGAATGGTTTTCTGGAATCTTTGAGAGTAGAAAACTTAAAAACAGGCTTACATGTAATGATTGCTTCTCCCGGTTTTACAGCTTCAAATATCCGTAATGTAGCTCTTGCAAAAGATGGTACATCTCAAGGTGAAACTAGTATGGATGAAGCCAAAATGATGAGTTCTGATCAAGTTGCTGAAATAATTATTAAAGGTGTGGAACAGCGTAAACGCTCACTGGTTATGACTGCACAAGGCAAATTGACTGTTTTCCTTAATAAAATATTGCCAGCTTGGTTAGATGGACTAGTTTATAATCATTTCACTAAAGAAAAAGATCCGCTCATCAAATGAAATCTTATATCTTATTTATGTATTTTTTGCTCTCCGGAATATCAACCGCATTTGCTGGAATCGATGTAAAACGAAATATCAATTACCGTGGGCAAACACCTAATGTTAGGAATCTCTTAGATGTATATTATCCTAAGAAAACCGAATCTTCAAAAGATGTTCTTGTCTTTATTCATGGTGGCTCTTGGGATTCTGGTAAAAAAGAAACCTATTGGTGGCTAGGAAAAAATATGGCAAGAAATAATGTGGTTTCTGTGATAATTAATTATAGTTTAAGTCCCGAAGCCAAATATGATAAAATGGCTCTAGATTGCTCAGAAGCGATAAAATGGGTGAAGGATAGCATTTCGCAATTTGGTGGTAATCCGGATCGTATTTTTGTGATGGGGCACTCTGCTGGAGGACATTTAGCTGCCTTAATTAATAATGACCCTCGCTTTTTTAATAAAATAGGGATTACTAATCCAATTCGAGCGGTTATATTAAATGATGGCTTCGGAATGGATATGCATGAATATTTGAATGTTGCAGAAAAAAATAAGCAAACGGAGAGCTTTATGAATACTTTCTCTAAAGATGCAAATCTTTGGAAGCTTGGTTCTCCCATGTTTTATCTTGAAAATGTACAAAATCCATATTTGATTTTTGTTGGTGAAAATACCTATCCAGCAATTAAAAAGCAGTCGGATAGATTAAATAAGGAACTTATCAATGCCAATAAGAAGAGCGAACTGACCATTATTCAAGGTAAAAAACACGTTGGAATGATTTCGCAAATGATCTTTCGAAGTAACAAAATGTATGATATGATTTTGAATTTTATGAATTCTAATATCTAATTCGCCTTAGATTATCAAAGGATTTACTTTCCGCTGATTTTTATAATATAGATATTCCATAATTTTGTATTAAATATTAAGACTTTTCCATGTTTAAAAACCCGCTTGATCGTTTTAGATTTATTGCCTTGATAGAAGGGATTTCTTTTTTGCTTATTGGTATTACAATGATTTTAAAATATAGATACGATATGCCAGAGCCTAACAAAGTGGTAGGAATGGTGCATGGAGTATTATTTATTATTTATGTTTTATTGTTGATACAGGTAACTTATCTCTATAAATGGTCATTTTGGAAGTTTAGCCTAGGTTTTATCGCTTCATTAATACCTTTTGGTACATTTTACGCGGACAAAAAATTATTTTCGAAATAGAAAAATCACACAGAAATATTTGTACCCCATTCTGTAACAACTCGAAAACAGCCTAAAAAACCTTGTTAAAGCTGCTTTTGAATCTTCTTAATTGCCGCTTCAATTGATTTCTCAGGCTCAATAATATTGTATTCGCCCCAAAATTCGACATCCGCGAAGTTTGACACCTTATCAATCATGATTACGTTTTGTTTAAGTCGCTCAGTCGATTTATTAGCCTCATTTGATTTTTTCTCCACCTTGGTAACAGCCAATTCAATAGTAGAATCATAATTGCTATTAAACAGTTTTTTAGCCCAGTTTACTTTGAAGTTAATGTCGCCACGTGAATAAGCGAAAAGCCATTTCCCATCTGATTCACGGTAGTTAATTTGATAGCTAGCTAAAATCGGATAAACTTCAGAGCCAATTGGCTTTTTCTGAATTAAAAGCTTACTTAATGCCTTTTTGTTCTCAATATTTAGATTAAAGGTGGCACTAATTACTGCTAAACTCTCCATATCAATATATAATTTACCAAAATAAAGTGGTTCAACAATTTGTGGTTTCTGTTTGAAAGACAATACATACACCTTATTATCTCCAATTTGTGTGTTATTTTCTAAAGTAAAATTGTAGTTTGCTAGTGGATCATCAGTAAATATCATTTCTGGATTCTTCATAATGTCTAAATAAATACAAGTATAGGGGCCACCCTGTAACTTAAAACTTAAGGTATCTAACTTATTATAATCCGTATATTTTCTACCTTTAAATAATTGTATAATATCATCTACATTACTGTTATAGGCTTGTTTCTCAATTTCTACAACTGATTCGGTAAGTGATAAATAAGTTTTACGCTTTTTTATTGTTTCACGGTAAAAGCCAGTCATGAGGTTTTGATCTGAGCCGTAATTTTGATTAATTTTACTTAAAACCTGCTCTATCAGTTGATTAGCATTATTTGTTGAAACAATTACTTCTCCTAATGCGATATTAAAAGGCTCAAGTAAAATTGTATTATCTTCTGCTTTTAACTCCTTTACATTAATTGTTTTCTTTTTGTAACCAATAAAACTAATTAATAAACGACCCTCTAGTTTATTGTTTGGGATCTTAATCGAGAACTCACCTTCACTATTTGTTACGGTTGAAATATTTTCACCAATTAATGATAATGTGGCAAAGCTTAATGCATTTTTTGTTCGGCTGTCGCTAACCTTACCTTTAAATTGTGAGAATTTTGTAGAATCATTCTCAATTAAGTTACTGCTTAATGTATTCGCTTCTGCAGAAACTAAACCCAAAATGAAAAGAAATAGAGCTATAATTTTAATTTCTCTATTGATTGATTTGATTGCTTTTTTCATAACAGTAATTTAGGTTAAGCTCAATTGAATCGTTTTCAATAATTTATAATGCAAATTCACAGAGCAGGTGCTCACTAGATTATTGGTTTCGTGTAAATTTCCTACATACAATTTACGAAATAAAATTATCATTTTAAAATTTTGTGTTTATATGCTGAATTGCAGCATGAATTTTTACATTCCTTTGTTTTTATTCTCAGATCAATAAAATTTTAATTCAGATATTTGAGCGATATTTTTATCCTTAAAATCAAAAATTAAAACAATGGATTCGCCTAAAAACAATCGTCAGGTAGTTATTTGGTTATATATTGGTTTGGTCATGATAATGATTCAAGTTATTATTGGTGGAATTACCCGTTTAACTGGATCAGGCTTATCTATTACCGAATGGAAACCTATTATTGGCGCTTTCCCACCGATGAATGAACAAGCTTGGCAGGAGGCCTTCAATAAGTACAAGGAAATTGCCCAGTTTAAGCATTTAAATAGTCACTTTTCCTTAGAAGATTTCAAGTTTATTTTCTTTTGGGAATGGCTGCATCGGGATTGGGCAAGGTTCATGGGACTCGTGTTTATTTTTCCATTTATTTATTTTTTGATTACAAATAAAATCCAGAAAAATATGGTTGTGCCAATGATTGTATTGTTTCTTTTGGGAGGCTTACAAGGTGCAATTGGTTGGATAATGGTGCAAAGCGGACTAAATGATCAAGATTTATATGTAAGTCATATTCGTTTGGCCGTCCATTTCATGTCGGCATTAATTTTATTGTGCTATGTATTTTGGTTTGCCCTAAAACTGAGTATTGATAAAAAGCAAATTTTGTATGTGCCCAACCTAAAGAAAATTAATCTTTGGCTATTGCTTATATTGTTTTTCCAACTAATTTATGGGGCATTTATGGCGGGACTTCATGCTGCATTGGCTGCAAGGACTTGGCCAGACATCAATGGGAGGCTATGGCCAGTCGGGATGCTTACTGAGGGTGGATTTTGGGCCGATATCACCCATAATTTGATTACTGTGCAATTCATTCATCGTGGATTAGCCTATATCATTTGTATTCCTGTTTTAATATGGTTTTGGAAATCTAAAGATTTAGCTCAAACTACATTATTGCATAAATTTCGTTTTGTACCTGTACTTTTATTGTTTGTTCAAATACTCTTAGGGGTACTTACTGTATTAAATACAACAGGTGAAATTCCATTGTCTTACGGTGTTTTACACCAGTTTGTAGGAATGTTATTTTTACTCTCAGTGGTTTTTACGCTGTTTTTGAGTAGAGGAAAAGCTGTTAAATAGTTTTATTTGTATGATACCATTTCTCTGTTTTTTGTAATAATTTAGAAAAGGTTTGTAGCTATAAAAATTTTATTCATATTTGTTAAAGAATGAAAACGAAACAAATTTATACAATCTGGTGGTGGCAAATGTCTAAACATTTGGCAATCAGTTAGTTGTGTATTTTTTTATATAAAGAAATTTTTACTAAGGGTTGCTCAAAGAGCAGCCCTTTTTTGTTTTAAACAATTTTGAATTTTTACTTTCACTACATTAACAAAAGACAGATTATAGGTCTTAATTTATCAGAAGCATGAAAAAAATCTTAAATCACTTATTTGAGCATAAAACCTTTACTAAGGATGAATCGAAAGAGATTTTGACAAATATCACCCAAGGAAAGTACAATTCTTCCCAAATGGCTGCATTTATGGCTGCATTTTGTATGCGAAGTATTACCGTTGATGAACTTGAAGGATTTAGAGATGGGATGCTTGATATTTGTTTGAAGCCGGATTTAAAAGCCTATGACTTAATCGACTTATGTGGTACCGGCGGTGATGGTAAGGATACTTTTAATATCTCCACTTTGGCCTCTTTTGTGGTCGCAGGTGCTGGTTATAAGGTTTCAAAGCACGGTAATTATGGTGTTTCTTCTGGATGCGGTTCATCCAATGTAATGGAATATCTAGGCTATTCTTTTTCAAATGAGACAGATCATTTGAAGAAAACTTTAGATGAGGCTGGGATTTGTTTTCTTCATGCTCCATTATTTCATCCCGCTATGAAAACT
This sequence comes from Daejeonella sp., assembly GCF_017495225.1. GTDB lineage: Bacteria > Bacteroidota > Bacteroidia > Sphingobacteriales > Sphingobacteriaceae > Daejeonella. Next base: position 99,581 of record NZ_JAFEIG010000003.1, on the reverse strand, counting down.
GTTGCTCCAATAAGAAGGGAATTAGGTGTTAAAACTTTTTTTAATATGTTAGGGCCCTTGGTAAATCCTGCGCGTCCGAAATATCAAATGGTTGGGGTTTTTAGTCTTGAATTGGCACGTTTGTATGCTTATCTTTATCAAAAGGCAGATACAAAATACACCATTTTACATGCTTTAGAAGGTTATGATGAGATTTCTTTAACCTGTGATTTTAAGACTTTTTCTACCTCAGGCGAGCATATTTATTCAATTGATCAATTGGGTTTCGAAAAAATTGATCCTAAATCCATTGAAGGGGGTAGCACTGTTAAAGAGTCTGCAGATATTTTCAAATCAGTATTGGAGGGGAATGGCAGTTCTGAACAAAATAATGTGGTTGTTTCAAATGCAGCGGTAGCTATTAGAACGATAAAGCCTGACCTATCTTTTGCAGATTGTTTTTATGAAGCAGAAGAGGCATTGCTTAGTAAAAAAGCACTCCTAAGTTTTAAGAAAATGTTATCATGAGAATAAAGGTTTGTGGCATGCGAAATCCGGAAAATATTTTCGCTTTAGCGGAATTAAAACCGGATTATTTAGGCTTGATTTTTTATCCACTTTCAAAACGTTTTGTAGGTGATTTGGATAAATCGGTTTTAGGCGTATTGCCCAAATCAATCAAACTGACTGGCGTATTTGTTGATGAAAGTTTAGAAAATGTACTTGAAATAGTACAAAAATTTAATTTAAGTGCCATTCAACTTCATGGATCTGAATCTGTAGAATATTGCAGAGAATTAAAAAGAGAATTGACTAGAACCTCGCCTTTCATTGAAATAGAGATTTGGAAGGCATTTGGAATAAGTTCAAGTTTTGATTTTGAAACACTTAATTCTTTCCAAAACAACGTAGATTCTTTCTTATTCGATACTAAAACAGTAGAACATGGAGGTTCAGGAATCAGTTTTGATTGGCGTGTTTTGAGCGAATGTAAATTGGATAAACCTTTTTTCTTGAGTGGCGGAATAAGTCCCGAAAACATCCAAGAAGTTTTTAATTTAAATCATAAACAGTTATTGGGTGTTGATTTGAATAGTAAATTTGAAATAGAACCTGGTTTGAAAGATATCGATAGTCTTCAATCTGCATTTGATATAATTAGAAAATAAAATCAACCTCTCGGGGTGAAAAAATAAAAATATGAACAGAGAATTTATTAAGAGTTCCTTTAAATGGGGGGTAAATCCTAAGGGCTATTTCGGCGATTTTGGCGGCGCATATATTCCTGAAATGCTATATCCAAATGTGGAACATTTGCGCCAACAATATTTGGATATTATTTATGAACCTGCTTTTCAGGAGGAATTTAACCAATTATTGAAGGATTATGTGGGTAGGCCTTCTCCTTTATTTCATGCAGAACGCTTATCTGCGAAGTATGGGGCCACTATTTATCTAAAAAGAGAAGATCTTAACCATACCGGAGCTCATAAAATCAATAATACCATTGGACAGATTTTACTTGCAGAGCGCCTCGGTAAGAAGCGAATTATTGCCGAGACGGGTGCAGGTCAGCATGGGGTGGCAACTGCCACTGTATGCGCTCTTAAGGGCCTAGAATGCATTATTTATATGGGGGAGGTTGATATTGAGCGACAAGCACCAAATGTTGCCAGAATGAAGATGATGGGCGCCAAAGTGGTTCCGGCAATTTCTGGAAGTAAAACCCTGAAAGATGCTACCAATGAAGCAATGCGCGATTGGATTAATAATCCTACTGATACGCATTATATTATTGGTTCTGTTGTAGGCCCTCATCCATATCCAGATATGGTTGCAAGGTTTCAATCGATTATCTCGGAAGAGACCAAAAAGCAGCTTTTTGAAAGGACAGGTTCAGAAAATCCAGATATTGTAATGGCTTGTGTTGGTGGGGGTAGTAATGCCATGGGAATGTTCTATCACTTTCTAGATGATGAAAATGTGAAACTTATTGCCGTAGAAGCTGCTGGATTAGGTGTAGATAGTGGTGAATCGGCTGCTACTACTAGTTTGGGTAAAGAAGGTGTTTTGCATGGTAGTCGCTCACTTTTAATGCAAAGTGACGACGGTCAGGTTATTGAGCCTTATTCCATTTCTGCCGGATTAGATTATCCTGGAATTGGTCCGCAACACGCTCATTTATTTAAACAGCATCGTGCCGAATATGTGAGCATTACCGATGAGGAAGCTATGCAGGCTGGTAGACTTTGCTCCGAACTTGAGGGAATTATTCCTGCAATTGAGACTGCACATGCACTAGCTCATCTTGAAAAAATGAAGTTTAAAGGCGATGAATCTGTCGTGATTTGCCTATCGGGTCGTGGTGATAAAGACCTTGATACTTACATGAAATATTTTAATCTTTAAATTGCTCTTAATCAATATTTTATAATTGATAATAACAAAAAATGAATAGACTGAATCAATTGTTTCAAAATAAAAAAGAATCTCTTTTATCCATATATTTTACTGCAGGATATCCCAATTTATCAAGTACTTTAGATATTGCCGAGGCTGTACAGAAGGCGGGTGCCGATTTTATAGAAATTGGCTTTCCATATTCCGACCCCTTGGCAGATGGTCCCGTAATACAAAATAGTTCTTTAATAGCACTTCAAAACGGGATGAATCTTAAATTTTTGTTTGAGCAGTTAAAAGAGCTTCGTGAGCGTGTTTCCATACCAGTATTATTGATGGGATATGTAAATCCAGTTTTACAGTATGGAGTTAAGGATTTTTGTGAATCTTGTGCCGCAGTAGGAGTGGATGGAGTTATTGTTCCAGATCTTCCAATGGTTGAGTATGAAGAATTTTATAAGGATGATTTTTTGAATAATAATATCAGTAATATTTTCTTGGTTACGCCTCAAACTTCAGAAGAGCGTATCCGTAAAATTGATGAGCTTAGCAATGCTTTCATTTATTTACTTTCCTCATCTTCAACAACTGGAAAAAATTTAACTGTTTCTAATGAGGCTGATGCTTATTTCGCAAGAATTAAGGCCATGAATTTGAAAAATCCTACCATGATTGGTTTTGGTATTTCAGATCAAAAGAGCTTCAATAAAGCTGCCGAGTATACTCGAGGAGCAATTGTTGGTAGTGCCTTTGTTAAGTTTTTAGATTCCGACAATGCTTTGGAAAGAATTCCAGAATTTATCAAATCTATTCGTTCTTAGGCTTCTTCTATCTTTTTTTTCTCTTTATTATTTAAGGCGTTTAAGAAAAGGTAACCTGCTAGTCCTGAGAGTATTGATGCAACGAGTATCGCAAATTTCGCTTCAACCTTATATTCAGGATTGCTGAATGATAAAAGTGCGATGAAGATAGACATGGTAAATCCAATTCCTGCAAGTAATCCCAAGCCAAAAATGTGTTTCCAATTGGCCCTATTGGGTAATTTTGAGAAACCTAACTTAACAGATAACCAAGAGAACAAAGTTACTCCAATAGGTTTCCCTAAGGCTAATCCAAAGATTATCCCTAAACCTAGGGGACTACCCAATCCGTCGATCATTTTGCTTTCAAATTCGATATTGGTATTAGCTAAAGCAAAAATCGGCATAATTAAGAAGTTAACAGGCCAAATGATGATATGCTCTAATTTCTCTAATGGTGATTCGTCTTTTTCTGGATTTGTAGGTATTGTTAATGCTAATAACACCCCTGCAATAGTGGCATGAATGCCTGAATGATGAACAAAATACCATAAAAATACACCAGGAATAATGTAAAAGAATAACCTTTTTACACCGAACCAATTCATTGCGATTAAAAGTGCTAGAATCCCCGCAGAATATCCTAGTTGCATCCAATGTAATTCATTGGTGTAAAAAATTGCAATTACGAGTATAGCACCAAGATCATCTGCTATAGCTAAGGCAGCAAGGAATATCTTTAGGGATGAAGGAACTCGTTTTCCTAAGAGTGAAATTACTCCCAAAGCAAAAGCAATATCTGTCGCCATTGGAATTCCCCATCCATGTACAGTAGGGGATCCTGAGTTGAATAATGCATAAATACCGGCAGGAAAAAGCATTCCTCCAATTGCAGCAAAAATGGGCATGGCTGCCTTTTTAGGGCTTGATAATTCGCCCTCAATAATTTCTCTCTTAATTTCCAATCCCACTAAGAGGAAGAAAATAGCCATCAAGCCATCATTTATCCAGAGAGAAATAGAATATTCTAATTGAATACTTGGGTTACTGTATCCAATTTGGGTACTTAAAAAATTCTCAAATGCTTCTCCTAAATTAGAATTCGCAATAATTAGCGAAATTATGACACAAAAAATGAGAATGACTCCGCCAATTTGTTCGGATCTAAGGAAATCTTTAAAGGGTTTTAAGTTTATTGCTTTTACCATAGCCACCAAAATACTAAAATAATTCAGACGAGGGGTTTTAGAATAGTGAAAATCCCATTTTGAAAATCCAAAATTGTTATGTTTTCCATATTCTTATCTTTAATTTATTATAAATATTGACTCAAATCGCCTTTGCCTTGGCGTATAATCTCAAAATCACCTTCACTACAATCTACAATAGTGGATGGCTGATTATCTCCATATCCACCATCAATCACTAAATCTACAAGCTCTTCATATTTTTCATGAATCAACTCAGGATCAGTCGAATACTCAATAATTTCATCTTCATCATGTATGGATGTAGAGATTATTGGATTTCCTAACAATTGAACAATTGAGCGTGCTATAGAATTGTTTGGTACCCGAATACCGACAGTTTTTTTATTGGAACTTAGCAATTTCGGTACATTTTTATTGGCATTGAAAATGAATGTAAACGGACCAGGAAGTGCTTTTTTCAAAATCCTATAGGTCTCATTATCAATGGGTTTGGTGTAGTCTGAAATGTGCCTTAAATCGTAACAGACAAATGAAAAATTCGCTTTTTCTGGTTTTATGCCTTTTATTTTACAAATTCTTTCTATTGCTTTTGAATTAGTAATATCACAGCCCATTCCATAAACCGTATCAGTAGGATAAATTATTATTCCTCCTTTTTTAAGCACCTCAACAACCTGCTGAATTGCTTTTTCATTTGGGTTTTCTGGGTAGATTTTAATCAGCATAATGGATATTTATTAATTTCTCAAAAGCAATTTTGTAAAATCAGACCTAACTAAACGGGCTTTTAACCCGTTTTTAGATTAAAATTCAGCGTTTTTAGGTGTCCTTGGGAAAGGAATAACATCTCTAATATTGGTCATTCCAGTTACGAAAAGTACTAACCTTTCAAATCCTAAGCCAAATCCCGCATGTGGGGCTGATCCAAAACGACGGGTGTCTAAATACCACGACATTTCTTCTGCTGGAATGTGCATCTCTGTCATTCTTTTCTCTAATTTCTCTAATCTTTCTTCCCGCTGAGATCCACCAACAATTTCGCCAATGCCCGGGAAAAGAATGTCCATGGCACGAACAGTTGTTCTTCCTTCGGCATCAGGCTCGTTCATTCTCATGTAGAATGATTTGATGTCGGCAGGATAATCTGTTAAAATAACCGGTTTTTTGAAGTGCTTTTCAACCAAATAGCGTTCATGTTCCGATTGAAGATCTGAACCCCATCCCTCAATTAAATATTTGAATTGTTTCTTTTGATTAGGCTTTGAGTTTCTTAAGATAGAAATAGCTTCCGTATAAGTTATTCTCTCAAAATCATTTTCCAAGCAGAAATTCAATTTGGTTAACAAGTCAAACTCAGAACGTTCAGCCTGGGGTTTTTGTTTGTCTTCTTCTAAAAGTCTATTTTTTAAGAACTCGAGCTCATCAGCACAATGCTCTATCGCATAGCGAATTACATATTTCAGTAATTCTTCTGCCAAGTCCATATTATCGGTCAAATCGTAAAAGGCCATCTCTGGCTCTATCATCCAAAACTCGGCTAAATGACGTGTTGTATTTGAGTTTTCGGCTCTAAAAGTAGGTCCAAAAGTGTAAATATCACCAAATGCCATAGCGGCTAATTCGCCTTCCAGCTGACCAGATACCGTTAAATTAGTGGCTTTACCAAAGAAATCTTCTTTGTAATTAACGCTTCCATCTTCATTACGTGGAATATGGTCTGGGTCGAAGGTTGAAACGCGAAACATCTCACCAGCACCCTCTGCGTCAGAAGCAGTAATAATTGGAGTATGCATGTAAACAAATCCCTTGTCGTTGAAGAATTTATGTACAGCGAAGGCTAGTGCATGTCTGATTTTGAATACAGCATTGAAGGTATTGGTGCGAAATCTTAAATGGGCAATCTCACGTAAAAATTCAAGGCTATGTTTTTTAGGTTGCAAAGGGAATTTTTCGGCATCACTATCACCCAAAATTTCAATTTTATTTACCTTAATTTCAATTTTCTGACCTTTTCCTAATGATTCAACAACTTCTCCTTGAATAGATACAGCTGCACCAGTAGTAATTCTTTTTAAGAGGCTTTCATCCAGCGCATTAAAGTCAACAACTGCTTGAATATTATTTATTGTAGAGCCATCATTTAAAGCAATAAATTGATTGTTTCTAAATGTTCTAACCCATCCCATTACGGAAACTTGTTTTCCGAAATCACTAGAATTTAATAAATCTTTAATTTTTGTACGCTTAGCCATCTTTTTTGTATGAATTGCAAAAATACAAATCGTTCTGTTAACCACAAGTTTAAGCTTAGGTCTGCAGAATGATTATTTACATGTTTTGAGGTCGCTTGTTACAGCCTCGGTATCATAAAAACCCTGTTTATTGCCAAAACTATTGGTGATATAAACAATTACCTGTGCGATATCTATGTCGGCTAAAGTTTCATTACCCGGCATTATTTCATCATAAGTGATGTTATTTATTTTTATTTCACCCTGCTGACCATTTCTGATTATGCAGGATAATTGATTTTTATTTAATTTTAAATAGGTCGTATCAGTTAATGGTGGGTATAAAGTCCCAAGCCCCTTGCCATCAGCACCATGACAACTTTGGCAACTCTTTTCATAAATACGTTTACCATTAACATAGTAGCGCTTATAATCTAAACTGTTTTCATCTTGGCAAGATTGAACACTAACTCCAATTCCTAAGGCCAATAAAACGGTGTAAATTAGGCTATTTCGCATCACCAAATTCTTCCTTCAGCAAAATATCCATGTCGAGCATTAACTGCTTAACTTGATCTTCTTTTGTACCATCATAAGCACCTCTGATACGTTTTTTAGTATCTACAAGTATAAACCAACCCTGATGTACCAATCCCTGTGGATCAGTATTATCTTCATAAGCCGCCACTAAATAACTTTTTGCGGCAATATTGAAAATAGAATCACGGCTACCATGCACAAACTCCCACTGATTACCCTCAAGGCCAAGTTTTGTGGCATATTTTTTTAATCTAGAAGGCAAATCATATTTGATATCAATGGTATGGGAGAGAAATTTAACTTTTGAATCACCTTTGTATTTATTATACACGTTGAGCATGTTGCGGTGCATAATCGGACAAATAGTATTGCATGAGGTGAAAAAGAAATCGCTTACATAAATTTTATTGTCGAAATCTTTATCACTTATAAGAATGCTGTCTTGATTGAAATAGCTAAAAGCTGGGATGCTTTGGTAAAGCGTGTCAATTACTACTTTTCCATCCACCGTTTTTTCAATGGGCTCACGTTCTCCTAGAATGGGAAGTTTTTCTTCAGATGTATTTGTACAAGACTTAAGAATCAAGCCTAAAAGAGCAATAAATAGTACCTTTTTCATGATGCAAATATACTTGCTTTTTTACTCTTTTAGGCAATAAATCGAAGGAATTAGACTGCTAAATCTTTCATAATCAGATCGATTTTTTCATCTAATAAATGTTCCTTAGCGCTAAACTCGTTTTTATTTGGAAGATCAGTCTTTACACTGCAATAAAATTTGATTTTTGGCTCGGTGCCCGATGGCCTTGCTGAAATGATGCTACCATCAGCAGTAATAAACTGTAAAACATCAGATTTTGGATAATCCAGATTTTTTTCGTAACTTGTATTTAGGTCGATTTCTTTCCCTAGTTCATAATCTTTTAAGCACACCACTTTAGAACCGCCTAAACTTTTCGGAGTATTAGTCCTGAAACGTTCCATTAATGCTTTTATCTCTTCTGCACCAGTCTTGCCTTTTTTGGTAATAGAAACCAATTTCTCTTTGTAAAAGCCATATTCTTGATACATATTAAGCATGGCCTCGTACAAACTACTGCCTTTGTCCTTGTAAAAAGCAGTCATTTCTGCAATAAAAGCACATGAAATTACGGCATCTTTATCTCTCACTAAATCACCTACTAAATAGCCATAACTTTCTTCTCCTCCAGCAATAAAGGTTTTCTTACCATCAAGCGCGGTAATTAATGCACCTATCCACTTAAATCCAGTTAAGGTTTCATAAAAACTTACTTTCTTTGATTTGGCAATTTCTTCCACTAATTTAGTGGTAACTACCGTAGAAACTATATATTCATTGCCAGTAAGCTTTCCTTTTTGCTCCCAGGCTGTCAATAGATAATTAATTAATAAACTACCTGTCTGATTTCCATTCAGTAAAATGAACTCGCCTTCATTATTTTTTACAGCGATTCCAACGCGGTCGGCATCTGGATCAGTAGCCAAGACTAAATCGGCATCAATTTCTTTCGCTTTAGCCAGGGCCAAAGTCAATGCTTCTTTTTCTTCCGGATTTGGATAGATTACCGTCGGGAAGTTTCCATCAGGGATAGATTGCTCTTCAACTAGGGTAAGGTTGGTAAAACCGAAGTGTTTTAATGCGGCTGGGACTAATGTAATTCCCGTTCCATGGATAGGAGAGTACACAATTTTTAAGTCTTTTTGGCGCGAAATGGCATCCTGTGAGACAGAAAGTTCTTTTATTTTTTCTAGATATAAATGATCTATTTTGTCGTCAAGGAGCTCAATATTAGCTTCAATTCGATCAAATTTTACAAGATCAACCGAGCTTATTTTCGATACTTCATCCATCACCAATTTATCATCTGGTGATGTGAATTGTCCGCCATCACTTCCATAAGCCTTATAACCATTATATTCTTTAGGATTATGGGAAGCCGTAATCATCACACCACTCTTGCATCCTAATTGACGGATCGCGAAAGATAATTCGGGAGTTGGCCTTAATTCTTTAAAAAAATAAACTTTTATTCCATTTGCTGAAAAGACATCGGCAGTAATCCTCGCAAAATAATCAGAATTATTTCTGCTATCATGTGCAATGGCAACACTGATTTTCTCTCCTGGATACTTTTTTAATAAGAAATTACTTAATCCCTGACTTGCTGAGCCAATGGTATATTTATTGATGCGGTTAGTACCCGGACCCATTGTTCCTCTTAGTCCGCCAGTACCAAATTCCAAGTCCCTATAAAATGAATCAATAAGCTCTGTTGTGGAGCCCGAATCTAATAAAGACTTAATTTCATTTTTGGTATCTAAATCATAGCTTCCATTAAGCCAAACATTGATTTTGTCTAAAATTGAGGACTCCAACTCGTGCATAATTATTAATTTTTATTTGTATTTTATTCTGACCGGGAATGATCATGGCTAAACACACCAAATTTAATTTTGTTTGGTGTGAAAAATAGAATGGTTTTTTCTATTTTTAGCATCTCAATCCGCAAGTATAAAAATCATTTGTGGCAATTTAAAATTCAAGATTAAATGAAGGTATTAAAGTTTGGTGGAACATCGGTTGGAAGTCCCGATCGAATGAAGAATTTATTGGATATTATTAAACCTAAAAACAAGCAGATTGTTGTTCTTTCTGCTGTTTCTGGGACTACAAACAGTCTTTTGGAGATTTCACAGGCTTATCTAGCTGAGGATAAACAGAAGGCTTCCGACTTAATTTCTGCACTGAAAGCCAAATATGAAATATTTATAAAAGAACTTTTTTCTAGCGATGAGGGTTATGAAAATGGGAAGGATTTAATTGATTATCACTTCAATTTATTGTCTTCTTTTGCTAATGAATTGTTCACAGCTATTGAAGAAAAGGTTATTTTAGCTCAGGGCGAACTCATTTCAACTACACTTTACCATATTTATCTTACAGAAATAGGGGTAAAGTCGGTGCTTTTGCCTGCACTTGATTTCATGAAGATTGATGAGGATAATGAGCCCATAATTCCTTTTATTTCTGAACACTTAAAAGTATTGCTTGATCAATATCCAACTGATATTTTGTTTATCACGCAAGGTTATATTTGTCGTAACTCTTTTGGTGAAATTGATAATCTTCGTCGTGGCGGAAGTGATTATACAGCTTCATTAATTGGTGCGGCCATTGCTGCCGAGGAAGTGCAAATATGGACCGATATCGACGGGATGCACAATAATGATCCTAGAATTGTAAAAGGTACCAAGCCAATTGCTGTTTTATCTTTTGATGAAGCTGCCGAGCTTGCTTATTTCGGTGCTAAGATTCTTCACCCTCAGAGTGTTTTTCCTGCCCAAAAATATAAAGTACCGGTTCGTTTGCTCAATACCATGGAGCCTGATGCTCCTGGAACCTTAATTACCAATGAAAGTGAACGTGGGAAAATTAAATCTATCGCTGCTAAAGATGGTATTACGGCCATTAAAATCCAATCCAGTCGTATGCTTTTAGCGTATGGTTTCTTGAGACGTGTTTTTGAGGTTTTTGAGCGCTATAAAACCCCAATTGACATGATTACAACGTCGGAAGTGGCCGTTTCTGTAACAATTGATGAAACACAGCACCTCGATGAAATTCTTAAAGAATTGAATAGCTTTGGCACAGTTGAGGTTGACCATAATCAAACAATTGTTTGTGTGGTAGGCGATTTTGGTGTAGAAAAACATGGTTTTGCCGCTCGCGTTCTAGAGGCAATTAAACATATTCCACTTCGTATGATTTCCTACGGAGGAAGTAGCTACAATATTTCTTTACTTGTTAAAAATGTGGATAAAGTAGAGGTTCTCAGGTCATTACATAACCGTTTATTTGAATAAGATACTCAATCTGCTTCGGTAGATATATTTTTTTATATGCTAAATAAGGATACAATTTCAAGTTTCAACGAGTTAGAAACTCCCTTTTATTATTATGATCTTAAGTTGCTAGAGCAGACACTTGAGTCTTGTCGCATGGCGGCCGATAAATTCGGTTTCCATGTTCATTATGCTTTGAAAGCCAATTTTAATGAGCAAGTTTTGGAGGCTATTCGCAAAATCGGCTTTGGAGCTGATTGTGTGAGTGGTAATGAAGTAAAAAAGGCAATCGACCTAGGTTTCGACTCTCAAAAAGTAGTTTTTGCTGGTGTGGGGAAGTCGGATAAGGAGATTACCGAAGCTCTAAATAGTGATATTTATTGTTTTAACGTGGAGTCGGTGCAAGAGCTTGAAATTATCAACGGACTAGCAGCTAAGCTCGGGAAAGAAGCTCGTGTAGCACTTCGTATTAATCCGAATGTTGATGCGCATACGCATCAATATATTACTACGGGACTTGAAGAAAATAAGTTTGGGATAAATCAATGGGAGCTTAATGCTTGTATAGAGCAATTAAAGGCTTGTAAGCAGTTAAACCTTATAGGAATACATTTTCATATCGGATCACAAATCACTAATCTAGAGGTCTTTAAAAGCCTATGTTTGAAAGTAAATGAGCTTAATGTTTGGTTTGCAGATCATGGATATCAATTAAAGGTTTTAAATGTGGGGGGCGGTTTAGGTGTGGATTATCATGCACCTGACGAAAACCCAATAAATGATTTTGATAGCTATTTTACAATTTTTAACCAGTTTTTAGAACGTAGAAATGATCAGGAAGTCCATTTTGAATTGGGTAGGGCACTAGTTGCTCAATGCGGAAGCTTGATTAGTCGTATTCTCTATGTAAAAAATGGATTAAAAAAGAATTTCTTGATTTTAGATGCTGGAATGACCGAATTAATGCGTCCGGCACTTTATCAAGCTTACCATAAGATTGAGAATATTAGCTCTTTATCTGTTAAAAAGATTAAGTATGATGTGGTGGGACCAATTTGTGAGAGTACCGATTGTTTTGGCAAAGAAGTTGAACTTCCAGAATCTTTTCGTGGCGATTTAATTGCCATTAGAACCGCTGGTGCCTATGGTGAGGTGATGTCTTCAGGATATAATTTGCGTGAACGGGTGAAATCGGTTTATTCGAAGTAGGTGGTTAGTAGTTAGGTGGTTAGTAGTTAGTTGGTTAGGCTGGCGTCATCTGTTACCCGGTGGCTGAGGTACTCGAAGCCCGTTATTTTTGTCAGTTGTCAGTTGTCAGTTGTCAGGCTGGCGTCATCTGTTACCCGGTGGCTGAGGTTCTCGAAGCCGAGTTATCAGTTATCAGGCTGGGCGGAGAGAGAAAATAGTTTAAACAAAAACTTACTCTAAACTGTCTTTATTCCTTGCTCCTTATTCCTTGCTCCTTGTTCCTTATTCCTTCCTCTAATCTCCGCAATCCCATCAATCACAAAAATCATAGTTCAGACAACCTTTATTAGTACATAGTATTTAGTACATAGTATTTAGAAATGTTTAATCAAAAACATTAGATTTTATTAGCGCTACTCTTTTTATCTTTAATCTTTATTCCTTATTCCTTGCTCCTTGTTCTTAGCTCCTTATTCTTTGTTCCTTATTCCTTGATCATAACTCATTTCTCACCATACCACCTAAATCCTATACAAACGCGTTCAGACCAGTAATATCCATTCCAGTAATCAACAAATGAATATCATGAGTGCCTTCATAGGTAACTACTGATTCTAGGTTCATCATATGTCTCATAACAGGATATTCGCCAGTAATACCCATTCCACCGAGCATTTGACGTGCTTCACGGGCAATATTTATAGCCGTTTCAACGCTATTTCGCTTTGCCATTGAAATTTGTGCGGGAGTGGCTCTATTTTCATTTTTTAAAACTCCTAAACGCCAAACAAGGAGTTGTGCTTTGGTGATTTCGGTAATCATCTCCGCTAATTTTTTCTGCTGTAATTGAAATCCACCAATGGGTTTTCCAAATTGAATACGTTCTTTAGAATAACGCAAAGCTGTATCGTAGCAGTCCATGGCTGCACCTAATGCCCCCCAAGCTATTCCGTAACGTGCTTGGTTTAAGCAACTCAAAGGACCTTTTAATCCTTTTATATTTGGTAATAAATTCTTTTTAGGCACTTTCACATTGTCGAACACCAATTCGCCACTTGCCGAAGCTCTTAAACTCCATTTTCCATGAATTTCTGGTGCGCTAAAACCTTCCATGTCTTTTTCAACGATCACTCCACGAATTATGCCTTCCTCATCTTTTGCCCAAACAATAGCTATATCTGCAAAAGGAGAGTTCGAAATCCACATTTTGGCGCCATTTAGCAAGTAATAGTCGCCCATATCTTTAATATTGGTAATCATACTGCCTGGGTCAGAACCATGGTCAGGCTCCGTTAATCCAAAGCATCCCATGTACTCCCCTGAAGCTAATTTGGGTAAATAATGCATTTTTTGCTCTTCCGAACCGAACGCAAAAATTGGATACATTACCAAAGAACCTTGAACAGAAGCAGTAGAGCGAATGCCTGAATCGCCGCGTTCAATTTCTTGCATGATTAAACCATAGGAAATATAATCTAAACCTGCTCCGCCATAATTTGCGGGTATTGTCGGACCGAAAGCACCAACCTCAGCCAATCCAGGAAGCAAATGTTTAGGGAAAATAGCCTTCTGTGCGCAATCTTCAATTATGGGACTTACTTCTTTCTTTACCCAGCTGCGAACGGTATCACGGACTAATTTATGTTCATCAGTCAATAATTCATCTATCTGATAATAATCAGGAGCTTCAAAAAGGTCTTTTTTAGATGATTTTTGGATTGAATTTAGGTCGTAATTTTGATTAGACATGGCAATATGCTTTTTTCAAAATTAGTAAAATCTGGTGGTAATTCGAAAGCTTATAATTTGACTAAATGATTATGACATGAATTTGAATTTCAAGAATTTTATAACATTAAAAACTTCTATTCCACCTATTCATCATTGTAGTTGAAAATAAAATGGAAATCTCATCTCTACATCAACTGTTTGATTATTAATAATTCCAGCTACCCAATACTCTTGAAAAAGCTTTGCAACTCTAATAGCCTCTTCATCAATCCCATAACCCAGTGGTTTCTCTATGCGGTAATCACTTACCTGCCCCGACTTGTTAATAGTAAATAAAACATGTACCAGCCCAGTTATTCTATTTTCTCGGGCATCTTGTGGATATTGAAGGTTTTTTATTAGTATGTTAGCATAGTTATCTGATCCGCCTAGGAGTATAGGAGGCCTGCTTAGTGTCGTCATTATGCTACTGCTACCTTTTATAACCTTATGTTCTCTCTGTGCATTAAAATTATCATATTTGAAATAAATAAGTTCATTTTTGGAATAATCATATTTTGAATTAATTTGACCATCGGAAGCATAGAATACCCAAACACTGTCTTTAACACCGTTGTAATAATTTCCTTTGATTAATAATTTATTTTTAAGACTAAACTTTTGGTATTTACCATGTCTGGTTTGTTTATCCGACTTAAGAACATGGAATTGTTCATTCTTTTCTCCATTAGTCACTTTTCTCGTTTCTTGACCCATTAATATTACAGGCAAAAAAAACAATAGGAATAAAATAGTCCTTTTCATTGTTTTGTTCTTTTGAATTATGTTTTTTAAAAAGGCTTTGTATCAATAAAGGAGCTCATCTTTTCAATTTACTTTTCGCAGATTTTCACCATACTTTTTTCTTCTCTCATTGTTAAAAATAATTTCAAACGAATGTGTTCTACGCCAATGTTTTCCATTTTCATAAAAAACCTCCCACTCTGGAATAGATTTAATTACTCGGATAGCTTCCTTGTCAAATAGTCCTCCTTCGCCACTTACTATTTTTGCACTGTCAATAATGCCATATTCGTTTGCCGAATATTGAACACGCACAGCGATTTTTTTATCGTTGAGCTCGGGGAGTGTATCCCAATTTATATTTTTGTAAACAAACTCAATTAGTTTGCCTCGATGTTCGAAATAATCAGATCTTTTTGATTTAGAATTGTCGTGTATTTTTGTTCCAATAAGTTTTCCCTTTTCAATTTGAAATTCTATGTTTTTTTCAAAAATTGAAGTAAGCATATCAACAATCACTAGCATTTTTCCTTGATGGCCAAAAATATTAGCGCTAACCCAGTCGGCCTTGACTTTACCATTGATAAATTTTTTGCCAAATATTTTACGTAAATCAGCTTTTAAGCCATTTTCTCGATAGTAACAACTGAAAATACCTGTCAAATAAAGTTGATTGTCAATAATTTCCCATTCTGCATAATAATACGAACAGGTACTATCAAATTCTTTGATTTCGTTTTCTTTTAAAGTTAAAAAATGTTTTGATGGACTCTTGCCATAGAGTTTTTGACGGGGCTGTCTATCAATTTGAAATGTTTTACCATTATAAACTAGTTTATCCCAACCTAAATAAATTGCAAATGATTCATCCACCATGCCTGTTATAAAAAACAGTAATAAGATTAGCTTAATTGTTTTCATGTTTAGGGCTATTTAGTAATAGTATGATAAGCGATATTTTTAAAATATAAGCATATACCTAAGCTATAAAAAATTAACTAAAAAGAATAATTTTGCGTTTTTAATTTATAGTTTTTGCCTTTCTAATCATTCTGTTTTTTATGTAGATACCAAAAAATGATTAAATTTAATTGAAAGCTTTTCTAAAGAATCTATAAAATCAGCCCCTTTTCAACAATTATCCTATCTTTGAATCATGACTTGGAAATTAGTAAAAGAAGAATTGCCAGAGCAGGCTAAAGACGTATTATTATTTGATGGTGGACAAATTTATTTTGGCTTTTACAGCGAAATTTATGATAAATTTGTTGTGGCAGATGATAAAGTGGATTTGGAAGACTTTACTCATTGGATGGCGCTGCCAGAATTTCCTAAGAAGTAGAATTGATTGGTTAAATTTTAATCTTTGAAACCTCTTTTTAAGGATTGTAATGATGTCTTCAAATCATTTGAATCATCTGATACATTCCTTAAAATAGATTTCGAATAATGGATTTCTATCATTTCCTCTAGAAATCATTTCTTTAATATTTCCTGTTTTATAAAATACCTTAGGACGGTAGTTCAGAAATATATTATTTTTTTGCTTGTGGAGTGAAAACTTTCTTAGGCTCTGGCGGGGTAGAGCTGATGTTTCCATTCTCATCTACATAAGCCATCATATCTTCTAGCTTTCCACCAGTTGAATTTTGTTGACGATCTTGCTTACGATGTTCTTTTTCCTCTTTCTTTTTCGCTCTATTTTTTTCGAGCTGCTTCTTCATAAAAGTTGCTTGTGATTTAGCCATGTTTTAGTGTTAAATAATAAAATACTATCCGCTTATATTTTCGCTGCTAGGAGGGTAGTGAAATTCGACTCGGAGAAATGATCTGTAAATGGATGCTAAACAAGATTGTTTTGAAAATCCATTATACAGATTTGACGAATTAATCTACAGCTGTGAATAAAGAATAGCTTACGCTTTGTTTACAAAAATACGAAAATTAGGGCATATAAGCAAGAAAAACCGGCTATAATTAAACCAATGCATCAAATATGCATGCCAAGAGGATTAATTTGCAATGATCTTTATCAATGAACCTTGTTGCACATTATCGCTTAATTGCATCCCGTTAAGGATAGAAAGTTCTTCCATGCGACTTTCTGGTACTTTGAAAGCACTTAATGCTTGCTTCAATGTGCCTGACTTTTGTACGGTTTTTATACGAATTCTTTCAGCTTTCTTATTCAACATTGAGGCATCTTTTAATTCCTTGAAATTTTTCATGCTTTGTGAAAAATAAGCAGAATAGGATTGGAAATCGGCCACAGAGCTGGCACCTAAAAGATGGTAAATAGCATTATTATACTGTATCAGATAGCTTAATGTTCTTGCAGAAGAGCTTTGCGCACCTTCTTTTGGCTTTACATCTGCAAGGACTGAAATAGCATTTAATCCGTTAACCTTTATTTGATTCGATTCAATTACCCTTAAATTATTATCCGCAACGGCTTTCTCTGCTGCTGCTTGTAAATTATTGCCGCTCGCTAAAGTCATCATCATGATTGCTTTACCGTCTTTTGGTGCCACTTGAACACGCTGCGGGGTATTTTGATAGCTCCAGCCTTGTGGCACTGGGAACTCAAATTTTAATTCTGGGTGGTAAAAAACATTGTTTTCAAGAAAACCTTGTCTCGGGTCCTCACCATAAACTAAACCCTCAATTTTTCTTAAATAACTATCGCGATTAACGCTTGGATTATTGAGTTTTAACTTGTTTTTCCACTCTACAGATAAATTCATAACCGCAATATTTCTTGAACCCGGATTAGGGTGTGTTGATAAGAAATCAGGTAATTCTGCGTTTCCACTACCATTGCTTTTTCTGTCCAATGTATTGAAAAAACCCGCCATTTCTCTGGCATCATATCCTATTTTAGATGAATATTCTACACCTAATTGGTCTGATTGGGTTTCAGCATCGCGCCCAAACTTTAAAAATAATAATCCTAAACCTTGAGAGAGGGGTTCTGCAAATTCAGCTACTTGCGGGACAAGTATCATGCTGCCAATTAATCCTACCTGACCCAAAACAGCCTTAGTTTGCTGTGATACCGAATGTCTAGCAGTAATATGCCCAATCTCATGGCCTAAAACTCCTGCAAACTCGGCTTCATTATTAAAATGTGCCATAATACCCCTAGTGAAATAAACATATCCACCAGGTACAGCAAATGCATTCAGTATTTCTGAGTCTAAAATTTTAAATTCATAATTTAAATTCGGACGGTGCGAAATGGCAGCCATCTCTTTTCCCTTCAGAGTAATGAAGTCTTGAAGTGCCTTATTTTCATATAAACCATACTGCGCAACAATTTGTGGATCAGCATCTTTGCCCATTGCAATTTCTTGCTCCTCCGACATTAATACAATTTGCTTTTTTCCGGTTACGGGATTTACAGCGCATGAATTGATTATAAAAATTGAGGCTATTAGGCTAGTGTATATAAATATGTTCTTCATCTTCTAAGGTTTTTCGTATTACAATTCAATATTCAAGCCAAAAAATGTCATAAAACAGGATTGTGTCAGACTGTGAATGTGATTTACATAAATAAATTATTGATTTTAAGGGATTTAAATTCCATTAAAAAGCCAGACAAAAATATTGCCTGGCTTTTCAATTTTTAATAAATACAATTTTGGCAGTTTATTCTGCCTTTTTTACAGTTCTCTAATCCAAATATTACGGAAGCTAATGGGCTCACTTGGATCGCCATGATCTTGTAATTTGATTGGTAGGGGACCGTGTTTCTTGTAAAATGGAGCACCGATATAAACTGTTTCCCCCTTTATTTCGGTGTTATTTTGGATGAGTACGCCATTGTGAAAAGCAGTAATTCTGGCAGCAGATTTTAAGGTTCCATCTTCATTGAATTGTGGAGCAGTCCATAAAATATCATAAGATTGCCATTCTCCCGGCTTTCTAGATGCATTTACCAATGGAATGGCTTGCTTGTAAATACTTCCTGCTTGTCCGTTGCTATAAGTTGCATTTTTATAGGAATCAAGTACTTGTATTTCATAACCATCGTCGCCAGGCCCAGTTGATGCTAAGAAAATTCCTGAATTCCCTCTTCCTTGTCCGCTGCCACTAATATCCGCAGGTATTAACCACTCAATATGCAATTGATAATTTGTAAATGATTGCTTGGTTTGGATATTGCCTGTACCTTTTTTGACTGTAAAGCTATTGTCTTTTATAGTCCATTTGGCTGCAGATTTATCGTTTACCGAAAGCCATTGGTCTAAATTTTTACCATCAAATAATATGATGGCGTCTGATGGTGCCTGCTGGATTTCTGTAAGAGCACTTTTGAGTTCTACTACTTTGGGTACTGGCGACCATGCTTCGGTGTCTTTTGGATTGCCACCTTTCTGTGCATTTACATAGGTGAAAGAACTTGTTAAAAATACGCTGATTAAAAAGATACGTTTCATAATTTATTGTTTCCGCTTAAATTCAAATTGCTAATTGTATTTGAAGGTAATATTTTCTCTCTTAATTCTGATTTTTTTTGTTGAGATTCTACATAAGATATTTCATAAATCTAAATTCATACTTTTGTGATCATGGGAACTATCAGTCAAAAAGTAAGTCTAGAAGGTGTTCGTTTTTTTGCCTTTCACGGTTTTTATCCAGAGGAGCAGGTTTTAGGAACCGAATTTATTTTAGATATTGATGCTTCTCTCGATGTTTTTGATAATGGGAAGGACGATTTGGCCAATACTGTAAATTATGTAAGGCTTTTTGAAATTGCTTCTGAAGAAATGAAAATTACCAGAAAACTCATCGAAACGGTGGCCCATTCTATTCTAGAACGCATCCGACATGAGTTTTTAGCGGTGCAAACTATTCGCGTGTCTATCCGTAAACTAAATCCGCCAATGGGTGCAGAAGTCAGAAATTCGGCTATTGAATTAGTATTCAAAAGATAGAATTGAGCTCTTCCTATATTTCATTATTAGTTTCCAATCATTTTATTTCTTTGTTTTTCGGATATTGGAACCGATAACTTGCTTTTATAATCGAAAGTAACGCACATCGTCTGTCCGCTTGTGCAGATTTCTTCCCTACCATCGATAATTTTTACTAAAATATAATCAAGGTCGAAGCTTGAATTACCAATCCTAGAGGTTTTTACATAGGCGTAAATTTCATCATTGAGGTGAATTGGCTTCAGATAATCTACCAAAGATCGCCTAATTATTATTCCTAACTCATCCCAATTCCATTCAATTATTTCATCCCAATAAGATGATCGTGCAATCTCAAAATAGGTGAGATAAATGGCATTGTTCACATGTCCAAATGCATCAATATCAGCAAAACGTATCGGTATTTTAACCCTGTATTTAAAGTCTTCAATTGCATTAAGCTGCCTATTTGTCATATTATTTTAAATTTAACTGTCAAATTGTCGTTTGGGATAGAGTATTTTATTCTTAAAAACCAATTGGTATTGCTATTGATTATGATTTTCTAAAATTAATAAACAAAGGAGGAAAAATTATGACACTCGTAAAATTTGCACCAGGAAACAATAGTAAAGTATTTAAAACATCTTACAATGATCTTTTTGATTCGTTTTTCAATACCGATCAATTTTTATCCAAAAGTATTATTAACCGTACACCAGCTGTAAATATACTTGAAAATGAAGATGAATTTTTAATTGAAATTGCTGCTCCAGGCCTAAATAAGGAAAGCTTTAAGATAAACTTAGAGGAGGATAAATTAAGTGTTTCGGCTGGAGAAATGGAGTCTGCTAATGATGAGAATGCCAATAAAAAGTATAATAGACGGGAATTTAATTATGCTGTATTTTCGAGGGATTTTAACTTGCCTGAAACTGCTGATTCGAATAAAATTTATGCAGAGTACAAAGATGGTATTTTAAACATTCGAATTTCGAAGAAGGAAGAATTGAAAATTCAAGCTAGAGCGATTTCTATTCAGTAAAAAATAAATTTTAACGATTATTTTAAAGGCAAGCAGTAAAATGCTTGCCTTTTCTTCTTCTAAATTATAGCATCAAGCACAAAAATCGTAATTTTGCACCATGCCGAGAGAAATTTTAGAGAATAAGAGGAAAGCACTTAAGATCAATTTGGATGAATCTATTTACGGAACTTTTGCCGAAATAGGTGCTGGTCAGGAGGTTGCACGTAACTTTTTTACAGCTGGTGCAGCATCTGGAACAATTGCTAAAACGATGTCGGCCTACGATATGGTGTTCAGTAATTCTATTTATGGTGCTGAAGAATCAGGTAGATATGTTTCTGAGTCAAGGCTCGATAAAATGATTCAACATGAGTTTGAATTATTATCTGAGCGTTTAACTGGTCCTAAATACGAGGGTAAAACATTTTTCGCTTTCGCCGATACAGTAACTACTCTAAATTTCAATAAAACGAATGATCCACATGGTTGGTTAGGAATTCGTTTTCAGCTAACTCCGGGTGGCGAGCCAAATGACATCGTTTTTCATGTCCGTTTATTGGATAGCGACTCAAGTTTGCAACAAAATGTACTCGGAATTTTAGGCGTGAACTTAGTTTATGCTGCCTATTTTTACCACGATAATATTCAGCATATGATAGAGTCGCTCGTTGATAACTTAACAGTAGGCTCAGTAGAAATAGATTTAATTAGCTTAAGCGGACCACAATTTAAAAATGCGAATGATCGCTTGGTGAACCTATATTTAATTGCAAAAGGTTTCTCTGGTGCTGCAATTTTTGATCAAACTGGGCAAGCTCGCCAATCAAAAGATGTACTTTATAAAAAAGATGTGATGATTTTGCGTACCAAATTCGGACAAAAATCTAAGCCTAATTTTGATCTTTTTAATAAAGCTGTTGAACAATTTAAGCGGACTCAAAACGTCGACGACAAGAATATTATCGTGATGATTGAGGTTCTTATGAATAATTTCCTTGATGATCAGTCAGAGTTGGGTAATGAGGAGCTTGAGAAATTTGCTAAACGTGCAGAAGAACTTTGCGCAACAGGTAACTACGTAATTGTTTCCGATTTTACTCGAAATCACAAATTGGCTCAATATCTATCACGCTGTAATCCGCATAGTGTAGGTATCTCTACTAATATTGCCAACCTAAAGAATATTTTTAATTCTAAAAACTATAGTGAAAACTATACGGATGAGCTTTTGGCCTACATTAGCGATTTGTTCAGCAAGAATGTAAAGCTTTATGCCTATCCGTACTTAGATAAGGATAACAATCAAATCATTACTACCCGTAATATGCCTGTTTCAAATGAAGCAAAGCATTTATTTGAATTTTTGATTCAAAATTCGTATATTATGGATATTGATGAGTACGATACCAAATTTGTAAAGACTATTTAATAATTAAATTATTCTTCATTATTTGGCTTATTAAGGCTTTTTAACCTTAATTTCTCATGTTGATATATTGTAATGGCTGTCCGAAATCTTCAGTTCTGCACAGTGAAATAACAGCCTGTAAATCATCAATTTTTTTGCCCTGAACTCTCAGTTGATCATCCATTATCGAGGCTTGAACCTTTAAACCACTATCTTTAATTTTTTTAACGATTTTCTTGGCCACTTCCTTATCAATACCTTCTTTAATTTTGATTTCTTTACGAAGCATATTTCCTGAAGCGTATTGCTCTTTACCTAAATCCATGCTCGAAGGGTCGAGGTTATGTTTTACCATGCGTGAAATAATAGCGTCCTGAATAGCTTTTAGGCGCATGTCATTTTCGGTAATGATGGTTATTTCATTCGATTTTTTATCTAGCTCAACGCTGCTTTTTGAATCGTTAAAATCATAACGGTTTAAAATTTCCTTTTTTGCAGTATTGATTGCATTGTCGAGCGTTTGTCCATCAATCTTGCTTACTATATCAAATGTTGGCATAATTATGTGTTTTAAACAATTTTTTCAATATATTTAAATGATTACAAAGATACAATCATTAATAGAAAGATTATGAAAGCTAACAAATCAAAAATATCCGAAAAGGCTGAGAAAAAATCAGCTCAGAAAGTTGTAAAAAAAGAACTAGAAGCTTCAATTACACATAAATTTTTAGATGCCCTAAAAGGTTTGGGTTATGATGCTGAAAAGTTTTCAAAAGAAGTGAAAAAGTCGAGTAAGGTATTGGCAAAAAAGATTTCTAAGAAATATAGCGAAGTGAAGCTTGCAGTGGAAGAAAAAATGGTTAAAAAACCTGCTACAATAAAAATTAAAAAGATTAAAAGTCCGACAGTTGCTAAGGCAAATGCAGCCAAAGCACCTGTAAAAAAAGCACCTGCAACTAAAACAGTTGAGGAAAAGAAGGTGGTTAAAGCTAAAAGTACCTTAAAAGAAAGAATGCAGTCTGGCGGTATTACAGTAATTAAGCCAAATGCCCGCGTTGCGAAGGATGAAACTAAGGCTAGTGCTGCTAAACCAAAAGCAAGTGCTGTTAAAAAGGCTGTAACGGTTAAGTCGGCGCCAAAGGCAAAAAAGCCTGTGCCAGCAAAAGCGCCTAAAATCTAGATTTAAGCCAAATATGGTTTATTTTTAAGGATTATTAGATTTAATCTGGACTTAATAATTTGTTAACATTTATTTCTGATTTTTACTCTTCTATATTCCTTTAGAAAGGATTTTATTTTATCGCATGCCCAAAAATATTCCGCTTATTAATCGAGAGATTAGCTGGTTGTCGTTCAACGACCGGGTATTGCAGGAGGCAGCCGATAAATCTGTCCCTCTTGTTGAGCGTATTCGTTTTTTAGCAATTTTTTCATCCAACCTAGATGAATTTTATCGCGTAAGAGTAGCTACTTTAAATAGACTTTCTAGTGTCAATACTAAATCGAAAGAGTTATTAGGCTTTAATCCAAAGAAAACCTTAAATGAGATAAAAAATATTGTTGTTCAACAAGAGAATAAGTTCAATCATTTATATCGGGATATAATTCTCAAGGAGCTTGAGCAACAGAAAATTTTTATTTTAAACGAACAGCAATTAAACGTTTCGCGAGGTTTGTACGTGCAAAATTATTTCAGGGAAAAGGTGCTTTCCACCCTTGTTCCTGTAATGATTGATAAAAATGAGCCTTTTCCTGAGTTAAAGGATCGGGCTATTTATTTTTTCGTTAGACTAGTTCAGAATAAAAATCTTGAAAAATCGCGCCTAGCTTTAATAGAAATCCCAACAGCTGGTCCCAACAGATTTTTAGAGCTTCCTGAGACTAATAAATTGAAGTTTATTACGCTCATTGATGATGTAATTCGATATTGCCTAGATGAGATATTTTTTATTTTTAAATATGATCAAATAGAATCTTATTCGATACAGCTAACGCGCGATGCAGAGTTAAATTTGGATAAACATGTAAGTGATAAGTTTATTGAAGCTTTAACAAAAAGCTTAAATAAGAGGAGTAAGGGCCGCCCAATGCGATTGCTATACGATAAGGACATGCCTTTAGATATGGTTAATTATTTGGTTGATAAATTGGATTTAAATATCGACGGACTCATTCCAGGTAATCGATATCATAATTTTAAGGATTTTATAAGCTTTCCAAATGTTGGAGATGCTAGTCTTGAGTATTCGCCTTTACCTTCACTTCCAGTAAATGGATTGTCGATCATGAGTAGCATATTTGCACAAATATCTAAGCGTGATTATCTCATTAACTTACCTTATCAGTCATTCGATTATATCATCCATTTTTTAAGAGAAGCGGCAATAGATCCCAAGGTAAAAGAGATTAGTATTACTTTATACCGACTTGCTGAAAATTCGAGGGTAATTCACGCTTTGATTAATGCCGCCAAAAACGGTAAAAAGGTTTATTGCTTTTTGGAACTGAAGGCTCGATTTGATGAGCGTGCTAATATTTATTGGTCTAATAAACTCGAAGAGGAGGGGGTAATTGTTAATTATGGTATCCTCGACTATAAAGTACATTCTAAAATTTGTTTAGTAAAAAGGCAGGAAAGAGGCCATATTAAGTATTACTCAAACCTTGCAACAGGTAATTTTAATGAGAAAACTGCCAAATTATACGGTGATCATAGTCTTTTTACCGCTAATACTGAAATAAATGCCGAATTGGTGAAATTATTTGAGGGTTTACGAACCCAAACTTTTTATAAGGGATATACTCACTTGATTGTATCACCACTTGAAAGCAGGCAAAAGCTGAATAGTTTAATTAATCAAGAAATTAAAAATGCTAAAGCAGGGAAGATTGCCTATATAATCCTTAAAATGAATAGCTTAACGGATGAGGAGGTTATTGCTAAACTGTATGCGGCTAATAATGCCGGTGTAAATATTAAGCTGATCATAAGAGGTATGTGTTGTCTTGTGCCAGGTGTGAAAGGCTTTAGTGAGCGTATTGAGGTAATTAGTATCATTGATCGATTTTTAGAACATGCCAGAGTTTGGATTTTTGCCAATTCGGGCAAAGAAAAAGTGTATCTTACCTCTGCCGATATTATGGCTCGAAATTTGGACCAAAGGGTAGAGGTTGGTTTTCCAATTTTAGATCAGGAAGTGAAATCTGAAATTCTTAAAATTATCGATATTCAACTAAATGATAATACTAAGGCTAGAGAAATTAATCAGCAAAATAATAATCGTTATCGTAAGACTAAAAGTAAAATACCTGTAAGAGCCCAGACAGATATTTATCATTATTTAAAATATAAGAAATAATACATTGAGATACGCCGCTATTGATATAGGATCGAATGCTGTCAGGTTATTAATAGCTGATATTAAGCAGAATGAAGCAACTATTAGCTTCAAAAAGAATACGCTTATTCGTGTTCCTTTAAGGCTTGGTGATGATGCATTCCTCGACAAGAATATTTCAGCGAAGAAGATTGAAGATCTTTTAAAAACGATGGTAGCTTTTCGTAATTTAATTGATGTTTATAAAGTGTCTGAATATATGGCTTGTGCCACTTCTGCCATGCGTGAAGCTACAAATGGAGCAGAAATTGTGGCAATGATTAAGAAAGATGCAGGCATTGATTTAGAAATTGTAGAAGGACAAAGAGAGGCCAAAATTATTTATGCAAGTCATATTGAAGAGAGCCTAGACCAAAAGAAAAATTACTTATACATTGATGTTGGTGGTGGTAGTACTGAGCTTTCTGTTTTTAGTAAAGGCGAAATGATTGCTTCACGTTCATTTAACCTTGGCGGAATACGTATTCTAGATAATCAAGATAAGGATGAGACTTGGGCAGAGATGAAAGAATGGGTGAAAAGTCAGGCGCAAAATCATAAAAACTTGTCAGGAATCGGTACAGGGGGTAATATTAATAAATTATTTAAAATGTCTGATCAAAAGGATGGTTCAGCACTCTCATTCGCCAAATTGAAAGCCCTTTATGATTATCTTAATTCATTTTCTTTGAAGGATAGAATTAATGTCTTGGGTCTCAATCATGATCGAGCTGATGTAATTATTCCAGCATCAGAGATTTACCTTAGCGTGATGAAATGGGGCGGTGTGAAGCAGATATTTGTCCCGAGAGTGGGTTTAGTCGATGGAATAATTCAACTTCTTATTGAAGAAAATTCTGGGAAATAGTTGAACCCTTCAAATAATATACTAAAATTTTATCAATTTTCCTAGTAAAATCGGAATTCTTTGATTTTGCGATATTCTTATTAGGACTATTCTTTAATTCTGAAATAAGCTTACAGAATCCAGCCGGATGGATTTACTGGAGTTCCACCTTTCCAGATTTGAAATTGCATTTCTGTTACACCGTCTGATTGATCGGTTGCAACTGATCCAAGGCTTTGTCGTGCTTGTACTTCCTGACCTGCACTTACACTCACGTTTTTCAGCTTCGAATAGATAGAAAAATACTCCCCATGACGGATGATTACCGTATAAGAATTGACTAAGAAAATTACCTTACTTACTTTGCCCCCATAAACTGCCGAAACTGTTGCCCCAGGCTCTGTTTTGATAGTTATTCCTGGGTTAAATACAGTAACATTATTATATTTCTGTTGACCGAAACCTTGAGTTACAATTCCTTTTGCCGGCTTTTGTAAACGGCCTCTGCTTCCTAAAAATGAGGAAGATAGTTTTGCGTCTGCGGGACTTGAAGCTAAAATAGAGGAGCCTTTGGCTTCAATGCTAGTTTTCTTTGCACTTTCATTTATTGCAGTTACAGGTTCTTTCGTTTTATTGGCTTTTGCCTTTGCCTCTGCGGCAAGTCTTTCACGTTCAGCAGCTTTTTTCTGCTCAGCTAAAATTTCTTTGCGAATGGCCGCCTGAATGGCGCTATTTAGTGCGGCAGCTTCCTTTTGTTTCTTTGATAATTGCTGCTGAAGATTTTTATCCTGCTTGGTTAAGGAATTTAGAATTTTTGATTGCTGGACTTTATCTTTTCCTAAGTCCTGTTTTTCAGAAATTTGATCCATCAATAAATCGCTTTTCTCCTTCTTATTTAGGTCTAATACCGAAATTTCTTTCTTTAAATTAGTTTGAGTATTCTGGATTTCATTTGCCTTCTTTTTTCTAAACTGCCCCGATTGCTGAATATATTTTAGACGCATGTAGGCCTGGTTAAAATCTTTAGCTGCAAAAAGAAACATTAATTTATGATAAGCACCCTTGTTTTTGAAAGCGAAAACGACCATTTTGGCATATTCAGCCTTCAGTTTCTCTAAATTCGACTGCAAACTTTTTACCTCAGTGGTATTGCTGATAATTTTGGTATCCAGCATTTTAATCTCCGTATTGATGGTACGGATCTTTTCTTCTCTTAACCTAATTTGGGTATTTAATAAGTTGATCTGATTTAGTGAAAGCTTTTTACTTTTGTCGATTTTGCTTCGGCTTCTTTTTAGCTGCTCAATTTCCTTATTAATAAGGTCTTTACGTTTCTTTAAAGCCGAACTACTCTGCCCGAATGCTGAACCTAAAGTTAAAAATAGTACTAAAAAGGTAATTAGTTTAAGCGGGCGCATAAATCGTGATTTCTCGTCGCAAAACTATCAAGAATCCCCGAAATAAAGCCATTATTTTTTATTTAATTGAATTTTGTTACCGATCTGATTATTTCAAAAAATATCCATAAAATTTTGCTTAATTTGCTTCAACCTGATTTATGCCAACTCCTAAACACCCTATCTATAATTTACAATTTGCACTGCTTTGTTTGAGCTCTTTTTTGTTCTCAGCAAGTTTTAATATGCTTATTCCAGAACTGCCCGCCTACCTTAGTAGCATGGGTGGGGCGGAGTATAAAGGCTATATCATCGGACTCTTTACCATTACTGCAGGAATTGCAAGACCATTTAGCGGAAAATTAACTGATAAAATTGGAAGAGTGCCAGTTATGGCTGTAGGATCTTTAGTCTGTGTAATTTGTGGTTTTTTATATCCTCTTCTTACTACTGTTGCCGGTTTTTTATGGTTGAGATTGTTTCATGGTTTCTCTACAGGATTTAAGCCTACAGCAACCGCCGCCTATGTTGCTGATATTATACCCGCAAATAGGTGGGGAGAGGCTATGGGTATCCACGGACTCTGTTTTAGTACTGGTTTAGCTATTGGTCCCGCTATTGGTAGTGAATTAACAGAGCAGTTTTCAATTAATGCCATGTTTTATTGCTCCTCTTTTATTGCACTTTTATCCATCATAATCCTAATGAATATGAAAGAAACTCTCAAAAAGAAAGAGCCTTTCAATTTTTCTATGTTTAAGTTAAATCGTAGTGAATTAATTGAATTAAGGGTATTGCCAGGCGCTTTAATTACTTTTCTTTCCTATTTAAGCTATGGTGCAATACTTACTGTTATTTCTGATTGGGGAAGTCATTTGGGAGTAGCCAATAAGGGACTATTCTTTATGGTTTTTACTGTTTCATCACTGTTGATACGCTTTTTATCTGGAAAACTATCAGATCGAATTGGGAGAGTTAAAATCATCAAATCATCTTTGTTTTTACTAGTGATTGCCATGGTTTTAATTGCAAGAGCTAACTCTCCTTTAGCACTCATGTTGGCTTCGGCAGTTTATGGCATCGCCACAGGAATGTTATCTCCGGCAATTACCGCATGGATCGTTGATCTTAGTCACCCTGATTTTAGAGGAAAAGCAATCGCCACCATGTATATCGCCCTTGAGGCTGGCATTGGACTAGGAGCCTTTGTTGCGGGTGCTTTGTTTGTAAGCGATGTAGCCATGATTCCACTTACTTTTTATGTAATAGGCTCATTTACTATGCTTGCATTGATTTATCTTCAGTTTATTTATAGGCCATCTTCAAAATCAATTTGATAAATGAATCCTGAAATTTTGTTAGAGCTGGTTACTATGAGGATGCCTTTTGGTAAATATAAAGGACGATTGATCTGTGATTTGCCTGAGTTTTATCTGGTTTGGTATCATTCTAATGGCTTTCCTGCTGGCAAATTAGGTACCTTATTGGCAACAATGTATGAGATCAAATTAAACGGGCTGGAATATCTTCTAAAACCTTTAAAGAAATAATTCTTTAATTTTACTTTTTTACTAAAAATATTAGTAAAAATAAATACATTTGAGCTAAAACAATAAAATGTACGCGATAGTTGATATTGAAACAACAGGAAGCCATGCCAGTGCGAATGGGATTACCGAAATCGCAATAGTAATTCATAATGGGAGGGAAATAGTTGATAAATTCCAGACCCTCATTAATCCCAAAATTCCCATACCAATTTATATTCAATCGCTCACAGGGATTAGTAATGAAATGGTTAGTACTGCAGCTACCTTTGATCATTATGCAAAAGAGATTTATGAGCTTCTACATGATAAAATATTTGTCGCACATAATGTCAATTTCGATTTTTCCTTTCTTCACTATCATCTAGCAAAGTCTGGCTATAATTTACAAACAAAGAAACTATGTACTGTCAGATTAAGTCGCAAAATTCTACCAGGATTACCTTCATACAGCCTTGGTAAACTTTGTTCCTCACTTGGAATTGATATTTTAGCCAGACATAGAGCTATGGGAGATGCGGAAGCTACGGCAGTGCTATTTTCTATGTTACTAGAAAATGATCAAGAAGGACATATCAACAAAACATTAAATCCTCGTTCTAAGGAACAGTCTCTTCCTCCACATTTACCTAGAGAGGATATGGATAAATTGCCATCTGTTTCTGGAATTTATTATTTCCACAATAGTAAATCAAAAGTGATTTATGTTGGCAAGGCAAAAAATATTAAAAAGCGTGTTTCAAGTCATTTTGCGAATAATAAACCAGGTAAACAAAAACAAGAGTTTTTGAGGGATGTTCATCATATAAGTTTTCAAGAATGTGGTACAGAATTAATGGCTTTTATTTTGGAGGCTGTTGAAATTAAGCGTCTATGGCCGGCTTATAACCGTTCTTTAAAAAGGTTTGAACATACTTATGGTTTATACCTATATGAAGATCAAAATGGATATTTACGCATGGCCGTTGATAAACGTAATAAGTTTTCTAAGCCTTTTTATACCTTTAATCGGGTGCTCGAAGGACATACAATGATTAAAAATTTAATAGGTGAGTTTAATCTTTGTCCCAAATTATGCTTTGTTCAAAAAAATGCTGAACCCTGTATATCTATAAATGAACAAATATGTAAACAAGCATGCCAGCAAATTGAAAGTCCAGAATGCTATAATCAACGTGTACTTGATGCTATACATAATCTTAAAGCAAGTTTACCGGGTTTTTTACTTGTTGATGATGGTCGTAATCTAGCAGAGAAAAGCTGTATTTTAGTAGAAAATGGTCATTTTTATGGAATGGGATATGTCTCAGCGGATGAAATTGATCAGGATATATCAAATCTTAAAAAGAATTTAACTCCCTATCCATCAAATGATTATATACGGAATCTAATCTTTAATCATTCCATACAATTCCCATTTAAAACTAGAGCAATTTTGGATTAATATTAGATTTATTCCTGATTTCAAGACAGTTTTCCTTGTTAAGCCCTCAATTCTTCGCAAAAAAGCCTTTTCTATTAATGGCTCAATAATTGTTTATTCATTATTGGAATGGCCCACATTCGTATTTATTATTCATTTAACCTTAAAATCATCATGAAAAAGAAACAGTATTTAATCGCTACCACATTAATTTTCCTTTTGTCGTTCTCAAGTGTAATTGCAAAGGAGAAAAATAATAAACCCGTACTGACAGAGACTCAAAAAGCCCGTATTGAGGTAATTACAAAGAGAATTGAAGAAATTAAAAATATCGATAGATCTCAATTAAATTCGAAAGAACGAAAAAACCTACGCAACGAATTAATTGAAATGAAAAAGGAATTAAAGGTTACTAATGGAGGTGTTTATCTTTCTGTTGGTGCGATAATCATTATTCTTTTGGTCTTAATTTTGCTTTTATAAAATTTTATAACAAAAAACCTTTACGGAGGTTTTTTGTTATTTTCATTATAATTTTTAAAATAAAATTAATTTTTGTAATTTATATTTAATAATAGGAAATCTTAATTTTTCTTTTTGCGATGAGGTCTCATAGATTTTTAGC
Organism: Daejeonella sp.; assembly: GCF_017495225.1. Classification (GTDB taxonomy): domain Bacteria; phylum Bacteroidota; class Bacteroidia; order Sphingobacteriales; family Sphingobacteriaceae; genus Daejeonella. The sequence continues at coordinate 68,281 of NZ_JAFEIG010000003.1, read as the reverse complement.
AATTTAGCAGCAGATTATCTCCTAATTAATGAATATACTTTATGCCATTCAAGGCACAGGAAATGGACATTTAAGTAGGGCAATGGATATAATTCCTTGTCTTAAGCAACATGGAAATGTCGATATTCTTGTGAGTGGCACCCAGGGTGATCTTAGTTTGCCTTTCCATTTGAAGTATAAATTACGCGGACTCAGTTTTATTTTCGGGAAGGCTGGAGGTGTTGATCTCTGGAAAACCTTCGTGAAATCTAATATTCGTAAGCTAGTTAAAGAAATCAATGCTTTACCAGTGGAGAACTATGACTTGGTTATCAATGATTTTGAACCGGTATCATCATGGGCTTGCTACATGAAGAATATTCCTTGCATCGGATTGAGTCATCAAGCTGCAGTTTTAGCTGAGGAGGCTCCCAAAGCAGAACATACTGATATGTTAGGTAAGTTAATTCTCAAAAATTATGCACCTAATACTGCACAATATGGTTTTCACTTTAAATCTTATGAAAATCATATTTTCACTCCGGTAATTAGAGCTCAGGTTAGAAATCAAAAGATTGAAAATAAAGGACATTATACGGTTTATCTTCCTGCCTACGATGATAAGCGATTGATTGCAAAGTTAAGTCAATTTAAAAATGTAAGATGGGATGTGTTTTCAAAACATAATCGGAAAGCATTTACCCATAAAAATATTACCGTACAACCCATTCATAATGAGATGTTTGTAAGTAGCATGGCTTCATCAGAGGGGGTGCTATGTGGGGCTGGCTTTGAAACTCCTGCCGAGGCTTTATTTATGAAAAAGAAGCTCTTGGTTATTCCCATGAAAAATCAATATGAGCAGCAATTAAACGCTGCTGCATTAAAAGAAATGGGTGTTCCTGTTATTAAAAATCTGCATGATAAAAATGATATGATTATCAATGCTTGGATACATTCATCAAAAATTACTGAGGTTAATTATCCAGATATGACGCATGAAATTATAAATCAAATCATCAATAAACACTGTCATTCGCCTAAAATTGTAGATTTTAAGAAATATGGCAATCATTAAATTATCCAAAAAGATCACTACTCAAATATCGATCTCCTCGATCGCAAGCAATAAATACAATCACTCCTTCCTCCAATTCTGAAGCTAATCTGATAGCTGCGGAAGCCCCACCACCACTACTCATTCCTGCAAATATTCCTTCTTCTTTCGCCAATTTACGGCTCATAACAGTGGCCTCAGTTTGAGAAATATCCATGATGCGGTCTACGCGGCTAGGTTCAAATATTTTTGGTAAATATGCCTCTGGCCAACGGCGTATCCCGGGAATAGATGAATCCTCAGTTGGCTGGCATCCAATAATTTGTATGTTGGGATTCTTTTCTTTTAGAAATCTTGAACATCCCATAATAGTGCCTGTGGTCCCCATAGAACTCACAAAATGCGTTATTTTTTGCTCTGTATCTCGCCAGATTTCTGGTCCCGTAGTTTTATAATGTGCCATGAAATTATCTGGATTAGCAAATTGATTGAGTTGATAGCTTTTACCACTCGCAGCTTTTTCTTCAGCATAATCTCTGCAAAGTTCAATTCCATCAAGTAAGGTTACTTTCGCACCAAAAGCTTCCATGGTTAAGGTACGCTCTCTTGTTGAATTAGATGGCATAACTAATTCTATTTCAATGCCATACAAGCTTGAAATCATCGCTAAAGCGATTCCTGTATTACCACTGGTTGCTTCGATAAGCTTTGTTTTTTTGCTAATATCACCCCGCTCAATGGCACTTCTTATCATATTTAGCGCTGCTCTGTCTTTAACACTTCCTCCTGGATTATTGCCTTCTAATTTGGCATAAATTTTTACGTTCGGGTTGGGGTTTAAGCGCTGCAACTCCACCAGAGGGGTATTTCCTACTAAATCAATGATTCCTGCCATTATGATTTCTCTTTTGTGGATGATATTCTTACTTCAGCGATATTATAAACAAAGGAGCCTGCAGGAACGCTTTTGGTGAGCCATACATTTCCTCCAATGGTACTGTCATTTCCAATAACTGTTTCTCCACCAAGAATCGTCGCTCCCGAGTAAACAACTACACGGTCGCCAATGGTGGGATGCCTTTTAGTATCTGCCATACTTTTATGGACACTCAAGGCTCCTAAAGTTACTCCCTGGTACATTTTTACATGTTTTCCAATTTTGCAGGTCTCGCCAATTACAATTCCTGTTCCATGATCAATGTGAAAATACTCATCAATCTCCGCTGCTGGATGTATGTCGATACCCGTTTTTGAATGGGCATATTCTGTGAAAATTCGTGGCAATAAAGGGATCCCTAATTTATATAGCGCATGTGCCAGGCGATAAAATGAGATGGCATAAAAGCCTGGGTAGGCTCTCACGACTTCAAATTCACTCTTTGCTGCCGGATCGCCATCGAAAATGGCCTTGATATCGGTATTCAAGAGTCGGTATATTTCTGGTAATGTCTCAAAAAAATCTTTAGACAATTGGGCATGATTACAATGTAAACATGCTTTTGTGGATTCCATGATCTTACAAAGTTCAACTTCAAGCTTCTTGAATTCGGTTTTGAGCTCGTCAATGGAATGTAAAGTACGCTTCGATTTTTCTGGATAGAGCAATTGAATTAGTTCTAAAGCCCAATTCGAAATTTCTTCGTTTGATGGTACCGAATTTGCTTCTTGTTGCTTTTTGAATATATGCCTTAAAAATTCGTCCTTCATCCTATCTATTCCCAAGATCTTGTTCTTCAGAAACAATGTAAATTTAGTGAAAAGATTGTTTTTGCTTTGTCAAAACATTCATTTCTCTGCATTTGAAAAATTAATTTTCAATCTTAATGTCGTATTTGTTGAGGAGTCCGGAGATACCCTGAATTGAAAATTTAGCCTTTTTAATTCGATTGTTCTCTGGATCGATGGAATAATTATAAGCAGATCTTAAGTCCACTTTTTCGAGTATCGTTTGGTCAAAATTAGCATTGTTCAAATCGCAATTCTCAAATACAGACTCTGTTAAATCACATTCCGTAAAATCAACCTCCTTTAATTGTGAATCTTTAAAATTTGTTTTTTTGATTTTTGTCTTGTAAAATATTGAATGATCTAGCTGACAGTTTTCAAATGAAAAGGCTAATCCGAATTCATTACAATGCTCAAAATGTAGTCCCAACAACTTACATTCTTTAAATTTAATATCTCTAAATGCAGTTTTACTGATATTTGCCAAACTTAAATTAGATCCAATAAATTCGCAATCACTAAATTTAAATTCAAATAAATTGGCACTTGAAAAATCACAATGTTTAAAGACACAATTTTCATATTCAGCCTTGGCTAGAGGCTCCTCTTGAAACTTTATACCTTCAAATATTTTATCTTCAATAAACTCCATAACTATCGTGTTAATTGATGCAAAGTAAATACATCTGCGGGGTTTTCAATACCTTCCGACTTAAGTATTTCCAATATTTTTTTAAATGGCTCTGAATTTCCTGCAATATTTGAGAAATAAACAATTGATATTTTCTGACTTGGGATATTGATAGAATAGGTACTGAAGCCACAGGTGCTTCCCGAATGAAATAAGGCCGGATTGGCATTTTCGAAGTAAAACCATCCGGGACCATAATAACTATTTGTGAGCTCTTTAATTGGCGAATTTAAGCGTTTTAAGACAATTGGAAGATCTATTAATGTATTATCCCATAATGCATGAGTCCATTTTTTATACTCATTTAATGAGGTATAAACACCACCATCTCCTTGTATCGCGCTAGTTAAACTTTGATCGTTTGGGTAAATATTTTCGTTTTTATCTCTTGCAAAGCCAAAAGATCGATTCGGGATTTGCGCAATGGCCTCATAAACCATTGAATTTTTCATTTTCAAGGGTTTAAATATTCTCTCCTTCATGAATTCCGGAAATGATTGCCCCGAAACTCGCTCAACAATTAATGCCAGTAGGGCATAAGCCGAATTACTATACCTGAACTCAGTCCCAGGCTTGAAATAAGTTTTTTCTTGTTTACTTAGGATGTTTAGAACATCAATATCCAATAATGGTTTAAGGATTGAATTATCCATAACTTCTTCATAATCAATAATTCCTGAGTTATGTGTAATTAATTGACGAATAGAAATTTTATCTGAAACTGACTTGGGTAATTCAGGGAAATATCGACTTATTGGATCGTCTATTGATAGCTTTTTGTCCTGTTCAAGCAATAAAATACACATTGCAGTGAATTGCTTTGATACGGAAGCTAATCTGAAATTTGTATTGGGCTTGAGTTGCTTCAGACTTTCATCTTCTACTATCCCGAAGCCTTTATTATAAATTACACGACCATTATTTTCAATGTAAAGGGCTATTCCAGGTTCATTACGTCCAACACTACTTTTTAATAGCGAGTCGAGGCGTTTTTCTACTTGCGCAGCAGATTTTTGAACTATCAAAAGACAAAAAACAACAAAAATATATTTCATTTTCCGTAAAATTTATAAATCCAATTTATGAAATATAAACGAATCTTATTTTACAAAAAAGGTTAAAAAATTAATTAAGAATATTTAATAATTTTTCTAAATCGGCGGGGGTGTCAATTGCCTGACTTTCTTTATCGGTAATCGCACATTGAATAGAATAGCCGTTTTCAATCCAGCGTAATTGTTCCAGACTTTCGGCTAATTCTAAGCTCGATTGGGGCAGTTTAATGATTTCAGAGAGACTTTTATTTCTAAAACCATAAATCCCAATATGCTTATAAAAAGTATGTTCTTTAAGCCAAGAATTGCTTTGTTTCCCTCTTAGGAAGGGGATTGTTTGTCGACTAAAATAAAGGGCTTCTTGTTTATTGTTAAGAATCACTTTTGGAGTGTTTTCATTAAAAAGTTCTTCATCTGAACCGATTATCTTAACTAGAGTAGCTATTTGAGTTTCTGATTTATCGAAGCAGGAGCAAAGAAGATCTATTTGAGAGGGATCAATCATAGGCTCATCACCTTGAATATTAACTAGAATATCAAATTCTGGATATTTTGACGCAACTTCACCGCATCGATCTGTTCCGCTAATATGATTTGAATTGGTCATAATTCCCTCAGCGCCAAAGCTTTGCAAATGTTCCATGATTCGCTGATCATCAGTAGCGACAATCACTTTATCAAGTTTAGTGGATTTTTGGCATTGCTCGTATACACGTTGAATCATGCTTTTTCCGGCAATATCAATTAATGGTTTGCCAGGAAAGCGGCTAGATTGAAATCGTGCTGGAATAATTCCGAGGGTCTTCATTTGCCAAAGAATTAATTGCTATTAAAATAATCCGTTGATTTCTCTTTCAATGCTATTAATTACAAAACCTAAATCCTCTGGTTTATTAGCAAAATCAAGTTTATCCTTATCTAAAACCAATAATTTGCCTTTTGTATAAGAATCGATCCATTTTTTATACTTTTCATTAAGCTTAGAAAGGTAATCAATACGAATTCCAGCCTCATACTCTCTACCACGTCTTTGAATATTATTTACTAAAGTTGGGACTGAAGCTTTCAAATAAATCAATAAATCGGGTGGTTTGATAAATGAGGTGATGTTCTCAAAAATTGAACAATAATTTTCATAATCCCTAGAGGACATTAAACCCATATCGTGTAGGTTTTCCGCAAAAATATAAGCATCCTCATAGATGGTTCTATCTTGGATTATTTTTCTATCAGTATTTTGAAGTTCTAAAATCTGCTGAAAACGGCTATTTAAGAAGTAAATCTGCAAATTGAAGCTCCATCTTTTCATATCGCTATAAAAATCTTCAAGATAAGGGTTATTGTCAACAGCTTCAAACTGTGCTTCATAACCCAGATGCTTCGAAAGCAATTCTGTAAGGGTAGTTTTCCCAGCCCCGATATTTCCAACTATGGCAATGTGCATGATGTTTCCTTAAATGTTTAGCTTTTAAAAGCTATTAATGTTTTAATTAAAAATTGTTATGATCAAACGAGTTAAAAGTTTTTAAATCCAATAATTTCACGAACTTCTCTAATTGTTTTTGAGGCACTTTCACGGGCTTTAATTGCTCCGAAACGGGCTACCTGCCTTAAATATGTCTCATCTTTTGAAATTTCATTAATGCGTTCGCGCATAGGCGCTGTAGCAATAATCATATCTTCTGCCAATTGTTTCTTGAAATCGCCGTATCTAATCTCACATTTATTGTAAAGATTATCGAAGTGCTCATAAGTACTCGACGGTGATACAATCTTCATCAAATCAAAAAGGTTTTGAATAGATTCTGGTTTTGCTTGGTTTTCTTCTGTTGGACCGCTATCACTAACCGCTCTCATTACCTTTTTACGGATAATTTCTGGCTCATCCGAAAGGTAAACAGCATTGCCTTCACCCTCTGATTTTCCCATTTTACCTTTTCCATCCAAACCTGGCACTTTAACTAATTTCTCGGTGAAATTAAATGCAAATGGTTCAGGGAAGTATTCGTTATTATAAAGTCTGTTAAATCTGTTTCCAAAAGTTCTAGCCATTTCTAAATGTTGCTCTTGGTCTTTACCCACTGGCACTTTTGTAGCCTTGTGGATTAAGATATCAGCAGCCATCAATACTGGATAGGTTAATAATCCAGCATTTACATTATCAGGATGCGCACGAACTTTATCCTTAAATGAAGTACTTCTTTCTAGTTCTCCTAGGTAGGCATTCATATTAAGATAAAGGTATAATTCAGCTATTTCAGGCACATCCGACTGGACATAAATAGTTGCTTTTTCAGGGTCAATTCCAGCAGCAAGATATTCAATTAATACTTGCTTCACATTACCATGTAGATCTTCAGGGGTAGGGTGTGTGGTTAATGAATGAAAATCTGCTATAAAAAAATAGCAGTTAAACTCATTTTGCATCTGTACAAAGTTTTTTACAGCGCCATAGAAATTCCCTAAATGCAGTTTACCGGTACTGCGAATACCACTTACAACAGTTTCCATATCCGCGAAAGTAAGGATTTTTTCTGTAACAGAATCTCATTGTTATACTATTGAAGCTATAATTAAAAAGCTTGACAGAATTTCGTATTTTTGACACGATGAAAAGACTTTTTAAGAGCGTCCATCTTTATTATTTTCAGGTTTGGCTTGGCCTATTTTTTACGAGCCTCTATCCTGTAATTTATTACTTTTCTCGTCATCCTGTAAAATTTCATGCCATGAATAGGATGCGATGGATATTTAGTTATTTAAGCTCTCTTTTTTCTGGTTTTTTATTTCGTTTCACCTACGAGAAAAAGCTTGATTGGTCGAAAACATACATTATTTGTGCCAATCATACCTCTAATTTGGATATTACGGCTATCATTCTTTTAGCAAAACGTAATTATGTGTTCTTTGGTAAAGAAGAATTACTCGATAACTTCGTAACTGGAATTTACTTTCGTACTATCGATATTCCAGTAAATCGAGAGAGTAAAATATCTGCCTTTAGGGCATTTAAAAAGGCTGAAGAGAAGCTAAAAGATGGTAAAACTGTGGTAATTTTCCCTGAGGGGATGATTAGTGAGCATTATCCGCCAGTTTTGCAGCCATTTAAAAACGGTCCCTTCAGACTAGCTATTGAGCAGGGCGTCCAAATTTTACCAGTTACTATTTGCAATAATTGGAATTTAATGTGGGATGATGGTAAACGATACGGTACTCGTCCCGGAATTTGCGATATTTGTGTTCATGCGCCCATCGATACGGCAAGTTTAACTACTGACGATGCTGATGAGCTGAAAAATAAGGTTTATGATATTATTTATAATCAACTAGACTCTTATCAGAAGAAGATTCAATAAAAATGTCTCTTCATTTAATATAATGATTTTTATTCAATTATGAAAGTAAATTCGGAAACAATCGATAAAATCGCCCATCTGGCCAGATTGGAAGTCCAAGAGGATGAAAAACAAGGTCTTTTAGACGATATGAATAAAATTCTGACCTTCATGGATAAGCTAAATGAAGTGGATACTCAGGGAATAGAGCCTTTAGTTTATCTGAACGATGAAGTTAATGTACTACGTGAAGATGAAGTAAAGCAAGAGATTAGCACCGAAATAGCTTTAAAAAATGCTCCCAAGTCAGATGGGAAATTTTTCAGGGTAGCTAAGGTGATTAATAAAGCCTAATTTTAAAAATATTGTAACAAAATATACATACCGATAGTCTAAAAAATAAAAAAAATGGCACAAGAACCCCTAATCACTTTAACAGACATTGGTAGGAAATACGTAATTGGAGCAGAAACTATACATGCTTTGAAATCGGTTTCATTAACTATAAATAAGGGTGAGTTTGTTGCTCTTATGGGTCCTTCAGGTTCTGGAAAATCCACCCTAATGAATATCCTTGGTTGTTTAGATACACCATCAAAGGGAGTTTATATCTTAAACGGTAATCAGGTTAGTGAAATGACCGACAGTGAGCTTGCCGAAATCAGAAATAAAGAAATTGGTTTTGTATTCCAAACATTTAATCTTCTTCCTAGATCTTCATCGCTCGAAAATGTTGCTCTACCATTAGTTTATGCTGGTGTTGGTCGCAAGGAGCGTGAAGAACGTGCTCAAAAAACACTAGAAAATGTTGGTTTAGGGAATAGGGTAGACCATAAGCCAAATGAACTTTCTGGAGGTCAACGTCAACGTGTAGCAGTTGCTAGAGCGCTTGTAAACAATCCCTCAATTATTCTTGCAGATGAGCCTACAGGTAATCTAGATACTAAAACATCGGTAGAGATTATGGGACTTTTGGAAGAGATTCATTCTAAAGGAAATACCATTATTCTTGTAACTCATGAGGAGGATATCGCTCAGCATGCTCATCGAATTGTTAGAATGCGTGATGGATTAATCGAAAACGATTATCTCAATGAGAATGTAAAAACTGTTTCTCCACGTTTGGCTGATATGAAATCCAAAGATTCTGATTTCGAGAAGATTCAATAATTTTATTTGGTTGAAAAGCATTCTTGATTTTTATTTGGGTGCATTCCCGACTTATGTTTTATAAATGTCAAAATAAGGGTATTAACATTTCCACAATCCTAATATTCTGCTTAATAATTCTTAATATCGCAATTCTTAAAAATGAACTCTGCTTTATCTAGAAATCTAACGATTAAAAAGAAATGAAAATTTATACCAAAACTGGAGATGAGGGCTTAACCTCACTAATTGGTGGGACACGTGTTCCAAAATATGATCTTAGGATTGAAAGCTATGGCACAGTTGATGAGCTTAATTCATATATCGGTATGATCCGCGACCATGATATTGATGCTGCTCAGAAAGATGTTCTAAAGGAGGTACAAGACAGGTTATTTACCATTGGTGCTGCACTTGCTTCTGATCCTGAGAAATCGAAAATGAAAATTCCAGATCTTCATCTTTCGGATATTACATTTCTTGAGAATCAAATTGATGAGATGAATTTGGTACTGCCTGAATTAAAGCATTTTATATTGCCTGGCGGGAGTCCGGTGGTTTCATTCTGCCATGTTTCAAGATGTGTTTGCAGAAGAGCAGAACGTATCATCGTTCACTTAAAGTCGGAAAGTTTTGTAGATGAAAAGGTAGTAGTTTATTTAAATAGACTAAGCGACTATCTATTTGTTCTTGCTAGAAAGTTGTGTTTTGATAGAAATGTGCCTGAAAATCAGTGGTTTCCACGTGTTTAAGTCAGGTGTTGAAAAATAATTAATTTTGTTATTTAATTTATTATACTTTTGCAAAAAATAGTATAAACCAAATTCTAAGAAATATGTATTGGACATTAGAATTAGCATCTCATTTAGAAGATGCGCCATGGCCGGCTACCAAAGATGAACTTATTGACTATGCAATTCGTTCTGGGGCACCAGTGGAAGTTATTGAAAACCTGCAAGCATTGGAGGATGATGGTGAGCCATATGAGAATATAGAAGAAATTTGGCCAGATTATCCCACAAAGGATGATTTCTTCTTTAATGAAGACGAATATTAAAATTTAACCCTGCATTAGCAGGGTTTTTTTGTCCCATTAAAATCGATTTTTTAGTCCTTTTAAACATTTTTAAAAGTTTAGTGTTATTATTTAATAGTTAAACTTAAAAATGAATTATGGGAAATCTACTCTATTTAATCGCAGTTATTTTGATCATAGCCTGGATATTTGGCTTCTTTATTACCCCTTTTGGCGGAGGATTAATTCACATCTTGCTGGTAATTGCTGTTATTGCAATATTACTTCGTGTAATTCGTGGCGGGACTGTTTAATGAATTAAATAATCGTATTTGTCAAATTCAGACTGATACGATTATTTTTTTTGATTTAAGTAGAATTCGGCAAGTTGAATATCTTCAGGGAAGGTGATTTTTATATTTTTACTTTCGCCTTCAATGATATTTATTGAGATTCCTATGCGCTCTACAACTGAGGCATCATCAGTAAATTCATTTCTAAATTCCTGATTATAAGCCTTGTTAAGAATTTCTGATTTGAATGTTTGTGGTGTTTGTACTAAATAGATTTCATCTCTATTTAATGATTGGCTTCTGCTGTCATTTTGTTGCCTCACAGAATCCTTCGATTTAATGGCTGCCACTGCATTTCCTAATTCTTCTGCTGCTAAAAATGAACGTGTAATTAGGTCATTACTTGCTAATGGTCTCACTGCGTCATGAATTGCGATGATTGCTTTTTCTTTGACACAATTTATTCCGTTTTTAACAGAATGAAAGCGTTGTAATCCGCCTTTAACCAATTTATGAGGAATGGTGAAATTGTATTTTAAGCAAAGGTCTTCCCAAAAAGTATGGAAATCGATATTTAGGACAAGAATAATTTCTGGTTTTAGGTCTGAATGGTAGAAAGCTTCAATGGTATGCATTAAAATGGGTTTGCCATTTAAAAGCATAAATTGTTTGGGTATTTCCGATTGCATTCTGCTTCCAGAGCCTCCACCAACTATAATTGCGTAATATTTCAAAGCTAAAAATCAGATATTATTAAGCTTTGGTGGATTGGAATTTACATTCTTTACCACCTAAGCAATTATATGATCAGCATGGCATCACCATAGCTGTAGAAACGATACTTCTCTTTTACAGCTACTTCATAGGCATTCATTACGTGCTCATAACCACCAAATGCAGCTACCATCATCAATAAAGTTGATTCTGGAGTGTGGAAGTTAGTCACCATGCTATTTGCAATGCTGAAATCGTATGGAGGAAAGATAAACTTACTTGTCCAGTCGTTTGCAGCTTTCAATTCTTTTCCTGCAGATACAGCCGATTCAATAGCTCTCATTGAAGTTGTACCAACAGCACAGATTCTTCTTTTTTCAGCAATGGCTTTGTTTACAATATTTGCATCTTTTTGCTCAATAATAAACTGCTCAGAATCCATTTTATGTTTGGTTAAATCCTCAACCTCAACAGTTCTGAATGTTCCTAATCCTACGTGTAGTGTAACCTCAGCAAAATCAACGCCTTTTAATTCGAGGCGTTTCATTAATTCGCGGCTAAAGTGTAAGCCTGCAGTAGGAGCGGCAACAGCACCTTCGTATTTCGCGAAAATGGTTTGATATCTCTCTTTATCTTCAGCAGTAGCTTTACGCTTAATATATTTTGGAAGTGGTGTTTCTCCTAGGATTTCAATATTTCTGCGGAATTCTTCATCAGTTCCATCAAAAAGGAAACGGATAGTTCTACCGCGAGAAGTAGTATTATCTACCACCTCAGCAACTAGAAGATCATCATCACCGAAGTATAATTTATTGCCTACTCTAATCTTTCTTGCAGGATCTACAAGAACATCCCAAAGACGAAGTTCACGGTTAAGTTCACGAAGTAAAAAAACTTCAATTGTAGCACCAGTTTTTTCCTTATTTCCATATAAACGGGCAGGAAAAACCTTGGTATTGTTTAAAATCATCACATCCTTCTCATCAAAATAGCCTAAAATATCCTTGAATATTTTATGTTCAATTGCTCCGGTTTTCTTGTCCAGCACCATTAAACGTGCCTCGTCGCGGTTTTCAACAGGATTGTGGGCTATTAATGATTCAGGTAAATCAAATTTGAACTGAGATAATTTCATAATTATTTTTAATGGATTTCAGGGCGCAAATTTAGCAAATTAAAACCACATTTGTTTAATCTATAATGATAGAAATTTAGTAAATTTTAATTATATTCGTATTTCTTATAGCGACCTGTAACGTTTTTCTGTAAATTTGGTCTAATCTCGTATATGATATTTCTCAAACTATTAAAAGAGAGTTTTTTGTTTGCCTTTGAAGCTCTTAGGCAAAATAAACTTAGAACATTATTATCCTTATTAGGGATAACAATCGGAATAATGACCATTGTAGGCGTTTTTTCTGCCGTTGACACTCTGCGTAATAATATTCAAAGTAGTGTTGAGAAATTGGGGAGTAATACCATTTATATTCAGAAATGGCCTTGGGTTGGCGGACCAGATTTTCCGTGGTGGAAATATATTAGCAGACCGGAACCTTCTTTGCGCGATTACAATAAACTTACAGAACGATTACAAACTGCAGAAGGTATATCATTTGAAGTTGGAATTGGCAATAGAACTATAAAATATAGAAATAACAGTATTGAAGGTGCAGAAATTAGAGCAGCATCTCACGACTATTATAAAGTTTGGAAATTTGATTTTCAAGGTGGACGATATTTTACTGAAAGTGAATCAAAGAGCGGCAGACCAATAGCAATTATTGGTTATTCTATTGCCGACGGCTTATTTCCAAATGAAGATCCAATTGGAAAAGTGATTACTGTTTTGGGAAGAAAGACTACCATTGTGGGTGTTTTTACTGAGGAAGGGGAGGACATGTTAGGTGTCTCGGCAGATAAAACTGTATTAATTCCGCTAAACTTTGCCAAAGGAGTGATAAAGGTGGAGGATGAGCGCTACGGACCGCAAATTACTATAAAAGGCAGAGAAAATATTTCTGTTGATGAGCTCGAAAGTGAACTGAAAGGAACCATGCGTTCTATTCATAGGCTTGGTCCGAAAGATGACGATGATTTCTCCTTAAATAAAACAACAGTCCTTACTGCTCAACTCGACCAACTTTTTGGAATTATTGATTTTGCGGGTGCATTTATTGGTGGTTTCTCCATTTTAGTTGGCGGATTCGGAATTGCAAACATCATGTTTGTCTCGGTGAAAGAACGTACCAATATCATAGGAATTCAAAAATCATTGGGAGCTAAAAATTACTTTATCATGCTCCAATTCTTGATCGAATCAGTGCTTTTATGCCTTATGGGAGGATTTATTGGTTTACTGATTGTGTTTGGCTTGGCTTTCATCTCTAAAACTTTCTTCGATCTTACCATTGTTGTTGATATGAGTAAGGTGATCTTAACTATAGTACTTTCTACCGTCATCGGACTTGTATCAGGATTTATTCCGGCATTTAATGCATCGAGGCTGGATCCTGTGGAGGCGATTAGGAGTAAGTAGTTTAGTTGTCGGTTGTCAGTTGTCAGTTGGGAGTTGTCGGTTGTCGGTTGTCAGGCTGGGCGGAGAGGAGTTATTATTTACCCGGTGGCTGAGGTTCACGAAGCCAGTCGGAGAGGCGGCTCCCGCAGATTTGCGCGGATCAGCGCAGAGTTGATTTTGCTTGCAAAGGCGCTGAAAAGTATGAAACAATTACGATCAAAAATCTGCGGGAGGTGAATAGTTTTTTACCTTAATTATCGACTTTTTTATTAATTTTAGTTTTAAAGAATAAAAAGTAACTTTAGGTATAAATTCTGTTCAATCGGATGAATAATTCAATTAAAAAAACTTTAACATTACTAGTTGCTTGCTTAATAGCATTGCATTTATTTATTGAATTTACTGAAACTAGTCTTTTACATGGTAAAGAAAAGTGGATTAGTGTTTCTTATTTATCCTTAATACTTATTATCGATGCCATTGAGTATTTTCAAAGGAGGAAGGAAAAAAGATTGTCTAATAATGATTTATAATAATTAGAATAAGGAATAAGGAGCAAGGAATAAGGACGGTACACTCAATATTAATTTAACTATTTACTCTCCGCCCAGCCTGACAACTGATAACTGACAACTCTTTTCCTGCCTTATAGAACCTGGTTTCGAGAACCTCAGCCACCGGGCAACAGATGTCGCTAGTCTAATAACTAATAACTGCCAACTGATAACTGCCAACTGATCCCTACAAATCCCCCGCTTCCCTCATCAATCTCCACTTATCAATCGGAACTACGCCCACATGCTCGCATACAAGTCCGCCAGCTAAATTAGCTATCTCTGCCGTTTTAAGCTCGTTTAGGCCTGCTGCAAGGCATAACGCCGCTGTAGCGATAACAGTGTCGCCTGCACCGGAAACATCGGCTATATCGCGTTTATGGGCCTTGATTAGTTCCTTTCCATTCTCAGAACTGATATAAACTCCATTTTCTGAGAGGGTAAGCATTACGGATTTAGCTCCCAAGAGCCTTTTTAAGCTTTCTACTGCTTCTTCAACTTGCTGAATGTTTTTTGGGTCGAGGTCAATTTTAAGACCTTCTTTCAATTCTTTGAGGTTTGGCTTAAATAAATTGACGCCTTTATAAGCCTCAAAATTTCTCTTTTTAGGATCAACAACGGTGATAATACCTTGTGATTGAGCAAGTTCTACGGTTTGTGAGATTAACTTTTCAGTAATCAGACCTTTATCATAATCCTCAAAAATGATTGCATCAATTTTGTGCCCCGAAATAATGTGTTTTATCCTTTCAAAGACAGAAATAGTGTCAGAATCATTCAAATCATCTTCCGTCTCGGCATCAACACGCACAATCTGTTGATTATGAGCGATAATTCGCGTCTTGACTGTCGTAGGGCGGTCTTTAATCTTGATAATACCTTGATCAGATAGTCCCTGTTTCTTCAATAAAGAAATAAAGTTTTCTCCATCAAAATCATCGCCAATAACGGCACAAATAAGTGGTTTAGCACCTAGCGATTGGATATTTAAGGCTACATTGGCAGCACCTCCTAAACGGTCTTCCTTTTTAGTTACACGAACAATTGGGACCGGTGCTTCGGGAGAAATGCGATCTACTTTACCCCAGATATAGCTATCGATCATAACATCCCCAATAATCAACACATTTAAGGAATTGAACTTTTCAAAGATGTTATTCATGCTTTATTTTAAAGGTTATAAGCGGGTTTTTAGCCCGCTATTTGAAAAAATATTATTTTAAAGCTCCAAGAGCATTTTTGATACGTTTCATGGCTTCAACCAATTTTACATTTGCCGCAGCATATGAAAGTCTGATTGAATTAGGATCACCAAATGAATCGCCACTTACTGTAGCTACATGACCCGTATTTAATAAGTATAATGAAAGGTCTTCTGCATTCTTGATTACTTCGCCATCAGGAGTGGTTTTCCCAAAGAATGAGCTTATTTCAGGGAAGAAATAAAATGCACCAGCCGGTAAATTAACCTTCAAGCCTGGAATTTCTTTCAATAAGCCAAATACAAGATCTCTACGTTCTTTAAAAACGGCTTTCATCTCATGGATAGTCTCTAAGCCACCCTCATAAGCTGCAATTCCAGCTTTTTGGGTGATTGAGCAAGTCCCAGAAGTTATCTGACTCTGAAGTTTATCGCATGCAGCAGCAATTGCTTTACTACTTGCTGAATAACCAATACGCCATCCTGTCATGGCATAAGCCTTTGATAATCCGTTGATTATGATTACTCTATCTTTTACAGATGGAAATTGAGCAATTGATTCATGATCACTTAAAAAGTTAATATGCTCATATATCTCATCAGAAATAATATAAATATTTGGATACTTTTCGAAAACCTTAACTAATGAAGCTAATTCCTCACGGGTATAAACACTTCCAGTAGGGTTATTTGGTGACGAAAACAAGAATAGCTTTGTTTTTGGTGTAATTGCAGCTTCAAGCTCTTCAGCAGTAATTTTAAAATCACTTTCTAAATTGGTGTTAATTAGAACAGATTCACCTTCAGCAAGTTTTACAAGTTCAGAATAGGATACCCAATAGGGAGTAGGTATAATTACCTCATCTCCAGGGTTTACGAGACTTAATATCGCATTAGCTAAAGATTGTTTAGCTCCAGTAGAAACAACAATTTGATCAAAATCATAATCCAAACCATTCTCACGTTTGAGCTTTGCTGCAATGGCTTTACGCAATTCAGGATAGCCCGGAACGGGAGTGTAATAAGAAAAATTCTGATCAATAGCCTGTTTGGCTGCTTCTTTCACGAAATCGGGTGTGAAAAAATCTGTCTCACCAAGGCTTAGACTGATTACGTCTACTCCCTTAGCGGCTAATTCGCGGCCCATTTTTGCCATTTTGATGGTGGCGGACTCGGAAAGATTGTCGATGCGATGTGATAATGTGCTCATAATTATAACAAATATAGAAACATGACCTGCCAATGCAAAAATTAAAGCTAAATCAAGCTAATTTTTCGATTTTTTTAATAAATGCTCTCTGCTATTGACTAAATTTACCGAAAATATAGACCTGCTTTGCAAACTCAAAAAAAAGTCATTTTACTTTCACTGGTCGTAGGTATCGTACTGATGCTAGCCAAATTTACGGCATATTTTATAACCTCATCTAACTCTATTTTAACGGATGCCGCCGAAAGCATTGTCAATATTTTAGCTAGTTTATTCGCATTTTATAGTATTTATCTTGCTGCCCGTCCCAAAGACCAAAATCATCCTTACGGACATGGGAAAGTTGAATTTTTCTCTGTTTTTATTGAGGGAGCATTAATTATCATTGCAGGAATACTAATCAGTTTTAAGTCCTTTTATAACCTCTTTTTCCCACATGAAATCAGTGATTTAATCATTGGTACTGTAATTATTGGCGTTTCAGGCTTAATTAACTATGTTTTGGGATATTATCTCATTGATCAAAGTAAAAAACTGAATTCTTTAACCTTGTTTGCGGATGGTAAACATCTTCAAACGGATGCCTATACAAGTGCGGGATTAGTCTTGGGTTTAATTCTCATTTATACTACCGGTTTAAATTACCTCGACAGTATTTTATCTATAGTTATCGGATTTTATATTGTTTATAGTGGATATAAATTGGTGCGAAAATCGGTTTCTGGTTTAATGGATGAATCTGATTTTGACACCACTGATGAAATTGTTGCCATTCTTAATGGACATCGTAAAAATTCGTGGATTGATGTACATAATTTGAGAACCCAACGCTACGGCACTGATATTCACATCGATTGTCATCTAACACTTCCTTATTATTTTGATTTGAATAAGGTTCATGAAGAGGTTTCTGAACTTGATAAATTGGTAAACCACAAGGCAAATTCAAATACTGAATTTTTTATCCATGCTGATCCATGTGTGCCACAGTGTTGTCATTATTGCAAAATGTTGGATTGTTCAGTTCGTTCTGAGCCAAAAACTCTTGATATTGCGTGGACAACAGAAAATGTAAGCAAAAACCATAAACATTTTACACCCGATGTATCAATTTAATGTTCGAGTTTACGGACTATTATTTAATGAGGATAAGCATATTTTAATCAGTGATGAGGAGGAATATGGATTCCAGTTCAGCAAATTCCCAGGTGGAGGATTAGAGTATGGCGAGGGACTGATAGATGCATTAAAAAGAGAGTTTGTGGAGGAATGCCAAACAGAAATTGAAGTTTTAGAGCATTTTTACACGACAGATTTTTTCATAAAATCGGTCTTTAATGAAAGTCAGGTGATTAGTGTTTACTATTTGGTTAAACCTATTTCAAATATTGAGCTTGATTTTAGAGAGAAGGCATTTGATTTTCAGTCTAAAGGAGATACACTTCAAGCATTCCGTTGGAAATGTGTTCATGAGTTAATTAAGGATGATTTGACCTTTCCAACAGATCAAAAAGTTTTAGAATTATTGAAAGAAAAATGGCCGAAAAAAGTTTAGTCGAGCGCGACCAGGCAATAATCTGGCATCCCTACACCCAAATGCAAACTGCGGCAGCTCCAATTCCGATTGTGCGCGGTGAGGGCGTATTTTTATATGCTGAGGATGGGACAAAATATCTGGATGCTATTTCCTCTTGGTGGGTAAATATCCATGGTCATTCGCATCCATACATTGCAAAAAAGGTTTCGGAGCAGCTGAGTAGGTTGGAACATGTTATTTTCGCCGGATTTACCCATCCTGGAGCAGTAGAATTGGCTGAAAGATTAATAAATATCCTTCCCAATAATCAGGCAAAGGTGTTTTATTCTGATAATGGATCTACGGCTGTGGAAGTGGCGCTTAAAATGTGTTTTCAATTCTGGACTAATCAGGGAATTGAAAAACCTAAAGTTTTAGCATTCCAAAATTCCTACCATGGTGATACCTTTGGAGCCATGGCAGTAAGTGCAAGAAGTGCATTTACTAAGCCATTCGATAAGTTCCTTTTTGAGGTCGAATTTATCGAACTTCCTAATCAAAATAATATTGAGCAGCTTAAAAGTCATATAAGTTCCTTAAAATCAGACATTTCTGCCTTTATTTTTGAGCCTTTGGTACAAGGGGCAGGAGGGATGCAAATGTATGAGGCACATTATCTTGATGAATTGATTCATCATTGTAGGAAAGAAAATATTTTAACAATTGCTGATGAAGTGATGACAGGTTTCGGTCGTACTGGTAAATTGTTTGCAAGTGATCATCTCACAGAAAAGGCCGATTTAATGTGTTTTTCGAAGGGCATTACAGGTGGGACAATGGCTCTTGGTGTAACCACTTGTACACGAGCTATTTATGAGGCTTTTCTTTCCGATGATAAACTAAAAACATTGTTTCACGGACATTCATTCACGGCAAATCCAATTGCCTGTGCTTCCGCATTAGCCAGCATGGATTTGCTTTTGGAGCCAGCAACGGTGGAAAATCTTCATCGAATTGAATTGAAACACAAAGATTTTGCCGAAAAAATTGCTTCCCATAAAAAAATCAAATGTATTCGCCAGACTGGGACAATTTTGGCGATAGAGTGGAATACAACAGGGGAAACATCTTATTTTAACGGTTTGAGAGATACATTATATAATTTTTTCCTTGACGAAGGTATAATTCTAAGACCTCTTGGAAATATTATTTACATTATGCCACCATATTGTATTAAAAATGATGATCTCGATTATATTTACGCAAAAATTGAAGAGGCGCTTGAACGATTTTAAACATGGATTTTAGTCAAATACTTTCAAAAATAGTTTCCAATAACGATACTCACGCACGCTGGTTGAACACACTTTCCTTAATGGAAAATTCAGGTGCTCGGAAAATATCTGCCAGTGAGCATAAAAAGGATGTTACATTAATTATTCTAAAACATGCCGCTGAGGAGCATAGGCATGCATATTACCTTAAAAAACAAATTTCTAAGCTTAGCCTTGATGCTTGTCCCACTTACGCCGACCAATATTTATTGGCAAGCTCAGAAAGTAGATATTATTTAAATTTATTGGATGTTTTAGTATGCAAATACCTGAAAAGCACTCTTAATTTAAGTGGAAATGATTTAAAATTTGCTGCATACCTTTTAGTTACTTATGCTATTGAGGTTCGTGCCGATGAACTTTACCCCATCTACCAGAACGCTCTAGACGAAGCATCAAGCAAAGTGAATGTGAAGTCGATTATACTTGAAGAGGAGGGACATTTAGAGGAAATGCTTGTCCAATTGAAGAGTTTTTCTGCAGATTGGGAAAAGCATGCTGAAAAGGCTGTTGAATTTGAAACAAAACTGTTTAATGATTGGCTTAAAGCATTGCAGAAGGAAATCGCTTAGAGATCTAAATACTGTTGAAATACCTCTTGCATGTGAGCTTGTCCATATCTTAACAATTCATTATCAAGTTTAGGATTTGCTTTATTTTTACGTAGGATAATGTTTTTTCCCACATTATCAAATGAAATGACTTGCTCTTTTGTGGCAAATCCGAAGCCATTGTCCCAATTAAAAAAGGCAAAGCCAGGTGTAGATGGATTTAGTAGATCTTTACTCCAAGAATAGCGACTAGCATCGATTTTTACTTGATTTAATAAGGTTGCGACTAAATCTGTCTGGCTTCCAGTTTTGCTTATTTTTAAGCCTTTAAACTCAGGTTTAATTACATCACCATAAAATATTAGTGGTATTCGATATTTCCTTGCTTCAAATTCCGTTAGATCGTTTGGTAAACGATGGCCATGATCTGCAATAATTACGAATAGTGTATTTTTATACCAAGATTTCTTTTTCGCATCGTTTAAATATGCTCCTAAGCAAGAATCGGTGAAAAACATGGTGCTTCTAAACTGATCATTTACATTTTCTCCCTTGTATTTTCTCTCAACGGGGATTTCAAAAGGCTCATGATTGGTTAGAGTTAAAATGGTAGAAAAGAAAGGTTGCTTGCTATGTTCCATATCGGCTAATTGCTTAGTAAATACCTTGTCGTCATAAGCGCCCCATTTAGAATTCATGTCTTTGCTTTGAAAAGAATGCTGATCGACCAATTTCTTGTATCCATGACTTAAAACATAGGATTTCATGTTAAAAAACTCACTTTCACCACCATAATAAAAAGATGTAGAATAGGAGTTTTTTACAAATTCTTGTGCAATTCCTGGAAGCTTTTCTTGTTTGCTACCTAGTTTCATAACGCTTCTTATAGCTTGAGCAGGGAAGGCGCTAATGCTTGCCAAAACACCTTTATCTGTACGGCCAGCAGCAGCATAAATTTCTTCGAAAAGTATTCCTTCGCCAGCCAATCTATCCGTGTTTGGTGTTACGCCTTTTTCGCCTCCTAAAACGCCAACTAACTCTGCCGTATAACTTTCTAGTATGATCAATACTACGTTTGGTCGCTCAGAATTTAATAGAATGGGAGTGCTCTCTGTTGGTTTTTTATAGATTTCACTCAGAATTTTCTGTGCTTCCTCTCTTGGATAATATTGGTATGGATTATCTTTCCCATATTTATTGCTTAAAATATCATCTATGAGGTTCCATTCGGTATTTACTGCCGCATGATTTAAGAAAATCTCATTCGAAAAATAGGCCATGCTTTGGTTGATTGGGGATAATTGCCAACCACCTCTAATTAAGAGAAAAGTGAGCGTCAACATCATCAATGCTGTGCTTGCCTTTTTCCAAAGAGGTTGAAGATGGTCCTTGATTTTTACATCTATTACTTTCTGCGCTAAAAATAAAGCGCTAAGGATTAGTCCCGCGAAAATACTTAGCGATGATAAAATGGGAGATGAGGAGCTCGATGCAACAGCCTCTTTTGTGGAGTTAAAGGCTAAATCGAGCGCTCGATAATTAATTTTAGAGCCCCATTCACGGTATAAATTCAGATTAAATATGGTGATTATTGAAAATATTAATACAAAGAAAATGATGTAGTATTTTCCGATGCTTTCTGGAAATTTAATCCGAGGAAGGAAAAGTAAAGTAAGGTAAAATAGTAATGGAATTACTGAAATATAACCAACCATGGAAGAATCTAAACGGATGGCATAGAAAAAAGTACTAGCAATCTCGCTTATTTTAATATGGCTAAGTCTATCTGAAAAATAAACAAGGAATATAAGTCTATCTATGAAAAAGAATAGAAGCCAAAAAAGGTAGAAACGAATGAAAACAAAAAAGCTTTTTAACATCAGCGCAATTTATGAAAAAAGGAGGATGTTAAAAAGCTTTAAATATCGAGTGGGAATTACCTTCCCCCTTGCATTTGCATCAATTGCTCAAAAGTAATTTCTTCGAAATCTTTTGAAGCAGAAAATGAACCAGCTGGAACTGTACCTGCTTTGATTTCTTTTACAGTAGCCTTAACACTGATTCCATTCATGTATGAAACAAATTCAAGAGGAATACCATAGCTTGACTTGAAAAAGCGACTTAAAGAATTTGGTGCAATTTCAATGTCTTTTGTAAACCAAGCTTCCGAGTTTTCATTTGATTTAGATTCATTTACTTCATGTTTTAATGCTTTAAATCCAATAATGGTTTTAGTTTCTGTACCTTCTTTTACAGTTAAATTAGGCATATTTTCGGCCATCATTTCTTGATCTGCAGGCGTAAAAACCACAGAAAGCTTTTTACCCATCATTGGGATATCTAAAAGTAAACGCTCATAATCTTTGCTTGTATTTAGAATGTTTGTACTGCTATACATTGCAGATTCTGATTTTAGACTTGATGAATCACCCTTAAAATAAACAGTTAGTTCTGTTGGCATACTTGCTGCCATAGCCTGCATCTGCTCAGGTAATTTCCACTCGACCGAATAAATGATGGTACCTTCATTCACTTTGCCGCTCAATGATTGAGCATACATGCCTGTTCCTACTAATAACAGCGCAAGACTTAAAATAATTTTCTTCATGTTTAAAAAATTTATCTTGTAAATAGACGAAATTTTCCGCTTATTGTTACAAACGACCGTTAAATAAATTTTTTTGAAGCTCAAGCATGTGCAGACTAATTTCAGTTTATGAAATTTATATGCTTGATTTTTATTTTCTTACATGCATCAGCAATTGCTCAAATTAGTCCCGGGCCACGCTCACTTGCCATGGGTTCTTCCGGCACTGCGCTCCAAGATGTTTGGTCTTTACAGCATAATCCTGCTGGTATTGCACATCTTAAAAGACCCATTTTTGCCTTGGCCTATCAGCGTCATTTCTCCGACCAAGAACTAAGCACTCAAAAGGCGGTATTTGCCATACCCTTTGACAAAAATGTTATCGGTCTTAGTTTTCAGCGTTATGGTTTTAACGAATATTTAGAACAAGTTACTAGCATCGCCTATGCAAAGAATTTTTCTGGTGCGCTCGCGCTTTCAATCGCTGTAAAGCATCATCAATTGTCTGTTGCAAAATATGGCTCAGAAAGGCTTATTTCCGTAGATGCTGGAATGCAATATCGAGTTAATGATAAATTATGGATTGCTTCTCATCTTTCAAATCCTGCAAAAGCAAGTTTTAATGATTTAGTCGGGACAAACCTTCCTGTAGGCCTTTCATTTGGATTTTCTTATGTTTTTAGTGATAAGGTTTTGGTGATTAGCGATGTTCAAAAAGTGCTAAATGCCGGAATTGATACTAAGGTTGGGATGGAATACAAGCTCATTAATTGGTTTGCGCTAAGAGGCGGATTATCGGCTAATCCTTTTAAGCAATATGGAGGTTTCGGAATAAATTATCAGCGATTTGCATTAGATGTGGCTATTTCATCCCACCTGCAACTCGGTTATTCACCTAATTTGGCCTTTAGCTATGAATTTTAAGGGTAAATGTCTTTTGTTTATGGTTTGGGCGATGTTTTTTAGTCCGCAGGTGGGACTTAGTCAAGATGAGAGTTCCGAAATAATCGATCAAATTTTAGAGCTTGTTTCGCGCGACCCTGACGAAGATTTAGACTATTCAGAACTCGTAGAAAGGCTTAATTTTTATAAGCTTCATCCCTTGGACTTAAACCGCGCTAGCTCCGAGCAATTAAGAGAATTGTTTTTTCTTAGTCCGTTGCAAATTAATGAAATCCTAAATCATAGATCTCAAAATGGCTCATTTATGGATAAGCTCGAATTGCAAAGTCTGCAAAGCCTTGATCCTGAAATAATTAGTCTTTTATTGAATTTTGTGAAAGTCGGAATTTATTCTCCTTTACAAAATCTAAGTGCTAAAAAGCTATTTCAAAAGGGGAATCATGATTTGATTCTTCGAATGGGTCAAATTATTCAGCCGCAAGCAGGATTTATGAGTGCTGATTCCTCGAAACCAGCAAATTATTCAGGTTCTCCATTAAAGCTTTTAACACGATATCGATTTAACTATTCAAATACATTGGCAGCATCACTCAATATGGAGAAAGATGCTGGGGAACTTTTTTTAGATCGCAATAGAAATGAAGGTTTTGATTTCTATTCTGGGAGTATCTCTTATCGTGGTCAAGGGCTATTAAAAAAGCTAGTTTTAGGTGATTATGGACTACAGTTTGGTCAGGGTTTAAGCATGTGGTCGGGTTCAGGATTTGGTAAGGGTGTAGGAATAACCACTATTGCAAAGCAAGATTTCGGACTAAAACCATACAGCTCAGTTAATGAAGCGAGCTTTTTGAGAGGTGCTTCAGCTACTTTTGGCTTAAAGAAAATTTCATTTACCCCCTTTGTTTCTAAAAAGAATTTGGACGCTAGTTTAGGCAGTTCAGGTTCAGAAATAGCATCTGTGAATATTAGTGGCTTACATCGGACAAAAACGGAAATTGAGAATAAGAATAGGCTGTATTCTATTGTTTATGGGACTAATATTCAGTACAATACGAGGAATTTGAATCTCGGATTAACTGCTTATCAAACAAAATTTAGCATGCCTTTTGGAGCAGGAAAATCATTGTATGAGAAGTATGAATTTCAGGGTAATTCTCTTACAAATTTGGGTTTTCATTATGATTATGCCCTGAAAAATACCTATTTCTTTGGGGAGATGGCATATAGTTTAAATTCGGGCTATGGCTTAATTAATGGCTTGATGACTAGTCTGTCATCTCGGGTTTCACTGGTATTATTACACCGCAAATATACGAAAAATTATCATTCCTTTTTCAATCAATCGGTCTCGGAAGCTTCCAATGCAGTAAATGAGAGTGGATTTTATGCCGCCATGGCACTAAAATTTGATTCAAAATGGGATTTATTTGTTTACTCCGATTTTTTCAAATTCCCATGGCTGAAGTTTAGGGTAGATGCTCCCTCATCAGGCTATGAGTTGCTTGCACAGCTCAATTATAAAATGAATAAGAAGTTTAAAATTAGCGCCCGATTTAAGCAACAGCTTAGAGAGGAAAATGGTGCAGATTTAGATGGTTTTGGTTTGGAGGCAGTTGATAAGCAAAACTATCGTTTAGAGCTCATTTATGCTTTAAATGACCAATTTACATTAAGAAATCGTGCTGAGGTGGTAAGATTTGAAAAAGGATTTTTGAATCATGAGACAGGCTTTTTGCTTTATCAAGATATTATTTATAAACCTTTAAGTTCCAAATTATCTGGGAATTTACGTTTTGGAATTTTTGATACTCAAAGTTTTAACTCTAGAATCTATGCTTATGAAAATGATGTTTTATATTCTTATGCTGTTCCTGCTTATCAGGGTAGGGGGACTCGTTTTTATGGGAATGTGAGATATACTTTTTTTCGAGGGTTTGATTTGTGGTTGAGGTATGCCCAAACAAGCTATTATGGACAAGAAACAGTGGGTAGTGGGAATGATGAGATTAATGGTAATAATAGATCAGATGTGAGATTGCAAGTCCGTTTTCAGTTTTAAATATGATTTTTAAGGGGGAAGTGCCATTTGTAAGATTATTAATTCCTTTGATTATTGGGATAATAATCGCTTCCTATTTCCCTAGCTCTTTCATCTATTCCTGGGCTATTATTTTTCTCATTTCAATTCTTATTTCCTATTTACTTTTGTTAAAACTTTATAAAAAACATCGATTATTTCGATTTGGATGGGTTTTTGGCATTCTCATTCATGGTTTTCTTGCTCTTTTGTCATATAGCTTGGCAGTTCATTATTCGGGCACTTACGATACAAAATATTACAGTGCTATAAAGTCTGAAATGCTTTTCCTAAAAATTATTAATGAGCCTAAAACGGCTGCTGGAATTGTTCGTTTCGAGGCAGAAGTGCCAGCCATTTATTTCAATAATAGTATCCAAAGTAGTACTGGAAAATTATTGGTGGCGATAAAAATTGATAGCTTAAAAAACAGAAGTTTTTATTATGGTGATCTTTTATTAGTCCCCTCAAACTTTAAAGAGATTGAAGCTCCCTATAATCCTGGCGAATTTGATTATAAATCCTATTTAAAAAATAAGCAAATCTATTATCAGCAATTTGTTGACCTATCTCAAGTAAAGAAAGTAGCAGAGCAATTTGGGAATCCAATCATTTTTTATGCGCTTAGTTTAAGAAAGAAATTGGTTCAGAAATTCGTAAAATATATCCCTGATGAAGAAGCTTCGTCTTTGGCATCGGCATTAATTCTTGGTTATCGTGCAGAGCTCAGCAATGATTTGGTTGAAGCTTATTCAAAAACTGGTACAATGCACGTACTTTCTGTGTCGGGAATGCATGTGGGTATTGTGTTTCTTGTATTGACCTTTTTTCTCAAAGCAATGAATAAGAATAGACAACTTATTTTGATAAGAGCTATCATCATCATTGGGGTTATTTGGTTTTATTCACTTTTAACTGGTTTTTCTCCTTCGGTATGCCGATCTGCGCTGATGTTAAGTTTTGTAGTGCTAGGGAAGGCAATCAATAAAAATCAAAACACCTATAATTTAATGGCTATTTCGGCTTTTTTTCTGCTTTTATATGATCCTTTTTATCTCTTTGATGTAGGTTTTCAATTATCCTACCTAGCTGTTGCTGGCTTAGTTTATTTCCATCCTATAATTTACAATAGTTTTTACATTAAGAATAAAATTTTAGACTATCTCTGGAGCTATTCGGCTTTGTCGCTCGCCGCTCAAGTAGCCACATTCCCGATAAGTGTCTATTATTTTCATCAATTTCCAATATATTTTCTTTTAAGTAATTTATTAATTGTGCTTCCAGTTGCAATTATTATGTATGTAGGAATTGCCTTTTTATTTATGCCATTTGAGATATTAAATAAGCTATTTGGCACATTTTTAAATTACCTAATCAACTTTACGAACAATATTTTATATAAAATTGAAAACCTACCCTTTTCTGCTTTAGAAGGCTTGTGGATTTCCGCTTTTGAGCTATTATTTTTGTTTTTGATTATAATTCTTTTTATATTATGGCATACTTTTAGAAATAAAAGTGTTGTTTGGTTGGCCCTAGTCAATGTTTTTTTCTTATCGATTAGCTTTTCTTTTAAATCTATTCAAAATTTTACAAGACATGAATTGGTCTTTTTTAGCCTCCGAAAGAATACAGCAATTGCCTACATAAATCAAGGTCGGGCTATTGTAATTAGCGACATTGATTCGCTAGATAAACTCATTAATTACTCAATAAAGCCCTTTTTTACTAGTCGTGGGCTTAAAGAAATTAAATATATAAATTTCGAAAAACACCTTCAGAAAGAGAGCTATTACCTAGCGACTGATTTTATGCAATTTGGTAATTTTAGAGTTTTAAGATGGAAAAATGAGTTTAATGAATTAGCTTTATCAAATAAAATAGATGTTGATATCGTTCTTGTCCAAAAAAATATAAAAAATATCAACCTGATTAATCTAAAGAATCGAGTGAATTTTAAGACATTAATTTTTGAATCTAAGATTCCTGATTATAAGATTAATAAATACCTAGAGGAAGCAAGAAAATTAAATATAAACTGTATTTCTCTTCAAAAAAAGTCTGCATACATCGTTAAAATGTGATACTATTCTATTTTTTTATTGCTTTTACCTAAAAAATAATTTGTCTCCTAAATGGATTTAGTAGTTATAAATAAATCAGAAAGAATTGCGTATATTACAATTAACCGTCCCGATAAGCGTAATGCCTTAAATCCGGAACTTGTAAAATTGCTTTCAAATGCATTTAAAAATGTAATTGAAGACGTTGATGTCAAAGTAATTGTATTGAAGGCAAATGGTGATGTGTTTAGCGCTGGTGCTGATCTTGAATATCTTCAACAATTGCAGCAAAATACTGATGTGGAGAATTTCACAGACACCTATATCTTAAAAGAGCTTTTTCTCACAATTTATAGATCCCCCAAATTTGTTATTGCTCAAGTTGAAGGGCATGCAATTGCAGGTGGCTGTGGATTAGCTTCAGTTTGTGATGTGATATTCTCGGTTCCACAAGCTAAATTTGGCTATACGGAGGTTAAAATTGGATTTATTCCTGCTTTAGTATCCTGCTTTTTAATTCGGAAATTGGGAGAGGGTAGAGCCAAAGAATTGCTATTAAGTGGTGAACTTATAGATGCTAAAACAGCTTCAATTTACGGATTGATTAACTTTATAGCCTCAAAAGAGGAAATTGAATCAGCTGTACACACATACGCTAAGAAAATTGTTGAAGGCACATCTTCCAATTCAATTACAGTAACCAAGCAATTATTAAGCACTGTTCAGGATCTTAATCTTGATGAGAGCTTAAATTTAGCGATTGGTTTAAATGTACAAACAAGGTCATCTGCCGATTGTAAAAAAGGAATAACCGCATTTTTGAACAAAAACAAATTGGATTGGTAATTTCTTCTATTTAAATTATCTGAAATGCAATCAGAAAATAAGGAAGTTAATACATTTGAAATTTTTTTAATCGGTGATACAGGAAATGTGCATCGGCATGGTGCAGATCCGGTTTTGAAAACATTATCCTCCCATTTTAATAAGGAACAAAGTTCTGCAGTAATTTTCTTGGGTGACAATATCTATCCTCGTGGTTTACCTCCTGAAGGCAATATTTTAAGAAAAGATGCCGAAAATGGTTTGTTAGCTCATAAAAATGCCTTAAAAGATTATCATGGTAAGGTATTATTTATATCAGGTAACCACGATTGGAATAAGGGCAGACCAGATGGCTATCAATATGTTATCCGCCAAGAACAATATCTCGAAACACTCTTTTCAGAGAAGGTTATGTTTCCCGAAAATGGCTGTCCGGGGCCAACAGAAATTAATATAAACCTAGGACTAACCCTTATTTTAATAAATACCCAATGGTGGTTACAACCAGGCTTCAGACCCATTGGTAAAGATTGTGGATGTGGGGTAGAAACAGAGGACGAATTCTTTAATAAACTAAGTGCAATTCTTGAGAATAATTATGGAAAGAGAATACTCATTGCAGGACATGCTCCAGTATATAGCTATGCAATTCATGGTGGTCGCTATAAATTAAAGCACCATCTTTTTCCTTTTACTATTTACCATAAAAAAGCATACCTTCCTCTTCCATTAATAGGTTCATTATTACCTATTTATCGTAAATATTTTGGTGCTAAAGAAGATATCGCACACCCCAGATATAGGCGTTTGCGAAAGCGTTTAATTGAAATTTTTAAGAGTCACCCAGGCATTATTTATGCATCAGGGCATGAGCATAATCTACAACATATTGCTAAAGATGAGAACCATTATATTGTTAGTGGAGCAGGTTCAAAATTAAAATATGTACTCAGGTCGGGTAAAAACCTGAAGTTCGGAATTAAAGAGAAGGGCTTTTTTAAACTTCGATTTGAGGCAGATGGGAAGTTGAATCTTTCAGCATGGGTTATAGATCATCATGCAAAAATGGGTAAAATGGTTTATGAATGTTTGCTTGAATGATAATGCGGAACTATTATATTTAGGACTTTCTCTTGGCTCTCAAGTCGTATTTCTTTTACTTTTCCAATAACCTCGCCATCAATTTGAAGGGTAGTTTTTTTATTGCTATAAACCACTGCCTTTTTGCAGCTGAAAATTTCCACATAATCGGAGGTGTGTAATTTATTGCTAAACATTTTCCATGCAATTGAAAATAATTTGATTCTCGGGAAGGGTTTTACCAATACAATCTCAAATTTTCCGTCATCTAATTGGCCTTCGGGATTGATTACTGCCCCCGTTCCATATTTAGAAGCATTGGCAAAAGTGATGGAAACCCCTTTTTTTCGTATTTTCTTTCCATCATAAACAATGTGAAAAACATAGTTTTTCAGGAAAAACATTTCCCCGAAAAGGTGCTTTACGTAGGTCAAAAGTCCTCTGTTAATATCTTTCTCAAATCGATTGACCACTCTTGCATTAAGTCCAACATCAGCTAGATGTAAACAAGTGCGATCATTTATTTTAATCAAATCAATCTTTTTTATCGATCCAGTTAATAAAATTTCGATTGATTCTTTGATATCCACCGGAATTTCTAAGTCTTTCGCCATCCCATTTGCCGATCCAAAAGGTATGATGCCAAGAGGTATTTGTGTTCCAGCTAGAATAGTAGCAATTAAATTGATGCTTCCATCGCCACCAGCAACTGCAACGATATTAGGTTTGTAGTTAAAGATTTCTTTGCGGATTAAATCCGATGAAAATGTATCTAGAAAATAAGTGGAGTATTCAAAGGGATGAGATTTTGATTTTTGTTCAATAATCTCAAGTAAATCATTTAAATTTCTGTTGCCTGACCTTCGATTTAAGATAAATAATATCCTTAATCTATTATTTGCCGGTTTTTCAGGCTTCTTCATAGAATTAGAGCTTTTCTTTAACTTCCAAGAGAAATTGCTTCAGCCTTTCTAAAGAGTCAATTACTTTTTGATTTTCCTTCACCTCGCCTTTATTGCTGCGAAGGTAATCTTTGGCTCCCTGAAGAGTAAATCCCTTGTCTTTTAAAAGGCTAAAAATGATTTTTAGGTTTTCTACATCCTCCGGACTAAAAAGTCGGTTTCCTTTTTTGTTTTTCTTAGGTTGAAGAATCTCAAATTCACGTTCATAATATCGTATTTGAGATGCATTTACATCAAAAAGCTGGGTTACTTCGCCCATCGTATAATACAGTTTCTCTATTTCTCTATCCTTGTATGGCATACCTTCAATTATACTGTAAAATTAATAAAATTGGACATTTATATTTAGATTGCAGAAATAAGACTGGCAATTATTTAATTCTAGCAAATAATAAGCCATTTTCCTAATTATAATTTATTTGCTTGGGATAAATAATATCACATTCAGCACATACAATTCCGCTTCTATATTTATATTTGCAAATTAGCGAATCAAGCATGACTACCAAAGAGATTAGACAGAGTTTTTTAGACTTTTTTGCCGCAAAAGGCCATCAGATAGTTCCTTCAGCACCAATTGTGGTTAAAGACGATCCTACATTGATGTTTACCAATGCGGGAATGAATCAGTTTAAAGATCTTTTTTTAGGTGAGGCAGCAATTAAACATTCGCGAGTAGCAGACACGCAGCGCTGTTTGCGCGTTTCTGGTAAGCATAATGATTTAGAGGAGGTGGGTATTGATACCTATCACCATACTATGTTTGAGATGCTTGGAAACTGGAGCTTCGGCGATTATTTTAAGAAAGAAGCCATTGCTTGGAGTTGGGAGCTGCTCACTGAAGTTTATAAAATCCCTAAAGACCAACTTTATGTAAGCGTTTTTGAGGGTGATGAGAAAGAGGGATTACCAAAGGATCAGGAGGCTTATGTAATTTGGAAGCAATTTATTTCTGAAGATCGTATCCTTTTGGGAAATAAAAAAGATAATTTCTGGGAAATGGGTGAAACAGGTCCCTGCGGACCATGCTCTGAAATTCACGTTGACATGCGCCCTGAAGCTGAGCGTAAAAAGATAGCTGGTAGTAGCCTTGTAAATCAAGATGATCCTCAAGTTATTGAGATTTGGAATAATGTGTTCATGCAGTATAACAGACTGAAAAATGGATCTCTTGAGAAGCTTCCTAATCAGCATGTGGATACGGGCATGGGTCTTGAGCGCTTAGTGAGAGTTATTCAAAATAAAACATCAAATTACGATACAGACGTATTTCAGCCACTAATTCAATATATCTCTGAGCAATCACGTATTCCCTATGTCGGAGCATCAAATCCTGGTGATGATACATGGGGTGCTGCTGTAGCGATGCGTGTGATGTCGGATCATATTCGTGCCATTTGTTTTTGTATTGCCGATGGAACACTTCCATCAAATAATAAGGCTGGATATGTAGTAAGAAGGATTTTAAGAAGAGCGGTGCGTTACGCATATACTTTCCTTAACCTAAAAGATCCTTTCCTAAATAAATTGGTGCCTATTTTGGCCGATCAATTTGATGGAGTTTTTCCTGAACTTAAAAAGCAACAAGATTTTGTTCAAAAGGTTGTACTTGAAGAGGAGGTTTCATTCTTAAGAACCTTAGCGACTGGTATTCAGCGCTTTGAGCGCTTTGAGACTAGCGATAAATTGATTAAAGGAGATTTCGCTTTTGAACTTTATGATACTTTTGGTTTTCCAATTGATCTTACCGAGTTAATGGCTCGTGAAAAGGGCTGGACTGTTGATATGGAGGGTTTTGAATCAGAACTACAACAGCAAAAACAACGTTCACGTGCCGCTACGGCTATTGATACTGGCGATTGGGTGGTAGCTAATGAAGGTGATGAGGTTGAGTTTGTTGGATATGATCAGCTTGAAAGCGAATGCCAAATTTTAAAATATCGTAAAGTTACCGCCAAAGGTAAAGAGCAGTTTCAAGTGGTCTTAAATAAGACTCCTTTTTATGCAGAGAGTGGTGGGCAAGCGGGAGATACAGGAAAAATTGAAGATTTGACCGGATTGTTTGAATATGAGGTTAGCGATACAAAAAAGGAAAATGGATTAATTATTCATTATCTAGATCAAATTCCTGAGGAGCCTAAAAATGCGTTTAGAGCGATTGTTGATCCTGCAAATCGCAAAGCTTCTGAAAATAACCATTCTGCAACACACCTGCTTCATGCAGCATTAAAGCAGGTTTTAGGTACTCATGTTAATCAGAAGGGTTCTTTAGTAAATGGTGATTATTTACGTTTTGATTTTTCACATTTCTCTAAAGTTACGGATCAAGAAATCGCTGAAATTGAGAATATTGTAAATCGAAAAATTCGTGAAAATATTGCTTTAAAAGAGCAAAGAAATATTCCTTATCAAGAGGCTATAAATTCGGGTGTTACAGCACTTTTCGGTGAAAAATATGGTGATTTTGTGCGTGTAATTACTTTTGATGATCATTTTTCGAAGGAACTATGTGGAGGAACGCATGTTAAATCAACTGGACAGATAGGATTTTTTAAAATCACATCTGAGAGTGCGGTAGCAGCAGGAGTTAGAAGAATTGAAGCCATTACCGCAGATGTGGCAGAACAGTTTATTAATCAACAAAGCGAGCAAATTAAAGGCCTTAAAGATCTTTTAAAAAACCCTTCCGATTTATTAAAGTCTGTAGAAAGTTTAATTGAAGAAAACAGTAAACTGAAAAAAGAAATCGAGAAAAGTATATTGGAGCGTTCTGCCGGTCTGAAACATGAACTTGTAAAGGAGTTTGTTTCCATTAATGGGATTAATTTCCTAGCTAAAAAAGTCGATTTGCCAAATACTGATGCGGTTAAAAACTTGGCTTATGCAGTAAAAGACCTTGTTAATGACCTTTTATTAGTCCTAGCATGCGAAATTGATGGAAAACCTAGCCTCACAGTTATGGTTTCAGAAAATCTTGTTAAGGATAAAGGCTTGAATGCTGGAAATATTGTCCGTGAGCTTGCCAAAGAAATACAAGGTGGTGGTGGTGGTCAGCCATTTTTTGCAACAGCTGGGGGCAAAGATAGTTCCGGATTAGATCGTGCATTAGATAAAGCAAAGTCATTTGTAGCTTAAAATTTGATTTCTCTTTTTTGAAATCAAATATGGAATTTGGAGATTTTTTGTCTATTTTCCATTTTGTTTAGGATTTGAATAGTTAAAGGCCCATTATTTGCCTGAAATACTCATTTGTTATCAATTGCTTATCTTTGTATTTAATACAATAATTTTAAATGACAATTATCACTGACAGTTTAACTGATAAATATGAATTGGTTGTTGGACTTGAAGTGCATGTTCAATTGTCAACCTATAGTAAGATATTTTCTTCAGATTCAGCTTCTTTTGGTGCCGGTCCAAATGAACATATAAGTCCGGTAAGTTTAGGCCTACCCGGAACATTGCCAAAGCTCAATAAAAAAGTTGTGGAATATGCCATTAAGATGGGTCTTGCCACAAATTGTCAGATAAATAATAATACTCATTTTGACCGTAAAAACTACTTTTACGCTGATTTACCTAAAGGTTTTCAGACTACGCAGGATAGTCAGCCTATTTGTCATTCCGGATTTATTGATGTAAAAACGGATGATCAAAATATTAGACGCATACGTATCCATCGCATTCACATGGAAGATGATGCAGGGAAAAGTATGCATGATCAGGATGAATTTGACTCATTAATCGACCTGAATCGTGCAGGGGTTCCGCTAATTGAAATTGTTTCTGAACCTGATATCCGATCAGCTGCTGAAGCCGCTGCCTATTTGAATGAAATACGTAAATTGGTGAGGTATATTGATATTTGTGATGCAAACATGGAGGAGGGAAGTATCCGCTGCGACGCAAATATTTCTATACGATTGAAAGGTGCAACAGAATATGGTAATCGATGTGAAGTAAAAAATTTAAATTCCATTCGTAACCTTCAAAGAGCAATTGAGCATGAGTTTATCAGACAAACCGAGCTTCTTGAAAAGGGAGAATATATTGATCAAAATACTCTAAATTTTGATGCTGAAACTGGAAAAACTAGTCCGCTGAGAAGTAAAGAAACTGCAAACGACTATCGTTATTTCCCGGAGCCTGATTTACCACCACTTTTAATCGACCAAAAATACATCAACGAATTAGCCAAATTATTACCTGAGCTTCCTTCAAAAAAAGTTGAACGCTATATGTCTAAGTTCGCTTTGTCTGAATATGACGCAATTTTATTGTCTTCTGAAAAGGAGATAGCCAACTATTTTGATGAATTAGTAATTTGGAATAATAATTATAAAGCTGCTGCCAACTGGGTAATTGGTCCGCTAAGAAGCTATCTTCAAGACTCTAGTACAAGTGTCTCAGATTTTAAGTTGGAGCCTAAAACCTTAGCGGGACTTATTCAATTAATAGATAACGGAAAGTTAAATTATTCGCTTGCTGCAAGTAAAGTGTTCCCGGCTTTAATTGAGAATCCAAATTCTACTGCTGAGGAGATTGCTATTTCCTTACAGGTTTTAATCGATACCAATGACGATGATTTAGCGCTACTCATTGAGGAGGTGTTAAATTCATATCCCGATAAGGTAAAGGAATATAAACAAGGTAAAAAGGGTGTTTTAGGATTGTTTATGGGGGATCTTATGAAAAAATCAAAGGGTAAGATTAATCCGCAGGTAGCTAATAAATTGATAATTGAGATGTTAGATTTGAGAAGTTAGATTTGAGATGTGAGATATGAGATATGAGATTTGAGATGCGGGATTTGAGATAATTGACAATAGAGAATAAAGACAGTGGATAACAAATTATAGATAATAGATCGTGAAAAAAGTAACATTGATTGCCCTACTTGGGCTTGGGTTTTTTGTTAGTTCTTGTAAAAACAATGATGAGCTAATTATTTCTGGTAAAATTGAAAACGCGGGTGAAATCAAAAAGGTTATGCTTTATGAGACTGACCAAGTGGTTGATTCAGCTTTTTTAAATGAAAGCAATGAATTTAAATTTCGTCGTGTAGCTCCGGATCCTAATTTCTATACTTTAGTTATTGGCGAGAAAAATTTTCTTATTGTAGGTAAGAATGGTGATGAAGTGGAGTTTAAGTCTGATTATTTAGACACTACCAATACCTATGAAGTTTCAGGTTCTAGTGATTCGGAGAAGATCCGTGATTTTAATAAAATCAGTAATGATTATGGTAAAATATTCCAAAAAATTCAGGAAGAGTATGCGGCATCAGTAAGTGCAAATCCGAATGCAAAAGATTCGATTTATAATGCCTTAATGCCTAAATTTCAGTCTAATATGAATAAGTTTTCTGAGAAAGGATTTAAATTTGTTCAGGATAATAAAGATAATTTAGCAGGGTTTTATGTTGCTGGGACTATCGATCAAAATAAGTATGAGCAAGAGTTAATTGCTTATGCAGAAGAGGTGAAATCAAAATTCCCTAAGAATAAAGCTGTTCAATCTTTCGTGACAAAAATGATGGGATTGAAGCCTGTTTCTATCGGTCAAATTGCTCCTGATTTTCAATTGCCTGATCAAAATGGCAAGGAGTTTAAATTGTCTGATTTTAGAGGAAAGTACATCTTGCTCGACTTTTGGGCATCATGGTGCGCTCCTTGTCGCGAAGAAAATCCTAATATTGTTAAGCAGTTTGAAAGGTTTAAAGATAAGAATTTCACTGTTTTAGGTGTTTCTCTTGATGATGATCGTGCTGGATGGTTAAAGGCTATTAAAGATGATCGCTTGAATTGGCCACATCTTTCAGAACTTAAAAGATGGGACGGAAAAGTGACTTTGCTTTACAAGGTTGAGGGCATACCTGCATCATTTCTTCTCGATCCTAAAGGTAAAATCATTGCCAAAAACTTAAGAGGAGCTGAATTGGAGCAATTTTTAGAGAAAACATTGAAATAGATTTATTCTTGTAAATTTGATTGTAAAGTTTACAATTTGTTAATAGTGGCTTAACGATAGGATAGAACAAAGGATTTATTTTTACTAAAATTAAAAATCTATGAGTACGGCTAAGCACAAAATCCTGATTGTTGACGATGAACCTGATATTCGGGAACTTATCGAATACAACCTTAAAAAGGAAGGCTATCAGGTTTATACTGCTTCTAATGGTTTAGAGGGTGTTGCCGAAGCCAAAAGAGTGCTTCCTGATCTCATTATTCTCGATATCATGATGCCCAAGATGGATGGAATCGAGGCCTGTCGAATACTAAGAACCATGAATGAATTTAAAAATACATTTATGGTTTTCCTGACCGCTAGGAGTGAAGAGTATTCTGAAATTGCAGGTTTCAATGTTGGTGCAGATGATTATATCGCAAAACCTATTAAGCCACGTGCTTTAACCAGTCGAATAAATGCCATTTTAAGACGAAACTCTCATTCTGAAGAACCAGAAGTAAAAAGCAGTGTCGAAATTGGTGATTTAGTGATTGATCGTGATGCTTTTCTCGTGTTTCGCAATGGTGAAAAAATCGTTTTAGCTAAAAAAGAATTTGAATTACTATATCTACTTGCATCTAAACCCGGAAAGGTCTATACACGAGAAGTTATTTTGAAAAGTATTTGGGAAGATTCGGTGGTAGTTACCAATCGGACTATTGATGTTCATATCCGCAAACTCCGTGAAAAATTAGGTGAAAATTATGTGAGCACCGTAAAAGGTGTGGGATATAAATTTGAATTGAAATAATCTACGCGTGTAGGGACAGGTCGTGACCTGTCCGTTAAAAAACGTTATAAAAAGAGGACAGGTCGCGACCTGTCCCTACGAACCTCCATTTCCACATTCCCATTAAATCCGTACCTTTGCACTCTAATTTTTAATGTGTGAAGCTTCCTAAATTCCAAGAATTTATTCTTTTTGAAAACGACAATTTAATTGTAGTAAATAAACCTGCATTTTTAAGCTCCCTCGACGATCGGGAGGGTGGGGATAATAATTTGCTTAGGATGGCAAAGCAATACGCTGATGACGCTCAGATTTGTCACCGTTTAGATCGTGAGACCTCAGGGGCATTAATAATTGCTAAAAACCCTGAGACTTATCGTCATATCTCTATGCAATTTGAACATAGAAAAGTGACTAAGGTTTATCATGCAATCATTAATGGAACCCATGTTTTTGAGGAGCTACATGTGGATCTTCCAATATTAAATTTGGGTGCAAGAAATGTCGCAATAAATAAGCAAGAGGGTAAACAAGCCGAAACAATCTTCAACTCAATTAAGTTTTATAAACATTATACTTTGGTGGAGTGCAAGCCAATTACAGGTAGAATGCACCAAATTAGAATTCATCTGGCTTCCCAAAGAGCAAATATCTCTGGAGATGAAATGTATGGTGGTAAGCCAGTTTATCTATCTGAAATTAAAAGAGGCTATCGTATTGGGAAAGATCAGGAGGAACTGCCAATTATGAAGCGATTTGCCTTACACGCTCGCAGTATTACTTTTAAGATTGATGAAAAGACCGAAATGACCTTTGAGGCACCATATCCAAAGGATTTCGCGACTTTAATTAAACTGCTTGATAAGTTCGATTCTTAGAATTTGACATCAACAGCATCGTAAAAGCCTGAAACAGCTTCCCATTGAGCATCTTCTTCAAAAGATATGGATTGAATGCGACTTTCTTCAGCTTTTATTTTCTCCAAAACTTCAATTGCTGTTTTTTGATGCTCAGGCTTGATATAAAGCAATATATCCCTATAGCCTGTCATAGTTGTCGTACCGATATAACAATAGTCACCAAGGGCTGTACTGAGCTTCTGGAGAATTTGTGTTTGAAATTCATTAAAAAACGCAGCCTCTTTTTCAGTAGGATGCCCGTTTTTATCCTTTTCAAGGGTATTAACTATGACGAAAAGCGATAAGGAATATTTCGACTTTTCTTTGAAAAACATATATCGCTGGTTAATTGATGCGATACAAGGTTTTCCATCCGATTCAAATTGAAGCGATGAAAAACTTTGTTTGAGAATTGGAGCCTCATTTTTTACTTCTTCAGATTGTTTCTTGCTCTGAGAACATGAAATGAATGGAATCAGGCAAAATAAAAGAAGGTAATATTTAGATTTCATGTTTAAAAAATCACTCTCAGTTAATATTTTTTAACACCTGGCATTTAACACTGAAAATTTAAAAATATTGTTAATCCGCGCTTGACCCGACTATAATTGTCAATTGATAAACTTGTCAATCCGGGCTTGACCCGGATTAGTAACCCAATATTTTCAACACCTGCTTACTATTCTGCTCCTCTCCAAAAACCTCAAAATTAAAGGTTTCATCGCGGTTTCGGCGGATAATAACATGTTTAGGAGATGGTAAAAGGCAGTGATGAATTCCACCATAACCACTTAAAACCTCTTGATAAGCACCGGTATGGAAGAATCCCAAATATTGAACTTTACGTGTTTTAGGCATAAAAACGTTGTTCATATGTGCCTCCTGACTATAATAATCTTGTCCATCACACGTAATTCCACCCAAGTTAACACGTTCATATTCAGAATCCCAATTATTTATTGGTGCAAGAATGTATTTTTGATTAAGTGCCCAAACATCAGGAAGGTTAGTGATGAAAGAACCATCAAGCATTAACCATTTTTCACGGTCGTTCTGTTGCTTACGTCCTAAGACTTTATAAAGTATTCCAGATGCCTCTGCAACAGTATATTTACCGAATTCAGTGATAATATCTGGTTCCATAACATCATGCTCAGCACAAATTTCTTTGATTCTTTTCACAATCTCGTTGACCATGTATTCGTAATCAAAATCAAAGGCTAAGGAATCTTTGAAAGGCATTCCACCACCTATATCAAGTGTATCGAGGTCGGGGTTTATTTTTTTGAATTTACAGTATAAGGTTGCGTATTTCTCTAATTCATTCCAATAATATGGCGTATCAGAAATACCTGAATTAATAAAGAAATGTAAAAGTTTAACCTTGAAATTTGGGTTTTGAGCTATTTTATGATTGTAGAAGTCAATTATGTCTTCA
This sequence comes from Daejeonella sp., assembly GCF_017495225.1. Lineage (GTDB taxonomy): Bacteria > Bacteroidota > Bacteroidia > Sphingobacteriales > Sphingobacteriaceae > Daejeonella. Next base: position 28,811 of record NZ_JAFEIG010000003.1, on the reverse strand, counting down.
ATTCGAATTCCTAAACGAGAAGTATAAAACTGTGAATCAGGTTGCTCTTCGGCAGCAATTCTAAAACCTAAATTACAAGGAATGTCAAGCTCATCATCATAAATATTGAACTCCTCTTTATTGTCTAAAACTGGAATAATATTTTTAAAACCATCATGAAGCATATCAATAATGTATTGCTTGTACTGAAAGGTTTTAAAACCATTGCAAATAACAGTGATATCCTTTGTTAAAGATCCCTTTTTTTCAAGCGCATCAATCATAGGCATGTCAAATGCCGATGAAGTCTCTAAGTGGATATCATTGCGAAGAGCTTCTTCCACAATATGTCGGAAGTGCGAACTTTTAGTACAATAACAATATTTATAACCACCTCTGTAATTGTTCTTTACGATAGCCGCTTGAAACAATAATTTTGCTTGTTGTATCTTCTTACTAATGATGGGTAAATATGTAAATCTCAAAGGAGAACCATACGTTTCAATCATTTCCATGAGGTTTAAGTCATGAAAATATAATTCATCATCAATGATGTCGAATCCATCCTGAGGGAAACCCACGCTTAAATCAAGAAACTCCGCGTAACTCTGCATTTTTTTATAATTTTGGCAAAGATATAAAAAGCATATAGCATAGAACATAAATCATTGCTTAAATGTTACATGTTTTTAAACTATATTCGAAAATAAGGGAAAGTGGACTATGCGTGAACTGAAAATTATTGAGGTTAAATCTGAGCTTGGAGCAGGCACACGTGGATCTAGTATGGGTATTGATGCCATCAAAATTGCAGCTCTTGATTTTGGTAGTCGCTATTTTAAAAAATATAAAAGCGTTGAAATAGCAAATGAAAATCATCTTTTACTAGAATCTGTTGGCAATCAGTATGCTAAACGTGTATCTGGAGTACTCACAATGGTTGAACGAATTACTGAGGAAGTTTCGAAAACTTTGAAAAATGATGAATTTCCAATTGTGCTTTCTGGTGACCATAGCAATGCGGCAGGGACTATTTCTGGGATAAAAAAGGCACTCCCCAAAGCTCGTTTAGGAGTAATTTGGATTGATGCTCATGCTGATCTTCATTCGCCTTATACTACCCCCTCGGGAAATTTACATGGAATGAGTCTCGCTGTAGTATTAGACGAAGATAATGTAGATTCAAAAATTAATAAGCCAGATCAGGAGACTCTCAACTATTGGTATCAATTAAAAAATGTAGGCAATATATCTCCTAAAATAAACTATAATGATCTAGTTTACATTGCTTTACGCGATTTTGAACCGGCAGAGCAATATCTTCTTAAAAAGCATAAAATAAAGAATTTCCCCACGCTTGAAATTAGAAAACGCGGAGTGGAACGTGTGGCAATTGATGCCTTACAATATTTAGATCAATGTGATGTGATTTATGTTTCATTCGATGTAGATGCTTTAGATGCATCAATTTCAAAAGGAACTGGCACCCCTGTATCTAATGGAATAACTGAAAAAGAGGCTGGAAACTTAGTTTCACGACTAATGAGTCATGAAAAAGTATGTTGTTTTGAAATTGTAGAAGTTAATCCTACACTTGACAAGGAAAATTTAATGGCAGAAAATGCCTTTGAAATTTTACTTCGTGCAACAAATTCTCTAATTAACGATTAAATTTACAGGCCAAAGGCCAATAGAAATGACAATAGAAAATACCATCGTTCAACACATACAAAAGGCGGTTTTATCGCTTTATGCGACTGATATACAATTAGATAGTATAGTGATTCAAGAAACTCGAAAAGAGTTTGAAGGACAAGTTACAGCTGTAACTTTTCCATTTACACGTTTTTCTAAAAAAACTCCAGAACAAACTGGGGCCGAAATAGGGGAATATCTTAAAGAGAACCTTAAGGAAGTTGCTGATTTTAATGTAATTAAAGGCTTTTTGAATTTGTCAATTGCCGACTCTTATTGGGTTGATGAATTGTTAACTAGCGTTCATGGTCAGTCATTTGGACAATTTCCATCCAACGGACAAAAAGTAATGGTTGAGTATTCTTCGCCAAATACCAATAAACCACTTCATTTGGGTCATGTTCGCAATAATTTACTCGGTTTTTCAGTTGCAGAAATCCTTTCAGCCAATGGTTATGAAGTTATAAAGGCTAATTTGGTTAATGATCGTGGGATACACATCTGTAAATCGATGCTCGCTTGGAAATTATTTGGTAATGGAGAAACACCAGAAAGTAGTGGTTTAAAAGGTGATCACTTGGTTGGGAAGTATTATGTGATTTTTGATAAAGAATATAAAAAACAGATTGAAACCTTGATTAGTGAGGGGCAGACTGAGGATGAAGCAAAAAAGAATGCCCCTGTTATTAAGGAAGCTCAAGAAATGCTCTTGAAATGGGAGTCGGCCGACCAAGAAGTAATTGACCTTTGGAAAATGATGAATTCTTGGGTATATGCAGGTTTTGACGTAACCTATAAAAAGCTTGGTGTTGATTTTAAAAAGTATTATTATGAATCAGATACCTATCTTTTAGGTAAAGATACTATTCAGGAAGGCCTAGATAAAGGTGTTTTTTTCAAAAAAGATGACGGTTCTGTTTGGATAGATTTAACGGATGATGGTTTAGATCAGAAATTGGTTTTACGTGCTGATGGGACTTCCGTTTACATCACTCAGGATTTAGGAACTGCTCAATTGAAATATGATGACTTTAAAATGGATAAGTCGATTTATGTGGTTGGAAATGAGCAAGATTATCATTTTAAAGTTCTATTTCTAATTCTTCAAAAGCTTGGAAAATCGTGGGCTAATGGTCTATTTCATCTTTCTTATGGGATGGTTGATTTGCCATCTGGTAAAATGAAATCCCGTGAAGGAACAGTTGTTGATGCTGATGAATTAATGGACGACATGATTCAAACTGCTCAGGAAAGAACCGAAGAGCTAGGTAAGGTGGATGGTTTTACAGAAGAAGAGAAGAAAGACCTTTATAATATGATTGGTTTAGGGGCATTGAAATTCTTTTTGTTGAAAGTTGAGCCTAAAAAACGCCTTTTATTTGATCCGAATGAATCAATTGATTTTCAAGGTCATACAGGGCCTTTTATTCAATATACCCATGCCAGAATTTGTTCGGTTTTAGCAAAGGCCGATTATAAAAATAAAATTTCTGATAACTATAGCAATGTATTAACAATACTTGAAAAGGATTTGATTGTCAACTTAGCTAAATACCCAGATGTAATTAGCTCAGCAGCAAGAGAATATAGTCCCGCGCACATTGCAAACTATGTTTTTGAACTCGCCAAACTTTTCAATAAGTTTTATCATGAAGAAAGCATTTTGAAGGCAGAAGACCCACAAGTTCGAAATTTCAGACTTGATCTTGCTGCTGCAACTGCTAAAACTATTAACAAAGCAATGAAATTACTTGGGATTAGCGTCCCATCAAGAATGTAATAAACGAATGTTATAATTCAAGGCGTCTTTTTAATGCGCCTTTTTTATTTAATAAATTTCTTTGCGATAGAAGGGTCTTTAATACCATTGCTATAATCGTAAAAGCCTAAGCCAGATTTTACACCTAAATTACCAGCAGTAACCATATTCACTAGGAGAGGGCAGGGTGCATATTTAGGATTTCCGAAACCTTGATGTAATACATTCATAATTGCTAGGCAAACGTCTAAGCCTATAAAGTCGGCTAATTGTAGCGGACCCATTGGGTGAGCCATACCAAGTTTCATGACTGTATCTATTTCATTGACACCCGCAACACCTTCATATAAGGAATAAATAGCTTCATTAATCATGGGCATGAGAATGCGGTTAGCTACAAATCCGGGGTAATCATTTACCTCAACTGGAATTTTATTGAGTTTAGTGGCAAGGTTCATGATTGTTTGAGTAACCTCATCAGAAGTTGAATATCCACGAATAACTTCCACTAATTTCATCACAGGAACGGGATTCATGAAGTGCATTCCTATAACTTTATCAGCACGATTTGTTACCGATGCAATTTTCCCAATAGATATAGAAGAAGTATTTGAAGCTAAAATGGCTTCCTTTTTACAATATTGGTCTAAGTTTTTAAAAATTTCGAGCTTAATGGATAAGTTTTCAGTTGCTGCTTCAATAACAAGATCTGAATTTTCAATTCCAGATTTAGTATCCGTGAAGGTTTGTATGTTTTTAAGAGCTAAAGCTTTGATATCTTCGGTAATTAGTGCTTTTGCGACTTGTCTATCTAAATTTTTGCGAATTGCATCCATTCCTTTTTCGAGGCTTGGGACTGAAATATCAATTAAATTGACTTGAAATCCTGAGATTGCAAAGGCATGAGCAATACCATTACCCATGGTTCCGGAGCCTATAATTGAGATTTGTTTCATGTTTTTATGATTGCTTAATAATAAATAAAGGTAGGAATGATTTTAAATCTTCTAGTCTCATTATTTTCATGGTTTTGTAAATTTTGAGTCCTTTGATTTTAAATTAGCATTAATAATTTATTGTTATACGTAATTAGTTTAGTAGTCAATTTCTGCATTCTACAGTCTTTTTTTACCCTATAGACTGGCAAAAGAATATAGTTAACCACTAATTATAACAAGTTAGTTACATTATTCTTGCAAACCAACTACAATAATGTTAGTTTAAACCGTTAATATTGTTATTGAAACTTGTTTAAAAGGGTTTTGTAACTATTTAATAAACTAAATACATATCAAATGAAACAAAAATTACTAAGTATGTTCTTTGTGTGTATAATGTTGGCTGGTGCCGCATTTGCACAAGACAGAAGAATCACAGGTAAGGTAACATCTAAGGAAGATGGTTTGCCATTGCCTGGAGTTTCTATTAAAGCAACTGGTTCTAGTGCTGCTACTCAAACAGACGTAAGTGGTAACTATTCAATTAGTGTAACTTCATCGGTTAAGAGTTTGGAGTTTACTTACATTGGTTTCCTGTCTCAAAATGTAACAATTGGCAATAAGGTTGCAATCAATATTGCTTTGGTTACAGATGCTAAGCAGTTATCTGAGATTGTTGTTACTGGTTACGGTACACAAAGAAGAGCTGATTTTACCGGTGCACAGTCATCTGTTAAAGCTGCTGATATAGCAAATACTCCAATTTTAAGTCCGGAGCAAGCTCTTCAAGGTAGAGCTGCGGGTGTTCAGGTTACTCAATCATCAGGTACTCCAGGAGGAGGTATCTCAATTCGAATCAGAGGTACATCTTCAATTGGCGCAAGTAGTCAACCGCTTTATGTAGTAGATGGTGTGCCTATTTCTACAGGTTCATATACTCAGGTTGCGGCTGGTGGTCAGTTGTCAAATGCTTTATCTGATATCAACCCGAGTGAAATTGAGTCGATTGAAGTTTTAAAAGATGCGGCAGCAAGTGCTATTTATGGTTCAAGAGCAGCTAATGGTGTTGTAATTGTTAATACAAAAAGAGGAGTTAACCAAACTACAAAAATAAGTTTCAATTCTTACTTCGGAACTCAGCAAGTTAACAAATTACTTCCGCTAGTTTCTGGACAGCAATACATTGAATTATTGAATGAATCTGTTGCTAATAGATATGGTGCTGGAACTAACTATAATTGGCTTACAGGTCTAAGTGCTGATCCTAAGACTTATGCTAATACTGATTGGCAAAATGAAATATTTAGATCTGCTGACATTAAAAACTACGATCTTTCTGCTAGAGGTGGTAATGACAAAACTAAATTCTCTGTTTCTGGATCTTATTTTGATCAACAAGGTATAGTAATCGCTTCAGGTTTCAAAAGATGGAGTGGTCGTGTGAATTTAGATAATCAAGCTACTGAAAAACTAAAATTATCTTTAAGTGCTGGTTTTAATAGTTCAGTTTCAAACAGAATTAATAATGATAACAATATTAATGGTGTAGTAAGTGCATCTATTTTATTAGGTTCTCATGTACCTGTTTATAATGCTAATGGTACATACGGTAAGGATCCAATTTCTTCTGTTGATAACCCAGTGGCATCAGCTGTTGAAAGAATTTTCTTGAATACAAGTAATAGATTGCTTACTTCAGGATCGGCAGAGTATCAAATTCTGCCATCATTGACATTTAAATCTCAGTTATCTTTGGATTACCTGACAACAAAAGATAGAAATTACAATCCAACTACTACCAATACAGGTGCTGCATCTGCTGGTTCTGGTTCTGAAGGTCAAAATCAGGAAGTTAATTATGTTACTGAAAATATTTTAAATTTCAATAAAACATTTGCAGATAAGCATGTTTTGAATTTAACAGGTGTATTTTCATATCAAGAATCTAATTATGAAAACCTATTAGCATCTGCAACAGGATTCCCTACAAATGATTTCACTAGATTATCTTCTGGTGCCGTAAGAGTAACTACTGCTTCGGGTGGTAGCTCTTATGCTTTAGAATCTTATGTAGCAAGAGCAAACTATTCATTCGATAATAAGTATGTAATTCAGGGTTCTGTTCGTGTGGATGGTTCATCAAGATTTGGTGCTGATAAGAGATACGGAACTTTCCCTGCAGTTTCTGCTGCTTGGAATATATCTGAAGAGTCTTTCTTAAAGAATGTAAGCTCAATTAGTAACTTAAAATTAAGAGGTAGTTATGGTATAGTTGGTAATCAGGAAATTGGTAACTTCACTTCACTTCAATTAGTTGGTGGTGGTGCAAACTACTTGCAACAGTCTGGTTTATCTCCTTCACAATTAGGTAATACTATTTTAAGCTGGGAAAATACTAGCTCTATTGACTTAGGATTAGATTTAGGAATGTTCAAAAATAGATTGACTTTTACATTTGATGCTTATCAAAAGAAGACTGAAGATTTATTATTAGGTCAGCCATTGGTAGGTTCTTCAGGATTTTTAACTATCCAATCTAATATTGGTAAATTGGAAAACAAAGGTTTAGAATTTGGGTTGACTGGTGTAATTTTTGATAAAAAAGACTTTTCTTGGACATCTAATCTGAATTTAAGTTTCAATAAGAATAAAGTTTTAGAGATTTCTGGTAATCCTTTTGCTGCTGGTTTTGCTTCATGGGTTGCTCCAGGGGGTTCTTTGGGTGATTTTAGAGGTTATAGAACAGATGGAATTTTCCAAAATGCTGCTGAGATTGCTGCAGCTCCAATTCATACAAAAACCGCTAGTGCATTAACGTCAACTGCACCTGGTGATCAAAGATTTAAAGATTTAAATGGTGATGGTAGAATAACTGCTGATGATCAAGAAATTATCGGTAATGGTATGCCTACTTATTTCGGTGGATTTACCAACAATTTCAGATATAAGAACTTTGATTTATCAGCATTTGTTCAGTTTTCAGGTGGTAACCAAATCTATAATAATACTAGGGCATTTTCTGAAGGTATGAATAGTATTTTTGGACAAACTACTGCTGTTTTAGAAAGATGGACACCTACCAATCCAAGCACAACAATGCCAAGAGCTGTTTACGCAGATCCTAATAATAACAGAAGAACCTCTGATAGATTTTTAGAGAGTGGTGATTTCTTAAGAATGAAGAACATAAGTTTAAGTTATACTTTCTCACCTAAGGTTTTATCAAAGTTGAAAGTTAGTAATTTTAAATTATATGTGGCTGGCCAAAACTTATTCACCATTACAAAATACTCAGGTTTAGATCCTGAAGTAAGTACTTTTAGTGATACAAATACAGCACCAGGTACAGATTTCTTAACCTTCCCTCAGGCTAAAACTTATACTTTTGGTTTGAACCTAACTTTTTAATACTTGAATTATGAAACAAATAATTAAAAATAAATCATTTCTGATAATTTTATTATCAGGAGTTTTACTCGGTTCTTGTAAGAAGGAATTAGAGAATCAGAAGCCGCAAGCATCATTAGATGCATCTATCGCATTCAATACTGCAAATAATGTTAGAGCAGGTATTAATGCAGTTTATAGTGGTTTGCAGAGTGGAAATTATTACGGACTACGCTATCAAGTAATGGCGGATTTAGGTGCAGATAATATTTCTCACGTTGGAACTTTTCCATCATTTGCTCAAATTGCAAATAAAAGCATTTTGACTGATAATGCTGAAGTCACCAATATGTACAATAGTATTTACAGTACTATAAATGTTGCTAATCTTGTCATTGCTGCTGTACCTAACATCAAGGAATCAGGATTTGTGAATGAAAGTGCGCTTGCCGAATTGAGAACTTTGAGAGCACTTATGTATTTTGATTTGTTAAGATACTGGGGTGGTTCAGTTGATGGTTATGGCAAAGGAAACGGTGTTGGTGTTTCTTTAAAATTAACACCAACTTCATCTTTAACAGAAGCTGCTGCAATCAAAAGAAGTACTGAAGCTGAGATATTTACAGCAATTTTAGCTGATTTAGATTTCGCGATTGGTGTAAGTACTTTTGCAAACAAGCAAAGCACTGTTAACCGAGTTGGTAAAGATTTTGCTAATGCATTAAAAGCTCGTGTACAATTATACAGAGGTCAATTTGCTGAAGCTGAAACTTTAGCGACAGGTGTAATAGGTTCAGCAAGATATCCAATGGTTTCCACAGCTAATTATGGCACAATGTGGAGCGGTAAAAACAGTTCTGAGTCTATTTTTGAATTGGAATTTAATACTGCAGATCAGAATGATTTATCTTTCTTTTATTACACTACCACTCTTGGTGGAAGAAACGAAATAAGCGCATCAACAAGTTTGAGAGATATACATGAAGCGAGAGATATCAGAAAAGATATTAATTATTCAGTTGTTGCTCCACTAGCTAAAACTAGAAAAGTAACAAGAATTGCAACTCGTGATGATAATGTTATTCTATTGAGAACTGCCGAACTTTACTTAATTAGAGCAGAAGCAAGATTAAGAAAACCAAGTCCAAGTGATACTGATATTGCTGGTGGTTTAGCTGACTTGAACGTTGTAAGAGAGAGAGCTGGTTTAAGTCCCTTGGTATCAACTTCTGTGGATGTAATTTTAGATGCTATTTTAGCTGAAAGAAGAGTTGAACTTGCCCATGAAGGTCACAGATTGTTTGATTTAAGAAGATACAATAAAACTGGTGCCTTTTTAGGAATTAGTGAAGCATTTAGAAATTTATGGCCAATCCCTCAAAGAGAAGTTTTAACTTCTGGAGGTATTATAACCCAAAATGACAAATATTAAAATTTAATTTTTGCAAAAAAGGCTGAACATTGTAAATGTTCAGCCTTTTTTTTGGACTCAAAAAAATATAACCCTTTTAAAAATTAAATTTTCTAACAAATTTTCGAATACTTTCTTTACTCAACTCATCAAAAAACGGCACCCTCAATATTTCTAATTCGGATTTTGCCTTAATCATATCCTCCGAATTCCATTCCCCGCTAAATATCAATTTACGTACAGGGATATTCCTGCTTTTTAATAATTCCACCGAAAGCAAGGTGTGATTTATACTCCCTAAATAAATTTTAGAGACCAAAACAACCTCAGCATCAAATTTTTTAATGATTCTATGATTATTCCTTTTAATTAGTTGCACCAGCTCTCTCAATAATCAATTGATTATCTTTTTTTGGTAAATTAATTTTATCTAAATCAATATGAATTCCTTCTAATACGGTCGATTCGTGTGGTGTAAAGGGCTAGGTTAAACGATAAGCTTCAGGGTGAATAAATGTTCGTTTGTTTGAAATCGGGGGTTCTATGAGTATAGAAACGCTATTGACAAGTCCTTCCGATTATACGGGTTTCCAATTTCTGCTTCTAATTTCTCATTCCAAACCGCTGACACAATGGTTTTACCTATTTCTGTTCCAATAGCACTGATAAATATGGGTTTTATTTAATAATGTCATTTAAATTGTGAGATAATCTCTGAATATCAGCTATTGAATTGTGATTGTGTAGGCATATTCTTATTCGCTCGGTACCTTGGGCAACGGTGGGACTTAAAATAGCACGTACATCAAAGCCTGCATTCTGGATATTGAGTGCAGCTTCTCTCGCTTCTTTATTTCCAGGAATAAGAATAATTTGAATAGCAGATTGGCTATTTAATAAGTTAATATCTGCGCTAATGCTCTCCCTAAAGCATTTTATACGTTCTTTAAGCGGCGATTGATAATCAGAATTTTTTAGTTGTTGATAGGCGCATTTTATAGCTAAATGACTTAAAAAAGAGGCCGCAGTGGTATAAATAAATGATCTTGAAAAATTAATTAGAAAGCTCCTCAATTGTTCAGTACCTAAAATAGCAGCACCATGTGTTCCTAATGCTTTACCAAATGTGATGATTCTGGCAAATACCTGATCACAGAGACCTAAATCATATACTAAGCCTCTTCCTAATTCTCCAAACACTCCTGTCGCATGCGCCTCATCTACAATTAAAGCAGCATCGTATTGTTTTGCTAAATGGCTTAAATCTATTAATGGAGCTTGATCACCATCCATCGAATAAATGCTTTCAACCACAATAAATATTTTGCCTTTGGATACTTTTAATTTTTGTTCTAAGCTCTCTAAATCATTATGCTTAAAAACATATCGAGTAGCGTGACTTAATCGTACTCCATCAATAATGGATGCATGAATATATTCATCTGTAATGATGGTGTCGCCTCGTTGAGTGATAGAAGAGAAGATTCCGATGTTTGCATCATAACCTGAATTAAATAGGAGAGCGGCTTCCGAATGATGAAAATTAGCTATTTCTTGTTCAAGTTCTTCCGCAAATGTTGAGTTACCAGCCAATAAACGCGAGCCTCCAGAACCCATGTTATAATTGGGGTGCTTTTTTAATTCACTTTCAAAAAGGAGTTTTAAATTGTTAGAGCGAGCAAAACCGAGATAATCATTGGAACAAAAATCCAGTAAACTGCTTTCTGCTTTTAGGGTGCGTAGCGAATTATTTTCCTTTCGTAGCGCCAGACTATCAGACATGAATTTATGGATGCTTTTCATTTGTATTTTTGCTAAAAATAAGAAAAGCGAGACATAATCCCGCTTTTCTCATAGTTCTATACCTTCATAATCTGTCTTAAAAAGGTCAAATTTATTCGATTGTTCTTTCTAATTCTTATTTCGATCCAAATTAGAAATCGATTTTTGCATTTGTGAAACCATGCTCGTAAGTGTTTCTAAGGTAGGTTCAGGAGCAGGTTCTGGGAAGTCGGTGCTGATATAAGCTTTTGCCTTCCATATTTCTAAAACGTCATCTCCTGAGATTGTATAGGGCTCATAAACCGGATTGTCAGAAATTAATTTCAAAGCTTTATTTTCCTTGAATTTATTTCCCACTCGCTTATAAACTATGCCATCACTTTTGCTAATCACTACATAAGTATCCCCAGGCTTAAGATCATTCCAATTACTTAAATACTCGCCTACAACAACTGTCCCAGATTGGAGTGGGAGCATGGAGTCGCCTTTTATTTCAAATGCACGATAGGTACCTTGACGAAACATTGGCAAATGAAATTTGGGAAGCTCCGAAATATATTCTGGATCACCATAGCCATTTAAATATCCAGCACTTGCTTTTACAGGCACCAATTCAATGTTCTCTCTATCTTGGCTATCTACCGAAATACTTAATACTCTGATATTAGCAGGATCTGCTTTCGGCTTCGGTTTCCACTTATCATCGATGCGCTCATTGATGAGCTCATCCATCGATAATTCATAAAACTCTGCGAATTTTTTTAGTAATTCATATTTAGGCTCTGCGCGATCTTCTTCATAAGCCCCAACTAGTGAGCGTTTAATATCAAGTGTATCTGCAAATTGCTGCTGTGTAAGCCCTTTTTTCTTACGTAGGTACTTTAAATTGGAAGAAATGTTTGCCATTTGAAAAATAAATTTGGAAATACTAAAATTGTTAGTAAATTTATGCTCATAAAATTAGCAATTATAATTGGAACTAAAAATTAAATTTAAAATTATGCCGATCCTATCTAAGCCTGCCATGAAAACTAAGAAATTTGTTTATTTAGTTACCGACCGTAACCGCAACAGTATTCATGTGGGTATGAGTACCGACTTGATGAAAACTATGACTTTTTATAGGCAAATGCCTAATTTATTTTTTGATGCCGGTCAGCAATTGACTAGGCTCGTTTATTTTGAAGAGTTAAGCTCTGAAGCTTCTGCTAAAGAACGCTTTAATTTAATCAGTAAATTTACACGTATTCAGAAAGATCGTTTAATTAGAGGGGTTAACCCAGATTGGATAGATTTAACCATAGGCTTAGATTTTGAGCAAATAATGGTCTCAGGTATTCAGCCAATGCGTGCTTCTTTTAGTAGCTTGTCTTAATTATTGTTTGATGAATTTAAGTGCTGCCGAGTTCATGCAATAGCGTTTGCCGCCTTTATCCTTTGGGCCATCATCAAAAACATGACCCAAGTGTAGGCCCGTTTTGGTTTCTATAACCTCATCGCGGATCATACCATGACTATTGTCTTTAACCACAGTAATTACGCCTTCTTTAATTGCTTTGGTGAAGCTTGGCCAGCCGCTACCCGATTCATATTTATCCTCAGAACTGAATAATGGTTCTCCCGTTGCAGCACTTACGTAAATGCCTTTTTGCTTATTGCTATTGTATGCATTTCTGAAAGGGGGCTCGGTACCACGTTCAACCATTATTTCAAAGGCTAGGGGACTTAAAACCTTTTTCCATTCTTCATCTGATTTTTGAATGGGAAATTTTATTTTTTTATTAGACTCTTGAATATTTTTAGACTTGTTTTGTCCGCAGCTACTATTTGTAAGCATAAAAATTAATAGGAAAATACTCAAAAGGGCCTTCATAGTATTGATTTATTGGGATTTATTATTTTATAATTTTTGTATCCATTAATATACGGAAAATAATTGATAAAATCAATTATTTATCTAGAAAAGCGACCCCAATTCGTTTTTTGATTTTATCAAGCTGCTTTTAATTTAATCCCAATACAGTTATTAACAATCTTAATTTAGTTATTATTTAAATCATCAATTGAAACATTCGGTTTAGCATCAAACTTTAATATTTGTTTTAATTCATTTCGTGTTAATTGTTTCATCTCGGGATTGTTTTTTACGATATTCAACAGAGATGTTTGCTGTAAATAGAACAATTCGGCATATTTTTTTGCACCTTTAATACCAGCTTCCTCACAATATTTGGTGAATTCTTCTAAAGATTTGGAATTTTGAGCCTTATTCATGATCTCATGATTGCTTCCTGAAGTAGAAATTTCACCACGAATCATGCTTTCTGATAATTCTAAAAAAGAATATTGATAGTTTTTAAAATCTTGCGAAGCTTGAATTTTTGCTTTTAATTCTTTTACATCTAATGGTTTTTCTTTTTGATTACACTGCGTAAAAACGAATGCTAAGAGCAGTCCAAACACTAATAGTTTTTTTTTCATTTTTTTAAGAATTTAAATTGCCTTTCAATATTGCGATGGCAAAACAATCTATTTAATTTATTTACATAATTTAAATATTGTAATTTTAAAAAAAACAATTTTCTATTTATTTTCTGAACAATAAGAGATAATTTAAAATATAATTTCGATTGCATATAAGATTAAATAGAATATTTTAAGCATAAAAAAAGCAAACCAAAGCTCGCTTTTAAATCTTACCATCCTGGTGCAAAGGTTAAACCAAACCCCTACATCATTTGCCATAGAAAAAGTAAAATAAAAGCTGCCTGAACTATAATAACCAATCGATGGCCAGTGCTTTTTTTACTCAGTATGATTATAGAAAATATACTAAACAGGATTAAGAAAATATTAACCGCAATTGGGGATAATTGAGCAAGTGGAAAAATTTTACAAAATGCATTGTCTCTAGCTTCGTATGGGTATTTATTAATGATAAATATCCACGAGCCTATGTAATATATATTAACCAGAAGCGACAGGTATGCTAAATTAGTCTTCATACTAGACATCCTTTTTCTTTTTGATTACACTGCGTAAAAACGAATGCTAAGAGCAGTCCAAACACTAATTTTTTTTGTCATTTTTATAAGAATTTAAAATGCCTTTCAATATTGCGGTGGCAAAACAACCCTTTTAATGTTATTTACTTAAAGTTAAATATTATAATTGAAAAAAAATAATTTTCTATTTATTTTCTGGCTGAACAATAAAGAGATAATTTAAAATTTAATTTCGATTGCATACAAGATTAAATAGAATCTTTTAAGCATAAAAAAAGCGACCCAAAGGTCGCTTTTAAATCTTACCAGCCTGGTGCAAAGGTTAAACCAAATACACCTAAGTTAACATCCTTCCTTTGGAAGGGTATGGCATAATAGGGTTCTAGTACAAAGTATCCAAATACATTTACTCTTAAAGATACTCCGGCACTCATAGCTGGGATTCGTTCAAAGTAACCTTTCGTGCCACCGATTTGTTTTGGTGTAGATCTAAATGCTACTTTTGAATCATTATCGTAAGCTAGTCCCATATCGAAAAATATATTTAAGTCAGAAAATAGGAATTTTGACTCAACAAGGGTTAATTTTTCTGGTCCTGTAAATGGAATTCGGACTTCAAAATTGGCAACTGCAATTCTTGATCCTACTAATTGATTGATATCAAAACCTTGTGATGTTTGGTTCCCATTTCTAAAGAACGAATTCGCTTCATATCCACGAATGAGGTAACCATAGCCGGCATACATTTGAAAGAGTCTGCTTTCATCTCTTCCAAAACGAGTGTAGGAATAAAATCTTGCGGCAAAGGTAACGGGCTTTACACGAATGTAGCGTCTTCCATCAACGGTTAAAGCATTTAGTTTAAAGTCGCCTTGATAATTTTCCAATCCCACTCGATAACGGAAACCTGAAAGTGGTGCTGTAAGTCCGGAGAATGAATTATCTCCCACAAATGCCGCATTTAATTGTACGGTGGTAAATGGTTCAAATGGAACACCATAAGTTTGTTGAGCCTTTTCTTTAGAAAGCTTTTCGCGATTGTTACCAATTTGATAACCCTGATTAATGTCGAAA
Organism: Daejeonella sp.; assembly: GCF_017495225.1. GTDB lineage: Bacteria > Bacteroidota > Bacteroidia > Sphingobacteriales > Sphingobacteriaceae > Daejeonella. The sequence goes on along the minus strand of NZ_JAFEIG010000003.1, from coordinate 13,781 downwards.
TAATTATTGAAGCGATCAATACGATAGCTATATCTTGAGATACCACTTCCTGCTTCAAATCGGTGATTCTTCGAAAATGGATAAGATCCAAAGACTGAAAACTGATCTTCAAAAGTTCGTATAATATCAAAACGTTCAACGTAAGTAGGTCCAACACCTTGTATGTTTTCTATTGCAGCAGAAAATTGCCCTGAAACATAAGGAATATGCGATCCAACAACACCCCAGTTAATTCTACTCTGCTGGTTTACATAAGCTACCTGAGCTCCAAAATCATAAATTTCCCCATTCACGGCAGCCGTAGCGAATATCTGATTTCTCCCTAAAATATCACTAAACACGCCCTGAATACCACTCGATAAACCCGTTCCAAATCGGCCAACCGATGCACCAACACCATTACTTGAAAGGTAATCAAGCTTGAATTTAGGCTTATAAGGAATGGTTTTTATGGATTCTTTCGGTATTCTTTCAAAACGATCAAAGTTTTGTAGGTTAGCATTGATGATATTTACTCCTACTGATTTAAAGGGGGGTAGCTGTGCTGCATCAAAATTTAAATCCTCGTTTCCTACTAGTTTAGGAGTAAATTCATCCGCTTTGGCATTATAAATGGTATATTTTTGTGCTCTATAGTAGGAGTATAATATATCATCATTAGCCGAAACACTTAATGCTGGCGAATATTCAGTAATCCCACTAATGCCAGTAAAATAATCAGTTAATTGCTCAACTGTTTTTTTGATTAATGAATAGCGATATAAATTCCTAAATCCATCTCTGTTTGAAAGGAAGTAAATGCTTCTATTATCCCCAGAATATTGAGGATTTAGATTGTTTGCACCCGTAAATAATGGAATATTTGTAATTATTTTTGTCACCACGTCGATAGTCGCCAAATTCAAAGAAATATCTACGCTTTTACTAGCTTGATCCAGTGTTTTGCGGTCGGTGCTAAATACAATAGACTGTCCATCTTTAGAATAGCTAGGATGGTAATCGGAGTATTTATCATTGGTTAACTGGTTTAATTTTTTCTCACGAAGATTATATTCATAGATGTCATTTTGACCTTCACTTAGTCCGGAGAAAGCGATATCCTCACCATTTGGCGACCAAGTAATATTGCTAAACTCTTCAACCTTTCCCATAGCCACAGAGCTTAGTAGTTTCCCGTTTGACACATTTACGATAACTAATTTATTTACACCGCCACTAAAAACACTAAAGGCGAATTTTTTGCTATCTGGCGACCATGCACCTGTGGATTCGATGAAGTTATACTCATCTATGTCTCCATTTTTTGCCTTGCTAGATAGCATTCTGATAATTTTCCCTGTTTTTGCATCAGCCAGAAAGAGGTCGATACTGAGGAGATCTCGCTCAGAAAGAAAGGCTACAAATTTCCCATCAGGAGAGATAGATGGAGCAACATTGTAATTTGCACCTCCATTTTTTTCATCAATCAATTTCTTACCAATTGGAACCTGTGCTGTATCTTTTAAATAAGGCTTGTAAGTATTTTCAATGCTTGTTTTCCAAAGGCTAGATAAAGTTCTATCATCGTATCCAAATGTCTTTCTAATGGCCATTTGATAACCATACTTGGCAGTTGCTTTAAACAAAGGAACAATCACTGTGTCGCCATAAGTTGAGCCTATGTAAGACCAAAATGCCTGCCCATAACGATAGGGGAAATATTTGTTCGATTCTGTTAAATCTTTTAGGCTAGGAATGTCTTTATTTAAGTAGGCATCACGCATCCACATAGATGTATAGGCATCTTTTTTACCAACAGAAAGGTATTCTGCCATCCCTTCAACCATCCACAAGGGTAAATTTCCTATGTTTTCAAGATTGGTTGAGTCGCCCTCAATTAATGAATGATATTGGAAGGCGTGTACCAATTCATGACCCAAAACATGTCTTGTTTGATGATTTACCTGAGAAATGGGCATAATTACCCTGTTTTTTAATCCTTCAGTAACACCACCTGTGCCTACACCAACCTCTCCACTCAATGCTGTAGTTTGTTGGAAATCAGGGTGATTGGAATAAAGAATGAATGGGTTTTTCTTAAAGAAAGTATCTCTAAATACTTGTTGATGTAATTCGTACCAAACTTCAGCTTCCTTGGCGAAACGCTGTACTAGACTGTCATTTTTAAGATAATAATAAAGGTCGAAGTGCGGTGTTTCATACACTTTGAACTTCAAATTCTTATACCTTACCTTGTTTTGGCCAAAATATTGAGCTTGAACGTCGGATGTTTGTCCGAAAACTGCTAAAAACAAAAAGGAAATAATTAGCCAGAATGATGGCTTTCTTTGGGTAATGGTCTTTTCTCTCATTTGATATCTAAAATGATCTTAACTAAAATACGTAAAAATATTGATTCTGATTTTTTGAGCTTAGATAAAAGCATCAATGAAATGTAAAATCAATTAACAGGTTTGTTTTTATTTTGTTTACGCTCGTCTCTTATTTCTTTTCTTGTTTGATTTACTTCTGTTGAAGGTTCAGATTTGGGACTTGCAGGTGTTTTATTTTCAGGTGCAGGGTTTGCCCGATTTTCTGGTAATTTAGTGCTAATTATTGGTTTCGGACCTGAATTTACACCTTTTGCTGTATCCAAATCTTCTTTGGGAATTGAAATAGTGTCAATTATCAGCGAATCCACAAAGCTGGTATCTCTTGAAAATCTAGGGCTCACACATTGATATTCTCTAGTGATTTTTACTCCGGGTTTTGGAAATGGTCCCTGACTTATCCCTAATGACTTATCACGATATATCTTTTCCATAAATTTACCAAAAATAGGCAATGCTGTTCTTGATCCTTCGCCAGTTTCGGATGTTTTGAAGTGCACACTTCGCTCATCGCATCCTACCCAAACACCCGTAACAAGGTCTTTAGTAACACCCATGTACCAACCGTCAACATAATCGGAGGATGTACCTGTTTTACCACCAATCTGATTGTTGTTTTTCCATAAATCCCATTCCCATAATGCTTGAGATGTACCTTCAGGCTCTTCCATACCGCCACGAAGCATATACAACATCAACCATGCAATTTCTTCGCTTAATGTTCTTTTTTGCTCTGATTTGAACTCTTCGATTAATTTGCCATCTAAATCCAGAATCTTCTCGACTAAAATGGGTTCAGAACGAACTCCTTTATTAAGGAATGTTCCATAGGCTTTAACCATCTCAAAAACACTGACATCATTCGGACCTAAACTCACTGATGGTACTGCTTTGAGATCACTTTCAATTCCACATTCATGAGCATATTTTACCACATTTTCGGCACCAACTTTTTCGGTAATTTGAGCAGTAATTGAATTTACAGATTTACCCATTGCCCAGCGTAATGACATTTCTCTTCCAGAGAAGGTATAGCTCGAATTTTTAGGCTCCCAGTATTCGGTTTTACCTCTCATGGTATAAGGAATTCGGACTGCTTGATCGATATATTTATCACAAGGAGACATTCCCGACTCAAGTGCAGCTAAATAAGCAAAAGGCTTAAATGTAGATCCAGCCTGTCTTTTTGCCTGATTTACATGGTCGTATTTAAAATAATTGTGATTGATACCACCAACCCATACTTTGATATGCCCATTGAATGGATCGAGGGTCATCATTCCTGTATTTAGGATTTTAGCATAATATTTTATAGAATCGATAGTTGAAAAATCGACTTCCTTTTCGCCATTCCAACTAAAAACTTTCATTTTTTTCGGGCGGTTTAAATAAAAATCAATAGAATCTTGATTACCATTATAGCGCTTCTTTAAAAAAGTGTAATAGGGGAGTCGCTGGGCAGCTTTTTCAGGAAAATCGAGAATTTCTTTACCATCAGATGTGCGCCAAGGATTCTCATTTCCCCACACATTCTCAAATCTCCTTTGTAAGATTTTCATGTGATTATTGACCGCTTCCTCCGCATATTGCTGCATTCTTGAATCGATAGTCGTATAAATTTTTAAACCATCAGCATATAAATCATAGTCATTTTCTTCACACCATTTTTCAAGATAACGAGATACGGCAGATCTTAAGTACGATCCACCATCGCTACCCTCATCAATACTACCTGGATTGATCTTAAGGGGTCTTTGGCTATATTTTACATACTCTTTTTCAGTGAGATAGTCATATTTCTGCATCTGAGATAAGACTATATTTCTACGCTCCAGCGATTTTTCAGGATTTCTGATCGGATTATAAGTGGTAGTAGCCTTGAGCATCCCAACCAATAATGCAGCTTCTTCAACTTGAAGTCTGTTCACATTTTTATTGAAATATCGCTTGCTCGCCGTCTTTATTCCAAAGGTATTATTTCCAAAAGGGACCGTATTTAAATATAAGGTGATGATTTCATTTTTGGTATAATAATTCTCTAATTTATAGGCGGTTACCCATTCTTTTAATTTGTAAATGACGGTCCTTACTAAAGGAATATATTTGATAAATCCCTGCGATTTTCTGTTTCTAGTGCTGTAAAGGTTTTTAGCTAATTGTTGAGTAATGGTACTAGCACCTCTCTTATCGCCACCTGCAGTTGAAACAATACTGGATAGAAGAGAGCGAATATCAATGCCACTGTGTTTGTAAAAACGAACATCTTCTGTAGCAACGAGGGCATCGATAAGTGCCGGAGAAATACTGTCATACTCAACAGGAGTTCTATTCTCTTTAAAATATTTACCTATTAGTTTGCCGTCGGAAGTGTAGAGCTCAGATACTATATTGATTGCCGGACTTTTGATATCTTTTATTGTTGGTGAATATCCAAATAACCATAAAAAATTAAGTTCGAGGGCACAGAAAAAGAGTACTACAAAGTATAATGCTATGCATGCATAGCGAAAACTCTTGTTTTTAATTCTTTTGAACATCTGGTAAATATGAGGAAATCATGCTTAAAATGATAAAAATTTATTTTTTTTAATTTTCGGGAATTAATTTAAAAATTATTAATTTAATTAAAACATAAATTTTATTGTTGAATTAAAATTAGAAGTTAAATGTACCTGAATATCAGGTCAATACATTTTTGTCTTTCGCTTATCTGATTTTATTTAAGATAAATTCAAAATGAATATTTAAATCGTTTTTTTGATTTTAATTAGGTTTTGCTAATATTTTTTCTGATTGTAAGCAAAAAACATACCTAATTTTAAAATTAATTAGAGGTTTATATCGAATGAATCAGCATCTCTTAAAAATGGTAAATTCCTTCTAGTTTCGGTAAGATCATTTTTGTGGATGGTGAATGTATAGAGATCTTCATCATTAGGTTTATAGTAAACTACCTTTCCATTTGGATCTATGCACATAGAATCTCCAGAATGAAAGACTTCATTTCCGTCATGGCCAACGCGGTTTACTGCCACCACAAATGCTTGATTTTCTATAGCTCTTGCGGGAATTAATGAGCGCCAGTGTAATGAGCGACGTTCGGGCCAGTTGGCCACAATTAGCAATAAATCATATTCTTCATTTTTATTTCTTAGCCAAACGGGAAATCGGAGATCATAACATATTGCCGGGCAGATTTTCCAACCCTTAAGCTCAACGAATAACTTTTGAGTACCTGCCGTATAATGTTTATCCTCTTCACCCATACCGAAAAGATGCCTTTTATCGTATTGCTCATGGCTTCCATCTGGTCGCATCCAAATGAGTCGGTTATAATATTTATCCGATTCTTTTATAATTAAACTCCCAGTAATTACACTTTCAAATTTCCGAGCTTGATCGTGCATCCATTTCATGGTTTTACCACCCATTTCTTCGGCAAATTCGCTTGGATTCATTGAAAATCCGGTATTAAACATCTCTGGCAGAACGATTAAGTCGGTTTTTTCACGAATAGAATTGAGTCTTAAACCTAGATTTTGAAGGTTTTTGTCAATATTTTCCCAAAAAAGATAAGATTGAAAGCTTGTAATTTTTAATGTGCTCATTAGAATTTATTTAAACGTAATGATTCAACAAATGTTTTTTAAACCTTAATCAAGCAATTAACCGCTTTTTCAAGTGTTTCGTTCTTTTTGGCAAAGCAAAATCGAAGTACGTGCTGGTCTGTACCCTTTGAATAAAATGCCGAAACCGGTATGCATGCCACTCCAAACTCTTTTATTAGTCTCATTGTCAGTTCAGTATCTTTTTCATCACTTATCCTTTTATATTGGACAGTTTGAAAGTAGGATCCATGGCATGTTAACAAGTCGAAACGTGTTTGAGACATCAAGTTATGAAAAAAATCTTTCTTTTCCTGAAATAAATTGCTTATTTCTAAATAATTAGCTTCGTTTTGAAGGAAATCGGCAATGGCATGCTGGATAAATGAGTTTACGCTAAACACTTCAAACTGATGTGCTTTTCTGAATTCTTTCATTAGGTTTTCGGGAGCTAGGCAGTATCCCACTTTCCAGCCCGTAGCGTGTAAAAGCTTGCCAAAAGAGGCAATAATAAAGCTTCTTGCCTTTAATTCGGGGAATCTTGAAAGACTCAGGTGCTTTTTCCCATCGTATATTAGATGCTCATATACTTCATCACTTAAAATAATAATATTGGAATTTCGGGTTAATTCAATTAAACTTTTGATGTCATTTTCTTCCAAAACTCTTCCTGTAGGATTATTGGGATTATTTAAAATGATCATTCTTGTCTTAGCATTGATCATTTTTTTTACTTCATCCCAATTAATGTTATAATCTGGCGCATTGAGCTCTATTGGCCTTACAATACCGCCAAATAATTTCACTGCAGGGGCATAAGAATCGTAGGATGGTTCAAAGATTATTACTTCATCATCTGGTCGGATAATGCAGGCAATACTGGCAAAAAGGGCTTGCGTACCACCTGCGGTGATGGTAATCTCTGTTTCTGGATTGTAAATTGTATGATGTAATTTTTCTTGTTTTTCTACAATACGTTCCCTCAGACTCATTAATCCGGCCATGGGTGCATATTGGTTAAAACCAGCTTTCATATAATGTTCTACCAAGCTCATTAGCTCTTTAGAACACTCATAATCGGGGAAACCTTGAGATAAATTTACAGCCTTGTATTGTGTTGCCAGCTGCGACATTACTGTGAAAATAGTAGTACCTACCTCGGGCAATTTTGATTCAATATTCATTTCAAGCTAAAATAGGTAAATCTAAATCCAGAATCCTTATGAATCTTTAAAATTTAGATTAAATTATTACCTTAAGGCCTATTTTTGATATATCTATGACTTATAAAACCAAAGAAAGCCGTTTATTTCTTATTCTGGGCTCCTTTTTAATTGCAAATGCCATTCTCGCCGAATTTATTGGTGTAAAAATATTTACTGTTGAAGGCTCTCTTGGGATTGAAAAATTTGATATCAACATGTTCGGTGTACCAGATCTCTCCTTTAACATGTCGGCAGGCGTGATAACTTGGCCATTAATTTTTATTATGACTGATATTATCAATGAGTATTTTGGGATAAAGCAAGTGCGATTTTTATCTATTCTTGCAGCTATTTTAATAAGTTACGCTTTTCTAGTAGTGGGTTTTGCCATGAATTTAGTCCCCTCAGATTTTTGGATTAATCAAACCATAAATAATGAGCCTATGAATATGAACAACGCTTTTTCCGCAATTTTCGGTCAGGGGATGTGGATTATCGTGGGATCAATTGTAGCCTTTTTAATTGGGCAGATGGTGGATGTTATCATTTTTCATCGTATCAAAAAAATGACTGGCGAGCGTTTTTTATGGTTAAGAGCAACAGGCTCAACGCTGGCTTCTCAGTTTATTGATAGTTTTGTAGTGATTTTTATCGCTTTTTACATCAATCCGCAGTACAATTGGAGCTGGCAAATGGTTGCAGCAATTGGGATAGTTAATTATAGCTATAAATTTATTGTTGCTATTTTGATGACACCTTTATTGTATGTAGTACATAATATCATCGATCGTTTTTTAGGGAAGGATCTTTCTTCTAAGTTAATTTCAGAAGCTCGAAATTCGTAATTAATTTTTAATGAGGCTATTGTGAGGTATGAGATATTTCTTTTGAGTTAAAAAAAATAACGCTGATGATTTTTAATAATCATCAGCGTTATCCAAAAAATTATTTTCCGATTTTGAATAGTTCTACTTCAAAAATCAAAGTGCTGTAAGGTGGGATATCATTTCCTGCTCCTCGCTCACCATAACCCAATTTATAAGGAATAAAAAAGCGGTATTTTGAACCAACCGACATTTGCTGAAGTCCTTCTGTCCAACCTGGAATAACCTGATTTAAAGTGAATGTAGCTGGCTGTCCGCGATTAATTGAACTATCAAACTCAAAGCCATTTATTAATGTTCCTCTATAATGTACAGTAACTTCATCAGTAGCTATGGGCTTAGGTCCATCAGCTGGGGTAATAACTTCAAACTGTAAACCACTTGGAAGCTCCGTAATTCCCGGTTTTTTCTTGTTTTCTGCTAAGAAAGCCGCACCGTCTCCAATAGAACCCTCATACTTTTTCTTCTCTAATCCGCTTAGGAAGGTATATATTGTTTCTTGACATTTTTCTTGACTAATAGTAAGAGTTTGTGAGGTAAAAACATCATTCATTGCCTTATTAAGCAAGGCGAAGTTTAAATTATTTACTCCTCTTTTTTTCAGGTCGTTAGCAATGCTTGCACCAAAGGCATAGCTTATTGAATCGATTTGATTTTTGAAAAGTGGGGCAGGAGCAACCGTAGTTTTAACGGGAGCGGCGCTTGTTTTGGCGGGAGTGACAACTTTTTTAGCAGGTGTTGTTGCTGTTTTAGTTTGTGCAAAGCCCAAAGTTGAAATTGCCGTTGCGGCGAAAAATAAAAGAAAACGTTTCATTGATATGGTTTATTTGATTTAAAATCGATTGTTTCTGTAATTTTTATTACTCTGCTAATATACTAGCTTGACAGCTAATTGAATAATATTCATTTGGATTTTTTGTCTTCAAGTTTAAATCCTAAATTGTGCTTATGAAAGTTGATTATATCGCCCTCTCAATTCCTATTTTCTTTATTTTGATTGCAGTAGAGCTTGTTTATGCTTTTTATAAAAAACTTAACTACTATCGAATAAACGATTCAATTGCTAATTTGAGCCAAGGAATTGGATCTCAATTGGTCGGGATTTTCTTAAAAACGATTACTTTTTTTGGCTACCTCTACATTTATGAGCATTGGCGTTTTTTTTCGTTTCCTAACACGCTATTTACCTGGTTGCTTTTGTTCATGGGAGTCGATTTTTTCTATTATTGGTTCCATCGTTATAGTCACCAAATAAACGCTCTATGGGCCGCTCATATTGTTCATCATCAATCGGAAGAGTATAATTTAACCGTTGCCCTCCGTCAGTCTTGGTTTCAATCAGGCTTTTCATGGATATTTTATTTACCCCTTGCTTTTGTTGGTTTTGAGCCCATTATGTTCCTGACTGTCAGTGCTTTTAATACGCTTTATCAATTTTGGATTCATACCCGTGCCATTGGCAATATGGGCCCTTTGGAGTGGGTTTTAAATACACCCTCACATCACAGAGTACATCACGGCTCTAATCCTAAATATATTGATAAAAACCATGCTGGTACCTTGATTATTTGGGATCGATTATTCGGTACTTTCCAAAAGGAAGAAGAAGAGGTTGTTTATGGAATTACCACGCCTCTAGCTAGCTGGAACCCGCTGTGGGCAAATTTTCATTATTGGGTAGAGTTGTTTAATACTTTTAAAAACGCTGATGGACTAAAGGAAAAGCTATCTGTATTCTTTGGATCGCCGGGTTGGTTTCCAAAAAGCATGGGAGGAAGGCAATATCCTAAAGAAATCGACATGGATAAATATCAAAAATATAGTCCCACTTATGAGCTTAAATTTAATGCTTACATCTTTTTCCAATTCGTTTTTTCGCTAGCTATTGCAAGTATTTTACTCTTTACAGCCTCAAAGCTAAGTGCAATACAATTGCTAAGTAATTGTGTTTTGGTAATTTTGGGACTCACATCCTACGGTGCTTTGATGGAGCAAAAGAATTGGGCTAAAACTATTGAGAATTTTCGTTTATTCCTTTGGCTGATTTTACCCTTTATGTTCTATAGGGACGTATTTTTTATATATTTACTTCTTGGGAATACAGCATTGGTATTCTTTTCATATATCTGGTTTAAACGCCTCTTTAATAATTAATTATGTTCAAAAATCATATAGTTTTTACGCTTGCATTTAATTTGATATTTATACTTAATATTTTTTCTCAATCTTCCTTTTTTCAAGACTTCAATATTTTTATTAAACCGCTTATTTGTATCGCATTAGCATTCTATTTGTTTAGAAAGGTAAATATGGCAGCGGGTTTTAATCGTTTGGTATTTGCGGGACTTATTTGCTCGCTTTTCGGGGATTGTTTTTTACTATTTGCAAGTAGTGATATTTACTTTTTCTTGTATGGTTTAGTGTCATTTTTATTGGCACATGTGCTTTATTCTTTTGCCTTTTATAGGGATTTCAAGAATAATCCTCAAGCATCCAAGTTTTATGGTCATGTGATGTTATTCATACTAGGCGTATTTACCTTGAGCTTTTACAGTTTTATTAGAGATTATTTAAATGATTTCAGAATTCCTGTGATGGTTTATATGTTTGTGATCTCTGTGATGGCTATTTTGGCTGCTTACCGCTATAAAAGGGTTAATCTTTTAAGTTTCCGTTTGATTTTGTTTGGAGCTGTATTTTTCGTGATTTCAGATGCTGCACTCGCCTTTAATAAGTTTGTTGAACCTTATTCTTTCGCGGGTATTTTAATCATGTCGACCTATATGATAGCCCAATACTTAATTACAATGGGAGCAATAGAAAGAAAAGTGGAAGGAATGAAGTAATATTTATCCTTTGGGCTTCATTTTTTTCAAGCTTCATTCTCAAGCTTTTACCTTTATCTTTTTTGATTCTGAATGTTGATTTGTAATAAATAACATCTTTCTTACAATTAGCTCTCAGGATAAATTTGTAATTTGCTTTTTTATTTAAATCTAATCATGAACGTAATTTCCACTAAAAAACACCTGTTCCTTGCATTTATAGCAGTATTATGCAGTGTTTACACAGGTTTCTCTCAAGTTAAGGACTATAAAATCAGTCTGCAATGGCAACCCGTACAGAATAATTATGAAGGTAAGAATCAATCTCTTTCAGTACTGAGCATTAGCAATGGATCTGAATTTGACATCCCCGCAAAGGGCTGGACTTTATATTTCAATTATGGAGCAGATATTCCGAAACCTGAGAGTAGGGGTTTAAGCATGTCATTTATAAATGGAGATTTGTATAAAATTGAGCCTACTGCTGCTTTCGACGGAATTCCAGCAGGTTCTAAACTTAGTTATCAAATGCTTAAATCTGGCAGTACCGACAATGTAACTCAGTCGCCACAAGGTTTTTACATCGTTTTTGATAGCGAACCCAATAAAGCTATTCCTCTTCAATGTACTTATCCTGAACCAAGTGCAGAATACTTAAATACACTTTATAGCTCTAAAACTTGGATGAATCCTAGTTTTGTACATTCTAAAAATCAAGATATTCAAGATATTCCTAGCTCAAAATTGCCTTTAATTTTCCCTAGTCCCACAGAAATGAAGGTCAATACAGGTGAGTTTAAAATCTCATCAAGCACATCCATTTCAGCAGATCCGCTTTTCGCGAAAGAAGCAGCATATTTATCTGATGAATTAGCGAAAATTTTAACAGGAAAGCCTTCAATTGCTAAGCAAGGTGTCATAAATATTAAAAAGGACGCTAGTTTGGCATCGGAAGCATATACACTTCAGGTTACTGAAAATGGTATTCAAATCGCTGCATCTAGTCCAGCAGGTGCATTTTACGCTATTCAATCTCTAAAAAGTTTAATTCCACCGCTAAGTTGGAAATCCAAACAAGCATCTGTAAATGTTCAGTCTGTTGACGTAAAAGACCAGCCACGCTTTGGATATCGTAGTTTCATGTTGGATGTTGCTAGAAACTTCCATACCAAAGAGGAATTATTCAAGATTTTGGATTTGATGAGTTTATATAAATTGAATGTTTTTCACTTCCATTTTTCTGAGGATGAAGGCTGGAGAGTTGAAATTCCTTCACTTCCAGAGCTGACTCAGATTGGTAGTGTTCGCGGACATACATTGGACAATAAAAATCTGCTTCAAGCTGCATTTGCTTCTGGTGGAGTCCCAAATAAATTGCATGGAAGCGGTTATTTAACTAAAAAAGAGTTTATTGAACTGTTGAAATATGCTACCGCTCGTCACATAGAAGTGATTCCTGAAATAGAATCACCAGGGCATGCACGTGCAGCAATTAGAGCCATGGAGTATCGCTATGAGCGTTTTAAAAAGGCTGGTAATATGGCTGAGGCGACTAAATATCGCTTGATTGATCCGCAAGATAAATCCCAATTTAGATCAGCTCAAGGCTGGAACGACAATATTATGGATGTGTCTATGCCATCGGTATATAATTTTGTGGAGAAGGTTACCGATGAATTGATTTTGATGTACAAGGAGGCTGGTGCGCCATTAAAAACCATTCACTATGGTGGTGATGAGGTGCCAACAGGTGTTTGGGAAAAGTCGCCTTCATATCAAAAGTTTAAACAAGCCAATCCAAATATCAAAAGTGTGGATGATATGTGGTACTATTATTTCGGTCGTTTGAACCAAATGGTTAAAAAGCGTGGTTTGTTCCTTTCGGGATGGGAAGAAGCAGGAATGCGTAAAACTGTACTTGATGGTAAGTCAACCTACATTGCAAATCCTGATTTTGGAAACCAACATTTTCAGCTTCATGTTTGGAATAATGTGATTGGCTGGGGTGCTGAAGATTTAGCGCATAAATTAGCTAATGGAGGCTATAAAGTGGTTTTATCACCTGTTTCAAATATGTATTTCGACTTAGCATCAAATTCATCATACTTTGAACCAGGCTTAAAATGGGGTGGATATGTAGATGTTGATAAACCTTTTTATTTCCTGCCTTTCGATTATTTGAAGAATGTGAAGGAAGATGGTTCAGGTAGACCATTAAAAAATTTAGACCAGACAAAAATGATTCGCTTGACTGATTATGGTAAATCAAATATTGTTGGTTTGCAGGGATTACTTTGGTCGGAGCATAATACAAGCGCTGAGCGTTTAGAATACATGTTATTGCCTAAATTATTAGGTTTGGCAGAACGTGCTTGGTCTAAAGCACCAGAATGGGAGACTGGTGAGGCTTCTGCATTAAATGATTTGAAATACAGCAATGACTGGTCGACTTTTACCAATGTACTTGGGAAGAGAGAATTGCCACGTTTGAGCTATTATCATGGAGGTTTTGCTTATCGTATTCCCGAGGTAGGCTTGAAGGCCGATAATGGCAAGGTGGATGCAAATATTCAGCTTCCTGGATTAACTATTAGATACACTATGGATGGCTCAGAACCGAGCGAAACGAGTGCAATTTATACCACTCCAATTTCTCAAAAAGGTAAGTTTAAATTTGCCGCTTTTGATGTGGCAGGCCGAAAAGGTAGAATTACCGAAATTGAAAATAAATAGAGTATTTAACCCAATCGATATATCGATTGGGTTATTTTTGCAATTTAATTGTCTGAACTATGATTTATTAGATTGAAGTGATTTTTATGATTTTTGATGTCGTTTGCCTGATAACTGATAACTGACAACTGATAACTCTTTTCCGGGCTTCGAGTACCTC
>NZ_JAFEIG010000023.1 GCF_017495225.1 Daejeonella sp. | reverse complement strand
CACGAAATAATAATATTAAGATGCCTTGTATAGGTTTGAATGAATCTATGGATAAGAGCTATTCATGGGTAAAAAATGAGTACTCAAAGGGAAACAAAAATTGGCGGCTGTTTGACTTCCCTAACAAGCCCGCCAATTTTATGATGAATATTATAGTTAATCAACTATAGATCTCGGATCAATTGGCATGTTACAAGACGCTTCGATTGAAATACGGCTTTGCCCGACCGGTATCCAAAAAAAATAGGTTGTAACTACATAATCATCGTAGCATTTGTCGGTAGCTGCATCATAATACCTTGATCCATCCTGGTCGTACGCTTTGCCAAATGCTTTGGCGGATGCTGCAAGGCTTGAACAAACAAGAGACAAACAAATTGCCACGGTAGCAAGTCTTTTAAACATTTTTTTCTTCATGATTAAATTTTATTAAATTTTACGATGTAATTTAATAATAAATTAATATTAAAAAAAATATATATTTTTAAAATTAATATTTTTTACCTCGATTTTCAGAGAGTTTAACGTAGCGCTTCTCCGGATTGGCAAATGAAGAGGGGTCTCCAGACTCCTGTAATCTACATTTTAAAAATTAAGGAAAAACGCATTTAGTGGTTTTATTTGGAAATGAGATTCTTTATACTCATGAAAACCCAACTGCTTTAGGCTAATACTGTACAACAGCCCTTATGTTGTTTAGAAAATCAATTTTGATAATCGATGGAAAATCTAAGGACAGTAGAGTAAAAGATATATCTTTGAAATGATAAAGACTTATTTTTAAATTTTATGAGCAATATAATAAAGGTTTTTACCACAGTATTCTTTAATTATACCATCATCTTTACAAACTTGTACGCTCAAGATACGATTAGCGGAGTCGTAAAGTCCTCTAATGGCGAAGTTATTCCATATGTTACGGTTACAATAAATAATAAAAACACCCTAACCGATCTTAATGGCAGATATCAATTTTCTGTCAAAACCATTAGCAGTACTGACACTATAACCTTCAGTTGTATTGGTTACCAGTCAGAAGAACGGGTATTCAATAGATTAATTAAAGATCCAAACATTATCTTAAATCAGAAAAGTTATTTATTAGATGAAGTATCAATTAATATTGGCTTGAAGCATAAAGTTGAGAAGTGGGGCAATACTGGGAACAATTTATTCAACAAGCTTTTGTCTAGGGTAAATGATCAATATGCCTTGTTTATAGAAAATCCTTCAGGAAAACCATATTTAGTTCAGTCCATCAATTATTACATAAAAGAACAAGTTGGCGGAAGCTATAAAGGGCCTTTCAGGGTACGTGTATATTCCAAGAGTAAATCAAATGGAGGGCCTGACAAGGATTTACTGATAGACAATATCATCGTCAGAGCAAAACGAAAAAACAGCTGGTTCAAAGTTGATATCAGTAAGTATCAAATCGAAATGCCAAATGATGGACTGTTTGTCGCAATGGAAATATTACCGGAAGATAGTTATGAAATTGGGCCATCAAAAAAAACACGAAATAATAATATTAAGATGCCTTGTATAGGTTTGAATGAATCTATGGATAAAAGCTATTCATGGGTAAAAAATGAGTACTCAAAGGGAAACAAAAATTGGCGGGTGTTTGACTTACCTAATAACCGCACCAATTTTATGATGAATATTATAGTTAATCAACTATAGATCCCGGATCAATTGGCATGTTACAAGACGCCAAAGCATTTGGCAAAGCCTTGTGTGTTTGGGCGGGGCATTGTTTTACCCTTCAGTAAAACGCAGCCCGAGCGCTTTTGGCTTTTGTGTGTGGTGGGTATGAGCTCCAAAGGAGTCCTTCGGACCAGCTGCCTTGGTCCAAAGGACTCCCTTGGAGTGGAAAAAAAGGGCTTTTGTTTCTTTTGGCCTTCAAAAGAAAGAGTATTCAATTTCGTTTTGTTGTTAATAGCACGATAGTGATATTAGTGATATTTCCCGCTCATTGCCGCGGAGGCTAGTCCTTTTTCTGTAGGAAAAAAGAGACCAAAACCCCACCGCTGCGTCTGATGCTATGAAAGGCAGTGCTTTGACAAGGGTAAATCATTGCCGCACCAGCCAAGGCGGAAGAAAGCTTGGGGAAAGACAGTGCAAGCTAATCCTGCTAAATGATTTTATATATATTTCTTAGCGTCGTTTTTAAAAACTACTGTAAAATGGACTTGGATTTTAGGCGTTATGCCCCACTGTTCGTAGACTTCAGCGCAGCGGTGTCTACGGATTATTCAATGATTGGAGTCTTCAGACTCTTTACAAGCGCTAGATGAGGCTCCTATATCTGTCATCCCAAAAGTAGAGAGGGAACTTCGTGAGAAAAAGCAAAATTGTGCTAAGAAAACTAAGCTGCATCATAATACCTTGATCCATCCTGGTCGTACGCTTTGCCAAATGCTTTGGCGGATGCTGCAAGAATCCTTAAATCTAAAGGTAAATTTTGCTATTTTTGCAACCTGTAAAATCTATTATGAGCGAAGAAAGATCATTAAATTTTTTAGAAGAAATCATTGAAGAAGATCTTAGCAATGGTAAAAATGGTGGTCGTATCTTAACGCGATTTCCACCAGAGCCTAATGGTTACCTCCATATTGGCCATGCTAAATCCATTTGTTTAAACTTCGGAATTGCCAAAAAATATAATGGCAAAACCAATTTAAGATTTGATGATACTAACCCAACTACCGAAGATGTGGAGTATGTGGATAGCATCAGAGAGGACATAAAATGGCTTGGTTTTGAATGGGATAAGGAATTATACTCATCCGATTATTTTGATCAGCTCTATGATTTTGCTGTAGCATTAATAAAAATGGGCTTAGCCTATGTGGATGATAGCACAGCGGAAGAAATTGCTGCTGCTAAGGGAAGTCCGACTGAGCCCGGCAAGCCAACCCCTAATAGAAGCAGAAGCATTGAAGAAAATCTTCAGCTTTTTGAAGATATGAAGGATGGAAAATACCCAGATGGTGCAAAGGTTTTGCGTGCTAAAATTGATTTAGCATCACCAAATATGCACCTTCGTGATCCATTGATGTATCGTATTAAACATGCTCATCATCATCGTACTGGTGATAAATGGTGTCTTTATCCGATGTATGATTTTGCTCATGGGCAATCGGATGCGATTGAGGAAATTACCCATTCTATTTGTACGCTTGAATTTGTTCCGCATCGCCCACTTTATGAGTGGTTTATACAGCAGTTAAATATTTTTCCTTCTAAGCAATATGAATTTGCTCGTTTAAATATCAATTATACGGTAATGAGCAAGCGTAAATTGCTTCAGTTGGTTAACGAAAATTACGTAACTGGCTGGGATGATCCACGCATGCCTACCATTAGTGGTTTACGCCGTCGTGGATATACGCCGCTATCGATTCGTAATTTTAGTGAAAGAATTGGGGTTGCCCGACGAGAAAATCAAATCGACTTAGGTTTATTAGAATTTTGCATTCGCGAAGATTTAAATAAGTCGGCTTGGAGAAGAATGGCAGTTATTGATCCAGTAAAATTGATCATCACTAATTATCCAAAAGGCCAAACTGAATTGCTTGAGGGTGAAAATAATCCTGAAGTTGAGGGAGGCGAAGGTGTACGTAGCATTCCATTTAGTTCGGAGCTTTGGATTGAGCGTGATGATTTTATGGAGGAGCCAACTAAGAAGTATTTCCGTTTGGGTCCGGGATTAATGGTTCGTTTAAAACATGCTTATATCATTCAGTGTGATTCTTTTGTAAAGGATGATTCTGGCCGTGTTACTGAAATCCATTGTACCTATATCCCTGAATCTAGAAGTGGAAATGATACCAGTGGAATTCATGTAAAGGGTACCATTCATTGGTTAAATGTAGAAAGTGCAAAAACAGCAGAAATACGCCTTTACGATAGATTATTCCGTGTTGAAGATCCTTCAAATGAGGAAGGCGACTTTAAAGATTATATAAATCCTGAAAGTTTAACCGTGATTAAAAATGCCTTAATTGAACCTGATTTGGCTAATGCTGTACCTGGTTTTGGCTATCAATTCATCCGCAAAGGTTATTTTACATTGGATACGGATTCAAGACCAGATTACCTAGTATTTAATCGTACGGTAACTCTTAAGGATGCTTGGGCTAAGGAGCTTAAAAAATCTTAATTTTTATAAGTACTTCTTATAAAGATTAAAGAGTATTTTTCTTTCTTCCTCGTTCAATACGCCTGTAATTTCTTTTTGCACAAAATGCAATTGGAAAGATTTTTGTGCGTTCACCGGATTTTTGATGTCATAACCAATAATTCGGAGTGCTTCGAGATGATTAAATGTTTCGGGTACAGAATCAACTAAAATAGAGTCTTGCCATAATCCATAGCCATTATCGGCTAGTTTTTTCCATGGGAAATTGATATTGGGATCTACTTTTCTGCCTGGTGCAATGTCTGAGTGACCAATAAAATTGGCTGCAGGAATACCGTGCGACTTTTTAAGTTTTGCCAATACCTCCATTAGACTATTAATTTGCGCTTCCGAAAAGGTTTCAAATCCATCATTGTCGAGCTCAATACCTATGGATCCAGAATTAATATCCGTTAAATTACCCCATTTTGCTGCTCCACCATGCCAAGCTCTTAAAAGATCATGCAACATCTGATAAACCTTCCCATCTCTACCAATAACATAGTGAGCACTTACTTGTGTTCTAGGCAATGTGAAAGTTTTAAGGGTTTGCTCGGTTGATTTTTGAGCGGTGTGGTGTATAATGACATAGTTAGGCTTTCTAAGTCCGAAATTGGTAGTACCTACAAAGTCCTCACCACCTGGGTTAATTGGCTTAGTCCGAATCACTTTGCTAAGCTCTTTTGTTTGTTTTTTATAGACCTTATTCGTGGGACCGTAAGGATTTGTTGAACAAGAGGCAAGGATTATATTAAATCCCGCTAAAACCAGCAAAGTAGACTTAAAACGCATAGATATATTTGAAATTTAAGCCAAAATACAAAAATGAATCTTTCTATTTTATGAAAGAAAATGATTTATTGCATTTTTTACTTCGCAAGCTATATTTATGAGTCAATTATTTCAGTATAACACTAATGCTAGATTTAGTATAAGCGCTAAAAATACCTAGTGCTCCATTATTAAAATTGGAGTCGGGATTTGCGGGTGCTACTGGCGGACCGCCATTCCCATCTATTTGACTGATAGCGAAATAGTATTTAAACACTTTTCTGTCGATAGATTGCATTTCAATATCAATGGTATCTCCTGATTTAATGTCATCACCATCATAAATGATGATATCTGAAACTTCGTTTCCATCATTAAAACGGTCTTCAAATACAATATCAGATTGGAATTTATTATTGATTTTTAAGATGTATCGATACTGGTTTTGAATGTTCGCAGGATCTTTATAAAAAACAGTTGGATAAATGGTTGTATTTCCGAAAAAATTAAGTTTTTTAAAGCCAATAGAATCTGGAACTACGGGAAAAGGCATGGTGGACTCTGCGGTATAAACTTTGCCATCGGCTAGTACTTCAAGCTTATATTTAGTGCCTGGTATTCCTTTAAATTGCTGACTTTTATACAAACCATCTGACACTTCTGCAAAATTAATGCTAGAGCCGCTAGTTGTGCTCAAAGTTACTTTTGCACCTTTAAAACCATTGAATGTATTGTTAGTACTAAATGGGATGGTTTTTGAGATCCTAACATATTGATTTTCAAGCTGATCACTCACATTGCCTTCGATAACAATTTTGGGTTCTGCATTTTCTAGATCAAGGTCGATTACTTTTTCACAAGACGAAAAAATGGATAATCCTATCAAAAGCATTAGTAAAGCTTTGAATTTTGAAGAAGGAGTTAGTGGCGAAAGACTTTTATGTAAATTCATAATTGCTATTGTTAAAACTTAAAGTTCCAAGTAATTGATGGGATAATGCCGAATAAGGTTGTTCTTACGGCTTGCGTTCTACTCTTATCGTCTGGGTCGTCTCTAAAGTCGATTGAATAAGCATTTTTACGATTGTAAAGGTTGTAAACACCAAAAGACCAGCTAGATTGAAGTTTTTTACCTGGTTTTCCCTCTAAAGTAGCAGAAAAATCAAGTCGGTGATAATCAGGCATTCGATTTGAGTTGCGCTCTGGGTAGTAAAATACGGTATTTCCATTTAATTGGTATTTTCCTGCAGGAAAAGTTACTGCATTTCCAGTATTATAAACGAAAGTTGATGAGAAAGTCCAGCGCTCACTTGCCTTATAAATACCAACTAAGGATAAATCATGTGTACGATCTTGTTTTGCAAAAAACCATTTTCCATTATTAATATCGTTAAACTGGCGTTCAGTTTTTGAAAGTGTATAACCAATCCATCCATTTATTTTGCCGAAGCGTTTTTTGAAAAATAATTCAATACCATAAGCCCTACCATCTCCGAAAAGCAGGTCGGCTTCTACATTTCTATTTCCGCGTAGATCTGTTCCGCTTCGGTACTCAATCTGACCTTGCATTTGTTTATAGTAAACTTCTGCAGAGAACTCATAATTATCATCCTTTAAATTTCTGAAATAACCTAGCGCTACTTGATCAGCAATTTCTGGTCTTACATTATTACTACTCATAATATAAAGATCTGTTGGTGATCCAGCAGTAGAATTAGACATGAGGTGTAAATTCTGCGTGTTACGTGTATATGAGCTTTTAAATGACGAGAAAGGGTTTATTTGATAGCTTAGCGAAACTCTTGGTTCAAGATTGATATAAGTCTTAACAAGATCTCCGCTTGAATATGTCTTTGTGCTTAAGATATTTCCATCCTGATCATAATTAGAAAAACTTCCAGGACCTAAGAGAAAAAATGAACTAGCTCTTAGTCCGTAAACTACATTAATACGATCATTCATTTCCCATTCATCAGAAATATAGGCTGCAATTTCATTGCCTCTACGTTTTTCAACGGTTACCTCATTCACGCTTGATGTTTGACTTGCCGTGATATCACCTGGAGAAATAGTATGTTGAATTAGGTCAACTCCAAAGCGAATGTTATGGCTATTATTTAGCGCTAATTGAAAATCTTGTTTTAGGTTAAAATCTCTAATTGATGAGTTTACCTTGAAATTATTTTCTTCTAAAAAGTTCTCAATTACATAGTTGTAATTACTGTAAATTAGGGAGGTGTTTGAAAACAATCGATTACTGTATAAATGATTCCATCTCAAAGTTGCTGTAGTATTTCCCCAGCCAAATCCGAAGGTTTCACTCAGCCCAAGTTCATCACGTCCAAAGTATCCAGATAGGTAAAGGGTGTTTTTATCATCAATTTGATAGTTTGCCTTGGCATTCAGGTCGTAGAAATAAAGCGTATTATTTTTGATGGAGCTATCACCAGAAAATGCTAAAAACGCATCTGCATAGGTTCTTCTGCCACTAATCATGAATGAACCTTTATCTTTTACGATAGGCCCCTCGAGCTTTAATCTGGAAGAAATTAAACCAATTCCCCCCTCTGCGGTATATTCCTTTTTATTTCCATCATTCATGCGAATGTCTAAAACAGATGATAATCTTCCGCCATATTGAGCGGGCATACCACCTTTAAATACACTTACATCTTTAATAGCGTCTGAGTTAAAGGTGGAGAAGAAACCTAAAAGATGTGATGCATTATAAACTGGTGCCTCATCCAATAAAATTAGATTTTGATCGGTTGATCCACCACGAACATAAAAACCGCTATTTCCTTCACCTGCCGACTTTATTCCGGGCAATAATTGTAGGGTTTTTAAAATGTCGCGCTCTCCAAAAAGTACGGGTACGTTTCTAATTTCACTCAGATTAATTTTGGCAAAGCCCATTTGCGCATTTACCACATTATCATTTCTTTTTTCAGCACTGATTACAATTTCATCAATTAAGTTATCTGAAACCATATTTAGGTCCAGTTTTGTGTCTGCGCTGATGGTAACTTTTTTTAAGATTGTTTTATAACCAACATAACTTACGCTTAGATCATAAGTCCCAGAATTTAATTTATATGAAAAAAATCCATAGGCATTTGTACTAGTCCCTACTTGAGTTTTTCCATTAAATTTTAGGCTTACACCAATTAAGGTTTCTCCAGAAAGTGAATCTCTTACCACTCCATTTATAGTATAACTCTCTTGTGCTAAACTATTTGCAGAAAAAACAAATAAGAATGTGATGGAAATTAGGAATGATTTTATTAGGTGCATTCTGTTTAAATTAAAAGAAGGAACAATAATTTTAGATTAAAAATATTAATGATCTTAAATGCAAAGTTAAGGAATAATGTAATGCATTTTTTGTTCGATCAAATGTTTGACAATAATCTTATAATGAATTGTTTAAATAAATTTTTAAACTGATATAGTATAGAATCAATAATTTTAATCGATAGCAAAATAATATTGGGGAATTTTAAGGCATGGCCTTTAA
Source organism: Daejeonella sp. (assembly GCF_017495225.1). Taxonomy (GTDB): domain Bacteria; phylum Bacteroidota; class Bacteroidia; order Sphingobacteriales; family Sphingobacteriaceae; genus Daejeonella. Next base: position 111,263 of record NZ_JAFEIG010000023.1, on the reverse strand, counting down.
AAAACGATGTCATTATAACCTGCCTTTCCGCAGGTGAGGCACCTTCGTTTTCTTAGCACAATTTTGCTTTCCTGCAATATTTCCCTCTCTAGGTTCGGGATGACAGGTGCTATTTCGTCGTTTAACTGCAATTCTCGGAACTAAAATCGCTATGATATTTAATTAAGAGTGTATTTCTCTTGTTTCAAAATCACCTGTTTATCGGTAATAATTAGAATCATTATAATTAATCCAAGTATGATTGCTACTACAATTTGTAGTTGAGAAATTAGACTGGAACTTGATTGACTTTTACTGGATTCGGCTAATAATTCTTTGCCTATCTGTGTTTGTACTTGGGTAAGTAAAATTAAATCTTGGTCGATATTCTCATAGAAATTAATGGTTGTATTGAGATATAAATTTTTTGCGAATTCTTTATTATCTAAACTTGCATTAATTAATAAAAGCTCATCCCGTTCAAAAATTTTTAAATTTTTTTTGAGGTTTTGAAGATGGTTTGTTTCAGCCTTAACCAAATAAGTTTTTTCATATTTATTAATCAGTGTATCTAATTGCTTGTTTTCTAAGGACAGCACATTTTTGATTTCTTCAACACTTATTTTATCCGTAAAAAGGAAGGATACCAATTTATTACGTTTGTTTTGGATATGCCCCGAAATTAAATATAGGTCTACGGCAGGAATTAATCGGTCCTCATAAATGGACCGGAATGATTTGGAGATTTTATTAACGTTATAGCTCTCCCAAAGGCTCAACAAAATAATCAATAGCATCATAATGGCTAGCGCAATGGCTAATCTGATTTTCCGTTGAATTGCGAAGGCCCATTTCATAATTTATTGCTTTTGGAAATAAATCTAATTTAACAAATAAAGCCTTCAATTTGAAGGCTTTATGTAAGTATTTTAAAACAAAAATTAGCGGCTTGCCTCAGTAAGTATGTTTTGGTTCAAGCGAATATATTCAACATTATTAACCGCTTTTGCTGCTTCTATACCCGCTTTCGCAGTTTCTGCTGCACCAATTTTATCTCCTGATTTTAACTGGATACGTGCTTTTTGATATTTGAACCAAGGTGCTTTAGGGTCTGCAGCCTCTGCCATGCTAATCCACTCTAGTGCTTTTTTTAAATTTTTACCATTTTCAAAATAATATACTGCAGCAGGATAATATGGTTTTTTATCCATTTTCATTGCTTCCTCAATACTAGCCATTACCTTCGCATCAACATCTGTAGTCATTTTTATAGAAACCTTAAAGTTATCCCAAACTAAATCAAGATTGGCACTTGAAGTCATCACATTACTAAACTGAATACTGAATGTTTCTGTCTTTTCACTAATTTTAATAGGCTTCACTTTAAATCGTAAAACATCTTCTGATTGTTTATACTGATAAGAGCCCCATTGCTTGGTTTCCTTATTTAAAATAATAGTCCATTCATCTTTTCCTGGGATAGTAAAAATAGCATATTCGCCTGCTGGAACGGCATTTCCTTCTATGCTAACCGCATCCGTAAAGCTGATCACTGTGGCATCATTTGCACCTGTACGCCATACTTCACCAAAAGGAGCTAAATCTTTCTCTACACTTCTTCCCTTAATGTTGGGGCGTGAATATTTGACAGTTACCTTACCCAATCCAAATTCTTGAATAATTGTTTGAGAGCTACTTGCTTGCGGCATTTTAAGCTGTGCAAAACTACTTTCAGAGAACATAGTTAATAATGCGGCAGTTAAAAGAACTAATATTTTTTTCATGTTATTTAGGTTAAAAATTATGGTCTAATTTATCGGATTAAAGATGAATATTTGTGTCTAAATTGTAAAAACCCAAAATTAAGCACGATTAAGGGCTTACAATAATTTCTTTCCAATACCCGCTATCTTCAGCATTTAAAAACTTCGCTTTAGGCTCCATATCGAGAAATGGATATTTAACCCTTGATAGGAATAGTCCTTGAGGATGCGCTGGTAAGATTTTATCAGGGATATTTCTTGATATTAGGTGACTTTCAAATTCGTCTACGCTGAGTGTTTTGTCGCCAATTTCGATTAGTTTTCGGGCAATAATTCGTATCATACGACCTAAAAACCGGTTTGAAGAGATGCTAAATCGGATTCTATCTCCATCTTGATTCACAAAAAGCTGAGCCGATGAAACACGACAAATGGTATGTTCATTTTTATCAGGTGATTTACAAAACGCCCGGTAATCTTCATATTGTGGCAGTAGATTAACTGCTTTTCTCATTTGATTTAAATCAAATTCTTTCCTTAGATAAAGAGAGCTACTCTGACTTAAAAAGGGGTCTTTATAAGTATGAATAAAATAGTCGTAAGATCTTTGGATAGCATCAAATCGAGCATGTGGTTCTCCATCTACAGGAATAATGTCAAATAGAGCAATATCATCTGGAAGGATGCGGTTTAATCTAAAAAAGAGGTCGAAATTCCAAGATTTCTCCATATCCATATGGAAAAAATACTGGCTTGCATGAACACCGGCATCAGTTCGACCGCAACCATAAATTGTGATTGGCTTTTTAAAGATTTTAGCAAGTTTTTCTTCGATTATTTCCTGTACACTGAGCTTATCTGGCTGTCTTTGCCAACCGAAGTAATTGCTTCCTTTATAGCCTATATGTACGAAATATCTCAAAATTGATAATTTAATTTGCTAAGCTAATAATGAATTTTTAATTCTAAGCTCTTATCGTAAAGGTTAATTATTTAAAATTTTTGTATTTTTGTATTTCGCTTTCCTATAAAAGCATAAAATAACAAGCTATTATTATGAGAACTATTGTGATTGTTGGTGCAGTTGTACTTTCTGGTGCAGCCATTATTGGATTAATGGTTAATGAAAGAAATAAAGAGGCTCAGCCTTCGTTTTCTAGTCAAGGAATACCTCAAATGACTGCGGATACCTCAGGTACTGCAAATACCTCAGGCAATCCAACACTTAATCCTGCTCATGGTAAGCCAGGACACCGTTGTGATCTTGCAGTTGGTGCACCACTAACTGGTGATGCTAAAACCGCAATTCCTTCTGCTGGAATGCCAACAACTGCTATTCCAAGCACAGCTACAACTAGCCAAGTAAATACTACTACACAAGCTGCACCTGCTGGTATGACCCTAAATCCAGCGCATGGTAAGCCTGGACACCGTTGCGATATTTCTGTTGGTGCTCCTTTAAACTCCGCACCTAACAAGGCAGTAGCTACTACCCAAACACAAACTGTTAAATCTGCTCCGGTTAGTCAGGCTGCACCTGCAGGTTTAAAAATTAATCCAGCTCATGGTAAGCCAGGTCACCGTTGTGATCTTGCAGTTGGTGCCCCTTTAACAGGTAGCGCGGGTTCAAAACTAACTACAGATTCAATAAAATAAGTTGAATTCTACAGAATTAAACGATAAAACATTTCTTTATTTGATTTATCAGAGATAGATTATCACCCATAGGTGATAATTTATTTCTCATTTAGAATTTAAAATAATGTAAATTGTAATGCAATATTTAATTATTTAATTTATTTTCGCATATCGCAAAATGATTATCTAAAATTGAATTTTAAGCATGAAAGAGCATAAGGGTATGCGCCCACAAGACATTGTGGTTCTATTAAAACTTATTATAGATTCTGAACAGGATCTTCGTATTAAAAATCTTTCTTCAAAACTTTTCATCAGTTCGTCAGAAATAAGCGAATCATTAAATCGATCAGCAATTGCCAAACTCATTGATCCTTTAAATAGGACAGTGAATAAAGAGGCTTTTTTATTGTTTTTGGAGCATGGTTTTCCCTATGTTTTCCCTGCAAAGCTTGGTTCTTTAACAAAAGGCCATTTTACAGCACATTCAGAGTCGTCTCTTTATTTGAGTTTTTCGTCTGAAGAAAAATTAGTTTGGCCTGATCTGCAGGGTAAAGAAAAAGGCTCTAGTATCCAGCCATTATACCCCAATATAACTAAAGCGATATTAACAGACCGTTTACTTTATAAACTACTCGCTTTATGTGATATTATCCGTATCGGAAACACTGCCGATAAAAGTAAGGCTGTTTGGCAAATAAGAGAGATATTTTATTCTAGAGGATCAGTTTAGAATTTATTATTTTGCTCGCTTTTTTAAATAATTGGGCTGATATTTACGCCATTGAAAATGAACAATGGAAAAAGATATTGCCGAGAGTCCTAAAATACCCTCCAAAAGTATAAACTCAAGTAAAGCTGGAAAAGCGGTTTATCCAATTCTGATTGCAATAAGTATTTCACATCTGCTAAATGATACATTGCAATCAATTATTCCAGCTATTTACCCGGTTGTGAAGGAGTCTTTTAGTCTTAATTTTGCACAAATCGGACTAATTACACTCACTTTTCAGCTTGCAGCGTCTATTTTTCAGCCTTTTGTAGGATTTTATACCGATCGTAAACCAAAGCCATTTTCATTAGCGATTGGAATGGGATTTACCCTTGTCGGATTAATATTACTTTCAATTGCACCTAGTTTTGAATTTCTAATTTTTTCTGTCGGATTAGTGGGTATTGGTTCATCAATTTTCCACCCAGAGGCATCTAGAGTCGCTCATATGGCTTCTGGTGGTAGGAGGGGTATGGCACAATCTGTATTTCAATTAGGGGGTAATTTCGGAAGTGCTATTGGTCCGCTTTTAGCTGCACTTATCATCGTTCCATACGGTCAATCAAATATTGTTTGGTTTTCGGCACTCGCAATTTTGGCGATTTTCATTTTGTTTAATATTGGAAAATGGTATCAAAGGAAGGTGAAAATTAAAGCAAGAAGGCCGAGCATTGAACATAATGTATTCCATAATCTTTCCAAAAAGAAGGTTTTTATTTCGGTCGGTATTTTGATGATTTTAATCTTCTCAAAATATATTTATCTGGTGAGTATGACTAGTTACTATACTTTTTATATGATCCAAAAGTTTGGTGCTTCGGTACAAGATTCACAGGTATATCTCTTTATTTTCTTATTTGCTATAACTGTGGGGACTATTATTGGAGGACCATTAGGCGATCGTATTGGTCGTAAGTATGTGATTTGGGGATCAATTTTAGGAGTGGCACCCTTCTCTTTGCTATTGCCTTACATGAATTTATTCTGGACTGTTATTTTGACGATTCCAATTGGTGTGATTCTAGCATCTGCTTTTTCTGCAATACTAGTTTATGCTCAAGAACTTTTTCCCGGCAAGGTGGGGATGATTTCAGGTCTCTTTTTCGGCTATGCTTTCGGTCTTGCAGGTATAGGTTCAGCTTTATTGGGCGGTTTAGCCGATCGTACAAGCATCGAATATGTTTATCAAATCTGTGCCTATCTTCCTCTAATTGGTCTGATTACAGCATTTTTACCCAATATTGGGAAGAGTTGATTCGAATAATTTTAGTCATGAAATAAGCTTTCACAAAAAAGGAGATTAGAATACTAATCTCCTTTAAATTTTTCTTTTAGACTATTAATTAGTTTCTTTTATCCAGACTGCGATATCCTTAATTAAATTGATATCTACATTTGCCGGCAAGCGATATTGTGTCCCATTTCCCTTTTCCTCTTGTACTGATAAAAGATGATTTAAATCTGGATAGAGCTTAAACATGGAATTTTTATTTCCGGCCAATCCTGATTTCCAAATTTCAAAATCACGCACAGAAACTTGAAAATCTTTCTCACCCTGAACTACCAAAATGCGGTTTTTAAGTTTTTTGGCTGTCGCTACTTGATCATGATTATTTAAATCAACCCAATAAGATGCTGGAGCACCAAGAATTACTGAGTCGGGTGCAATAGCACCAAGTTTTAATAGCCTAGTCTTATCAATATCCATAGCTGATTCAAGAAACTGCTGCTTCCCTGCTGCACTAGTATCTCCCGATGCTTTATATAGATATTCATTTTGCTCAGTAATTAAATCCGCAAATTTTCTTGCTGGCGCTGCAGCTAAAATAATACCTTTTAAATGAGGTGCTAAACTTGCAATTCTAGGGGCTAACATCCCACCAAGGCTATGCCCGAAAATATAAATTTCTGCCTTATTTACTCCAGGAAGTGTGCCAGCTAAGGTGATTGCGGTTAATGCGTCATCAAGTACCTCTTCTTTTACGGTAAATGCATTATTGAAGGTGTTAGGATAAACCATTGAACGCTTAACATATCGAATGCTAGCTATTCCTTGTGCTGCTAAACCTGCTGCAAGGTCTTTAAATGGTTTATTTGAACCTACTGTTTGATCCATGTCGGCAGGCCCCGATCCATGAACCATAATCACAATTGGAAAATTCGAGACTTTTTTAGGGCTAGTGTAAACCCCCGCCATTTCACCTTCTGCAAATTTAATTTTTACCTCCTCTTCCTTGTAAAGACTTGTATCAGCATAGCTTGCTAGTTTATATGCAGACTCTGTAGGCTTAGGGGCAATAAAAAATCCCACTAATTTTTCGGATTTATTAAATACGAAGGTAAATGGCTGGGAGCCCTTGCTAAAACCACATGTAAGCAGTACTTGAAAATATTCACCTTGAACAGAACTTTTAGCTCCATCTACAGATTGGTAAGTTCCCAAACTATTTTCAAGTCTAAGCCAAAATAATTTAAGCTCGTCTACTGAAATCTGATTTTTTACACTTTCATCCATAAAATCGTGCGCTTCTTGAAACTTGCCCTGATTCATGGTTTCGAAAAACAGATCAGCACGATTCATAAGTGATATCACACTTTGAGAAAAACTCAGGTGACTAATAAATAGGAGTACAAATAGTATTTTTAAAAATTTCATTTTACAATTGAATTGTTTGATTCAGGTTTGAAAGATAAGAAAATTAAGATTGATGTTATTCGTAAATAAATAAGGCTGCAATTTAGATTTAAGAAGGTTAAAATTTTGACTACTCTAACTAATAAAGAATTCTACTACTTATTTCTTTATTAATGATTATGTAGCTAGGATATTTTATTAATTCTTTACCCAACATAAAACTAGGCCTTATTTTAATGGTTACCGTGCTTTTTTTCTCCTTAGGGCCATTCTTGGCTCCCGACATAAAGTCTAGTAGCTCTTTCATCGTTTCCCCATTCGATAAAAAGGAATAAATATTTGAATTTATTTGCACTGGAACAATGCTTGTTGCACCTGCTTCTAAATTTATCCTTTTGTCTACCATTCCTTTCGCAATCTCTTGGCCCTTTACCAAAACAATATAGTCAAACTGATTAATGACTGTACTTTTACTTGTGGGATTATAAATACTTAAATTAACATTCGCTTTTAAAGGAATGTTTTTTCTTAACATCGCCAAAGCTAAACCTGGAGCGCTACTTAAATCAAATGTTCTATTTTTAAACAATTCAGTCATGTCTTTGCCGGCCAGGTAAATATTATCTGCCGATTTAATATTATAAGTACAGTTTCCAAGAACATCTATTTTTCTGGATATACCGCAGCCCGATGCTAAAAATGTAATAATGTAGATTAAAAGGTATTTTTTCATGCTTAGCTTAACGCTTATTTTGTGCCAAATTATACCTTTTTCATAATAATTCAGTAAAATACCTTAAATATCAGACCAATTTGGCCGTTAAGTGCTATTTTTATGAGAATATATAGCACTCATTTCTATTATCATGTTTAACTCTATAAAGTTTAATTTTTTTCTAATTCTATTGAGTATGTCATTCTCAATATCAAGTGCTCAGCCAATTTTAAGTAATCATAGCTTTTCAAAAGATAATAATCTGATTGGTATTGTGAGCTTACCTGGAAAAATGGCAAAGTTTAAACTAATTGGCCAAAACGCTCATTTGTTTAAGTTAAACGGCAATAAACTTTACATTGAAGATGAAGCTATTAAACCGAATATTCAATATTATGATCTAACAATCAGGGCTTTAACATCTTCCGGACAGCAAGAGCAAACATTCAGATTGGTGCATGATGAATTCATAAAAAACAGGGTTATCGCCCATCGCGGATCGTGGAAAAATACGGGAGCAAGCGAAAATTCAATTGCTGCTTTAGAATTTGCCATTGCTATGGGATGCCAAGGCTCAGAATTTGATGTGCACATGTCTGCAGATTCGGTATTGGTAGTGAATCATGATCCAACTATCCAAGGTAAAACCATTCACGATACTAATGCGTCTGAATTGCTTAGTTTAAAATTGGCTAGCGGTGAAAATATGCCTTCTCTGGAATCTTATATTAAGGCTGGTATGACCCAAAATAAGACTAAATTAATCTTAGAGATTAAGCCAACAGTAAAAAGGGAAAGAGCGATAAAGCTTAGTCATAAGGTAATGGAGTTGGTGCAACGACTTAAAGCTCAAGCATGGATTGACTATATCAGTTTTGATTATGATATCTGTTTGGAGCTGCTTCGTATGGATCCAAATGCTAGGGTAGCTTATTTGAATGGGGATAAATCGCCGGAGATATTAGCAAAAGATAAATTATGGGGACTAGATTATAATCAAAGTGTATTTCAAAAAAATCCAGATTGGATTGCTCAGGCTAAAGAAAAAGGCTTGACTATCAATGCTTGGACCGTTAATGATCCTAAATTATTGCAATTTTTTCTGGATCAAAAAATAGACTTTATTACAACTAATGAACCCGAATTACTTCTTAAAATGACTGTTAAATAGTTTAATTAAGAGTAAATATTCGCAAATTTGCATTTGAAAATCAAAATTAGACTTGGCAATAAAGAATAATCAATTTCCTCAAATAACGAATTTCATTTCGATGATGCGGACATCTTTCGCTTTATTGAAATTAAATGATCCTTTGCGGATGGGCGCTGCAACGGCTTTTTTTGCCACATTTGCCTTGCCTCCCATTTTGATTATTTTCACTCAATTTTTCCGTTTTGCTGTCGACCCTACTGAACTTAGCTCCGAATTGATTGATCGACTAGGTCATATTTTAGGTACAAGTAGTGCGCAACAAGTGGAGGGTGTTTTAGTAGCCGTGACTGGATTAAGCCACAAATGGTACATCACATTTTTCGGATTTATCTTTTTAATTTTTGTTGCAACTACTCTTTTCGAGGTAATTAAAAATTCATTAGGCCAAATTTGGGATATTCGAGTGATGCCTAAACCGGGAATAGGATTCCGATTGAAATATCGTTTAAGATCATTGGTCATTATTTTTCTAGCAGGTGCTTTATTCCTTGTGGGTTTAGTCTTAGAAAGCTTTCAGGCAATTATGGGCAATTATATCGACGAGGTTTGGGGCGGTGGAGGCTGGTTTTTTAATCGTTTAATTAATGAACTCGTATTCGTTGTTGCACTAACTATTTGGCTGGCCTTTTTATTTAGATTCTTAACCGCTGGTCGCCCGAAATGGAAAATTAGTCTTATGGGCGCTTTTTTCACCGCCATCTTATTTACCATCGGGAAATGGATTTTAGGTTACCTGCTTATTGGAAGTAATATCAGTACAATTTATGGTGCATCTGGTTCAATGGTGCTCATCATGCTCTTTGTTTTTTATTCTGCTATGATATTTTATTATGGTGGCTGCTTTGTAAAAGTGTTGAGCGATACCTTCGAATCACCTATTCGGCCAGTTAGGAAGGCCTTTGCCATCGAAACGCAAGTAATTAAACCAGAATAATATTTTATAATTGTAATTTTTGTACAATAATATTAAGAAGTGCTTTCATGAAAAACACGGTAAAATACCAAAATATTGATGAATATCTAGATTCAATCCCTCAAGATTTAAAGAATAAGCTTCAGATATTAAGATCAACTATACAAGAGGCTGCACCAGATTCTACCGAAGCAATTTGCTATCAAATGCCAACTTTTAAACTCAATGGAAATTTGCTCCATTTTGCTGCTTATAAAACCCATATCGGATTTTATCCGGGCCCTTCTGCAATTAAAGCGTTTGTTGATGAATTGGCTCCTTATAATTTATCAAAAGGTACCATTAGATTTACCCTAGAAGATGAAATTCCCTTGAATCTAATTTTTAGGATTGTTAAATTTAGAGTTGAGCAGAATAAATCTAAGCTTAAAGCAAAATAATTTGTTCAATTTTTGCCAATCAAAAATTTTATCTACTCAATATATTCATTTTTGATTATTATCTTCACAATTCATAATCAAAAAAAATGAATTCAACATTTAAATTTACCTCAACAATTTTTATGCGCTTTGCGGCGGTTCTGGTCATATTTATGACAGGTTCAGCCTATGCACAAAGCCCTACTCAGCTAGGTTTAAGCGACCTTTCTGCTTTTAAATCGCCTTCAAAATCTTGGCAAATTGCCGGTTCTGTTCAGGCAGATTTGAGTAAAACCAATTTTTTGAGCCTCGGCAATGGAAGTGGTATTCTTGTAAACTTCCCTGATAAAAAGAATAAGGGAGAAGATCTTTTTACGCTAGCCGAATATGGTGATATCGATTTGGAGTTTGAATATTTGATGGCTTCAGGCGCAAATTCAGGTCTTTACCTACAAGGACGCTACGAAATCCAATTGGAAGATACATGGGGTTCTCCAAGTCCGAAATCCAATACCAATGGTGGAATTTACCCGCGTTGGGATGATAGCAAACCAGAAGGACAGCAGGGTTATGCCGGTTATGCCCCTCGTCAAAATGCGAGCAAAGCCCCAGGTTTATGGCAGAAATTTAAAATCTCTTTTCAAGCGCCACGTTTTGATGCATCGGGTAAGAAAATTGCTAATGCAGTTATGCGTAGAGTAGAGTTAAATGGCGTTGTTATCCATGATAATGTAGAGCTAAGCGGCCCTACTCGTGGTTCTATTAGCAATGCAGAAGCTGCCAAAGCACCGCTTCGTTTCCAAGGAGACCATGGTGCTGTTGCATTCAAAAACATAAAAATTACTTCTTTTGATCGCCCAAGACCAACAGAAAAATTAAGTACTAATGATAATGGTGTTGATCCAATTCTAATCGATGCCTCAGAAAACAGCATTCTTAGAAGTTTCATGGATATACCTGGTTCGCCACGTGTAGTTCATGCAGTTTCTGTGGGAAGCGCATCAAAGGTTCATTATACATACGATATGGATAATGCCATGTTAGTTCAAGTTTGGAGAGGTGATTTCCTAAATGCAACTCCAATGTGGCACGATCGTGGAGATGGTTCTTCAAGACCATTAGGCATGGTGCAACGATTTGGAAAACCTAAACAAAGTATTGCTCAATTGGCAAGTACTGATGCCACATGGATTAGTGATACAACAGGTACATCTTATAAGCCAAAGGGATATGTGATTGATGAGCAAGGTTTACCAATTTTTAAATATCATACTTACGGAACCTCGGTTAGCGATCAGCTAACAGTTTTGGATTCAGGACGTGGTATTTCTCGTAAGATTAGCATTAGCAATCCTGTGAATAATTTGTATTTCCGTTTGGCGGATGCTGAAAATATTGTTCAATCAGCAGATGGTTCATATTTAATTGATAATCAATCGTATTATCTCAAAGTAGAAGATGGTGGAAAGGCATTTATCCGTGAAAATAAGGGTCGTAAAGAGTTGCTTATTCCAATCCTTAATACCTTAAATTATTCAATTTTATTCTAATTAGGACATGAAAAACATCGATAAAATATATAAAAAAGTCCTTTTAGGCGTATTCGCACTCGCTAGTATTTCTGCTTTTGCACAAGAAACTCCTAAGGAAGAAGATTTCTCCAAAATAATGAAAGTAGCCACTCCGGAAGGTATTATTCTGGAGGTGGGAGGCTTGGTAAATATGCCTAATGGCGATTTGGCTATTTCTACCCGCCGTGGTGATGTTTTTATTGTAGAGAATCCAACGAGTAGCAGACCCTATTTTAGAAAGTTTGCCTCAGGTTTACACGAAATATTAGGTTTAGCTTATAAAGATGGTGCACTTTACTGTGCACAACGTGGTGAGCTAACTAAATTAATAGATAATAATCAGGATGGTAAGGCTGATGTGTACGAAACCATTTATTCATGGCCACTTTCGGGTCATTATCATGAATATAGCTTCGGACCAAAGATTGCGCCTGATGGATCATTTTTCGTAACAGCCAATGTTGCATTTGGTAGTGAAGAATGGTGGAGAGGCGAGAGCCGTGTGCCATGGAGAGGCTGGACTATGCGCATCACTGAAGACGGTAAAATGGAGCCTTGGGCTACTGGAATGCGTTCTCCTGCCGGATTAGGCTTTTTAAATGATGAATTATTCTATACCGATAATCAAGGCGATTGGATGGGTTCTGGTGCGCTTTGGCAGGTAGCTAAAGGTGATTTCTTAGGGCATCCAGCAGGCTTAGCATGGACGGCAATGCCTAATTCTCCATTAAAATTGACTGAAGCTCAATTTAATTCAAAAATTGATCCTCGTAAGGTGAAAAATGAAAAGGGTCGTTATATCAAACCCGAAAATGTGGTGAATGAAGAATTTAAAACCCTTTTCGATATGAAGAAGGAGTTTCCTGAATTGCGTTTACCTGCCGTTTGGCTTCCTTATGGAATTTTAGGAATTTCAAATTCGGAGCCTATAACTATCCCGAAAGGGCATTTCGGACCGTTTGAAGGACAAATTTTAGTTGGTGATCAGGGAATGAGCATTCTTTCTAGAGTATTCATGGAAAAGGTAAATGGCGAGTATCAAGGTGCTTCTTTTATGTTCCGTTCTGGATTTAGATCGGGAGTACTCAGAATGTCTTGGGCACGTGATAGCTCCTTATTTATCGGTGAAACAAACCGTGGATGGGGTTCAGCAGGTGAGGCAAATGAAGGCTTACAGCGCCTAGTTTGGAATAAGAAAACACCTTTTGAAATGAAAGCGGTTAGAGCGATGCCTGATGGATTTGAAATTGAGTTTACCCTTCCTGTAGATCAAAAATCTGCCGAAGATTTAGCTTCTTACTCGGTAGAAAGTTATATCTATAAATATCAACCAGTTTATGGTAGTCCGCCAGTAAACCCTGAAAATCACGCGATTAAAGGTGTTAAATTATCCGCCGATGGTTTAAAAGCGAGAATTATCGTTGACAATTTACGTAGATATTATATTCATACTATTAAGCTTGACGGACTTCGTGAGCGTGATAATTTCTATTCATTGGTACACCCTACGGCATATTATACATTAAATAATATTCCAGAAGGTGCTAAACTTTCAATGACAGAAGTAAGCACTAAGAACTCCTCTATAGTTGTTGCTAAAGCTCCAACAGTTGCTCCAGCAATAAAAAAGACTAGTCCGGCACCAGCTGTCAAGCCAGCAGCCCCTAAAGCGGCACCTGCTGTTCAAGTTGCAAAGGCACCTACTTATGATGAAGTGAAAGGAATGCTTGCATCATATACTTGTTTATCTTGCCATAATCCTGATAAAAAAATGGTAGGACCAGCATTTAAGGATATTGCAAAACGTAAGTATAGTCCTGAGAAAATTGTACAGCTTATCCACAATCCTAAGCCAGAAAATTGGCCGGATTATCCAACCCCGATGCCGCCAATGCCTCAGGTTAAAAAGGAGGATGGCCTAAAAATAGCGGCTTATATCAACTCGCTTAAATAAAAATATATTTCTGCAAAAACCCGATCAATAAACGATCGGGTTTTTTTATGCAGAAATTCATCAAGTCTTCATGTTCGAGTACTACATTTGTGCCAAGATTATTATTTACCTAAAGATCTCCATGTTTTTTGATCCTAAGATTAAGGATATACTGATTAGAATGATAATCGCTTAACTCAAAAGAGCCAAAATTCCGTATTTTTACAAAAGATGAAATTGAGAGCAGTTTTTACTACAATGATCCTTATTGCTTTGCTTGGCATGCCATTTGCCAATCTATTTGCCTTTGATAAGGAAATTGAAGCTAAACCGCTTAAAAAGATTGATTTTGAGCATGTTATAATCCTGAGCCTAGATTCAATACCAGCAAAAAAAGTTACTGAAAAAAACGATCGGGAGCGTCCTGGAGGAGAGCTTAAACCAGGAGAAAGCAAGCGCATTGAAGAAATTAACAGGAATAATCAAAAAATTAGGCAAAAATCGGGTATTAAACAGGTGCCACGATCAATTCCAAAATTGAAACCTAAAACATTAAATGATCGCATTCCGATTAGAAGAATCCCAATGAGCACCCCCAAAAAGGGCTTTTCAGGATTTCATTAAAATTTGCCAATTAAGATATGAATAGAGGGTATATTTTTCTAACACTAATATTTTTTATAGCCTCAAGGGCCTTTTCGCAGGTTGATTCTACTGAAGTGGAGCCTAAAAGAAATACAATTATCCTAGCCGGTATTTATGGTAATAATGCCAATTATTACGGACAAACAGCGGAGCAAAAACTCCCTTATTTTCTAAACAATGCGGCTCTGAGTTTAAAAAACGGACTTTTCTTTTCTGTAGGATCTTACAAATTGATAAATGCTGGCGGTCCCTTAATTTCTGAATTAGATTTAACTGCTGGATTAGAACAGCAGATTGCGAAAAATTTTAATGGAACCATAGCTTATAGCCGATCTTTCTTTGCTAAAAATTCGCCATTATTAGGTGCAGCAAACGAAAATACCATAAGTGCTTCATTGGCTTATGATCTAAATTTTATTAAAACAGGCTTCAATACCTATTACGCTTTTGGAACACAAACCGATTTATTCCTTTCTTTTACAGCTTCAAAGGCCATTAATCTTGGAAGTATATCGAAGGAAAAGGATTTTATTTCTTTTGAGCCAGGTTTAGAGCTTGTAGGAGGCACCTTGCATTATCTTGAAGAATACATTGTAAAGCGCGATAGGAATACTATGCCTAATAACCCCAATCCACCTCCAAGAGATCAAAATTATACCATCACAAGGGATGCAAGTAGCTTCAACATGATTTCATACAATATGAATTTCTTGCTTGGCTATAATCGTAAGAATTATTTGTTGGAGGGTGCTTGGCAGGTTTCTAGCCTAGGGAAAAACGTATCGGATACACAGCAAAAGCCACGTTCATTTTTTAATTTAAGTTTCTATTACCAATTCTGATTTGAAAGTACTGCTAATTGAAGATGAGAAAACCTTGGCCTATGAAGTAGAGGCCTTCCTGAAAAAGGCATTTTACCTTTGCGATATGGCACATACCGCCAAAAAAGGACTCGAAATGCTTGGTGTAAATCCCTATGATTTTGTTTTATTGGATTTGGGATTACCTGATCTCGACGGACTAAAAGTGCTTCAAGAGGCAAAAAAGCTTAATCCTGATGCGGCTTATATCATTCTTACAGCACGTGGAAATATTGAAGATCGTATCTTGGGACTTGATTTAGGGGCTGATGATTATCTTCCTAAACCGTTCTCACTTTTAGAGTTGCAATCGCGTATGCAGGCAATCTCCAGAAGGAAATTTAATATCAATACGCAAGAAATAGAATTGGGTGAATTTATGATCGACCTACAAAATAGGACGGTTAAACATCAATCGCATGAGATTGACCTCACCCGAAAGGAATTTGACTTGCTTAGCTACTTGCTTTTACATAAAAACAGGGTGCTAAACAGAATGCAGCTTAGTGAGCATATTTGGGGCTCTTTTGTTGATGATGATTATGATTCCAATTATATTGACGTTCATATCAAGAATATTCGTAAAAAATTAGGAGCTTTCGGTGCAGTTGAATGGCTCGAAACGGTAAGAGGTGTAGGATATAAAATCAGAAAATAGTTGAAATTAATTAGCAAACTTACGCTCTTTATTACCCTCTCAAAGCTTGCTAT
This sequence comes from Daejeonella sp., assembly GCF_017495225.1. Classification (GTDB taxonomy): domain Bacteria; phylum Bacteroidota; class Bacteroidia; order Sphingobacteriales; family Sphingobacteriaceae; genus Daejeonella. The sequence continues at coordinate 95,496 of NZ_JAFEIG010000023.1, read as the reverse complement.
AGTTTTGCTATTCGTGCTTACTTTGCCCTATTTAATTGGGGAAATTGCTAGCAACTATACCGATTATTACCTTCAACAGCAACAAAAGAAAGTACTAGAGGTTGTTAATAAAAATGGAGTTGATTCTTATCTTCAAGGCGAAGAAAGCTATGGTAGTTATACCATGTTGAAAGAGGAATACATCTCATTAGAGCCTGTAGAACAGGGATTTAAGCTTGATACCATTTATACCGATCAACGTATTATTGAGCAAGATACTCTAAACTATCGCGTACTTATTCATTCATTTGATACTGAAATAGGAACCTATTTGATGGAAGTTGGGAAAACCATCGAAACCATCGACCAATATAAGCGACCACTACAAAGGATTGCAACTTATGTATTGCTTGGGTTGATTCTAATTACCTTGATTATTGATCTTTTTTACACCCGTTTCCTTCTAAGGCCATTGGTGAAAATCATTAAGACCAAAATTATTAATAGGAAGTTTCCATTCAATGAAAATACGGTCCCGATTAAAACCACCACAAGCGATTTCCGTTTCCTCGACGACTCATTAATCAAATTGATGGAACAAATTCATGTCGCTTTTGAGAAAGAAAGAGAATTTACTGCCAATGCATCACATGAATTGATGACCCCAATCGGAATTTTGCAAAATAAAATTGAAAACCTGATGGGTGAGTCCGAAATTGGCGATTTAGTTCAAGAACGCCTTATTGGCATGCAAAAAACCTTGAACCGACTTAAGCGTATTGTGCACTCTTTATTACTGATTTCTAGAATTGAAAATGATCAATTTACGAAGAAGGAATCAGTAAAGGTTTCTGAATTATTTGAAGATATTTCGGATGAAATTAGTCACCGACTTAGCGAAAAAAATATCAGTTTAGAAATTTCTCTTTCAAAGGATATCATACTCAAAAACATAAACCGAGATCTTATTTTCCAAATGTTTTATAATTTGATAAACAATGCCATTCGTTATAATAAAGAATCTGGATTTATACATATTAAAGATCGCTTAAATGCAGATGGAACTTATGCTATAGACTTGATTGATAGTGGGATAGGTATTCCTGAAGAAGAAATTTCTACTATTTTCAATCGTTTTAAAAAGGCAAATAAATCAGAAGATTCGGGTGGATACGGACTTGGATTATCTATTGTTAAAAGTATCGCCGATTATCATCAAATAATAATTTCTGTAGAATCTGATTTAGAAAAGGGTACTCAATTTGGTATTTCTTTCCCCGCGAATTTATTGGAAAAGGTTTAGTTTTGCGTAGGGACAGGTCGTGACCTGTCCTTTTTTAATAAAAAATATTCTGTTAGTGGACAGGTCGCGACCTGTCCCTACATTACAACAAATCATATTTATAAATAAGTATATTAATCTTCTGTTACCATACAACCAGCTTTCATTTACAGCGATTTGTTTCTCAAATAGATTCCAATTATCATAATAAAGTATAAATAACAGTATTCGTTAAATGTGACAATCTGCCGATTATTCTCCATTTTTCAGGCCTTAATTTTGAGTATTATATAAAATTTAAAAACATAAATCATATGAAAAAATTAAGTTTAATTGCTTTTTCGGCATTATTTGCTTTGAGTTCTTGTGGTGGTGGTACAGAGACTACGGAAACCACAAGTGCAGAAACTACAAGTCAAGAAACTGCAGCTGCGCCAGTAGAAAAAGAAGTTTCGATTACCATTAATGCAGGTGATGATATGAAATATGATCTGCCTGAAATTACAGTTAAGGAAGGTCAGATTGTTAAGTTGACACTTAACCATACTGGTAAATTAGCTAAAGAAGCTATGGGTCATAATTGGGTATTATTAGCCCAGGGGACAATTGTTTCTGACTTTGCAACTAAAGCAATGCAAGCAAAAGACACCGATTACATCCCTGCTGGAGCTCCTGAAGTATTGGCAAACACTAAATTAATTGGTGGTGGTGAATCTGTTACAATTGAGTTTGTAGCACCTGCAAAGGGTGTTTATGAATTCATCTGTACATTCCCTGGTCATAGTGGTATGATGAAAGGTAATTTCTACGTTCAATAAATCGAAAAATTTTGATTTGAGAAGCCCAAAATTAACGTTTTGGGCTTTTTTTATGTCTTTTTCCGCGACATTGTTTCTAGTTGAGAAACAAAAAATTAATTCTACCATTGACGTTTTTTATAATTCATTAATAATCAATCAGTTGATATTTATGTCTTTGCTAGTTTAAGGCTATTTATATTGATTTTTATAACATAAATTAACCCTTTCAATGACGAACCATTTACCGTTCACATGGTTACAGAACAGGAATAAATTCCTGCCTTAAAATATGGGTCGAGCCTATGGCTCTTTTATGTATTTACCAGTATAGAACTATTTACCAGTCCCATCGGGACGACCCATCTTGTAGCAATGAATTTCAATCCATTGCAATAAATAAAATCAATCAGTTGAAAATTTGTTACATTTCAATTTATCGTCATTTATATTGATTTTAATAACATTAATTAACCCTGGCTAAGACGCAGAGACGCAAAGTTTTTTCAATAAAAATGGTTTTCGTCGATTTTATAACCTTATCAGCCGTCTTTTCTATATTTTATTGCCTTCTTTCTTTGCGGCTTTGCGGCTCTGCGAGACACAAAAAGATTAATTCTCGCTAAGACGCAAAAAATGTAACTGGTCGCTCCTCTGTTCGGTGTTGTCATCTTACCAGCCTTTAGCCTTTCTCTCCCAAATAAATATTTTCATTTTCTTGCAACTAATTCGCTTTACCTGCGTCTTATAATTGAATTGGTTAGATATGAATTGCCCCTTAAAAAATTGAGGAATTAATAAAGGGCTACAAACAAAAAAATCCGGAATTTCCGGATTTTTTTGTTTTAAAAATTATAGAATATCTTTTAAAACCTTCCACACATTATCCGCCAGTATTTGATGCCCAGCAGCTGTTGGGTGAATACCATCTGCTTGATTAAGTTCAGGCACACCTCCTACGCGATCCAATAAAAAAGGAACCAAAGTCATATCATTCTTTTTTGCGAGGTCTGGGAAGATTGTCCGGAATTCGGAGGCATAAGTTTTACCCATGTTGGGCGGGACTTCCATACCCACCATGACAAATTTCGCGTCTGGGTATTTAGCCTTCACTTGATCAATGATACTTTGTAAATTTTTACGAGTTTCAAGCACAGGAATACCCCTTAAACCGTCATTAGCGCCAAGCTCGAGCACAAAAATATCAACCTTATCCTTTAAGAGCCAATCGATGCGTGCTTTTCCTGCTGCAGAAGTTTCGCCACTAAGTCCCCCATTAATCACCTCATAATCAAGCTCTAATGAATCAATTTTATTTCCCAATAATGCGGGAAATGCTTCTTCTGGCTCCACACCTAGTCCGGCAGTAAGACTATCCCCAAAAACAAGAATGTTTTTCTTTTTAGTTATATTTTTTTCTTCTGATTTATTATTTTTATCGATTTCCTTTTTATTCTCCTCTCCATTGGTACAAGCGCTAATTAGTGCTATAAGTATCAAACAAGTATATATTTTGAGTTTATTCATGGCTTTTATTTTATACGAAAATACGGAATTTGGATCCTATTAGGAAGGTGGAATATTGGGATTTAAACAAAAATAATGTTTATCTATTTTTCAATTTGCCCTGTTATCACATATTTATTAAACATATATTTCGTTAATGGCTTTAACTGCTTGTCCGTATACACAGGGTGGTTGCCTGGTGAAGTATATAGTTCAACAACCTTATTGATTTTAGAATACCAAACTCCTTTGATATCAGATATTGTTAAGGTATCAGGACGAGTAATCTTCTTGAAATACTTAAGTTTCGATTCATCCAAAGCAATGATTTGAACTTGTGGCATTTTTTCATCACAATTTATTGAAGCATAACCTTCGTTTGTCCAATACATACATTGATTTTTATTTTTTCCAAAACTTAGAATAGAATTTGGGCTCAAGTACTGGTTTAATGAAAAGATTGCAATTATTGTTATCAGCAAAATAGGTAAAAGTCTTAGATTTTTTGTTTGATACCAAGTTTTGGCCGGTAATGTGATTTCATATCCCAATATGATGATTGGTTCTGATTTAGGCTCAATTTCATTTGTAATAGTTATGATCTCGCCTTTAGGTGTCGTATTTCCTTCGAAACTAAATTGATATGGCCTCGGGTTATAATCTACCAACCAAGCCAATAATTCGATATTCTTATCTTCTGTATCTTGAGTTTGTTCCTTTAAAAAATTAACTAATGGCTTAAACTTATCGGTATCAATATTCTTTATGGCTTTTAGATAGCCATCTTCATCATCGCGATGTCCAAAAAATTGACGAATAATTGCAATATCTCCTTTAGTGCCCCTAGACTGAACAACTAATAGACATTCCTTTTTTAGCTTAGCTGGTGTGGGATTAATTAAATTCAGTGGCAGCTTTCCCAGCACCCGATTTCTTTTATAAAAATCAACAACCTGTACTTTATAATCTGAGAACATTTGTCAGAAATTTTGAATAAAATTTTATGAATCTAAGGAATTTTCATGCTTTTCCGGAATTCCAATAGGAATTTATGGAATCCTTGGAATCAAATACAATGAAGCAGATGTCTTAGCAGCAATTTTACTCCTGGAAGCCGAAACGATCCTAGGCAATATCGGTTTCCACGAGAAAAGAATTGTAGAAAAATTGACGTGTCTTGGGAAGCACCGATACCATTCTGCTTTTCAATTCTCAATCCTTCCCAAAATTTTAAGAGGCGCCTCTTGAATAACATGCAGCAAGCTTTTCGAAAAGGTTTGGATGGCCCTGCCAGATTATTTACCTATTAATTTTTAAGAAATGATTGAGTTATTAATTGCAATCCTATTGGGATTGTCAAGCCCTACGGCTAGTACAAATGAAAGTGAATCTACAACTGCTCAAACAGGCAGCGATAATGTGATAGTGGATACCGGTGGAGGAGACAAACAAATTCCACCACAATAATTAAATAGAAAGGGCGCATTGATAAAAATTAATGCGCCCATTTTTGTTTAAAAAATCATTAATATATCAAATTGAAAAAACTACGGCGAATTGTATAAATTGGATAAAATTTTATTCATATGTATCGTTCCCTTTTATATATCCTTTTCATTACATTTTGCTACGCATGCTCCAACCCTCAAAAAGTAGAAAAATCTAAAAATCCAATTTTTCTAAAAGCATATAAATTTCGTGATAGTGGTGAAAAAGATTCTGCTTTCATTTACTATAATAAAGCTAAGGATGAACTTCTTCAAGAAAAGGATAGTGTTAATGCGGCCGTATGCTTGATCAATATGGCTATTATTGCTTCAGATAAGAGCGATTTTTTTGGGGCACAAGAATTAGCTTTAAATGCAGCTAGCTTTTTAGATGATAAAAACCCAGATCACTTTAATTATAACTTATCTAATTACAATACATTGGGTATTATAAGTTCAAGTTTAAAGCAATATGATAAAGCAGTAGAGTTTTATAATAAGAGTTTAGAGTTCACCGCAGATACTACATTTATATTGGTAATTAAAAATAATATAGCTAATAATTACCGAAAGAGTGGCAAATACGATGTTGCAATTCCTATTTTTAAAAGTATAATTAGTCAGGAGAAAAATCCTGTGGATTATGCTAGAATACTTACAAACTATGCAAGTGCCAAATGGCTTCAAAACCCAAGTTACGATGCATCTACAGAACTTAGACAAGGATTAAGTATCCGAATTAAAGAAAAAGATAAATTGGGCGAAAACAATAGCTACGATCATCTTACAGATTTTTACCTTAAAACTCGTCCCGATAGTGCTCTATACTTTGCGAAACAATGGCATCAAATGGTATACAGTCTTGATAGTCCAGATGACCTTCTCGAATGTCTTAAAAAGCTTGTTTCATTAAGTGATGACCAAAATTCAAAGAGATACTTTGCTCAATACCGCCAATTGTCAGACAGTATTCAAACATTAAGAAACAATGCCAAAAACCAATTTGCCCTCATTCGCTACGAAACAGAAAGACATAAGGCAGATAATTTATTATTACAGCGAAAGGCCACTATTCGTAATATATGGATTGTTTCGCTTAGCATTTTATTAATTGGAGGAGCTTTTCTATCCATTATTTGGTATAAAAGACGTGCAAAACGTTTAGAGCTTGAAGCTCAAAATGCCATTCAAGCTGGCCAATTAAAAACATCAAAAAAGGTACATGATGTAGTAGCCAATGGCATTTATCAAATAATGACCGAGATTGAAAACAGCAAAGAGATTGCCCAAGAACAAATACTTGATAAAATGGAATCGCTTTATGAGCGCTCCCGAGATATTTCTTATGAAGTTTTAGCGAAAGCAGCTGATGAAAGTAATTTTGAAAACTCAATCCGCGAATTATTAGTCTCATTTGCTTCTGAAGAAACCAAAGTGGTGATTGTTGGAAATACGAATGAACTCTGGAAATATATGCCAGCAGAAGATCAATTTGAGATAAAACAGGTGCTTCAAGAGTTAATGGTAAACATGAGAAAACACAGTCGTGCGACTCATGTAGCCATCAGATTTGAACTCAAAGGCAATAAAATTTTTATTTATTACACAGATAATGGCATTGGAATCTCCAATGGCATAAAATTTAAGAATGGTTTATCAAATACGGGAAACCGTATTAATAGCATAAATGGTAATATTAATTTTGGAACCAGTACAAGTGGCGGACTTAACGTGCAGTTAATGATTCCTATCAAGGTTTAAAAATTATGTTCAAAAAGGTTCTTATTGCTGAAGATCATGAAAGTTCTAATATTTCGATTAGGAAAGCATTAGAGGATTTCGGTTGTTTGAATAATGACCATGTTTATTATTGTGATGATGCACTTAAGCGTATCAATCATGCTTTAAAAACAGGTAATGAGTATGATTTGCTCATAACCGACCTATCTTTTGAAGAAGATGAGATTCCTCAAACAATTGGTACAGGTACTGAATTAATTAAGGCAGTAAAAGAATTGCAGCCTAATATTAAGGTACTTGTATTTTCTGCCGAGAGCAAAGGAGCTATCATTGATAATTTATTTAAAGAATTGAATATCAATGCATTTGTGCGAAAAGCTCGCCGCGACGTAACCGAACTTAAGCAAGCATTTGATGCTATTTGCAATCAAAAAACCTATTTAAGTGCTTCATTGAGACGCTCAATTCAATACAGTAATGCTTATGAATTTAAGGAGTTTGATATCATATTAATAAGTTTGCTATCTAAAGGTGTTTTACAAAAAGATATTCCAACTCATTTAAAGGCAAAGAAAATTAAACCTTCCGGACTAAGCAGTGTTGAGAAGCGTTTAAACTATATGAAGGAAGTTTTAAGCTTTAATAATAATGAGCAGCTAATTGCTTTTTGTAAGGATATTGGGGTGATATAAAATTATCTTAAATTTAATCTCATAATTTTTTTTGTAAAAATTTGTCAAAAGGTCTATTTCTCAAAATGGCTTTTTCGGTGTTTATCCTATTCTTTTTGAATCCTGCCAGTCCTAGCAAATACAAATTTCGGGGAAAATTATCAACAATTTCTTCTTTTACGGATTCCCGTAAGTATATCTACTCAAAATAAAAGATTTTTGTGCAATCCAATTTATTTGTGTTTAAAGCCATATTTCTGAGTATATGTGCTTTAAAATCAGAGCTTAATGATATAATATTTTTCTATATATCTTCTTAAGCATAAACATGGATTAAGATGGTGTTCAATAAATTTTTAATATGATCTGGTTTATGGTACTTATGCCAATGATTGCTCTTGGAGCATTTCTTGGCTATTTAAAATTTGCAAAGACAGAGGAAGATCTGTATGAAACAATTGATTTTGGAATTCGCTGTGCTTATGTGGGTTTGCAGGTTTTTATAGCGCTTGGGGGATTGGTGTTTTTAGGGATTGTGGGATGGTGGTTGGTGGGGTGAGGTAATTAATTGTTTAAAAAAACAATAAAGATTCTAATAAATGAAAAAGCTACTTTTTGTAATTCTGTTTTTTATACCTTTTTTATGTGATGCACAAATTCATTTAGGATTAAGATTAAGTGAATTACAAGAATTGTATCCCGAAGATAAATTTATAATTGAGTTGAACGATAGCGGCACAAAATACACAAGTTTTGAAGGTGATTTCGGAACTTATGTTTATTATTTTGACAAAGAAACCCATCAAATTAATTACATGATTCAGATTATGGAAAATGTTGGTGGATTAAATGCACAAGTGGAAGAATTTAATAAACAATACGTAATTATTTCCGATACTTCTTGGAGGGCTTATTTGGAAGAAGGCAAGATTATTAAAATTAAGCTTTTGTATAATAAAGAACTCAAAGCATCTTATTTTGAATATGTGGAGTGATGGGCAATAAATAGTAAAGAACTTTATTTATAATCTTATTTAAGCTTTATTGCAATTAAAAGTAATAAATTAGATCATTCACTGTATGTAGACTTCAGCGCAGCGCTGTCTACGGATTATTCAATAATAAGTTCTTCAGACTCCTTACAATCGCTAGTTGAGGCTCCTCTACGGATTAATTAGGATGAAACATTGCAGTCTTTATAAAAAAAGCACAGCTTTTTCCGATAAATAAATCAATTGGTTTATGTTTTGATTTTTTGAAATTAGTTCTTACTAAATCAACAAATAATTAGCCACAAATTGCTCGTGTTTTCGTTCGAAAAACGTATCTTAAAAGAAAAATTGAAAGAATTTAAAAAATTCAAATCGTTTCAAGGCTTAACGATTTACATGAATTGACGGAGGAGGAAATAAAGATTGTGGAAAACGCATAAAATCACGAGATATGAACAAGGAAAACGCCATCAAATTATTTGAAGAAAAAAAGATTCGTTCACTTTGGAACGAAAAAGAAGAACAATGGTATTTTTCGGTTGTTGATATTATTGAAGCACTTACAGATTCAGTAAACCCAACTGACTATTTAAAAAAGCTTAGAAAGCGAGATTCCGAATTGGGAAGCTACATAGGGACAAATTGTCCCCAGGTAGAAATGCTTACCAATGGTAAAATAAGAAAAACCTTAGCCGGAACAGTTAAAGATATATTCCGCATCATCCAGTCTATCCCTTCTCCCAAAGCCGAACCCTTTAAGCAATGGCTTGCCAAAGTAGGCTATGAGCGGATGCAAGAAATAAATGACCCGAGCCAAAGCATAGACAGAGCTAGAGAAAACTGGCAAAAACTAGGCAGAAGCGAAAAATGGATTCAGCAACGAATGACGGGTCAGGAAACACGCAATAAGCTAACCGATTACTGGCAAGAAAGTGGCGTAAAAAAAGGAGATGAGTTTGCGGCATTAACCAATATCATTCACCAAGAATGGACAGGATTAACCGTAAAGAAACACAAGGATTTAAAAGGTTTAAAATCTCAAAACCTAAGAGATCATATGAGTGAAGCCGAACTTATTTTCACAGCCTTGGCAGAACTTTCTACCAGGCAAATAGCAGAAACCGAAAAGGCAAAAGGATTAGAGGAGAATGCTGTTGCTAGTAAAAAAGGAGGTGCTGTTGCCAAAAATGCAAGAAAAGAATTAGAAGCAAACACGGGTAAAAGTGTGGTAACTGGCGAGAACTTTTTACCACCTGCAAAGGATAAAAAGAAATTGAAATAACATAAATCCGTTTTATTAATTGCTAATTCAAGAAAAACATCCACTGGCAAATTGCATTTTGAACTAATATACCCTGATTCAAAAGATAAAAATTGGATGCATTATGAATTTTTTGATGAGGTACATCTGCACCCAAGGCTTAGTCTTGAAATTAGAGAAAGCGATGATTGCTTACATCTGAATATAAACCCCTTCTAAAATATTTTATTTTTGGTAGCAATGCACGACGACTCCCCATACCTCCAAGCCCTCGTAGAAATCAATTCTCCTCCTTTCAATGAGAAAGAATGGCTCTTAAGCAATTTTGAACTTTATAAAAGCACATTAATTTGGCCAGATAATCTTCCACCCATCGGGAGGTCAAATCTTCAAAAAGGTATGCTAATTGAAAAATTTAACTCTACTTATCATGAAATCCTATCAGAGTTTCACTATACATTGGATAATGGAAATCAAATGCTGATTCTTGGAGATAGATTGGAGGATATTTGAATTGTTTTTATTTACATTGTCAATTGCTTAGAAATCTTTAAACTTACATGAAATCCATCTTCCCCAAAATCTTCCTCCTTTTCCTTCTTTTTACCGCCCCAGTTTTTATTGCTTGTTCAAATATTCCTGATACAGAAATTGCTAGTTCGCAGCCAAATAAAAGCAAGCTTTATAGCATAAAAAAGATTGTTGATGGAGATACTTTTTGGATTGATAATGGAGTGGCTAAGGGACTAAAAATCAGATTAATTGGGGTAAATGCACCCGAATCACGTAAAACGAATCGTAAGGATGTGGAATATTTCGGGAAAGAGGCAAAGAATTATCTTATAAAATTCCTCAGCAATAAAAGAGTAAGATTGGTTTATGATGTTGCTCCCAAAGACCGTTATGGCAGAGCCTTGGCTTATGTTTATTTAGAAGATGGCACATTTTTAAATGCTCATTTAGTCAAAAATGGCTATGCTTCGGTTATGACTATTCCGCCGAACGTAAAATACGCTGATTATTTCGTGAAGCTGCAACGTGAAGCTAGGTTGAATAAGAGGGGGCTTTGGGGGAGGTAGGGCTTGGGGATTGCTAACCCGTCATTTCGAACTCTCAACTAGAATCGTGCTGATTGGAGGCCCTGAATCGAGTTCAGGGTGATATTCTTTTACTTCATAATGTGAATTATGGCCGTCATTTCGAACACTCGTCTAGAGACATCTTTTTTTACTGTGATCGTGATGAGTGGAGAAATCTCATTTTGATTTCAAATCTCATTATTGATTTGTGCTAGTTTCAAGCTAGGTGTTTCATAGCATGAGATTTCTCCATGCCAGACATTAAAAGTTAATAGGGCGATTAGTGTGGCATGTTCGAAATGACGGTATGCTGGCTTTGACCATTCCAAATTCCTACACAGGCATAATATTTGCATCATCCCTCACATTCAATAATATGAGATGATTTTTACATTTCAAGCCCCTCATTTTGCTTATTTTGCAAAAGCTGATCAATAAATAAAAATTATGCCTGTCGATAATATCCTAAACATTCAAAACCTAAGTAAAACCTATAAAAGTGGCGGAAAAACACTTAGCGTTTTAGATGATATTAATTTTGCTATTGAGGCGGGTTCTACCTGCGCCATTGTTGGTCCCTCAGGTAGTGGAAAAACTACTCTTCTCGGTCTTTGTGCTGGTTTAGACCGTTCAAGTTCAGGAATTGTGGAGCTTAACCATATTCGTTTAGATCATCTGAATGAGGATGAGCGCGCACATGTGCGTAATCAATATGTGGGATTTATCTTCCAAAATTTTCAGCTTCTTCCCACCCTTACCGCCCTCGAAAATGTAATGGTTCCTTTGGAGCTTCGAGGCGAAAAGCATATCCGTCCGCGTGCGGAAGCTTTACTCGAGAAGGTTGGTTTAGCAGATAGAGGCCACCATTACCCAAGTCAGCTTTCAGGTGGCGAGCAGCAGCGTGTTTCTTTAGCTCGTGCTTTCTCCAATTCGCCTAAAATATTATTTGCTGATGAACCAACTGGAAATCTTGATGCGGAAACCAGCGAAAAGGTGGTAAAATTGCTTTTCGACCTCAATAAGGAGGCTGGAACAACGCTCGTTTTAGTAACGCATGATTTAGATCTAGCCTCAAAAACACAAAGAATTCTCCGCATCAAAGGTGGTTCTTTAATTTCCGATGAACGTACAAACAGTCAAAATTTGAATCATGTCGGAGCTTAATTTGAGTCCTACTACAGAAAAAAGCACGGCTATGAATGTCAAATGGCTTTTGCTTATGGCTTGGCGCGATAGTCGCCGAAACCGCTCCCGTTTATTCCTTTTTATTTCTTCCATCATTCTCGGAATTGCGGCCTTAGTTGCTATTTATTCTTTTGAGTACAATCTTAAAAAGGACATCGATTCGCAGGCCAAAAGTCTTTTGGGTGCCGATTTAGTTGTAGAAACCAATAAAGCAGTAGCTCCCAATGCCTTAAAATTACTCCAAGGATTAGGAGATGAACGTTCCGAAGAACGCGCTTTTGCGTCCATGATTTATTTCCCAAAGAGTGGAGGAACTCGATTAGTTAGTGTAAAAGCACTCTCTGGTCAATATCCTTACTATGGCGAAATTGAGACTAGTCCCGCGACTGCCAGCCGCACTTTTCGTGAAAGCCAAACAGCCCTCGTTGACAAGACCCTCATGCTCCAATTTAATGCACAAGTGGGTGATTCAATTAAAGTGGGTGAACTTAGCTTTGAAATTGCAGGTGTACTCAATAAAGCTCCAGGTCAGACGGGTTTCGCTTCTTCCGTAGCGCCCATCGTTTATATTCCTTTGAGCTATTTAGAGCAAACGGGGCTTTCACAAAGGGGAAGTCGTATCACTTATAATTACTATTATAAATTTTCGGAAGGTGTTGATATTAAGAAAATAGCAAAAAAATTAGAACCTCAATTCGAGAAAGCGGAGCTTGACTATGAAACGATTGAATCGCGCAAGGAGAATACAGGGCGTTCTTTTGAGGATCTTACCGAATTTCTGGCTTTAGTGGGTTTCATCGCTCTTCTTTTGGGATGTATTGGTGTTGCCAGTGCTATTCATATTTACATCCGCGAAAAGATAAATACCATCGCTATTCTGCGATGCCTCGGTGCTAGCTCGAAACAAGCATTTTTCATCTATTTGATTCAAATTATTGGCATCGGATTTATTGGTTCTACATTGGGTGCTTTACTTGGAACACTTATTCAGCAGGTTTTGCCGGCAGTCTTAGCTGATTTTTTGCCGGTCCAAATTACTGCAACCGTTTCCTGGCTTGCCATTGCTCAGGGCATTATTTTGGGACTAATCATCTCTATTTTGTTTGCGCTTTTGCCCTTGGTATCGGTCCGGAATATTTCGCCGTTAAACACTTTGCGTCTATCTTTTCAGGAAACATCCTTGTTTAAAGATCCGCTCAAATGGTTGGTGTATTTCTTAATTGTGCTATTTGTTTTCGGCTTTAGCTATTTGCAGATGAGCTCTCTGAAACAGACCTTTTTCTTTACTGGTGGTGTTTTTTTCGCATTTTTGGTCTTGGCTGCGCTAGCTTATGCTTTGATGTGGTTAGCACGTCGTTTTTTTCCTAGTTCATGGAGTTATTTATGGCGTCAGGGATTCGCAAACTTGTTCAGACCGAATAATCAGACTTTAATTTTAGTGGTTTCAATCGGTCTGGGGACGGCCTTTATTAGCACTTTGTTTTTTGTTCAGGGAATTTTAATCAATAGTGTCACGCTTTCATCAAGTAAAAATCAGCCCAATATGGTGCTTTTTGATATTCAAACTGATCAAAAAGTGGCCGTGGCAGATCTCACCAAAAGCATGAATCTCCCTGTTATTCAGCAGGTTCCAATTGTAAATCTGCGCATCACTGAAATTAATGGTCGTAATGCTACTGACTTAAAGAAGGATAGTTTAAATAAGGCTGCTATCCGTGCTTTAGATCGTGAATTCCGCGTTACCTATCGCGATAGCTTAAGCGATTCGGAAGAAATTATAGAAGGTGAATGGACTGGCAAAGTGGAATCAGGAAAGCCAATTTATGTGTCGATTGAGGATGCCTATGCCCGTCGAATTGGCGTTAAGGTAGGTGATGAGCTTAAATTTAATGTGCAGGGAGCGCCTTTGAAGGCGATTATTGGAAGTACTAGAAAGGTGGATTGGAATCGTATTCAGACTAATTTTCTCTTAATTTTTCCTGCTGGTGTGCTTGAAGCTGCACCTCAGTTTCATGTGCTTTTAACGCAAGTTCCTAGTAATGAGGTTTCTGCAAAATATCAACAAGCGGTAGTTCGTACATTTCCAAATATTTCTATGATTGACCTTGGCTTAGTTTTGAGTGTTCTCGATGAAATTTTGGATAAAATGGGCTTTGTAATTCGTTTTATGGCTGCTTTTAGCATCATTACGGGATTAATTGTGCTGATTTCATCGGTTTTAATCAGTAAATATCAACGAATTAGAGAAAGTGTATTACTCCGAACCATTGGCGCTAGTCGCAAGCAAATATTAATTATTACAGCATTAGAATATTTCTTCCTCGGTGCTTTGGCAGCAGGTGCGGGAATAATTTTATCGCTTTTAGCCAGTTGGGCATTGGCAGTATTTAGTTTTGAAACTAGCTTTCAGCCAGAAATGCTGCCAATAATTTTACTGTTTTTATTGATTTGTTCATTAACCGTAATTATAGGTCTATTTAACAGTAGAGGGATATTGAATAGACCTCCTTTGGAGGTGCTTAGATCGGAGGTTTAAAATATTAATTCTTTGATGTCGTTGTCATCGTCGTTGTCGTTGTCGTTGTCGTTGTCGGGGCGACCCTCGCGGTCGCCCATTAATAAAAATTAAAATTATTATTAATGGAAAGGGCGGGGGTGAACCCTGTGCCGTCAATTGCGGTTGCCCTATATAAAAAATTAAAATTATTATTAATGGAAAGGGCGGGGGTGAACCCCGCCCCTACGGTTGATTCGACGATGTTCAATTGTTTAATTTATTTCCGATAAAATTTATCTTTTTTCCAATTTTTTGGATTGTTTTCAATATAATTTGATATCTGTAAATAAGATTGTTCATTTCGAATAATGATGTCATAATAATCTCTTTGCCAAAATTTTCCCATCTGTTCATTTTTTGATTTATAGATGTCTAAACAGGCATTTGCAACTAATGATTTATATGCACAAATGATATCGCCTATTGTTGCGGTGGCCGTAGGGGCGACCCTCGCGGTCGCCCTTAAATCATTTTGATTTAACGAAATGGCGGGGGTGAATCCTGTGCCGTTAATTGCGGTTGCCCTATTATTAAAATTATTATTGGAAAGGGCGGGGGTGAACCCCGCCCCTACGACTGGATTTATATTCGTTAATGAAATTATTCCATGCATATGATTTGGCATTATTTGAAATGTATCCAATTCAAAATTTGGAAATCTATCGGCTAATTTTATCCATTCTTCATGTGCAATTTTGCCATATTCGTTCAATTTCATTTCTTCGTTTTCAACATCCCCAAACCTATAAATGTTATTTTGGCAATTTGTCGTTATGAAATAAAGTCCTAATTGCGAGTAGTCGTAACCCTTATGTCGTATCGATCTACGGTGATGTTTATTAGGATTGAATTTGGTCATTTTTTTAATGATCAAATTAGGATAAAAAGGGAAAAACAGTTCTCAATGTGTTTAATTTTCTATTTAACGGTAAAGCATCTTTTTCATTCCTTTTGATAATTAAATTCTACTCGATTTCCTCTTTGAATAAACTTTAGGCTATTTTTTATAATCATTCTCTATTATTTCACTCTTTATCATTTTCCCAAAAGCAATTCAAAACAAAAAAGGCTAATCAAATCAATGATTAGCCTTCATTTTTTTATTAGAAGAATTTCTATTCTGTGAAAGCAATTAAAGCTTTATTAATTCTTTTGATTGTTTCTTCTTTACCAATTAATACGGATATATCAAATACTGCGGGACCGAATTTTCCACCTACCAACATCACTCGGAAGGGAAGCATTAATTCGCCTGCCTTGATGTTTTTTTCTTCCGCTAATGATTTGAAGATATTTTCAAGGTTTACACTTTCCCAAGCACCTTCTGCAATTACTGCTTCATAACATTGGATAAGCTCCTTAAAAAATTCTGTTTTAGCATCGCTCCATTTCGGTTTTACTGCATTGATATCGAAACTTTCTGGTGCTTCGAAAAAGAAAGAGGCTTGTTCCCAGAAATCTTGAAGGAAAGTCATACGCTCTTTTACTGCAGCCAACACCTTCTCAAAATACTCATTATCAGCTAATTGAATACCTTTTTCTTTAAGAATAGTTAGTACCTGTCCTTTAATATCAGCAATTTCAGCCTTCTTAATATATTCGTGGTTAAACCATTTTGCTTTCTCAAAATCGAATTTTGCGCCTGCCTTACTAACCCTTTCAATGCTGAATTTTTCAATCAATTCATCCATGCTGAAAATTTCCTGCTCAGTTCCATCATTCCATCCTAGCAGGGCAAGCATATTTACGAATGCCTCAGGAAGGTAACCCATCTCACGGAAACCACGGGTTGTCTCACCAGTCTTCGGATCAGTCCAGTTCATTGCATAAACTGGAAATCCTAGCCTGTCGCCATCGCGCTTACTTAATTTACCATTGCCATCAGGCTTTAAAATCAAGGGTAAATGCACCCATTGTGGCATATCTGCTTTCCAACCCAAATATTCCCATAAAAGAATATGAACAGGGGCTGAAGGAAGCCACTCTTCGCCCCTAAAGGCATGGCTAATTTTCATTAAATAATCGTCAACAACCACTGCTAAATGATAGGTTGGCATACCATCGGCCTTTAAAAGTACTTTATCATCCACTAGATTGGTATCGAAACTCACATCGCCACGGATCATATCTACAAAGTGAACCGTCTCATCTGCTGGTACTTTAATGCGGATTACATGTGCTGTACCTTGGTCAAGGAGCGACTTAGTTTCTTCGGCAGAGAGATTTAAAGAATTGCGTAAAAAACCACGATTCTCATGCCCGTAGCGGAAATTAGGCGTTATTTGCCTTTGCGCATCTAGTTCTTCTGGCGTGTCGAATGCATAATATGCATAACCATCCTTCACCAATTGTTCGGCGTAAACTCTATAGTTTGCTTTGCGCTCACTTTGGCGGTATGGAGCAAAGGGCCCGCCGTTTTGTGGACCTTCATCCGGATTTAATCCGCACCAAGCGAGGCAGTCTAAAATATATTGTTCTGCACCCTCTACATAGCGACTTTGGTCGGTATCCTCAATTCTCAGGATAAAATCGCCACCATGCTTGCGGGCAAATAAATAATTAAATAAAACTGTTCTTACCCCTCCAAGGTGTAAACCACCCGTAGGACTTGGGGCGAAACGTACTCTTACTTTTTTAGTGATATCAGGCATGGCGCAAAGATAAAATAATGTTATCATTGTTGCTTATACGATCTTAATCCTTTCACAATTAGGTATGCTTTTGCTGGATTAAACTAAATTTTCCATCATTTAGCCTTTACAATTGCATTTCCTTTCGTAATTTGCTGAAGAATATGAATCCATATCAAAGGAAACGTCGCTGGAAGTTTATTTTGCTCGGTTTTGCAATCCTAATTGCAGGTGCATCACTGTGGTACACCAATTACCTCGTTCGAAATATATCCACTGCAGAGCGTACTAGGGCCGAATTATGGGCAAGAAGTACGCAAAGTATTATCGCCATGCCGGATGTAAACGACGAATACATTAGCTTTATTTATAGCATTCGGGATAGCTTAAGTGTGCCTGCAATTGTGGTAGATTCGGCAGAAAATATTGTTACTTGGCGCGGACTCGATAGTACAAAAACCAATTTCGACCTGGAGGCCGACTCAAAGAAAAAATACGATCCTAAATATTTTAAAAATCAGCTCAAGGCAATGAAGGCTCAGCATCCTGAACCGATAATTCTGGAGCTTAATAACCTAAGTAATGAAAAGTGGTTTGTGTACTACAAAGATTCCATTTTAGTTACCCAGTTAAAGGTCTTTCCCTACATTCAGCTTTCGCTTATTGCTATATTTTTATTGATTGCCTATGGCGTTTTTAATTCGTCGCGTAAATCGGAACAAGATCAAGTGTGGGTGGGTTTGGCTAAGGAAACCGCCCATCAATTGGGAACGCCAATCTCATCCTTAATGGCCTGGGTAGAACTCTTAAAATCGAAGTTTAACCTATCAGATGACTCGATGATTTTGGAGATGGAAAACGATGTGAAGCGCTTAGAAACTGTTGCAGATCGATTTTCAAAAATTGGCTCCAAACCTATTTTGCACAACCATGTGGTGTATGATGTGGTTGAAGAGTATGTTAATTATTTCAAAGTCAGAGTAAGTGATAAGATTCAATTTATTTTGATTGGTGATAAACAAGTAGAAGCCTTGGTAAACGTTCCCCTGTTTGATTGGGTGATTGAAAATATTCTAAAAAATGCCGTGAATGCCATTGATAATGAAGGTATTATCAAAATTGAGGTTAAGGAGAACTTAGTAAAAGAACAGGTATTTATTGATATTACTGATACCGGCTCAGGAATACCGAAAAAAGATTTCGATACCGTTTTCCAACCTGGATATACCACGAGGAAACGGGGATGGGGTTTGGGGCTCTCACTAACCAAGCGTATTGTTGAGAATTACCACCAAGGAAGCGTTTCTGTGAAGGACTCTGAAATTGGAAAGGGCACCACTTTCCGCATTGTTTTAAAAAGTAATATGACTTATGAACCAACGACCACAAGCTGATGAATTCCCCCTTTTTTATAAGGGATATATTGATACCGTAGGTGATGATGTTTTGGCAGAGCTAGAACAGCAACTCGACTCATTTCCTAAATTTTTAAATGCTGTTTCGGAAGAAAAGGCTTCTTATGCCTATGCTGAAGGCAAATGGACCATTAAAGAAGTTATAGGTCATGTTATTGATACAGAGCGAATTATGTCTTATCGCGCATTACGTTTTGCTCGTCAGGATAGCACTGCATTGCCGGGATTTGATGAAAATGATTATGTAAAATACGCTCATTTTGCCGATCGTTCTTTGCAAAGTCTTGTGGATGAGTTTATTGTAGTTCGGAAATCAACCATGTATTTGCTAAATTCTTTTAATGAATTGGAGTTAAATCAATCAGGAATTTCAAATGATAGACCGATTAGTGTTCGTGCTTTGATTTATATTTTAGCAGGTCATGTGAATCATCACCAAAGAATCTTAAAAGAAAGATATTTATGATTTGGGCGAAAGAATTTAGTCTAGAAGATTTAAACGGACGCCCAAAAGGCCATATCGGAGAGGTGCTAGAAATTGAATTTACTGAAATTACGCCAGATTCTTTATCTGCGCGCATGCCTGTAAATGAAAAAACAAGACAGCCTTATGGCATTTTACATGGTGGTGCTTCGGTAGTTCTTGCCGAAACGCTGGGAAGTGTAGCCTCCAATTTGGTAGTAAATTCTGAAAAATATATTGGAGTAGGTTTAGAAGTCAATGCCAATCACTTAAGGCCTGTAAAATCAGGTTTTGTAACTGGAATTTGTACCCCCATTCATATTGGCGGGAAAAACCATGTTTGGGGTATAAAATTATACGATCAGCGTGGGAAAATGACTTGCGTGAGTAGGTTAACTGTTGCGATTATTCCGAAAACATAAAAATAATCCCAAAAGAGATAAATTCTCTATTGGGATTATTTAACTTATAATTTTTATTTCTCTTTGTTTTCTTTCATCTCAATTAAATGAGAAATAAAGAGCCCTAGTCCTCCAAAAACAGCTATTAAGGCAAAATAAATTGCTGGGTTATTTCCATTTTCATCAAAGTTCAAAATGGTATTATCAAGCACAAATGCTGTAAATAGCCCAAGTCCAGCTCCAATTAATAATAAACCTATTTTAAGAGCTATGAAGGTTGGTCCTTTAGGCCTGCGTATCCCTGGATCCATCCCGCTTTGTATCATTAACATATTTTCTTGATTTTGGAGATATCTCACTCCAAAAATTGTTGCGAATAGGCCTAAACCTAATAAAATGGGTATAAAAATTTCTTCATTCATATTAATGTATTTTAATTATTGTTTACAAATTTGTGCATTCGTCGAATCTATAAACTAAGACTACTCGCTTTTCAAAGAGGTTACATCTCATTATTGTTTTTTTATTTTCTACAGTATGTAACCTAAAGATCCTAAATGGCGTCACACAACATGATTAATGCGAGACGATAAATCAGATATAGACTTAATTAGCCAGGTGCTGCAAGGTGATAAGATGGCTTATGCCCAAATCATTAAGCAGCATCAGCGATTTGTATTTACGCTTGCTTTGAGGTTTTCTAAATGCCGTGAAGATGCCGAGGAAATCGCTCAGGATAGTTTCATCAAGGCTTTTCGAGCTTTACATACCTTTAAGCAGAATTCTAAATTTAGTACTTGGCTCTACAGTATAGTTTATACTACAACAATGACTTTCTTGAGAAAGAAAAGGCTTGATACACAATCTATTGACGATGAAACAAGCCTTATTCAATTAGAAGCTTATTCATCTGATCATACAATAATTGATGTCGAACATAAATCGAAAATGCAATTTGTGAATTTGGCGATTTCTCAATTATCGACCATAGATGCGGCAATTATTACCCTTTTTTATCAAGGTGAGCAGTCGCTAGAAGAGATTGCCCAGGCTCTGGGCATGGAATCAAATACTGTAAAAGTAAAATTGCATCGAGCAAGACAGCGACTTAGAGAAAAAATTGAAGGAATATTAAAGCAGGAAGTGAGGGACTTATTATGAACAACTTTGAACAAATAATCTGGAATTATCTTGATGGACATGTTTCTGTTGAGGAAAAAAAACTTATTGAGCAATTATTGAAGTCAGATGCTGAGTTTCTTTCACTTTTTGAGGAAATAAAGTCAATTCATCTTCAAATTTCTGCACTCGACCTCGATGAACCATCTATGAGCTTTGGTCGTAATTTGATGGAAAAAATCCAGTTAGAACATAGCCCGGTACCTCAAAAATCATTGCTTGGTAAATGGTTTATCAATGGTATCGCCGTGTTTTTTTTATCCGCAATCTTATTTGTATTAGGAATCCTATTCTTTAAAATAGAGTGGAGCCAGTCGTCAGAAACAGACTGGTTTGAATTTACCATTCCCCAATTTGCCCTTGATAGTAGTTCTTACAGCTTTTTAATTAATCTCTTTGTTTTTGTAGATATAATTGTTGTGCTCTACTTTTTTGATGTTTTTTTCAGCAAAAGGATAAAATCAAAGAATGATCACAATTTATAATTGTTAAAACGCTGCTTCTTCTAAAGCCTTCTTCTGGAATCGTTGTAAAATTAGGGCTATTAGAATCACCAAAGCGCATCCCACAACATTTAGCCAAAGGAAAGCCATGGCATCCATCATCCAGCAGGTGAAAATGATGATTTCGGTGATTATGGCAGCAATAAATGTAGCAGAACCACCAATCTTTTTGAAATAAAAAGCTACTAAAAAGATACCCAAAATGGTTCCATAAAATAGTGAACCTAAAATATTAACGGCCTCGAGTAGATTTCCCATTTTACTGGCAAATAATGCCATAAAAACGCTTAAAATTCCCCAAGCAATAGTTAGCCAACGCGAAACGGAGAGGTATTTCTCATCGGAAGCCTCTTGATTAATTAATCGCTTATAAATATCAACCACCGTAGTTGAAGCTAATGAATTCAATGCACTTGCCGTGGATCCCATGGAGGCCAGGAAAATAATCGCGATGAGCAAACCGATTAATCCCTGAGGAAGATATTTCGTAACAAAACTCAGAAAAACATAATTATTATCGTTTGTCTCGGCTTCGGGGTCATTTTTCTTCATCAAATCAACAGCCTGCTGCCTAATTTCTTTTGTTTTCTTATCTGCGGCTGCTAGAATCGTTCTTTGAGTATTTATAGCCTTTTCATCTTTCGCATCTAAAGCGAGCTCTAAACGGTTTATTTCCTTTTGTTTTTCGGTAAATGCATTCGAATAATCATTCTTTATTTTTTGAAGATCAGCGCTGTATGCACTCTTTTCTAGTTTCCCTAACTCATAACTATTGAAGAAAACGGGTGGCTGATGATATTGATAAAAGGTAAAAACGAGAACCCCAATGAGCAGAATTAAAAATTGCATCGGGATTTTTACTAATCCGTTCATTAATAAACCCAAGCGACTTTGTCCAATCGATGAACCTGTTAAATATCTACCCACCTGACTTTGATCCGTCCCAAAATAGGATAATTGCAGAAAGAAACCGCCAATTAATCCGCTCCAAACGGTGTACTGATTATTCCAGTCGAAAGAGAAATCAATGGCATTGGTACGTCCCATTTTGCCTGCAATTTGCAAGGCTTTTCCAAATCCAATGCTTTCTGGTAAGAGCTTCACAACTAGTATTCCGGCAATTAATAATCCCGAAAAAATAACCGTCATTTGCAGCATTTGGGTATAAGAAACTGCCTTTGTGCCACCATAAACGGTATAAGTGATCACTAATCCACCAATAAACAATGTGGTATAAGTAGTATCAATATCTAAAATTGTAGAGAGAATGATGGATGGTGCATAGATGGTAATTCCTGTCGATAAACCACGTTGCACGAGAAATAAGAAGGCTGTTAAAGCTCTAGTTTTTAGGTCGAATCGTTTCTCGAGGAATTCGTAGGCGGTATAAACTTTTAATTTATGAAATATGGGAACAAAGGTGATGCTGAGCACAATCATGGCTAGCGGCAATCCGAAGTAAAATTGCACAAAAGACATTCCTGAGGAGAATGCTAATCCGGGTGCCGAAAGAAAAGTAATGGCACTAGCTTGTGTCGCCATTACCGAAAGGGTTACACTATACCAAGGAAAAGCTTTATTTCCGAGGAGAAAACCATCTATATTTTGGGTACCGCGACTTTTATAAATGCCATAAGCGACAATTACAAAAAGGGTCAAAAAAAGTACTAACCAATCTATGCCGCTCATTCAAAAGTCTTTGTGAACAGATAAAATAGTGCAATCAATAGAACCAGCCAAATAATCAATAGAATATAAAACTGGTTCCAAGTCTTAACAAATGGAATGGGATCCTGATTAGGCTTCTCCATCTTTTGGAACAACAACATTCATCCAGAAACCTGCAGAAAGTAATCCCAAAACTGCGCCTAAAACCATATAAGCTACAGAACCGGTCACTACGCATGCAGTTGCAATACCGCAAACTACCGCTGGAACAATGTAATAAATTGAGGTGTTTTCGCTTTTCATTTTATTCTTATTTAGTGATCAAATTTACAAATAATCTGTATGCTCCGGGTATGCCGGCAGGTAATTCCCTAAAAAATGCCAAAGAAGTATAAACAAATCTGCCTTTACCATAATCGGTAATAATTAATGATCCATCTTTTGGCGATTCTCCCTGATCGTTCATGCTTAAAATCCGCTTATAATTTGGGTCTAATGATGTTAAAAAGTATAAACCTCTTTCTTGTACCCAAGCTTCAAAATCTTTGCTCGTAATTTTATTAGGATAGTTTAAAACTGGGTGATCTTTTTCTAAAAATGTTACTGCGGAATTTTCTTCTGTAACGCGATCACGAGAAATTTTAAAAGGATAAGGGCCGATATTATCAACCAAAAGTGGCGAACTAACGTTATATTGAACTAAATATGTCCCGCCATTTTTTACATATTCCATCAGTTTTGGCTGCATTAAACTTAATCGTTCATTTACGTTATAGGCACGTACTCCAGCAATGATGGCATCATACTGCGAAAGATTTCCATTCATTACATCGGCTTCGCTAAGTGTATTTACCTGGAAACCAACTTGTTGCAGTGACTCTGGAATTAAATCGCCAGCCCCCGCCAAATAGCCTATTTTTTTACCTTTTGTTTGTAATTCGATTCGTTCAATTTTTGCTTTTGCAATAGGGAATAAGTTTTGAAGAGGAATATGTTCATAGTTAATCACTTTATTTCCTCGGTTAGAGATTCCCTGTTCCGTTTGGATATTGATTGCAAAATTCCCAGCTTCTGAAGCTTCTGTTGGGATTATTTCAAATTCAATTGCTTTCTCATCACCCTTTTTAAGGAGTTCAATTATAAATTTTTGGGGCTTAACTGTCCAACCACGAGGGACCTCCGGAATAACAGTTCCTTTGCTTGCATTGCGGAAGCTTTTTAATTGAACTTGAACTTTTTTGGGCGTATTTCCAATGAATACAAAGGCTTTTTCGGAGATAGTTGCTGTAATTGCTGGGGCAATAACAAGAGGTTGGTAGACTTCTCCTCTAACTAAATCTGTAGATTTATACATCGCAGCACGTTCATAGCTAATTTCTTTCCCGGCAATATTAAATGTGAATTTTACAGTTATGGGAGCTGGATTTTCAGCTTTCCCAATTAAGTGTTGATCCTTGACTTGGAAGGTGCCTAATTCATGATTGTTTAAAAGCCAATAGGGTTCAGTTATGGCTTCTGCAGCAGCAATTCCTTCAATATTTTTGAGCACACCATTTTTAAGTTCAATTTCCTGTTTTTGCCCATTTATAGCACTCAGGTTAATCGATACATCGGATTGAACAACAATATCGTGGCGAAGCTTAATTTGGTCGCCAAGGGCATGTGTGGGCTCGCTAGCGTAACTTTCGAACCATAATCCTGCCGCTCCCGCGATAAGGACTTTTAATTCCTGCGATTTTTGTTCTTTCCAATAAGAATTGGGTAGTTTTTCGAGAGCGTTTAGGATATTAATTAGGCTCGGGACAGATTTTGAGGGATTATCGATATCGAAATTCTTATCGGCGAGAGTAATCATGCGACTAATTTCTGTTCCGCCTGGGATGCGGTCCCAATTGGAGTTAATATCTTCTAAAATATCTGCTTTAGCTGACACACCGGTAGTATGTGAAAAATACTCGTATGATTGTCCCCGTTGTTTTGCACTGCCAAAACCTTGGCTTTTGTGGTTTGTGCGACTGTCGGCCGCTATTTCGCCGTAGCCCTTGCCCAGTAGTGGATTGAAAGCACCTACATCTAATTTTATTTGGTCGTTAGACGTGGTATTTAACCCTCCAAAATTAAAGGTATTCCAAAAAAGGCGTTTTGCCGACCATACCTCAACAAATTTCAATTGTTCAGGAAAACGATTTGGGTCGGCAGCAGCTATAAATGCCTCTCTTGCGATGATAGCTGATGCGGCATGGTGACCATGACCGGCGCGTGCATCTTCAGGGAAGCGCGTAATAATTACATCAGGTTTAAAATTTCGGATTACCCAAACGGCATCAGCCAAAATTTGTTCTTTATTCCAAATGCGAAAGGTTTCATCGGAGGTTTTAGAAAATCCAAAGTCGATAGCCCTTGAAAAAAACTGCTCCGCACCATCTGTCCGTCGTGCAGCCAATAATTCTTGAGTTCGTATTAAACCCAATAATTCCGATTGCTCATTCCCAATGAGGTTTTGTCCGCCATCACCTCTAGTAAGCGATAAATAGCCCGTTCTAAATTTCTTCTCTTTGGCGAGGTAGGCTAATAAACGAGTATTTTCATCATCTGGATGAGCAGCAATATATAGTGCAGATCCGAGTACATTTAATTTTTTAAGTCCCAGTTTAAGCTCTGCCGAATTAAATTGCGGCGATGTTTGCGCAGAAACGCTAAAAGGAATAAGAAAAAGAATATAAAATCCTAATTGGCGAAAATTCATAATTGGTTAATCATAAAAACCGAAAATAAAGAAAAAGAATGCTTTTTGTGGGATTAGGCGTGAAAAACTTGGTAGGAATATTTTTGATGGGCTAAGTTAAAAAGCTCTAAAATGAAAAAAGCGGTCAGATTTTAAAATCTGACCGCTTTCCCAAAAATTACAGTTTAAAAATGAAATTGAAAGCTTTTAACCTTCTTACAATGTACAATCGCTGCATGGTTGTAAGGAGTTTGACTAATGTCAGATAAACAGCCTTATTGTGATTAACCTTTATTTTATAAATTTACAAATTTTCGCTATTTGTATCAAATAAGTTTTCCACAATTTTATTCTGGTATTTCTTTCTTTAATAAACTATGCATGTGTTTTTACTTATTTTTTAATGTGCTTTCAAACAATTTAAAAATTCGCTTATACTCATCAGTCCAGCTCGAAGGCTCAATAAAACCATGATCTTCAATAGGATAAACAGCAAGTTCCCAATTATCCTTTTTAAGCTCAATTAGTCTTTGCGATAATCGAACGATATCTTGAAAATGAACATTCACGTCCACCATTCCATGTGCCATTAAAAGATTGCCTTTGAATCCTTCAGCAAAATAAATTGGTGAGCTTCTTTTATAAGCTAGCTCATCGTTAATGGGTTCATTTAAAATATTGGCAGTATATCCATGATTATAATGAGCCCAATCGGTTACAGAGCGTAAAGCTCCACCCGATTTGAATACATCTGGAGTAGTGAATAATCCCATTAAAGTGATAAATCCACCATAAGAACCACCATAAAGTCCTACATTTTCTGGATTCACACCATATTTTTCAACCAACATTTTCACTCCATCCACTTGGTCTGTAAGGTCTT
The DNA here is from genome assembly GCF_017495225.1 of Daejeonella sp. GTDB lineage: Bacteria > Bacteroidota > Bacteroidia > Sphingobacteriales > Sphingobacteriaceae > Daejeonella. The sequence continues at coordinate 69,093 of NZ_JAFEIG010000023.1, read as the reverse complement.
TACCACCCATGTGGCGATAAATTCCGGTGCGATGATCCCGTCCATAACCAGAGCTTGCGGTATAGTCGATATCAATTACGGTATAGCCATTATCAGCTAGTAAATTATTGAACATGTATTCTCTAAAATACTGACTCCACCAATAGTGAACGTTTTGTAGATAACCTGCTCCATGAACAAAAACTACAGCTGGCTTAGATGGAGCTGGATTTTCTGGTTTGTAAACACGAGCATACACATCATCGCCATGGCGATTGCTGAATTTTACCATTTCTGGCTCTCTCCAAGCATAAGATTTAAACTCATTACTTACTGAATTGGTTATCTGCTCAGCTTTTGCGCCTGATTTATTTTCTTGAATATAAAGTTCCCAAGGCTTGTTTGAAGTAGAATGTCTGATAGCGAGCCACTTTTCATCTGGCGAAAGACTCACTTCATTTCCGCCAGTCATAGTGCTTATTTTAGCAGATGATCCACCTACAACCGGGATTTTATAAAAGTGGGTAATTCCAGGATGCTCCATATTTGCTGTGAAGTAAAAGCTTTTTTTATCATTTGATAATTGTAGCGTTTGGACTTCATATTTGCCGGAAGTGATTTGTTTTTTCTCACCCGTTTTTAGGTTCATGGTATAGATATGAGAATATCCCGTTGCCTCACTTTGGAAGTAAATAGTGTTTAGATCGGTCCAGCCAATATTTCCACCACCATAAGCACCACCAATGCCTGGTCCGCCAATCCATGCCTCATCACGCTGACGGTCAAGCAGACTTAACTTTCCACTTGCTTGATCCAATTTCATGATCCAACGATCTTTATTGTCTAAAGCTGAAACAACCACCACTGCTTGCGATCCATCGGCATTCCAAAATGGTCCGTTTACCGAAACCTGACGATCTTCATTCTTCTTTTTTCTTTCCTCAAGCTGTTTTGGATAATCTTTTACATAATCTGGTAAATCTTTAATTCCCGGAATGTCTTTAGTAATTAAGGCATAAATAGTATCTCGCTTTAAATCATAGACATAGCTCTCATTTTGTGCTAATGCATTACCAACTTTTGTACGTGTATTCAGATCTTCAGTATAGCCACTTTCAGTTACATAGTTTGGAACAATTGTGTTTTTATTGCCCTCAGGGCGTTTCATTAAGCGGAAAGCGATGTATTTTTCATCGGGACTCATTTTCACACTTACCAAACTACTACGATCATCTAAATAAAACTCTTTAGGCTCTTTTACCGCATTTGCTTTGCTTTTTGCTAGCCTATCCTCGCGTTCTTCTTTTTTCTTTTGGATGATGTCAAACTCATTAATTTGATCTTGTCTTAACCATTGATCTTGCTTACTCAAAGGACTTTCAGGACGTTTTTTAGTACGAGTAAAATTGCTCAACTGTACAATTGAACCTCCATTTAGTGACATGCTGAATAAGTTCTCTCCTCTTTGAAAAAAGACTTTAGTTTCATCCATCGAGAAAACAGGATTGCTTTCTCTGTCAAGAGTATTGGTGATTGCATTTTCTTGACCCGTGCTTACATTTCCAACAAAAATATCGCCATTGCGCTCAAAAAGCACTTTTGAGCGGTCTTTCGAATAACTTAAAGACCCTTTGTTTAGTGATTTCTTTTGGTTTTCGGCTGTTTGCTGTGGCTTAGGGTTATCAATTGAGATTTGATAAAGAGGGTCTTCCTTAACTTTATCTGGGTTCCAGTTAAAATAAATAGTACGACTGTTATTGTCCCATTGAATGTTGCTTGGTGATACACCCATCCATTTGGGGTCGCGCATAATTTTATCTACGCTAAGTGTGCCTAGCTCTTGAGCATTGGCTGAAAAATATCCAAAGATTAATAGAAAAATTAAAATTCTTTTCATGATTTATTGTTGTTGTTTTTAGTTTTCAAGATTAAATTCTGCTTTAAATCTCATCACATTATCCCTTTGAAGGATATAGTAAAATTTCTTTTTATCGGGACTAAATTCCATGATCCAACGGTTTGTTGAGGCAGCTGGGATGAGCTTAGCAGTAAATGCATCTGCTGGAAAGTATTGCGCGAGTGCAGTGCTAATTTTAGGGTCTGAATTACCACCATAATTGGTGATGCTATCCGGACTACCATCATCATGGCGATGATCATGCTTTAATTGTATTCCGTTCTTACTTTTTGTAAGCACCCAGGTACGCGATTTATTTTCACCAACTTGGAAGGGTAAACGTAAAAAAGAGTTTTTGCCTTTATTGACCGTAAATTTTAGTTCTTTACCCCAAAAATCGTTCGCTTTTGTGGTATCGGGCATGTAAATGGCTTTCCCATAAAAGGTTTTGCCTTCAAGCGACTTTAATTCATTAAAAAATGCTTTGTCAGTTTGAGCAAATAAAAAGTTGCTAAAAAATAATAAACTACAAGTAATGTTAATAAACTTCATTTCGATTAATTTTTAGATTTTGTGGCAATTCCACCTTTTTTACTTTCCACTTTTATCGTGTATTTTCCAGCATTTTGAACAATCCAACGTACGGTTACAGTACCATTTCCAGGAATATTAGCTACATGGATAGTTGAGGGATTATTTTTTTGCTCTTTTGTGATATTAAAGTCTCTATTTTCAACAATCATACCTGCAATTACCTTAGTGCCCTCAATGCTAACCATGTCTGGAACCTCAATTTTGTACTTTAAATCTTGGCTCGAATGGGTCGGTATCATTCGTTTATTGGCAATTATTGCGGTTATTTCTTTCAATCCACCGCCCAAATCTTTTTCGGAAATCTCATCTACAGAAAGTTTTGGAGTGTGATAGGCATGATAAAGAGTAAATGACATATTGCGGTGCGCATCACTTTCTAAAAGAAATCCGGGGTGTAAACGTCCAAATGATTTTTTAAAACCGCCAATTTCAATATCGCCATATTGTGGATGCTTGAAAGGCTTCCAATCTACAAAAGCATCGTTAAAAAGTAAATTGCGGTCGAATGTGTATTGAGATGCTTGTGAATTTGAACCCTCTGCTTTATTATACATGAGGTAATTTGTCCAGAGTTCATTCGAAAAAGTATAAATTCCTCTACCTCCATAAAACCAGTCGAGCTCACCCCCAAACACAGAATATAAATCCTTATAAACCACTAAATATCTATATCCTGGAATGAGCTCTTCGCCTTTTTTACCAAGAGCATCGTACACTTGAACATCTTGAGCATTATAGGTGTTCAGATCTTCAAGCGCCCCAGGTCCACGCAAAAGCATACCACCACTGTTATGATATGATTGTCCGGCAGCAATATTTGGGTGCTTCATCACAAAATCAGCAACAGAGCGATTTTCAGGTAATGAAAAAGGGTATTTATAAGCACCGCTTTGAATGTAATTTGGTTGCCAGTTCCATGCCCAATCGCGATTAGGATCATAAAAACCTTCACCATCTTCATTTACATCGCCATCGCCATCATTATCAATTCCCTCATAACCTAATAATTCGTATTCTCCTTGTTGATCTACTCCAACACTAATCATTCTTCGGGGATCATCCTGATCAATCTTAAGTCGGCCATTAGGATTTTTTCTACGCATAAAAACAATATGTCCATCACCATCTAAATCATCAAAACCATCTTCATTCACAGCACCATCACGGTCGTTATCAACAGGAATCATACCTGATCTTGGCGAATTAGCGTTGTTTGGTTTATGGAAAAAATTATCACGCGCATCTGGATTAATCGTTGGAGCGATATAAAAAGTCTTATCCGCTAAAAGCTCCTGAATGTGCTTGGTATCTGCAAAGGATTCGGCGAGATACCAGGCAGCGTACAATGCAAATTCACTTCCTTGAATCTCATTGGAGTGAATATTTCCATCAATGTACATAGCTGGCTTTTTGGAAGAATCACCAGTTTTAAAGTCGGAAATAGTCATTACCCAAATATCTTTTCCTAAATGAGATTTACCCATCGACTCTAGTTTTACTAAATCGGGGTGCGCTTTAGCCAATTTTTTGCAGATTTCTGTAATGGCTGCATAATCATAATAGCGGTTCCAGCTTATTTGAACTTTGGGGTTGGCCGGACTTCCAGATGCTTTTAATATCTGCTCCGGTTGCTGTGCAAATAATGCAAGGGCCATAGCCAATGCAGGAACAGTAAGAAATATTTTTTTTATGTTAAGTTTCATATTCTCTCTTAATTGGAGGTGAAAAATCTATAAATATTAAAGGGATAGATTAATAGTTTTTGAGCCACTTGTAGGGCTCCCAGCATCGATGCTTATTTTTCCTGATCCCTTAATTAGCCAGCTTAGGGTTTTATACCCTTGACCCTCAATGGCATCTAAAACCTGGTTTTTCCGACCACTGATAATTTTCTGATTTTCGGTGTGATTTAGCTTTACGCTGATTTTTTTAACCCAGTAACTGCGTTCACCAACTTTCGTTTGTGTGGCCATCAATCCATTATTCATTATGGTAGCAGTAATTCGTGTTAATCCATCACCTAATTTTTCTTGTTGCACATTGATAATATCAATAGCAGGTGATTTTTTACTCAAACTAAAAATGAAATCATAATGCTTTTTTACCAATCCATCAACCATTTTGAATGGTGGGTTTAAAAGTACAAAAGGATCTACACCACCCAATTCTACATTTTTACCTGGGAAATCTGGGTGATCAATTTTTTTCCAACTAACAAAGTTATTTTCAATTTTTTCGCTTTCTGCCCATCTTAAATAATTGGCAACTTGATCTTCGATTTTAAAGTCTTTTTGCTTTTTAGCTGTATCTGCTTTCGCTTTAGGCACCCACCAACCTGGTGTACTGAAGCTATTTCTGCCATAATGGAAATAGGCCCAATTGGCAAAATCGCCACCCGCAGAGCTCGTTTTAGGAGCATCTTTAAAGCCTGTTATTTTATTATAAAGCTCAGAAACATGAGCATTTGTTTTTGCATCGGACTCAAAATAGCCAGTAATTATTCGTTTTGAGATTGCTTGTGGATTAAATGTCGCTGGACTAGACAAATTATTGAAGGGGCCAAAAGTAATGACCGTATGAATATTAAATTGTTCGAAAAGATGATCTAGAAGCGCTCTGTTCTCATTTTCTGATACCATGTGCTCTCCTGATCCCGGAACAAAATTTGGGTAAGCATAGCTCATATTTTTATTAAAATGAACCCCGCCTTCACCGTCTTCGTTAAGGTTACCATCTTTATCATTATCAATACCTTCAGAAAAAACAAGGTATTTACCAATTTCACCTTTTGTGGCATCAGCTAGAATCATGGAGCGTGGATCTTCAGGGTTTAATCTGTAATTTCCTGTGGGATCTTCCACGCGAATCCAGCTTATTTTGCCGTCTTTGTTGATATCTTCGAAAGGATCCTCGTTTACTTTCCCATCACGATCATCATCGGTAGGGCGGGCATTGGCGCTACGAGCATAACGAAGGGCTGAGAAATATTGCTCAGTAGCGTCTGGACTCATATTGGGGAAGACATAAAAGGTATTTTTTGATAAAATAGCCTTCACGCTGTCTTGATTTGATGTATTTAATAGTTTTTCAGCAAACCCTAGAGCCAATTCTGTTCCAAGAAGATGTGAACCTTCAACGCCACCAACAACCGCAATAGCCGGTTTTTGCTCAGTCTGGCCAGTGCCAATAGTCAGCATCCAGATATCTTTACCACCATAAGTTTTAGTTAAAGATTTTACTTTAACTAGTCCGGGGTAAGATTTAGAAAGCACATTTACCCTTTGGGATACCTGCGCATGATTACTATAATCTTGCGCATTTGTTTCTCCATAGAAGAGAAATAGTCCCATCATCAAAGTGATGGTTTTAGAAAATTTTTTCATGAACTTAATCGCTTGTTTTCAGCTGATTAAATTACAGAAATAAATTAATTTATAGTGATCTATCGTAAATACTCCAAATTTAAGCTTTTCTATTTTTCCGAGACGTCATATAATTGGTTAAAAAGTAGCTTGAATGTACCATGTGTTTGCGCTCTAAAAGTAATTTCTGGTCCGAAAGCATAAAGTTTGCCTTTCCCAAATTTAGCTTCAAATGCGGTAATACCATCTCTTAAATAGCCTTGACCCCATGCCCAGCCAGAGCGTAATGGTGTTGAATTTGAAAACCATAAAATCGGTTTGATATCGCCTTTTAATAGGTCGGCGGTGGCAATTTTAAAAACGGGACTATTATTGAAATATACATCTGCATTTTTCTTCATTCCCCATGCCGAAGCTAATGAATTGTCGACGCTCACACTTAACACACTACCAGGTACATAGTATTTTTCTGCGGCCAATCGACTTTCCTGTCCATCTTTGCCCATCTCAACAATCGCGTTTCTAACAGGTAGTCCTAAGTGATTTGCCAAATTAGTGCTGCTGCCGATGCTTATTACTTTTCCACCTTGTTCAATAAACTTTTTGATTTCAGGAATTGATTTTTCCTGACTAATTCTGCCTAATTGAGCTTTAAATTCGGCAGGAATAGTTTCTAAATCAGATTCATTATTTCTATTGTTGTTAGGGCGATTAGAAACTGGAGGTATAGCCCCCGATACAAAAATAATAACATCGTATTTCGAGTTTAAATTGCCTGCATCGATATCCTGAGGGTAAATTAGTTTCGCATTAAAGCGATATTGCTCCATCAAAAAACGTACCCAACCAGAAGGCATTGAGCCTCCATAAGTATCCCAAAGTGCAATTCTTAGCTCTGAAATTTTAGTGATGTTTGTCGGAATTTCGGATGCAATTTTAAGCTCTAAACCCGGATTAGCAACCAAATCTTGCAATATTTTCTGGACTTTTGCATTAGCGGGAATGTAAAAATCACCTTGATCAGTTCCCGAATTAATTCTAAATACCTTTTCTTTCGCTTTTAAGAGCTCATTTGCTGCGATAAAGGCATTATTTGATTCCGCAGTAATTAAGTATCCTTTTGCTAATGCTACAGGTTTTTCTTCAACTTTTTGAAGTTCACCGTATGGGATACGCTGAAAAGGACCACTAAAATCATCTTGAAGGCGGTCAAATTCTACATGCATTAAATAAGCTAAAGTCCATCCTGCTGCATCGTAGGGTGCAATTGGCGGACCTCCCTCATATTTAAAATCATTGGGATGATCTTGTGGTTCAAACATATCCAATACATGGGGTCTGAAGGCTTGATTTGCTTTTACTATAAATGAACCTTTTAAATATTTTTTATCGTTAACAACAAAATCTTCACTTGCTTTATGAATGAGAATGCCTGAGCGAATCAATGCATTTACAAATTTTACTGCCGTTGGAAAATCTGCTTGACCTGCTGGAATGATATATCCTCTAGCATCTCTCTTGCTAGGGTCTTTCATTACTTGATCAAAATATTTTGTTGGGATGGTATTTCTGCCAGAAGTTCTAGCTCCTCCTAAATCTTTTTGATGCGCATCTTTTATGGCCTCAATTTTATTAGGGGATAGTCCCCAAGTATCTTTATTACCCTTTTCCACCGAATTTTTACCCATCAAGTAAATATTATAGAGCAATTCATCACGATGCCTTTGAGCATAATTCAATACCGCATAATTCATGGAAATAGAGTAATCTACGGATTGTCTAAAATGCCACTTTTGTGGAGTCACGGGGAAAACTGTTCCTGCATTAGGAATTAAGCGTTCTGGAACCAGGCTAATTTCTGATGGTGTTGGACCACCAATGGTTTCTGTTAACAAGCCAACCATATTATGAAAATAAGTGATGGTTCTTAGTCCGCCATTATACCAAGTTGAAAAAACAGAGCCATTTTTTTGGGTATATCCAGGTTTATTCTCTGTATTTAAACGATTATTCATGGCAGCACCTAAAGCATCAAGGCTTGACATTAAAATTGGGTCAAATACATAGTTAAATGGGTCGCGATAAGGCGCTCCAGCCACTACAGAGCCCTCAGGACCTCTTTGGTGGTGGTTGTACATAATTTGCGGTAACCATTCTAAGAACAATTGATTGCTTATATTTTGCGTTTCTTTCAAATTCATCATGAAAAAATCACGATTATTATCATGCCCAGCATATTTTTCATATAAACGGGGCAAATTTTCTAATGAACGTTTTTCCGGGGTTTTTTCACGCATATACCAATCGCTAACCAATTCATGGCCATCAGGATTGGCATGTGTCATCAAAATGATTGTATTTTCTAATATTTTTATGGTCTCAGTATCTTTACGACTTGCTAAGTTCCAAGCAGTTTCAATAAGTTGGTGGATTCCTAAAGTCTCTGTGGAATGTAATCCTCCATCAATCCAAACAATAGCTTTTCCTTTTTCTGCTAATGCTTTAGCCTCCTCATCAGTTAAACCTTCTACACGAGCTAATTTTTGCGAAATTTCTTTGTAGTAGTCGAGTTTCTTTAAGTTTTCAGGTGAAGAAATGATCAACATTGGCTGCTCGCGACCCTCCTCCGTTTTACCGATACTTAATAGTTTAACACGGTCGGAGCTTGCTGCTAATTTTTTAAAATAGGCTTCCGTTTGTGTAAAATTGGCTAATTGGTAATCATCGCCAATGTTGAAACCGAAATGTTCTTTAGGAGAAATTTGTGCAAAAACAGTGTTTATCAGAAATAAACCGATTAGTAAAAAGGAAAGTTTACGCATGTTTGTAGGATTTGTTAATGCAAGTTAATATTTCTAATGAATTGAAAGCGATTGATTAAGAGTTTTCAATCAAGGAATTACAAAATTGAACTCCTTTAACAATGGCGCTTGTTAACTATACAAAAATCAAAAAATGATATTTTAAGGCTATTTTGGGATATATTGATTATAATTTTAAGTAATTAAGGGTGGAATTTAGCAAATATGAACATCACTAAATTAATACAAATAAATAATCAAAATAATTTTTCGTTCGGGGCTTTAATTCCTTTTAGTCTGAGGTAAATAGTTGTTTGTGCACGATGATGAGTTTGATGCTCAAAAGCCTTATTTAACCAACCAAATTGGTCGGTTTCATAATTTCCACGCCTAATTAAACTATCCATTTTTGAGGCATCCATTTTTTCGATAGATTGAATAGCATAATCATAAGATTCCATAACAAGTTTAGTTAATGCAGCTTTATTTTTATACTCCTTCATTTTTTCTAATACCTTATCCTGATAAAGTGGTTCTGTGCCCGTAGCAATAGAAATCACAGTCATGGTGCTTTGCGACATATGCAGCATTTGTTCGGCGAAACTGCGCATATCTGCCTTGGGTTTAAAATTTATTCCACTTTCAGGCATTGCATCGAGATACTCCTTGGTATAGACTTTTGCTCTTTCCCAATCAACGAGCATATTTGCCCTAATAACCTCATTGTTAAGTCCTTGTGAAATTGCTGAATGCCCAATTAAAAGCAATCCAAATAGAATATTTAATGCTTTCATATTTTTCATTTTAGGTTCAACAATTTACGAAAAAAATTCAAATTGTTAGCGAAGTAGATTTCCCAACGGGTCAATTCTTATATTAAAAGGTTGTAAATATTTATCCGCCAAAATTCCAAACTCTTGTCGATTGATATTTCTTTGTAGGTCGAATGACGTATTTAATTTAAAGCTAGTCTTCCAGCTTTCTTCAATTTCTTTGTTTAGTTCTTCCCCGCGATTGGCATTGAATTTTATGAGTTCAATAACATCTTTTATGCTTAAAGTATCATTTTTATTGTCGGCAAACCACAGCTGACTTCTTGTATAAAACTCTCGCATTGGTGATTTGATATCTTCTGATTTTACAATCCCGGCAGTATCAAAATAGATTTTTCCATCATTCAATTTTGGTTTAATCATTCCACTAAGTGCGAGGCGTTGAAAAGCAAGAAAACTCGCATCCTTTTGGTCAATATCAGTGTATGGAATCAATACCCCATTAAACGCTAAAAGTTCACCTTGTACTACGCGCGGATTAATTAGTTTAGTGGTAGTTTTAAAGAAGGCGCAATAGGCTGCAATGGTCCCGGCTGCCTGTCCCGCCGACATATTTATAAGCTTTATCTGTTCTATTTGCTTGGGAACAATGATAAAATTTTCAGGCTCTTGCGGAATGAGGGCTCCCATAGGAATGGTTACTAATGACCCATCTGAACGGTTTCCTAGAGCTACTGAACTTCTGTACACCTTATTTTCGAAAATATTGGGACTGTTAATAGGACTACTTATCGTATTTGTCAAGTTTATTTTAAGCATGGTTGCTAATGCAAGATTGTCTGTTGCATCAACCACTACCTGTGCTTTAATTTTTTGGCCGCCTTTCAGCCTGATTTCCCAATCTTTCCCATCTTTTTTAATCTCATCTACAACATTATTAAAGTTGAGAGTCAAATTTTTTACGGTATCGCTAATGCCTTTTATTAATTCTGTAGCTTCATTCAATTTGACAGGAAGCGCCAGTAGGGAGTCGGCACTTTTTGATCTTCTTCTTTCTTTCAGTGAATAATAATTTTTTATACGTTTCAAATAATCGAGATCCTGCTCAGCAAATACGGTACTAAGAGACTGTGATTGAGTAAGATATATGGTTTTTACACCAGAGCGTGCAGATTGAATGGCTGCTGCTACTGAAGCCGAATTATTTCCAATAACCAAAACTCCAGTTTTAGTTGTTTGAGCACTTAAATTAATGCTTGTACTTAATATTAATAAAAGGCTAAAAATTTTACGTATCATATTAAAATTATCGATGGGCTTAATTTACTGTTTCTTTTATTAAATTTATGCTCAAATCAATATTAAGCTTATATGAAACTCATTACTCGTAGAAATAGTATAATCGCAATCCTTTGTTTGTTAAGTTTTACCTTAGGTGGATTTATCTCACAAAAGGTAGAAGAAGAAAAGATTAGCATTGCTTTAGTAAAAGCAGCACAAAAAATTATTGGTATTAATTTTACGGATGTTGAAATCGATTCCATGCTCACAGATTTGGATGGTCAACGTGCTAATTATGCTGCTCTTCGTAAATTAAACATACCAAATTCGGTATCTCCAGCTTTAAATTTTAATCCTCTTCCTCTGGGATACGAATTTCCAGATAAATCCAATTATTTTAAAGTAAACTCAACAAATACTACAAAACTCCCTGCTGTAAAGGATGATCTTGCATTTTATACCGTTGTACAGCTAGCAGATTTAATACGTACTAAACAAATATCTTCTATTGAATTAACGAAATTTTTTATCGAAAGAATTAAAAAATATGATTCAAAATTAATGTTTGCTGTAACAATCACCGAGGAGCGAGCCATGGCTCATGCAAAAAAAGCTGATGCTGAAATTGCTGCCGGAAAATACAAAGGTATATTACATGGAATTCCTTTTGGGGCAAAAGATTTATTAGCGGCTAAGGGTTATAAAACTACCTGGGGATCAGTCCCTTATAAGGATCAAGTTTTGGATGTAGATGCCACCGCAATAACTAAGCTTGAAGAAGCTGGTGCAATTTTGATTGCCAAAATGACTTTAGGCGAATTAGCTATGGGTGATGTTTGGTTTGGTGGTAAAACTAAAAATCCCTGGAACTTAAATCGTGGTTCAAGCGGTTCATCAGCGGGTTCGGCCTCTGCGGTATCCGCAGGATGTATGCCTTTTGCCATTGGTTCTGAAACATTGGGTTCTATTGTGTCACCTTCATCTGAATGTGGAACCACGGGACTGCGTCCAACTTTTGGCAGGATAAGTAAATTCGGTGCGATGGCATTGAGCTGGAGCATGGATAAATTAGGTCCTATTACAAGAAGTGTAGAAGATTGTGCGATTGTTTTTAATGCTATTCAGGGTCCCGATAGCAAAGATTTAAGCCTAATTTCAGCTCCTTTTAATTATAGTTCGCCTCAAGGAACAAGTTTAAAAGGTATGCGCATTGGTTTTATTAAGTCGGAATTCAACAGAAAATATGCGAATTCGGCAAATGATAGCTTAAGTCTTAAAAAAATAAAGGATATGGGTGCCGAATTGGTTGAAATTGAGCTTCCTGTGCTTCCTTATCGGGATATGATTATCATTTTAGGTGCCGAATCTGGTGCTGCCTTCGAAGATCTTACTTTGTCGAATCGCGATGATTTGATGGTTAGGCAAGATAAAAATGCTTGGCCTAGTGGTTTCCGCTCATCACATTTTATTCCTGCTATTGAGTATATCCAAGCAAATCGCGCTAGAGCAATTCTTATTGAGGAGCTGAATAAGAAGATGAAAGGTTTGGATGCTTTTATTGCACCAGCCTTCGGACAAAATTTAGTTGCTACAAACTTAAGTGGTCATCCTTGTGTTGTTTTACCGAATGGTTTTAGAAATGGACTGCCAACAAGCATTACCTTTACCGGACAACTATTTGGGGAAGGAAAATTATTGAAAATTGCAGAGGCTTATCAAAGAGCAGGCGATTTTCATAAAAAACAACCTTCTTTGAATTTTTAATATTCATTCTGAAGATTATTAAAGGTTTTATTCAAGAAATGCAAGGAACAATCAAGGAGATATTTGAGCTTCAAAGAGCTCATAGCTTAGTTTTAAGAAATAGCTCGGTAAAAGACAGAAAAGAAAAGCTTAAAAAGCTTAAAATTCTTATTCAAGAGAATGAAGAATTGATTTTTGAGGCGCTTCAAAAGGATTTACGTAAATGTGAATTTGAGGCAGCATTAACGGAAGTATATTTTGTTTATGCGGAAATAGATTTTGCACTCAAGCATCTTGCTTCCTGGATGAAACCACAGAGGGTTTCTGCAAGTTTTAGTAATATACTGACAAAAAACCGTATTTATTATGAGCCTAAAGGACTTTCATTGATAATTGCTCCTTGGAATTATCCTTTTCAATTATTGATTGCTCCCCTAATTTCGGCAATTGCAGCTGGAAATACAGCTATTTTGAAGCCTTCCGAACTTAGCTCTGCTACAGCTCAGCTTGTTACCAAATTGATTAATAATCATTTTGAAAGTAAGGAAGTTGCTTGCTTTGAAGGTGATGCCTCCCTATCTGAAGCGCTTTTACAACTTCCTTTTGATCATATCTTTTTTACCGGAAGTCCGAAGATTGGTAAAATTGTAATGACAGCCGCAGCTCAGCATTTAAGTTCTGTAACCTTAGAATTGGGCGGTAAATCGCCAGTAATTATCGCCGAAGATGCAAATCTTGAGAAAGCTGCCGAAAAGATTGTCTGGGGTAAGTTCATGAATGCAGGTCAGACTTGTATAGCCCCCGATTATGTATTGATTAGTCAAAATCAGGAGGCTGAGTTTTTAAAACTTATCTCAGAAAAAATCGAGCAACTTTACTATAAAAATCAATTACTTGACCTATCAAGTTATGGGAAGATTATCAGTGAAGCCCATTATAATAGATTAAAAAACTTAAGAGATCAAGCCATTGCCGATGGTGCAGTTCTTGTAAAAGGTGGCGCAAATAGTGATGCAGAGCATACATTAGAACCTACTATTTTGACTAAAGTACCACTGTCATCAAGCTTGATGCAAGAAGAGATTTTCGGACCAATTTTGCCTATCATTACTTATTCTAGTCTGCCGGAAGCCATTAATTTGGTAAACCAAAGAGCAAAACCATTGGCTCTGTATATTTTCTCTAAATCAAATACACTTGCTGAAACAGTTATTCGGCAGACTTCTGCGGGCGGGACTTGTGTAAACGATGTGGTTTTACATATTTCCAATCCGAATTTGCCATTTGGCGGTATTGGAAATAGCGGTACAGGTAGTTGTCATGGATTTTATGGCTTTAAGGCTTTTTCGCATGAAAGGGGCATCATGTTTCAATCGAATCCTGATTTTAATAAATTGGCTTATCCTCCTTATGAAAATAAAAAAGGATTGCTTAAATGGCTAAAAAAGATTTTGTAATTGCATGGATAATGCAGTAAATCTTTTCCAAAGGCTAAATTCTAAGCTTTTTGAACTGCTTTCAGGTTTAAGTTCGGAGCAATGGAATAAAAATATTTCATCTGGCAATGCTAAAGTACAAGATATTGCCATTCAATTATTAGATGAATCGAGGCAGAATCTATTCCATTTTTTTGATGTATCTGATTTAAACGATATTCAAATAAACTCTTTTAAGGATTTTAATCCTGAGACTTATTTATCTGATTTACAGATTATTAATAAGCAATTGGATCCATATCTTAATAAGATTCCAACATTTTCGAGTCTGGATAAAAATAATACGTTCATTGTAGTCCCAATAGGTTTACTTAAAGTTTACGCTAAAAATTGGCTTTATCAACAAGAAATTAGACAAGCGGTGGGAGCAAGTTTACTTTTGGAGACTGAATTTTATCATCCCTTTTTAGAATACTGTATGCGTTTTTTACCGAAGCATTTTGAGAATGTTTGTCCGGCAAATGATACAATTATTTCAATTGAAATTGTGGCCGAGATAAATATGAAATGGCAAATAATTCGTCGCGAACAATCATGGGATTTTACTGAAGTACAAGCACATTCAGCTACGCAAGTTTATATTGATCAAAATATTACCTGGATATTATTTTCTGGCGGTATTGATATTTATGAGGCATCTCAATACTGGCAAGTAATTGGTAATCAGGACTTAGGTCGGCATGTTTTAAGCTTGCGCCCTTTCGATGACTAAGTTTAAAATTTCTCTTTTATATAAAAATCCCCTTGAAATATCATTCCAAGGGGATTTGCGTTAAAAATTTAATTATTACGTGCCTGTTTTGCTTCTGCCTTCATTTTTTCATTGGCTACGATAACAATCTCAACACGGCGGTTTAAAGCTCTACCAGCTTCTGTTTCGTTATCAGCGATTGCTTCTGTTTCACCTCTTCCTTCAGTTGACAAACGGCTTGATAAAATACCTTTGCTTTCAATAAGCGATTTTACCGATGTTGCACGACGTTCTGAAAGCTTTAAATTATATTCATCTGTACCACTAGCATCTGTATGACCAACAATTAAAATGTCAGTGTCTGGATTATTTTTAAGGGAAATTGCCAAATTTTCAATATTGGTTCTTGCATTTGCTTTTAACTCAGCTTGGTTCAAGTCAAATAAGATTCCAGAATTAAATTTGACTACAATGCCTTCACCTTCACGAATTACCTCAGCATTGGGAATAGAATTTTTAA
Organism: Daejeonella sp.; assembly: GCF_017495225.1. Taxonomy (GTDB): domain Bacteria; phylum Bacteroidota; class Bacteroidia; order Sphingobacteriales; family Sphingobacteriaceae; genus Daejeonella. The sequence continues at coordinate 53,956 of NZ_JAFEIG010000023.1, read as the reverse complement.
TTTCCTCCGCCTGACGGTCCATTTTGCGTCCAATAAAAGCACCTGCTGTACCGCCTATTGCACCACCTATAAGTGCTCCAACTGCGGTGTTTCCTACTTTCTTACCAATAATTGCACCAATAACACCTCCTGCAGCTCCACCAATTACAGTCCCTTTTTGTGTTTTTGTAGCAGTAGCGCAACCTTGGAAAATAATTGAAGTGATCGAAAACGCTAAGATTAATAGCGTTGATTTTAATTTTAAAGTTTTCATAATATTGTATTTTTATACTGAACTTGTTCAAATTCTATGCCCAACATATATTATTTATTGAATTAATGAACTCAAAATTAAAAATTAGTCTCTTAGGTTGCGGATGGCTAGGTTATCCACTCGCCCTAAATCTAATTTCGAGAGGTTTCATGGTCAAGGCAAGCACAACTAGTGCCGGAAAGATTGACATGTTCAAGTCGGTAGGAATTGAACCTTACCTCATCAATTTTGATGGTTCTGACAAAACTTCTGATTTAGAACAATTTTTAACAACTGACATTCTCATTATATCTATTCCGCCAGGTAGGAGAAGTGTAGATGGACTAGCCAATTACCGTCAAATGGCGCAATTGATTAGAAAGCAATTAGAGACATCGCAGGTATCAAAATTAATTTTCATTAGCTCCACATCGGTTTATCCTGAGTCAAATGAGATATTGAATGAATTTTCCGAAATAGGGCCTGAGACTGAATCTGGTAAAGTTTTAGCAGAGACGGAGGCCTTATTTTCAGAATTAAACATGCAGGTAATTTTGTTAAGATTATCAGGATTAATTGGTCCTAATAGAATGCCAGGCAGGTTTTTTGCTGGTCAGGAAAATGTTCCAAACGGATTAGCACCGGTAAATATGATTCATTTGGATGATGCGGTGGCACTTATTAATTGTTTAATCGACTCGGAAACTGCTCAAGGTGTTTATTTAGGGTGTTCGCCTTCCCATCCCACTAAAGAAGAATTTTATAGTCTTGCAGCCCAATTTGAGAATTTAGTAGCACCTACTTTTATTCCCGAAAAAGTCAAATGGAAGACAATCTCGAGTGAACGAACAATTCAAGAATTAAACTTCAAATATAAATACCATTCTTTGTTAGATTGGTTAAACAAAGTCTAATTTTATACAATTTAAATTCATAATAATCTGATTATCAATTAGATAATTCATTAGTTTACAAAATTGTAACAAGCTAATTTTATAGGTCATATTTTCGCATACTTTACTTAATTTTATATTAATTGGAATTTGTTTCATGTCTAATCTGGAACATTCCATTTTCGTCTTTTTTTTATATGAAAAAACTATTTTTTATTACTCTGATTTTATTTATCAGTTTATCTACTAAGGCTGCTTTTCAAGATTCAACATTAATTAAGAGAATTAATCAGCTTTCTACGCAAGTTCAAAAAAAATACGCGCCTGATAAAAGAACCGAATTTTATGAGCTTAAGCTTGAAAAATCAGATCCTTTAAGCTATCATTTACAGGTAAGTAATCCAGAGGCGGTTCAAGAATTTAAAGCACTTTTAAAGAGTGAAAATTTATCAGTCATTCTGAAAGAGGATATTTTACCTTCAAAAGACCTTGGAGAAGCTATTTATGGGGTTTCTAATCTTTCGGTGATTAATACGCGATATGCGCCAAATCATGCGGCAGAGATGGCTACACAAGCCACTCTTGGTACTCCAGTAAAAATTTTGAAAAAAGAAAAGGGACATTTCTTTGTCCGAACTCCTGATAATTACCTTTCTTGGACAGAATCAAGAGGTATTATTCCGATGAACAAGGCAGATTTTGAGAACTGGCAAAGTTCCCAAAAAATAGTTTATAGTGATTTATTTGGATTTGCTTATTCAGAGGCTTCAGAATCATCATCACCAGTTTCCGATCTTGTTGCAGGCAATATTTTACAACTTTTGGATGAAGCTAAGGGTTTTTACAGAGTGTCTTTCCCAGACAAAAGAATAGCCTATATTTCAACAAAAAAGGCTCAGTTATTTGATCAATGGAAAAAGCAAGCCAATCCGAGCGCCGATCAAATATTAAAAACAGCACGTAATTTTTTGGGTATTCCTTATTTATGGGGTGGAACATCTGTAAAGGGATTAGATTGCAGTGGTTTTACGAAAACGAGCTATTTATTACATGGAATTGTGCTTCCGCGCGATGCGTCACAACAAGCTTTAGTGGGCGATGCGGTTGATATTCTTGAAAACGATACATTGAGTATTTCCAAGGCTCTAAAAAATTTAAAGCCGGGTGATCATTTATTTTTTGCTGCCGATAAGCGTACAAAAAAAGTTACTCATACTGCATTGTATATTGGGAATGGTGAGTTTATTCATGCTGCTGGATTGGTTAGAATCAATAGTATGATTAGCGGATCAAAAAATTACGATGATTTTCAATCTAGAACCTTAGTAAGCGCACGCCGTGTATTAACGGCTATTGGAGATCCTGAAATTACGAGAATTGATAAACATCCCTATTATCAAGGGCAAATAAGCCAATAAAAGCAAACCAATTTATAAGCATATGAATATTTTTGTAGGAGGCCTTCCATTTAAAGTAGATGAAAGGGAATTAAGAGAAATCTTTGAAAAGTTTGGAGAACCTAGTTCGGTTAAGATAATCATGGATAAGCAAAGTGGCCGTAGTAAAGGCTTTGGCTTTGTGGAAATGGATGATGAAGAAGCCGCTCAGCAAGCCATTGAGGCATTAGATGGAAGCGAATTATATGGACGCAAAATTGGTGTTCGCGTTTCTGAAGAAAAAAAGCCTGAAAAGAGGTTTTAAAAAGCATATTTTATAAAAAGAGGCTTCGTAAGAAGCCTTTTTTATACATTTTAGAGTAATTTTTGAGTTACATTTTTTTTTATCCAGTTAAAATCCGGTAAAATGTTTAATTTTGTAATATAAATTAAATCTGTTTTTACATCGATTCAGCTAAATATTGAATAGCAGAATTATAATTAAAACTAATAGAATATGAAAAAGTTAATCATTCTTTGCAGCGTATTTTTCTTATTTGCGTCTGTATCAGCAGTAAAGGCTCAAAATAAAGCCGAATTCAAGTTTGTAACAGAAACTCACGACTTCGGTAAAATTCCTCAAGGAAAGCCAGTTACTGTAGATTTTAAGTTTACAAATATTGGTGATGAGCCATTAATTATCAGCAATATTGCTAGTGTTTGTGGATGTACAGTTCCAAAATATACCAATACACCGATATTAAAAGGTCAGACTGGTACAATTACTGTAACTTATAATGCTGCTGCAATGTCGTTTTTCAGCAAAGGTTTAACAATTACCTCAAATGCAAAAACTCCTACTAAAGTTATTTATGTAAAGGGTGAGGTTGTTGCTGCACCAGCTAAGTAATTAAAATTAAAATCATTAAAAAGCCCCTCCAAGAAATTGGAGGGGCTTTTTTTTGTAGCCTTTTCAGTAATTACTTTGCTAAAAATTGTTTAGGGTGAGTTTTAATCGGTTCAAAGATTTGCGAAGAGACGCCTCTTTTTGTTCGTTAGTACTATTTCTTATTCCCAATTAAATCGCTTTTTTGTTTCAGTTATGTGAGCGAGATGATGGTTACAATGCCAGGCATAAACACCTATATTCTCGTCAACTCTAAAGGTTTTTCCGTGTTCTGGATGAATAAAAATTTTTCTGTATTGTTCGTCTGTCAAATTGTTTAATAAAACTGTCCATCTTTCGTGTATCCCTTCTATCATTTTCAATGAAGGTTCAATGGGCATACTTTTAGTATCAAGAAGTTCAGCCCAGCGTTCTTCAAAATATGGTTTTATTATTGGTTGGTCTTCTGTCAATGCAAGTTTTAAACGAGTCAAACTGTTCATATGGCTGTCGGCACAATGGTGAACTACTTGTCTCAATGTCCAACCTCCAGGTCTGTATTGCGTGTCAAGTTGCGTGTCAGTCAAGTTAAGAACTTCGCTTGAAAGTCTTTTAGGGAATGTTGAAATGTCAGATACCCACATTTTTAAAATATCTTTGGTGATTTTTGATGGTTTGTCAAACTTACCAATCGGAAATTTTAGTTTTTCCCTGTCCATTTACTTTATTTTGAACGTGTGTCTGTTTAGTTTGACCGCTAACTGTTATCCTAAAGGGATTGCGTCTTCCCACCATCAACAGGAACATTAATTCCGTTGATGTAAGATGCTGCGGGACTAGCAAGAAAGGCAATGGCTGCCGCAACTTCTGAAGCATCTGCAATTCTTCCTGCGGGAATAGTGCCAATCATCTCACTTTTTACAGCTTCGAAACTTTTACCTTCTTTTTCAGCTATCGAATTAATCAGAAATTCTAGTCGCCCAGTCATAGTAAAACCCGGTAACACATTATTAACTGTAATGCCATAGGGGCCAAGCTCAAGAGCTAATGTTTTTGCCCAGCTGGCAACAGCACCTCGAATGGTATTTGATACACCCAAGCCTTTTAATGGTGTTTTAACAGAGGTTGAAATAATATTGATGATTCGGCCAAAAGCGTTTTTCTTCATGCCTGGGACTATTGCTTGAACAAGAATTTGATTACAAATCAAGTGCATATTAAATGCACTGATAAATTGATCAGTGCTGGCATCAATGGCTTGTCCGCCTGCCGGACCGCCAGTATTATTGATTAAAACATCTACATTTTTATCTTTTAGATAATCGTTTAGCACGGTTCTTAATTGCTCCGGATTGCTAAAATCTGCGATTAAAATCTCATGTTTTTGACCTTCTTGAAGGGCTAATTCTTTTAAAACCTTTTTTAAAGCGTCCTCATTTCTGGCAAGCAGGCACACATTGGCACCCATCAATGCGAGCTCTATCGCGCTAGCTTTACCAATTCCTTGGCTGCTTCCGCATACTAATGCTCTTTTTCCCTTCAGGTTTAAATCCATTTCCTTTTATTTCTGTAGGATGCTAAGATAATACAGAAAAGTATTCTTCAAGTTCTTGAAGTGTATTAGAATTAGTTGCGATATCTTTTATGATTTTACCTTTTTCCATTAAAAGAATGCGATCACAAACTTCAGTAACGTGATTTAAATCATGACTCGAGATAAGGCAGGTAATTTGCTTCTCTTTATTTAAGTCTTTAATGAGGTTTTTTAATCGAATTTGAGTACTTGGATCAATATTTGCGAAGGGTTCATCCAACATCAATAGCTGTGGGTTCTGAATTAAGCATGCTGCCACGCCTACCTTCGTCTGGTTTCCTTTGGAAAGATCGCGGATATATTTTCCTCGATCTAAAATCTCAGAATTGAAGAAATCACTAAAGTTTTCTAATTCAGTATCTATTTGAGCCTTGTTTTTATTGTGCAATCCTCCAATAAAATGAAAGTATTCTTCTGGAGTTAGGTAATCAATCAAAAAACCTTCATCCAAATAAGATGCGGTGTACTCTTTCCATTCTTCATTTGAGGCCACATTTTTTTCATGAGATAAAACCTCTCCTGCATCGGGTCTAATGAGGTCGAGCATCATCCGAAATAATGTTGTTTTTCCGGCACCATTATTTCCAACTAAACCAATTGATTCGCCTTTTTTGATGCTTAATTGTGGGATATTTACAACATTTACACCGTAATATCCCTTTTTTAAATCCTGAATCTCAATCATATTATTTATTTCTAAATCCTTCTGCAATTGTAAAACGTTTATTTTGAAATTGTTTGATTAATAAGTTCAACCAAAACTCTCTGCTAATAATAAAAAGTAATCCCGTGATGCCGATAAATGCTATTCCTGCATCCGGATAGTCCATATAACTAAATGGAAAGTATACGATAAATGGTGTTATTAAAAGAGGTAAGGACAAAATCCATTGTGATGCTCCAACGCCCTCCCAATTGAATGCTGAACCTTTACTCAGGTCAATTCTTTTATAATTCTGATTGGCAAAAAATAAAACCAAAACAGTATTTACTCCTAGGTTCCAAATGAGCATGACAAAGTGAATCAGTAACACTCTCCACCCAAAATAAACATAAGGTGTGGTGAGAAGGAAAGTGATGGATGAGAATAGCGTAAACAGTAAAAATTTGGCTTTGAAAAACTCTCTGATACTAACCTTGCTGACTAGAATTCCATCAAAATGGGCACTTTGCCAACTAAACATAAATTGGCCGTAATTAATGATAAATATTCCTGTCATGAACATCCCACAAAAGAGAATAGGGTAGTCGCTTAGATCAGGTCTGTTATAAAAGATGAGTCCGTAAAACATGAATAAAATGCTCGTCATAATCACTGATCGAGGTCTTTTATTCCTGAGAATAAGCTTAAGCTCGTTGGCTGCTAAATCGCCAGATAATCCAAATCTTCCCAAATAAGGAATTTCGGTACTCGATTTATGCGAAACACTAGCCTTGCTGAGTTCTTCCAGGTATAAATTGCTTTTCAAATACCTGAAATTCATTAAAAAAATAAGTACTGCTAGTACTAGAAAGATTAAGCTAATGGATGGTATGCTTAATAATTGGCCAAAAATCTGCGCCGATAGTGCTGAAATTGAGAAGAGTTTAAATTGAAAGTCTAATAAGACAAAAAGTAAGAGCGTACCTAAGAAAACAAGCATCCAAATGGCATTTAGGTTTACTTTTCTTTTAATCCACATACTAAAAAAGTGGTTTGTAAGCGTTAATCCCAAAATGCTCAATACATAAGCTCCAAACACTAGAAAGCCATGTGTAGGGATAAGCACTTTTATTAAAAAGGGCATACTTAAAAGAAGAGGGGTGATGTTAAATGTGCTTCCTAAAGAAGTAATAGATAGATAATTTATTATTTGATTTTTTTTGAGGCGCAAGTGTAAATAGGGTCTCACAGCGAGTGTTGGAAGTTCCTGCAATTGGAAACGCCATAATAAATCCAATAAAAAATAATAGATAATAAAACTATTGAATGTTTGGATGCTATCCTGATTAGGAAAGGTTTTTTCTAGAATGGTATCCATGAAAAATGCGACTACTAATACATTCAGTAAAAGATAGATTATCAATATTGCCATAAAAATGCGCATGGCAATACTTTTACCGGTATTTTTTGAGCGCCAAAAAGCCTTAATTTGATGGTTTAAGAAGGTTAAAGTCATATCTAAAAATAAGAAAATAATTTAATTTAAAATTAATATTTATACTTTCCTTTCCAAAGGGATTTTAAATGTTCACGTATTTTTTCTTCGGCCATATTTTTTCCGGGATTGTATAAAAGTGTTCCACTGATATTTTCGGGCAGATATTCTTGTTGCGAAAAATTATTTTCGAATTGGTGTGAATATTCATACTCTTTCCCATAGCCAATGTTTTTCATCAGTTTGGTGGGTGCGTTTCGTAAATGGAGGGGTACGGATTGGTCGCCGGTTCTCGCGACTAATTCTTGGGCTTTATTGATGGCTTCGTAGCTTGCATTGCTTTTTGCAGAAGATGCAAGGTAGGTAACCGCTTGAGACAAAATAATTCTTGATTCGGGCCAGCCAATCACATTTACAGCTTGAAAGCAATTATTAGCAAGCAGGAGTGCATTGGGGTTTGCATTGCCAATATCTTCAGAAGCTAAAATGACTAATCTTCGGGCAATAAATAATGGATCTTCACCACCAGCAATCATTCGTGCCAACCAGTAAACCGCTGCATTGGGATCACTTCCTCTTATGGATTTAATGAATGCCGAAATGATATCATAATGTTGCTCCCCTGCTTTATCATACATGGCCATGTTTTGTTGCACATGCTTCATTACCAGCTCATTGCTAATAATAACCTCATCTTTATTGATGGCATTAACAACTAGTTCAAGAACATTTAGAAGCTTTCTAGCATCACCTCCCGAAAGGCGTAATAAAGCCTCATGCTCATCAATGACAACTTTTTTCTCCTTTAAAAAAGGGTCTTCTGCAATTGCTTTATTTAAAAGCTCCAGAAGGTCTTCTTCTTTTAAATTTTGTAAGATATAAACCTGACTTCGCGAAAGTAGCGCCGAAATTACTTCGAAGGATGGGTTCTCTGTGGTGGCACCGATCAGTGTCACTAATCCTCTTTCTACTGCACCTAATAAAGAATCTTGTTGGGATTTTGAAAAACGGTGAATTTCATCAATAAACAAAATTGGAAGGTTTTCATTTTCCTCTTTCAGTAAGGCAGCTTTCTCAATCACCTCACGAATGTCTTTAACCCCAGAATTGATAGCACTTAGACTAAAAAAAGGTCGCTTGAGCTGTCTAGAGATGATAAAAGCAAGCGTAGTTTTTCCAACTCCTGGCGGCCCCCATAGTATTAAAGAAGGCAAGCGTCCACTTTCAATGGCCACACGTAGAATGGCTTCTTTGCCGACTAAATGTTTTTGTCCAACATAATCGTCAAGCGTTTCTGGGCGCATACGTTCGGCCAATGGAGGAATGGTTGCCAATTGATGTTATAATTTTTAAGCTTTTTTTGCCTGTTCTAATGTATCGATTTTTTGAGCTTTTTTTAATCTTTAAATTAGATTTTCACATTTTTATCTTGCTTCCTTTTCATTTGATGGATAATAGAATGTTATCTCTATTTTATTATTCAAAAAACTCATGAAATCACTATGTTTATATTTTAAAATATATTTTATTCAGATTTCGAATGCGCTTCAACAGATTTTTATTATTCCTGTTTTTGGTCTTTAACTTTTCATTTTTGTCTTTTTCAAAGCCAATTTCTTCAAGTATTGATTCGGTTAATTGGAGTATAATCCCCAAATTACAGAGACTTTATTCATTAGAGACTAAAGAAAAAATAAATCCTAGTGAAATTTTTAATCAGCTAAAAAAAATTGAAAATACTTTGTCTTTGAAGAAACAACTCAAAGCATCAGATAGTCCGCCACTTATTTTCCCCGTATCTGCTGGTATTTATTCAGGTTCTTTTAAAAGCGATTCGCTTAGCGCATACGAGCAGCTTATCTTTCTTTATAGGAATTTATGTGATCGTAAAGTAGAAGCTAGTGCGATACACTCCTACGGAATACATACCGCCTTGAATGGAGACATGAATGAGTCTCTGAATCTTTTTAGCGAAGCTTTAGCCATTAATTCTACACTAAAAAACAATGCTGATGTGATTAAAAACCATCAAAGTATGATGCGTATTCATGCTTTTATGGGCGATTATTTCAATGCAGTTAAATTAGGCAATACCTTGGTGGATCTTTCTTTAAGAAGTCAGAATAATGTTAGCTTGGCGGATACTTATCTATTACTTTCCCAAATATTTACTAGTCAGAATAATTTTAAGGATGCTGAAAACTTGGTGATGAGGAAGGCTTTGCCATTATTATATTATAAGTTGAATGATAAAATTGGTGCTATAAAATGCTATGATCAACTGGCATTTAATTATAAAAGTCAGAAGAGGTTTTCTGAAGCCAAATGGTTTTACATCCAATCTAATTTGCTCGCTCGGAAAATAGGGCATTCAGAAAGTATAGTAAACTCATTAATCAATTTGGCACATGTCAAAATGGCAATTGGCGATTGGCAATTAGCTCTAAATGATATCCAGGAAGCCGAGCAATTGTCAGTAAAAAATCAATATAAGTTTCAATTAATTGAAATAAAGAAAGACCTTTTTGAGTTATATGGTAAATTAGGTAATTTGAATGCTTCAAATCTAGCTTTATTGCAGTTTAAGCAATTGGAACAGGAATATTTAGGCTCAGTTCAATAAATTGTTAATCTCAATTATGCTTAATAATCATGTATTTTGAATATATTCAACATAAATTGTGAATATTACATAAACATGTTACAAGCTTTGCCTTTGTATTTGAATATTGCAATACTTAAAGTTTAAATTTGGTATCAAATTGGATATCTTAAATCTACGATGAAATTAAAATCAGTTAAAGAAATGTTAAAGAGATTATGTCTGGCCCTTTTTATTGTTGCAGCTTTATCCTGCCAGGCCGATCCAAGAGTAAATATAATTGTAGCAGATGGCGATTTACAGCCTGATAAGCAACAATCAGTTATTGCTAAGTCATTGGTAGAATTAATGGAGAATTTCCATTATCATAAAGTAGTTATTGATGATAATTTTTCATCTATTGTATTTGATGAGTATTTGAAGGCCTTAGATGGTGGTAAAACTTATTTTTTACAAAGTGATATTACTGAGTTCGAGAAATACCGATTAAACTTAGATGATGATTTACGTGATGGCGATTTGAGCGTGGCTTTTTACATCTTCAATGTTTATCAAAAGCGTTATAATGATCGCGTTAACTTTGCACTAAAGGAAATTGAAAAGGATTTCAGTTTCACTAGTAATGATAGTTATACTTATGACCGCGAAAAACTTCCATGGTTAAAGACGGAAGCCGAGTCAAATAGCCTTTGGTCAAAGCGTATTAAATACGAAATGCTTAACTTGAAGATTACTGGCACCGATCAATCAAAAATTAAAGAAACCCTTAAAAAGCGCTACGAAAATTTAATATCACAGTCTACAAAGTTCAATCATCAGGATGTTTTCCAGATTTTCATGAATGCTTTTACTGGGACTGTAGATCCCCATACAAGTTATTTTGTTCCCAATAGGGCTCAAGAATTTAATGAAGATTTGGCTCGTACATTTGAAGGTATCGGAGCTAGATTGCAATTGGAGAATGAGGTGGTTAAAATTGCTGAAATTATACCTGGGGGACCGGCATTCAAATCGAAGGCTTTACAGGCAAATGATCGAATAATTGCTGTTGCGCAGGGTAAGGATGGTGAATTTGTGGATGTGATTGGCTGGCGATTAGATGTTACTGTAACAAAAATTAAAGGGCCAAAAGGTACAGTTGTTCGTTTAAAGGTGATTCCTGCGGGACAAGAATTATCATCTACACCTAAAATCATTGAATTGATGAGAGATAAGGTGGTACTTGAAGATCAATCAGCGAAAAAGATCATTAAAACCATAAATCAAGGTGGTAAATCATATAAAATTGGAATCATACAATTACCAGCGTTTTATGCTGATTTTAAGGCTTTACAGGCAGGTGATCCAAATTACAAAAGCACCACTCGTGATGTAAAACTTTTATTAGACACTTTAAAAAGAGAAAAAGTAGATGCTGTTGTTCTTGATTTGAGAAGTAATGGTGGTGGCTCACTTCCAGAGGCAATTACGCTTACTGGATTGTTCATCAAATCTGGTCCGGTAGTTCAAGTTCGTGATCGTAGAAACCGAGTAGAAGTGAACGAAGATGAGGATGAGTCAATTGCTTGGGATGGTCCATTAGGTGTTTTCATTGATCGCTTTAGTGCTTCAGCATCCGAAATTTTTGCAGGTGCAATTCAAGATTATGGCAGAGGTGTGATTATTGGTAATCAGTCGTATGGTAAGGGCACCGTACAACAAGGTATTGATATGTCTCGAATTATCAGCACTAGTGATAAAATCATGCTCAAAGGATTGCAAACGGTTAATAATAATAAAGGAGAAAAGATAAGTTCAAGCAATGCGCCTGAATTTGGTCAGATTAATTTAACCATGGCTAAATTTTATCGTGTAAATGGTAGTAGCACCCAGCATAAGGGTGTGGTTCCTGATATTGAGTTCCCAACGGTATTTCCTAAAGATAAATATGGAGAGAGCTCCGAGCCACGAGCTTTAGTTTTTGATACTGTTCAGCCTAGTATTTTTACACCTGTTGCTAATTTAACTACAGTTAAAGCAAAATTACTTGCATTACATCAGGAGCGAATGAAAGCATCATCTGAATTCAAAGATCTTCAAGAAGATATTGCTGAATTTGCTAAGCGTGATGCAGAAACATCTATCACCTTAAATGAGGCTAAACTCAAGAAGGATCGTGAAGAGCAGGAGGCAAAATCATTAGCTCGTGAAAATAAGAAGCGAGCTGCTAAAGGTTTGGTACCTCTAAAGAAGGGAGAAAGTAAAGCCAAGGAAGATATCGACTTTATCCGCGATGAAGGATTGCAAATCATGGCCGATTTTATCCAAATAAAATAATGAAAGCCCCGGTAATACCGGGGCTCTTTGTTTGGTATTTTTTAGCTGGGTTTAATGCTTTATCTTAATTGCTTTTGAGTATTCTTCAATAGGGATAAATAGCTTTAAACCTTTCACTTTCGTTTAAGCCTCAAAGAAATTGCTAAAGCCGCATTCAAAAAAACCCCCAACTCATTCCAATTAATTGGTTTGAATTGGGGGCTAGATTAAAGCTTTTTTAAATAATATACTCAGTAATTATGCTTTTTTCTTGTCTTGAGTGTCCATGATATTGATGCTCATCATTTGCTCCATGGTACGTTTCATACCATCTGATGAACCATCCAAGAAAATCACATTTCCTTTGCCATTCTCAGCAAAATGCTTGATGGCTTCAGTCCACATAGTAAATAGAATTACTGAAGTGTCTAAATCTGCGGTTTGCATTTCTTTTGCTGCATGCGTCATACCTTTTGCAACCTCCTCACGGAAAAGTGCAATACCTTGTCCGCGTAATTGCGCAGCCTCACGTTCAGCATTAGCAGCAATTTTAATCGCATTACCATCTGCTTCAGCAGCTTTAGTTTTGGTAATTAATAAAGCTTGTCCCTCGTTTTCTGCTGCAGCTTTTAGGTTGTTAGAAGCCACCACACGACTCATAGAGGTTAAAATTACTTCATCAAAGGTAATGTCGTTTATTTGAAGATCTTGTAAATGATAACCCCAAGACTCTAGAACATTATCTAATTGATCTTTTACGTGATCCACAATGTCTTTTCTCAGACTCAAAACCTCTGCTTGTCTTTTGCTTGCAACAAAAGCACGTATAGTACCCTCAATGGTACGAATAAGTGCCTGCATTAGGTTTTGCTCGTTGATAAATTTAAAGGCCACATTCTTGATAGTTTCTTCATCAGGATTGTTTACTGAATAAAGCACCATGGCTTTAAAGTACACATTTGCTTGATCAACGGTTACCGCTTGAAATTCAAGTTCTACGGCACGATTTTGAATAGATACGCGAGAGTGAATAACCTCTATTAATGGAATTTTGAGACTTAAGCCCGGTTTTAGGAGTCTTCTATACTTACCAAAAATGGTGATTACCGCGATTGTCCCTTGTCTAACCGTTACAAAGGAGCTAAATAAAATAACGAGAGCAATGAATAAGAAAATATAAGTTCCGTACATAATAGTTAAGTTTTTTTCTTTTTAATCTATTAAAGATAGGAAGAATATTTATCAAATCAGCTTTTTTGAATCAAATAATGCTATTTTTTAGAAAACATGATTTTTGTTCAAATGCTTTAATTTGAAATTTCTAAAACCTTGGGGCATAAAAAAAGCATCGTTAACGACGCTTTTCAAAAATATTTTAATTTTATTATTCTCTAAGTTTGGCAAGCAATCGGCCGCCTTTGTAGTAGTAACGTCTCCAATAAGCTTCATCTAAATCACTGATCATCACACCTTTGCTGCTTGAAGCATGAGCAAATTTATTATTTCCCATGTAAACGCCCATGTGGGTAATTGAGCGACTTCCAATTTTGAAGAATACTAGATCTCCTTCTTTTAATTCTTCTTTATTAATTGGATTTACCATGCTAAATATATTTCTTGAATTACTTCCAATAAGAGTACTAAATACTTTATTGTATAATTCAAAAGCAAATCCTGAGCAATCAATACCTTTTTTTGTTCCACCACCTAAGCGATAAGGAGTTCCTATCCAGTCGTAAACAAATTCATATAATTTTAAGTTAGATGTAGCAGAAAGTGCAACACCCATAATTTGAGAGAAATATTCTTTTGCCAAGTTATCAGGATCTTCTACCTGAGTGGCAGGTTTTTGCTCCTTTGTATTGGTTTGTGCCTGTACAGACACTATTGAAACGATTAATAGAAAAAGTAAAATAACCTTTTTACCCATATTGTAAATGTTTTCTAGTTTTTAAAGATAAACTGAATGAACTGATTTATACGCTTTATATTTCCAGAATGTTACAAATATACGAAATTTTGTGACCTAAAGCAAGGCGAAGTGCTTAATTGTCAATTTAATGACATAGTTTATAGATAGATATGAAATAAAAATATAGATAAACAGTACAAACAATACGCTTTACTATTCTTTTTTTGGTAAGATATGGTTAGATTTGCTGACCCTAATAGGGCTAAAAAAGAATTACACATACGATTACGAATGAGTTCAATAGAAATTACGAAAGAAACCTATCTTCAGTGGTACGAGTCAATGCTTTTGATGCGCAAGTTTGAAGAGAAGGCGGGACAACTTTACGGGCAGCAAAAAATCAGAGGATTTTGCCATTTGTATATTGGTCAGGAAGCTGTAATGGCTGGTGCTATGTCGGTTCTTGGACCAGACGATTCTATGATTACAGCTTATCGTGATCATGCGCATGCTTTGGCTAGAGGCATGGGTGCAAATGAAATTATGGCTGAACTATACGGAAAAGCAACCGGATGTTCTAAAGGTAAAGGCGGTTCGATGCACATGTTTAGCAAGGAAAAGAAATTTTTCGGCGGACATGGAATTGTAGGTGGACAGATTCCTTTGGGCGCCGGTATTGCATTTGCTGAAAAATATAATGGAACTACCAATGTTTGTGTATGTTATATGGGTGATGGTGCTGTTCGTCAGGGGGCACTTAACGAAACCTTTAATATGGCGATGTTATGGAAGTTACCAGTAATTTTTGTTTGTGAGAACAATGGTTATGCGATGGGAACTTCAGTAGCTCGTACTACTAACATGGTTGATATTTACAAAATCGGATTAGGTTTTGATATGCCATGTGCGCCAGTTGATGGAATGGATCCAGTAGCTGTGCATAATGCGATGGATGAGGCAGTTCAAAGAGCTAGAAGAGGCGATGGTCCTACTTTCTTAGAAGCTAGAACCTATCGTTATAAAGGACATTCGATGTCTGATCCGGCTAAATATAGAACCAAAGAAGAGGTTGAAACTTATAAGGCTAAGGATCCTATTGAAGTGGTAAGAGCTACAATAGAAGAGAAAAAATATGCTAATGAAGCATGGTTTGACCAGATTAATGAAAAAGTAAAGGCAATTGTTGACGAATCAGTAAGGTTTTCTGAAGAATCTCCATGGCCTGATGCATCTGAATTATATGAAGATGTGTACGTTCAATCTGACTATCCATTTATCCGCGATTAATCTAAACTTTTTATAAAATACTAATCAAATAATAATGGCTGAAGTAGTAAAAATGCCGAAAATGAGCGATACGATGACAGAAGGTGTGATCGCAAAGTGGCATAAAAAAGTTGGTGATAAAGTTGGTTCGGGTGATTTAGTTGCTGAAATTGAAACCGACAAAGCAACAATGGATTTTGAGTCCTTTCAAGAAGGAACATTATTATATATAGGTGCGAAGGAAGGTGAGGCAGCGCCTGTAGATTCAGTAATTGCAATTTTAGGTCAGCCTGGTGAAGATTTTCAAGCTCTTTTAAGTGCTGCTCCAGCGCAAAATAGTAGTCCTGAGCCTAGTGCTGCAGAAGCTAAACCGGCTGCCACTAGCTCTGAAGCTCCAGCAAGCAGTGATGCGGATGCTGAGGCTTTAGGTGCTACCATTATTCGTATGCCTCTTTTAAGCGATACCATGACTGAAGGTGTTATTGCTGAATGGCATAAGAAAGTTGGTGACAAAGTTAAAAGTGATGATGCGCTTGCTGATGTGGAAACCGATAAAGCAACCATGGAAGTGATTGGCTATGCTGATGGAACACTTCTTTATGTGGGTGTTGAAAAGGGTCAAGCAGCAAAGGTTAATGATATTATTGCAATTGTTGGTAAAGAGGGAACAGATGTTACTCCTTTTCTTAACTCAGCTCCAAAGGCACAAGCGAGCGCTGCTGTTGCTCCAGTGAGTTCGGAAGCTAAAGCTGCTCCAGTAGCTGCTGCTAAGCAAGAAGTTCAATCCGACTCAGGTTCACGTTTGAAAGCCTCTCCTTTAGCGCGTAAAATCGCGAAGGATAAGGGTATAGATTTATCTCAAGTAAAGGGAAGCGCTGAAGGTGGAAGAATCGTTAAAAAAGATATTGAAGGATTTAACCTAGGTGCTCAAAAAGCGGCAGCTCCAGTTGAATCTAAAGCTGTAGAAACGCAAGCAGCAGCAATTCCACAATTTATTGGGGAAGAAAAATATACAGAGAAGCCAGTTTCTCAGATGCGTAAAGTAATTGCTAAGCGTCTTTCTGAGAGTTTATTTACTGCCCCTCATTTTTATCTAACCATGTCTATCGATATGGATAGTGCGATGAAAGCACGTACCAAAATCAATGAATTTTCGGCTGCGAAAATCTCATTTAATGATATGGTGCTTAAAGCGGTTGCAGTAGCTTTAAAGCAGCATCCGAATGTGAATTCATCATGGTTAGGAGATAAAATCCGCTATAATGAACACGTTAATATTGGTGTTGCCGTGGCTGTAGAAGATGGTTTATTGGTTCCAGTGGTGCGTTTTGCTGATGGAAAATCACTTTCACACATCTCTGCAGAAGTAAAAGACTTTGCTCAGCGTGCTAAATCTAAAAAATTACAACCATCAGATTGGGAAGGTTCAACATTTACCATTTCAAATCTAGGTATGTTTGGAATTGACGAATTTACCGCGATTATCAATCCGCCAGATGCTTGTATTTTAGCAGTTGGAGGGATCCAACAGGTGCCGGTTGTTAAGAATGGTGCTGTTGTTCCAGGAAATGTAATGAAAGTTACGCTTAGCTGTGATCATCGTGTAGTTGATGGTGCAACTGGTTCTGCATTCTTACAAACCTTAAAAGCATTGCTTGAAGAGCCTGTAAGATTATTAGTTTAATAATTTAAAACATATTGAAATGCCTTTCAGCTAAAACTGAAAGGCATTTTTGTTTGTTTGTAATTTATGATTTGAATTTAATGCAGGGTATAATTTTGCTTAATTTTGTTTTATAGCTTTATAATATGCTGTTTTAGCATTATTAATTCTTTTTTAATCAATAATAAATTTTAATATGAGACAGTCATTTACGTTTATTCTTTTCCTTACTGTTATTTTTATAATCTCATCTTGTTCAAATTCTCGAGATCCACAACAAATTATTGACAAGAGTATTAGCTTTTATCAGATGGATAAGCTTAAAAATGCTAGCCTTGAATTTACTTTTAGAGATGTAAAATTCAAAATCATGCAAAATGAAGGGAAGTTTCGTTATGAGCGTAATTTCTCAGATTCTACCGGAATGGTTCACGATATTCTTGACAATCAAGGGTTTAAAAGGACGTTAAATGGTAAAGAACTTAATTTAGATGCTAAGGACGTCTCAAAATATTCTCAATCTTTAAATGCTGTAGTATATTTTTTGTATTTACCACTAAAATTGAACGATGCTTCAGTTATTAAAAAGTATATCGATGAGGTAAAAATCAAAGATAAAAGCTATCATAAATTAGAAATTTCCTTTGATCAAAAAGAAGGTGGTGCCGACCATAACGACGTTTATTATTATTGGTTTGATGTTAGTGATTATAGCATGGATCATTTTGCCTACAGTGCTGGAGGAAATAGATTTAGAGAAGTTATTAAAACCCATAATGTGGGCGGTGTAATTTTCCAAGATTACATCAATTATCAAATGCCCTTAAATGACTCCCTTACCGTAATATCTAAATACGATAGCCTATTTACGGCAGGAAAGCTAAGAGAATTATCTAGAATTGAATTTAAGGATATGCGTATTCAGACCCTTTCAAAATAATCGGATGTCCAAAAATAAATTCAAATAAATCTTTAAAAGAATAAGCTTATTATATAATAAAGAGTAGCTGCTAGTGCTGCTGACACAGGAATTGTTAAAATCCATGCCCACATTAGACTAATTGTTATACCCCATCTAACGGCAGAGATACGCTTGCTTAATCCCACTCCGATAATTGCACCAGTAATAGTATGTGTGGTAGAAACAGGTATTTTAAAGTGCTCTGTCATGAATAGAGTGATGGCACCTGCTGTTTCTGCCGCAACACCCTCTAATGGAGTAACCTTAGTGATTTTAGTCCCCATAGTTTTAACAATCTTCCAACCACCACTCATTGTTCCTACTGCGATAGCGGTATAACATGCGATAGGAATCCATTCAGGGATATGGTTAATTTTAACTTTCCCACCTACAACGGTATAGCTAACCTGTAGCCAATGAGCCATTGTGCTTACTTCACCTGGATTATCTTTAAGGTAAACGATAATCGCCGCAGCAATGATTCCCATTACTTTTTGGGCATCATTACCACCGTGTCCGAGACTAAATAAAGCGGAAGAAACTAATTGTAATTTTTTAAACCACCACTCAGCTCGTGATGGATTGGCATATCGGCAAATATTTACTATGATTACAGTAATGACATAAGCCATAAACATACCGATAATTGGTGCTAAGACAATGAATGAAGCAACTTTACCAATAACACCAAGGTTTATCACATCTAAACCGCCATGCGCTACTGCAGCGCCTGCAAAGCCCCCAATCAGAGTATGAGAAGAGCTAGATGGGATTCCAAACCACCAAGTGAATAAGTTCCAAGCAATTGCCGCAAGTACACCTGCAAGAATTACTATTAGATTAATATTCATGGTATCAGCTGTTTTAGCTACTGTATCCGCAACATTTAGACTGAATATCCAATAGGCAAGGAAATTGAAAAACGCTGCCCAAACAACGGCTTGAAATGGTGTTAATACCTTCGTAGAAACAACCGTAGCAATAGAATTGGCTGCATCGTGAAATCCATTGATATAATCAAATACTAAGGCTAAAACAATGATTACAATTAAAAGTGTAAATCCCATAAGGCTGTTTGATATCTTTTATTATTCTTAAGCGTTCTTAACAAGAATTGATTCTAATACATTAGCTGCATCTTCGCACATATCAGTAGCGGTTTCTAATGCAGAAAGCACTTCTTTGTACTTAATTAAGTTTACAGCATCTTTTTCATTGTCGAATAACTCCCCAACAGCTTTATCAAATACGTAATCAGCTTGATTCTCAATGCTATTGATACGAACACATGAATCAGCGATTAAGCGAATATTTTTTAAATCACGAAGTTCATTGATAGCCTTATGAAGATCAATACACGCATCTAAAATTAGCTTTGCTAATTCTTTAATTGGTGGAGTGATGATGGTTACATTGTATAGGTCCATACGACTTGCAGAACCATGAATATAGTCAGCAATATCATCAATGGCACTTGCCAAACGGTGAATATCCTCTCTATCGAAGGGAGTAATGAAGTTTTTACTTAATTCTAAATGAATTTGGTGTGTAATTTCATCACCTGCATGCTCTAAGTCTGAGATGTCTTTAAAAAGCTCTTTACGCTTAGCAAGATCTTCTGTGTTTACTGCTTCAACAAGTTTTTCGCCCAATAAAATTAGGTTCGCACTATCTTTTTCAAAAAGAGGGAAAAATTTCTTGTCCTTAGGAATAAAATATTGAAAAATACTGTTTAGTGACATGACTTTGTGTTTAATATTCCACAAAGTTACAAGCCCAATGTTAAGTTAATGTTAAGTATTAAGACAATTATTAAACTCTAGATAATGTAAAGCCAAAAGTTGAACCAATATTTTCAGTGCTTCGTACTGTAATTGTTTGTTCGTGTGCTTCGATGATGTGCTTAACTATGGCAAGACCTAGTCCGGAGCCACCAATATCTCTAGAGCGACTCTTATCGGTGCGGTAAAAGCGCTCAAAAAGCCTTGGCAAGTATTTTTCTTCAATTCCAATTCCATCATCAGTAATCTCCACTAAAATTTGATCATGAAGCTCAAAGGTTCGGATGTAGGTATTACCCGGATTTTTACCGTATTTAAATGAGTTACTTAATAGATTCACCAATACCTGTCTTATCTTCTCACGGTCAGCATAAACGCGAGTAGCATTTTTATATTTTTCTTTAAATTGGATGGAAATATTGTATTTCTTCGCTTTTAGCTCTAAAGAATCAATTACTTCCTGAATTAATTCTACTAAGTCAAATTCATCATAGCTTACCGGTATTTCACCACTTTCTAGTTTGGAAATAGCATCCAAGTCTTTAATAAAGGATGCTAAACGCTCCACATTATTAGATGCTTTTTCAAGAAAGCGCTTTGACAATTGCGGATCTTCAATGTCGCCGTCTTGTAATGCTTCAATATATCCCTGAATGGCAAAAAGAGGGGTTTTTAGTTCGTGGGAGATATTAGCTAGAAACTCTCTTCTAAATTTTTCTTGTTCTTTTAATTGATCAATCTCTGTTTTTTTGTCTCTAGCCCATTCTTTAACCTCTTGTTCTACGTCATTAATTGGATCGGCACTTACATATTCGCCCAAAGCATCTTTGAGATCTTTACCCAGCTTTAAGTTATGTATGAGCTTATAAATGAGTTTTATCTTATTATATACAAAACGCTCAATGAGATAATAAAAAACAAGGTAACTGGTGAAGAGCGCTACAGAGAATGTAATTACGGAGTCTATGATTTTGCCCTGAAAATAAAAATTGACTATTGAAAGGCTAAGCGCAACTGCCAAAGCATTGATAAAAACAAGGACCCAAAGTTTCATAGTGCAAAATAACTATAATTTTTGATCAAATCGATTTGAAGGGATTTTATTGCTTTTTATTAAAAAATTTCGTATATTATGGTTAAAGTTATCAAACTAAAACATCTCCATGCGTTTTTCGAACCAAGGCTTGAGTTAAGGATGGGAGTTTATTTAGCGATGAAATAGCTAGGTTTGAAACAAGGGTATTGCCAAATAAATTTTGAATTAATCGGCCGCTTTTTAATCTCAAAGCGAATTGTTTTTCCCATTGGCTTATATAATCTTGCTCCAGTTCAGTTCTGTTCAAAAAACTATCCTTTTTTAGGAATTTAGTGATGCTTTCTGCTAAAATCTTTGCCGAATGTATTGCGATGGCCATTCCATTCCCGCAAAGGGGAGTAATCATTCCGGCGGCATCGCCACAAAATATTAAATGATTTTCTACTAAGCTCTTCCGTTCAAAGGAAATTTCATTAATTACCTCCGGCTTTTCAAATAAGAATTCAGAATTTTTAAATACCTCACGTAAAAAAGGGTTTTTGTATAACACCTGCTCCTCCATTTCTGGGATACCAGCATATTTTTTTAGATTGGCAGTTTCGGATAGGTAACAAAAACAAAATTTATCTTCCTCAATTTTGCTGAGTCCGCAATAACCCCCTTCAAAATTATCTAAACGAATTAAATTGTCTGGAAAATCAGTTTTTATATGATATTTTACGCCTAAATAGGGGCTCCTTTTATAGAAGAATGAGCGATTTAATTTTTGATCTAAATTGGATCTTTTTCCATGAGCAGAAATAGCTATTTTAGATTCAAAAATTTGGTTGCTTGAAGTACTAATTTTGAAGCCATTTTCTTGAAATTGTATATCGTTTACCTTATCAAATATAAATTCGACACCTAATTTTTCGGCTTGTTTAAAAAGGTGATTGTCGAGGGTAAAGCGACTAATTCCAAATCCTCCGGAGGCTAAATTGGCATTTAAAATTTTTCCTGAGACTGATGTTACCGCTAAGCGATTGATGTGTGAGTATTCAAGTTGATCAATGTCAATATCGAGCGATTTTAAAAATGGGAGCACCTCATTAGAGATATATTCGCCACAAACTCGGTGGAAAGGATATTTCTTTTTTTCTATCAATCGCACGTGATAGCCATTTTTTTGTAAGAGAATGGCACAGGTTAAACCTGCTAAACCGCCGCCAATTATGCTTATATCACTTTTCATCAGGAAGCTAATTTTTTGTCGCAATTAATGCATACTTGCCATCTAAATGCCCACATCCACTGAATGGTGAATTGTTTTATTTTCCCTTGTTGAAGTAGATTTTCGAGTTCTACACGCTTAAAACTTCTCAAAACCGAGACTTTTGAATCATGTTTAACCATGTCGGATTTTGAAAATAAAGATGTTAAAATACCGATAGAATGATAAGCGAACCAATGTCTATGCAAATCATTAATAATCACATATTGGCTTGCGCAGGAGCTCATTTTCTGGATCAGATGAATCCAATCTATATCCACAAAATGATGGGTAAAGAGGCTAGAAATTACGATATCAAATTGATTGGGAAGCAATTGATCACTCATCACATCGGCTAAAATATAGGATATTTCAGGAAAATCGACTGATTTTTGCTTTGCATATTCAATTGCTGATGCTGTGGCATCAACACCTATTAATTTGATTTTTAAATTTCTTTTTCGCGCCCATTTGGCAATCACCCTCAATGAATCGCCACCACCACAACCCCAGTCGCTGATAATCATTCCATCTTGCAAGCCAATTTTTTGAAACGCATCAAAAAATACGGCATAGCCCCCCAAGATTTTATTCACCACCTCTAATTCATCCATAATCGGATCGATTATTTCATGCGGCAGAGAAAAATCATCCATCATCTCTTCTTGAGTGCTTCTTTGCTTAAAATCTGGCATTTAATTTCTTTTTAGGATCATAGATTCTACCGTTAAGCCTGGTCCGAAGGCAAAAGACATTATTTTTTCATCGCTTTCCCAATCCTTTTGCATCAATAATTTTTTAAGAACAAAAACTATGGTTGCCGACGACATATTGCCATATTCTTTTAAAACGTCGTAGCTAAAGTGGTTTTTATCTTTCGAGAATCCTAATGCAGACTCAGCAGATTCTAAAATTTTTCTACCGCCAGGATGAATGGCAAAGCTCCCAATATCTTTGAATTGTAATTTGGCTTTGCTAAGTAGCTCATTTGAAATGGATTTTATATGCTTCAAAATAAGCTTTGAAACTTTTGAGGTTAGCTTCATCTCAAAACCAGCATCAGCAATATACCAGCCCATTTCGTTTTTAGCTTCAATTAAAAATTCGGAATAAAAAGTGTCAAGTATCAGCTTAGGTTTATTACTTCTTGTTTTTGATTTATTTTCTACAATCATGGCTGCTGCACCATCAGAAAATAAAGAATTGGCCACCCAGTTATCAAGTGTATTTTCTTTTTGAAAGTGTAAAGTGCAAAGTTCAACAGAGACAATCAAGACTTTTGCATTTTCATTAGCGCGACAAATATAATCGGCTACTTTTAGTGCATTTAATGAACCATAGCAACCCATAAAATTGATGCAGGTTCGTTCAACGTGTTTGTTTAAGCCTAATTTTTCTACCAGCTCAATGTCTATCCCCGGAGCATGCATTCCGGTGCAGCTTACACTGATGAGATGGGTAATTTTTGATTTTAAATCTTCTCCATGATTGGCAAAACAGTCGTTTACAGCGTTAAAACCTAATTCTGAAGCTGATTTTTGATAAATCTCCATTCTTTGGCGCGTACTTGGGAAGGCTTCAAAATCTTCCATCCGGCCGAATAAACTGTTTTTTTGGCTATCGGTATTCCCAAAATCGGCAATCACCGAATGGCGAAAGTCAATTCCCGAATGATCATAAATTTGTTTAAGTCTGGAGGCATTGCTGGCATTTAAACCAGATGCTTTGACCATAAAATTATAGATATCATGCTGTGGAATCCGGTATTGGGGATTAGCGGTACCAATTGCGCTTATACAACTACTCATATTCATGTAAAATACGAAATTTTAAGGATTTGTTTTTCATCTCCCAAGAAATGACATAATTCTTTCAATATAGAGACCCTAAATTTTTTGTTTAAAATGTTAAATTAGGGAATGAATTTTATCAAAAAATTTATTCCGACTTTATCGGCTTTGCTGCATTTAAGGCTATTATTTTCAGTGTTTTTATTACCTGTTTTTTTATTTGCGCTCTCGCAAGCGACTGATATTAGGCTTTTTGAGGCAATTTTGACCTTTGTGATTTGGCATTTATTGGTTTATCCTGCAAGTAATGGCTATAACAGCTATTTTGACAAGGATGAAGGCAGTATTGCTCTAATTGAAAAACCACCAGCAGTTGATAAAAGTTTGTATTATTTCTCTTTATTTTTAGATGCAATTGCCCTAGTTCTTACATTTTTTGTGGGATGGATTCTTTTTTGGGCCGTTCTAATTTATGGAGTAATCTCAAAAATGTATAGTCACCCGAGGTTTAGGCTTAAAAAATACCCAATCATTAGTTTCTTAATCGTTTTTATCTTTCAAGGGGCATTTATTTATTGGAGTACTTATGCATCCATTGGAAATTTTAGTTTTTTAGAAGATTGGGATTTCAATTTTATTTTGGCGGGATTAATTTCCTCCTGCCTTATTGGTGCTACCTATCCGCTAACTCAAGTTTATCAACATGCTGAGGATTCGAAACGTGGGGATACTACATTAAGTATAGTTTTAGGAATCCGTGGTTCTTTCTATTTTTCGGCTATTCTTTTCCTGCTTTCGGGGATACTCGTTTATTTTTACTGGGAGAGTGTTGGCTTAAGCGATTATTTTTGGCTTTTTCTATTTATAAGCTTCCCAGTTTTAGTTCTATTTATAAAGTGGTTTTATGCTGTTTATAAAGATCCTGCTGAGGCAAATTTTAAAAACATGTCGCGCATGACGCTGATTAGCAGCGTGATGATGTTGATTTATTTTGGAATTTTAGCATTTACTTAGACATCGAAATTATAAACTCGAGGTATTCTTCTGGTAGTTTATGTTCTTTTGCACCTTCGCTAATGCTTTTTAGATAGTCTTTTGCAGGATAAAGTCCCTCTGCATCTTCATCCGAAATAAATGTAAGAGCAGGAACATAGCCTGTTTGGGTTTCAATATTTACCTCAATCAATTTATAACCTGGTTCGCTGGCTAAAAGCTTTTCTTTGACAGTATTCTCAATTTCATAGATGGCACCAAAAACATCTTCAGATTCTGAAACAATGATATTTGCTCTTGCCTTGCCATCTGCATTTTTAACATTAAAACGGAAGCCATAGTCGAGCAGGCGACCATCCAAGAAATTATCAATTTTACTTCCTAAACTGTTCTCTAAATTGCTTTTTTTCAGGTTGCTGGCATAAGCAAAATAATTAAAAGTATTACTGTTTTCCATTCCACTCATTATAAAATTGTTCGAGGTAAGTAAGCATAAATTGGTGTCTTTCTTCGGCAATGCGAAGGCCTGTTGGGGTATTCATTTTATCTTTCAACAGCAAAAGCTTTTCGTAAAAGTGATTGATTGTTGGGGCATTGGAAGATTTATACTCTTCTTTGGTCATATTTAGTGCTGGCGGAATTTCAGGATTATATAATTCCCGATTTTTAAATCCTCCGTAAGTAAATGCTCGGGCAATACCTATGGCACCAATAGCGTCTAGTCGGTCGGCATCTTGTACAACTTCCATTTCTTTGGAACTAAAGTTTAGCGTACCGAGGCTTGCCTTGAAAGACATGTTTCTGATAATCTGCTGAATATGAACAATTTGACTATCTTCAATTCCAATACATTTCAGGTATTCACCAGCTTTTTTAGGGCCAATTTCTTCATCACCATCATGAAATTTACTGTCGGCAATATCATGAAGAAGTGCGGCTAGTTCTACAATAAAAGGATCAACTTCTTCTGATTTTATAAGAAGTTTGGCATTATTCCATACACGCTCAATATGCCACCAGTCGTGGCCACTTTCTGCACCTTTCAGACTTTCCTTCACAAACTCAACAGTTTGCTTGATAATGTCTTTATTCGATAGGTTTTGGCTCTCTTTTGCTTCCTTCATATAATTCGTACTCCAGTAACCTACAGTCTAGTTTGCCATTATAAAACTCAATTCTTCTATCAGCTCGGAGTCCGATTTTTTTAGCCAAATCAGGATTTCCAGTAAATATGTAGCCACGGTAGCCTTTACATTTCTGCTTCATAAAGTCGCCAATGCGTTTATAGGTTGCTTCAAGTTTAGAATGAACCCCCAATCTCTCCCCATATTCAGGGTTAAACATCACTATTCCTGGTCCGGGAGGTACATCAGTATCGGCAAAATCGCATACAGAGAAATCGATAAGATGATCTACGCCTGCTGTACGTGCATTTTTTATGGAAACATCTACGGCATCTTCCGAAATGTCTGTGGCTACGATGCGGAAATCAATTTCTTTTTTGGACTGATCTTTCAGCTTCCGTCTTTCGGCAAAAAACACTTCTTCTTCATAGCCTAAGATGTGCATGAAGCTATAATTCATTCGGAAGAGTCCCGGAAACTTATCGCATGCTAACAGTGCTGCTTCGATAGCTAGGGTGCCTGAACCGCACATGGGCACAACAAAGGGGCTTTTTTTATCCCATCGAGTAGCCATAATTGTTCCTGCTGCTAATGCTTCAAGCATTGGTGCTTTACCGGGAATTTTGCGGTAGCCATGTTTAGCGAGCGTTTCGCCTGAAGTATCGATAAATATTTCGGCATCATTCTCTTTCCAGTAAAGGTGAATTACGGCTTTATTGGCATCAGAACCGGTATTAGGTCTGAGTTCCTTCTTCTCTTTGATACGGTCAACAATAGCATCCTTCACTTTTAAATTGGCAAAGAGAGGGGTGGTAATAGTCTCATTATCAACAGTTGAAGTAACTGAAAAATATCCTGTAAAGTCGATTAGATCTTCCCAAGCGATTTCCATTAACTCCTTATAAAGTCTTGCTGGATTTTCGGCGGTAAAAGATTTAATAGAGTATAAAACCTGGCTAGCGCAGCGCAGGTGAAGATTTAATGGGATACAATCATTCAAAGTGCCTTCCAATTCGAGGCCTGTAGCGAAGCTTCTGATTATTTTATAACCTAGTGCTTCAACTTCCTGCTGCAAATACGATGAAAGTCGATTATTGCAGGTAATAATGATCTTACTTTTTGTGTGGAAAACTTGCATAATAATTTACGAAGTTAGCAATTAAAAACGGCCTGAAATTTATACTTTTACAAATTGTATTCGATTGTTAAAAACAGCGAATAATTCCCGATATTGATCTGGAATAAAAAATAGAGTCGATCATAAATAGAAAAATACAATGGAAGTAAAAGGAAAAGTACATGAAATCTCAGAGGTAATTACTGTGAGTGAGAAATTCAAAAAACGTGAGCTTATACTTGAATATGCAGAGAATCCTTCTTATCCGGAATACGTGAAGTTTGAAGCAGTGCAGGATAAGGTTAACTTATTTGACAATATTAAAGTTGGCGAAAATGTAGAATTGTTTTTCAATCTACGTGGTCGTCCTTGGACTGATAAAACTGGTAAAACATCTTATTTCAATACCCTTTCAGTTTGGAGATTAACACCACTTGGTGCTTCAGAAACTGCCTCAGCAGCACCTGAAATGGCTAGTCAGGTGGATATTAGCTCAGCTCCAGGCGACGATGATTTACCGTTCTAATTAAAATCATTTTTAAAACATAAGCCCCGTTCCTTAAAAAGGACGGGGCTTTCTGTTTCCTCTATTTAAACATTAACTCTTAATCAATTTCTTCAAAAACCAGCTATTGTTTTGCTTAATAGCGATATAATAAATACCATTTTTAGTTAAAGATATTTGCTTGCTATAATTTCCATTAAAATTGCTCGCTTCATCGTTAAAAACCTGCTTAAATTCACTGTTAAGGATCTTAAGCTTTAATGGAGTATTGCTTGATACATTGAATGAAATTCCCATTTTGCCGCTCGAAAAATTTGGGAAAAGTGTCAGATCTTCCACTTTTAAATCAGTATTGGCATCTTTTACTCCTGTTATTTTCTCCGCATGTTCTTTTTCAATAGCAGATATGCGGATATTCATTCTGCTTGGGATTCCGTCTTGATCAATATAATTATAGCTAAATAAGGAAGTGTTTTTTATGTCTTCACCTCCATAAAAAGGAGTTCTAAGCGCTGGTCGCTCGGGATTTGCTCTAAGTCTCATACCTGGAAGTCCTTGTCGGAAATTTCGCTCGGTAGTGATGCCACGCTGCCTTAAATTACTATCTAGACCGTCGATTTTTAAACCAAATCCATTTACTAATGAATCGATATTCATTTCTTTTCCATCGAATTTAAATATGCGAACATCACTTTTTTTACGATTATTAAGATTTAGCTCAGCATCACCATCTTTCTCATCATTCCAATGTAGTACCAGGGGTTCTTTGCTATTTTTCTTTTTGATGATTACGCTATTTTCTGTTATGCCATCCATATCCTGCCCCATTTCTTTAAGTTCTTTTCTTAATCGAACACGATCTTCGGCTTTTGCCTCATTTAATTTTTGCCCATTAATAATGGTATCACCATTTGTGATGATGATACTCCTAATAATTCTTTTTTCATTTTGAGCTTTTACCGATGAGCCAGAGCTTGCGATAATAAAAACGGAAAAAGCCATTAACAGTAAATGCGGATTTAGGAGATATCTTTTCATAAAGTTCTTTTTTAATGATAGATGCAATTAATGCATTAACAATCTTTTTAATTTTTTCATTCAAAAGTAAAAAGCCATTTTGTTGGATTTTGTTAATGCTTTGTTAAAAAGTGTTAAAACTAAGCTGACAAAGAGCATGTTGCGTATTTTTGATCGTCATGAAGCGGAAGAGTATCAGTTTAATTATTGTATTAATGAGCATTGCCTTAGTTGGGGTTATGGCTATGCAATTGTATTTTTTCAGGCAATCATATCAGCTACAATCGCGATTATTTGATCAATCTGTTCATGAGGCGCTAAAAAATGTGGTGGATCGTTTAGCTAAAAGTGATGCAAACAGTTTTTTGGAGAAGAAGGTTGAGATGATGATACCTTCAACAACTATAGTTCAAAAACAAGCACAATTTGTAATTGCGCCAAAAACAACCAAAAAAAGACCTAGATTATCGGATGCAATATATTTAGCTAGAGAACAAAAGAAGGCCGATAGCATCTATAAGTTGCGGGATAGCATGCTCAGGGCAAAATATCCAGTTATCTTGTCTTTTAATGATGTATTGAGTCAATCTGACTTGAAAGATCTTGAGTATAATTTTCAAGTAGATGTTTTTCAGGTGGAAGATGCTTTTGGGCAGGTTCATGAGGAAACAAGGCGTACTATTTCTAGGGCTTTGACAGGAAATAATCTGAACACGAATAATTTATTAGCCGATTCTGTAACACAATACATCGTTGTAGACCCGATTGAGGGGACTTTTTTACGAACAATACCGCGGCCTAGAATTAAAAATTTTATTAGGGCTGAGCCTGAGATTGAAAATACAGCTCAAAAGGTAGAGAAGTTTTTTGCAGCTGGGAAAAATGATAAGGAGGAGGTATTTAAAGATCTTTATCAGGAATATAGCGAAGTAAATGTGCCTTTGAGTAGGAGAGTACATCCACAAACACTTGACTCGATGCTTCGTGCTGAGTTGAGAAACCTTTCAATTTTTAGTGATTTTGATTTTAAAGTGAGTTCGGCTAAGCGCGATACAGTTATATTTCTTCGTGCTTCAACAAAATCAGGTTTTTTGCCTTCAAATAGTTATGAAACGCCACTTTTTCCGAAAGATATGATTCGTGATTCGGGAATGTTGACCATTAATTTCCCTAATAAAAATAACATCATTCTTTCCAATTTAACGGCAATGATGGGACTTTCAGGCGCTTTATTGCTGGTTTTAATTTTTAGTTTCGGCTATACCATTCATTCGATATTGATGCAGAAAAAGATTTCTGAAATGAAAACAGACTTCATTAATAATATGACACATGAGTTTAAAACGCCGGTAGCGACTATCATGATAGCTAGCGAAGCTTTAAAAGATCCAGAGCTTACTTCCGATAAAAGGAGTATAGACCGCTTGGCTAATATTATTTATGATGAAAATGTTCGTTTAGGAAGTCATATTGAAAGGGTATTAAATATTGCTAAAATTGAAAAGGGCGATCTTAAGCTTGAGCATAAAGAAGTAGAAATGAATGATCTGCTTGCTGCAATTGTGGATAGCATGTCTTTACAATTGGAAAAGCGAAATGCGAAGATTGAGCTCCAACTTAATGCAAATTATGCAACAGTAATGGGCGATGAACTACATTTATCGAATGTAATTTTCAATTTATTAGATAATGCCAATAAATATAGCCCTGAGAGCCCTCAAATAAAAATTAGTACCCAAAACACGGCAAAAAATCTAATTATTAAGGTATCTGATAAAGGTATTGGGATGAGTAAAGATCAATTATCTAAAATATTTGATCAATTTTACCGTATTCCGACGGGTAATTTACATGATGTAAAGGGATTTGGCTTGGGCTTGAGCTATGTTAATAATATTGTGAAGCGTCTCAATGGTACAATAAAGGTTAAAAGTGAAAAGGATGTAGGCTCTGAGTTTGAAATTAGTCTGCCAATAAAGGCTTTAGCATAGTTTTTGTTGAATGTTTTTTAAAATTTTCTTCCCTTTCGGGGGATTATGCATATGAAAAGAGTTTTATTAGCCGAAGATGATCCTAATTTGGGCATGCTTTTACAAGATTACCTTCAGCTGAAGGGGAAATTTGATGTTGTACTTTGCCGAGATGGAGAAGAGGCATTTCGCGCATTTACAAAGGAGCATTTTGATATATGCATTTTAGATGTGATGATGCCTAAGAAGGATGGATTTACATTGGGCAAAGAAATCAGGCGCATAAACCCTAATATTCCTATCATATTTGCTACTGCAAAGGCGATGATTGAGGATAAATCAGAAGCTTATAATTTGGGTGGGGATGACTATATCACCAAGCCATTTCGGATTGAGGAATTACTTTTACGAGTAAATGCTTTGCTTAAACGAGTTTTGGAGCATGGTGAATCTAATTCGGCAGATCTTCCTTCAAAATTTGAGATTGGCAATTATAAATTCGATTACACGGCCCAATTGATTTATCATGGTGATACACAGCAAAAGGTATCTACAAAAGAAGCCGAGCTACTTCGTTTATTATGCCTAAAGAAAAATCAGGTTTTGACTCGTGAGGAGGCATTATTAAGCATTTGGCACGATGATAATTATTTCAATGGCCGTAGTATGGATGTATTTTTGAGCAAATTAAGAAAGTATCTCAAAGAAGATCCAAAGGTTGAGATAATCAATGTACATGGGAAGGGCTACAAGCTTTTGGTGAATTAAAAGTTATGTAGCCCTGCTCAAATTAAAAATCAAACTTAATTCCCTGAGCTAAAGGCAATTTGTCTGAATAATTTATTGTATTTGTTTGTCGGCGCATATAAGCTTTCCAAGCATCAGAGCCTGATTCTCTACCGCCTCCTGTTTCCTTTTCGCCGCCAAAAGCACCACCAATTTCGGCACCAGAAGTCCCAATATTAACATTAGCAATTCCACAATCTGATCCAGCATATGATAAAAACTGCTCAGCTTCCCTCAAATTCAGGGTCATAATTGCTGATGAAAGTCCCTGAGGTACATCATTCTGCATAGCAATAGCCTCATCTAAAGTTTTGTATTTCATTAGATACAGTATTGGTGCAAAAGTTTCATGCTGAACAATTTCAAAATTATTTTGAGCTTCGGCGATGCATGGCTTTACATAGCAGCCTGATTCATAACCACTTCCTTCGAGAATACCACCTTCAACAATAAAATTACCACCTTCAGCTTTACATTTTTGAATTGCACTGAGATAATTATTTACGGCGTCTTTATCGATTAGCGGACCAACATGCATGTGTTGATCGAGCGGACTACCAATTTTTAATTGTTTGTAGGCATTTACTAATTTATCTCTAAAGGTATTGTACACACTTTCGTGGATGATAAGACGACGTGTTGAGGTACATCTCTGACCAGCGGTACCTACTGCTCCAAAAACTGCACCAACTAATGACATGTCGAGGTCGGCATCTTTAGAAATGATAATGGCATTATTTCCACCAAGTTCCAATAAGCTACGACCTAAACGTGCTCCTACTGCTGCACCTACAGCTTTTCCCATGCGGGTAGAACCTGTTGCTGATAATAGTCCGATACGTTTATCATGGCTCATAAGCTCACCAATGCTACGCTCACCAATTATTAAGTTGGAAGTCCCCTCAGGCACCCCATTAGCTTCAAATACTTGTTGAATAATATGCTGGCATGCAATTGCTGTAAGAGGTGTTTTTTCGGAGGGTTTCCAAACGCAAACATTTCCGCAGACTAAAGCGAGCGTGGCATTCCAAGCCCAAACGGCAACGGGAAAGTTAAAGGCTGAAATTATTCCTACCACTCCCATAGGGTGCCATTGTTCATACATACGGTGAGCAGGACGCTCGGAGTGCATGGTTTGTCCGTATAATTGACGTGATAAACCAACAGCAAAATCGCAGATATCAATCATTTCTTGTACTTCGCCATAGCCTTCTTGCAGACTTTTACCCATCTCATAGCTTACGAGCTTGCCCAAATCTTCCTTCTTATTTCGAAGAGCGTCGCCTAATTGGCGAATAACTTCACCTCTTTTTGGTGCTGGCCAGGTATTCCATATTTTAAATGCTTTTTGAGCACTGTCGAGAATATTTTCATAATCGGCAGGCTTTGCAAAATATACCTTAGCAATTGCTTTCCCATCCACAGGAGAATGGATAGTACTTGGCGCTGTAGAATCTGCGCTTGACCATAGCTTACCTGTGCTTGAAGCATGATTAATAGCTTCTATACCAAGGTTCTGTAATATCCGAATGATGTCTATGTGCATAAAATTTCGTATTTTTGTAAAGTTAAACATTTCCCCTCAAGGGTATTTACCAAATTAAACAATAAACTACTCCAACGATAGCAAAAAAATTATTCAGTCAAAAGATACATTAGCTTGTGAGGATGTGGAAAAATAAAAGTGGAGAATTTATTCATTTACCTTAAATTAATAGATTGGAATTGCCAAGTTTTTATTTTTAGGCATAGGAGTATTTAAAGAGGAATAATTTTAGGATGGAAGAAGATTTCGAGTTTGGTTTTTCCGAAGATCCCAGATTTTCGGTAGAAAGATATGAAGAAATGATCCGTAATCAGGATCAATACTTTTTTGATGCGCAGGCATTTGAAAGTATCATTGACTATTATGTTGAAAAAAATGATCCGATAAAAGCGCTTCAGGTATCTGAATATGCGATTAATCAACATCCATTTGCCGCTGTATTTTCCATTAAGCAGGCACAGTTATATTTGGCTACCAATCAGTTTGATCAGGCATTTGAATCTTTAAATAAGGCTGAAATGTTGGAGCCATCTGATGCGGATATTTACACAATTAGGGGAAATATTTTCGAAGGCTTAGAGCGTAATCAGGATGCTTTAGATAATTATGAAAAGGCGCTTGATCTTGCAGAAAACACCGATGAAATATTACTTCATATCGCATATGTTTATCAAAGTATGGGTGATTATGAGAATGCGGTAATCTATTTAAAGCGATGTTTGGAGCAGAACATGGAAAATCAAGATGCACTTTATGAACTTGCATTTTGTTATGATGTGCTCGATAAGCAAGAAGAAAGCATAAAATTTTACGAGCAATACATTAATAATGAACCTTACTCCTATGCTGCATGGTATAATTTAGGAAATGCTTTCAATAAAATGGATTTGTATGAAAAGGCGATCGATGCCTATGACTATGCAATTCTAATAAAGGATAATTTTGCTTCGGCCTTTTTTAATAAGGGTAATGCCTTGGTAAATTTGGATCGTTATAGCGAGGCAATTGAGGTTTATAAACATACTTTTGAGTATGAACCGCCAAGTGGCGATACCTATACCGCTATTGGCGAGTGCTATGAAAAGCTTGAGCGAATGGATGAGGCTCGCTCATACTATAAAAAGGCTGTTAAACTTGATCCTACGCAATCGGATGCTTGGTTTGGAATTGGTGTAACTCTCGACTTTGAGGAGCGATATTTTGAATCTTTATATTTCTATAAGAAGGCTCTCGATCTTGATGATAAAAACGCTGATTATTGGTTTGCGATTGCGGATGCGCAATACAAACTCAAGCAATTGGATGAATCTGAGAAGGCATATGAAAAAGTGTTAGAACTTAATCCGGTAGATATTGAGGGTTGGCTTGATTATTCATCGATTTTATTTGAGCAAGAGAAACTAGATGAAGCGATTGAAATTATTTCTGAAGGAATAAAAAACAATCCGGACTCTGCCGAACTATATTACCGCATGGTAGCCTATCTTTTTGCAGCTCATCAGATTGAGGAAGCGCTTATTTATCTTGAAACAGCCTTAAACGCGGATCCTGATAAACACCATATCCTTTTTGAATATCTGCCTCAGCTTCATGAAAACAAGGTTATTATAGATATCATTAACCGTTATACTCGCTAAAATCCCCAAAAAATTATTAATTCCTATGTCTTAATTTTTTTTCGGAAATTTGCAAAAAATTTAAAAGGCCTTTTTTGATGTTAAATTGAACATTGGTCTTATAAAATATTCTAAAGCAATAGATTAAAAAATGAATTATACTTTAAAAAATATCCCTGATAGACTTCAAAAGCCGCGTGTTAACGGACTTACCATGGTAATGGATAAGGGACTTAGTGTTCGTCAGATAGAAGATTTCTTAGAAGTTGCGGGACCGCATACAGATATCGTTAAATTAGGTTGGGCTACTTCTTATGTAACTCCTAATCTTGAAAACAAATTAAAGGTATACAGTGATGCTCAGATTCCTGTTTATTTCGGGGGTACATTATTTGAAGCTTTTATCATTAGAAATCAGTTTGACGATTACCGTAGGATTTTAGATAAGTACGGTATGAAGTTTGCAGAAGTATCTGACGGATCAATTAGTATTCCTCACGATGAAAAGTGTGAGTATATCCGTAAGTTGAGTGAGCAGGTAACAGTTATTTCTGAGGTAGGATCAAAGGATGCGGCAAAGATTTTTGCACCATATAAGTGGATTAGCTTAATGAAAGCTGAAATTGAAGCAGGATCATGGAAAGTTATTGCTGAAGCGCGTGAAAGTGGTAATGTTGGACTTTACAGAGATTCGGGAGAGGTAAGACAGGGATTAGTTGATGAAATTTTAACTCAAATACCTGCTGAAACCATTATCTGGGAAGCTCCACAAAAAGCTCAACAGGTATGGTTTATTAAATTGATTGGAACTAATATTAACCTTGGTAATATTGCTCCTGCAGATGTAATTCCAGTTGAAACATTACGTTTGGGTTTAAGAAGTGATACTTTTGATCATTTCCTTGACATGGAAGCTAAATAGTTAATAATTCAATTGATAGGGCCTAATTTTATAGATTAAATATGAAAAAATACGGCTTGATTGGATATCCATTAACTCATTCTTTTTCAAAGAAATACTTTACAGAAAAATTCGTGAAGGAAGGCTTGGATAATTATGAGTACGAGCTTTACCCTTTGCCTAATCTTAGCGATTTACCTGAATTAATAAATGGTATTCCCGATTTGTGTGGCTTAAATGTAACCGTTCCTCATAAAATTGGGGTTATGTTTTATTTAGACAAGGTTGATCCTGCAGCCAAAGAGATTGATGCAGTAAATTGCATCAAGATTGTGAATAGACAGCCCGTAGAAGCGTTTTTTAGCGGAGAGTTATCATCCATGCAAATGAGCTTAGAAGGCTATAACACAGACGCTTATGCCTTTGAACAATCTCTAAAACCTCTTTTAAAAAAGCATCACCATAAAGCCTTAATTTTAGGTACAGGTGGTGCATCTAGAGCAGTAGCCTATGTGCTTAAAAAGTTAGGAATTTCATTTAAAAAAGTATCTAGAAGAGCAACAGGTAAGCAATTGACTTATAAAAAGCTTGATGCGGATATTCTTAGCGATTATACTCTAATCATCAATACAAGTCCGGTGGGTACTGCCCCCCATATTAACGAATGCCCAGAAATTCCATATGAATTTTTAACAAGTAAGCATTTGCTTTACGATTTGGTTTATAATCCGGTGGAGACCGAATTTCTTAAACGTGCTAAGGCTAAGGGTGCTGCTATTAAAAATGGTTTAGAGATGTTGCATTT
Organism: Daejeonella sp.; assembly: GCF_017495225.1. Lineage (GTDB taxonomy): Bacteria > Bacteroidota > Bacteroidia > Sphingobacteriales > Sphingobacteriaceae > Daejeonella. The sequence continues at coordinate 17,902 of NZ_JAFEIG010000023.1, read as the reverse complement.
ACAGGCCGAAAAATCCTGGGAAATTTGGAATAGCTAATGAATTGGAAATCATTAATCGGCCTTTTTGTTATTTCTATTTTAATTTCTTCGTGTGGAAGTGATTATTCGCCAAAGCCACGGGCTTATTTTAAGATTGATCTTCCGAAAAAAAAATATCAGAACTATAGTAGTAATTGTCCCTTTAGTTTCGAATTTCCAGTTTATGCAAGTGTTATTCCTGATAAAAACAAGGATGCCAAACCCTGCTGGATGGATGTATATTACCCACAGTTTAACGGACGAGTACATTTGAGTTATCAATCATTCAGCACTAGAAAACAATTTGATTCTTTAGTGGAAGATGCTAGAACTTTTGCCTTTAAACATACGGTAAAAGCTACTGCTATTGATGAAGCCATGATTTCCTATCCAGAAAAAAGGGTTTATGGCATTTATTATTCCATTGATGGAAACACTGCCTCTTCAGTTCAGTTTTTCTTGACCGATAGTACCAATAATTATCTACGAGGTGCTTTATATTTTAATGAGCAGCCTCGACTTGATTCCATTCAGCCTGTGCTTGATTTCATTAAAAAAGATATTGATCACATGATAAAAACCTTCAAATGGCAAAAATAATGAAGGTTTTAAATAGTCATTTTATTTCTGCGACTTCAGGTTTAATACTTATAATTAATTGTTTTATATACTAGTTCTGTTTCTAAAGAAATGAGTAAATTAACTTATGATCCAAATAAAGTCATTCGCATTTAATCCTTATCAGGAAAACACATATATTCTTTTTGATGAAACCTTAGAATGTGTCATCATTGATCCCGGAATGTATACTGGAGATGAGCAAAATGAATTTTTGAAATTCATTTCCGACAATAAGTTAAAACCTGTTTTACTTCTTAATACACATTGTCATATTGATCATGTTTTAGGGAATAAATTTGTGTTTGATACCTATGGTTTATTGCCTCAATTCCATCAGGGTGAAGAAATCGTCTTAAATGCAGTAGTTTCTTATGCGCCACAAATGGGAATTCGCTATGAAGTTTCGCCATTGCCTGAGGTTTATTTGCCTGAGAGTGGGACAATCAAGTTTGGTAGTTCTGAGCTTGAGATCATTTTTGCACCTGGACATTCGCCAGCGCATGTATGTTTTTATTGCCAGAAAGATGGCTTTTTAATAGGAGGAGATGTGCTTTTTTACCGAAGCATTGGCCGTACCGATTTGCCAGGTGGGAATCATGAACTTTTGATTAAAAATATACGCGAGAAATTATTTTCGCTACCTAATGATTGTCGTGTTTATCCGGGTCACGGACCAGCCACTAGTATTGGATTTGAAAAGCAGCACAATCCTTTTTTGAAATAATATAATTTATTGTAAATCAATTATTTATAAATTGAATACATCCTACTATATCGCCAAAAGGTATCTTTTTTCGAAAAAATCGGTCAATGCGATCAATTTTATTTCGGGGATTTCCATGCTTGGTGTTTTTGTAGGCAGCGCCGCTTTAATTATCATTTTATCGGTATTTAATGGATTTGAAACCATTGTACTTTCTATGTACAATACGTTTAGTCCCGATCTACGCATCGAAACCCTAAAAGGCAAGACTTTTGATCCTAGTACAAGTCCTTTTTTAATTTTGAAGGAAGATCCTCGGACCATCAGTTATACTGAAGTATTGCAAGAAAAAGCTTTGGTTAGGTATGGCGAATCGCAGTCGATTGCCACTATAAAAGGCGTTAGTGATGGGTTTTTACAGAATAGATCAGCGCTTGATTCGGCAATTTCGAGTGGTAGTTTTACGATCCATCATTCTGGTCAGGATATGGCTGTTATTGGCTATGCTCTCCAAAATTTTTTATCAGTAACCCTCGATAATGAATTTCAAAGTTTGGAGGTATTTTCTCCCCGCAAGGGTGCTTCCAATTCCTTAAATCCCGCCGATGAATTCAATATCCGCTCGATTTATCCAGCAGGTGTATTTCTGGCTCAGCAGGAATTTGATAATACGATGATTGTGCCTATCCGCTTTGCGCGAGAATTAATGGGTGAGAATAAGCTAGTTTCAAATATTGAGATAAATGTCCGAAAGGGAGTTAAAATTGATGAATTCCAAGAAGATATGGAGAAATTGCTGGGTAAGGATTTTATAGTCAAAAATCGCAGTCAGCAGAATGAATTACTCTATAAAATCTTGAATTCAGAAAAATGGGCAATCTTCCTCATTTTAACCTTTGTACTGATTATTGCTATTTTCAATATTATTGGATCTTTGACCATGTTGGTGATTGATAAACGCAAGGATATTGCTATTTTAACGAGCCTTGGGGCTGATAAATCCCTTATTCGGGGCATTTTCTTTATCGAAGGAATGATGATCTCTATGCTTGGTTGTATTGTAGGAATGGCCGTGGGATTGATTTTTATCCTACTGCAACAGAAATTCGGTTTTATTAGCATGGGCGGTGCAAATATGATGATTGATACCTACCCTGTTGCGATTAAGTTTTTTGATTTTGTTCTTGTTTTCGGTACTGTTTTAACGGTTTCTATTATTGCATCGGCTATTTCTTCCAGACTCAGTGTTAAGAATATTGGGAATTTGAGGGAGGATTTGTAGGAAAATTAAGCACATGAAATCTCGCAAGGGCGAGGCGCTTAGATGATGCTTTCTGTTTATTTTGCTGGTATTATTTGATCTAAAATTGTTTAGACTTAGTTTATATTAATCTAATTTTTAAAAAATTAGGCTCTCGACAAGGTGCAGAGTAATGGAGGGAAGAAAATTGGGAAATTGGTTGTAACGGTGCCAACACCGAGCAGAGGAGCGATATTTAGTACTTAGTATTTAGTACAGAGTATTTAGAAATGAGTGGATTAGAACATTTGATTTTAAAAAACTAAGGAGAGTTTTAGAAATATAATTATTAAGAAATTGATGAAAGGCAAGCCCTTCATGAACCTTAATGTGCCATTCAGTGTTACAAGCTGGTCTATTGTTTATAATTACCATGTAGATATTGTATTAGTTTTAGGCATTTTCAAGGATGCTCTTCTGCATTTAAGGCCTTGATTTCTTAATGTCTATTTATCAAAAACAATCTATATTATTAGCCTAATTAATGAAACCAGAAGTTTTTATCGTAAAAATTTATTAGAGTGTATATGAATTGTCTTCATCAAGACAATTAAACAAGGCTTTATTACTTATTTTTGTTTAAATAAAAAAATGTATGAAAACCTATTATAATCCTGAAGATCTTAAAAAGTTCGGTAATATTTCTGAGTTTGAGCCAAATTTGTCAAAGAAATTCTTTGATTATTATGGTGAAGTGTTTAAAGACGGGGCTTTAACAGCACGAGAAAAATCATTAATAGCTCTTGCAGTAGCTCATGCGGTTCAATGTCCTTATTGTATTGATGCTTATACTCAAGATACAATGGAAAAAGGCTGTGATGAAAAACAACTTATGGAGGCTGTTCATGTGGCTGCCGCAATTAAGGGTGGAGCTGCTTTGGTTCATGGAGTACAGATGATGAATAAATACAAAGAACTATCCATGTAATGATTACAAAATCCTTATTAGCACTAAAGCATAATTTATCGACTTCTGAAAATCAAATTAAATTTTTAGGGAGTTCAAAATTAACTATGTTTTCAGAAAAACTTGAACAACAAAATTTATTTCCTTTAACAACAAATAAATTAGAAATATTTCAGGTTAATCTTGGTAAAATGTGTAATCAGGTTTGCAAGCACTGTCATGTGGATGCTGGTCCTGATAGAAAGGAAATAATGACAAGAGACACCATGCAACTATGCTTGGATGCTATTGCTAAATCAGGTGCTCATACAGTTGATCTAACTGGTGGTGCTCCAGAGATGAACCCTGATTTTAGGTGGTTTGTTGAAGAACTTAGCAAACTGAATAAAAATATTATTGTCCGCTGCAACCTAACCATCATACTTGCAAATAAAAAATACAATGATTTACCTGAGTTTTTTAAAGCTCATAAAATAGAGGTTGTTTCTTCCTTGCCCTATTTTACGGCTTCCAAAACAGATTCGCAAAGAGGGGATGGTGTTTTTGAAAAATCAATTTTGGCATTAGCCATGTTAAATGAAGTTGGATATGGATTAGAAGGCAGTGAATTAAAACTAAACCTTGTTTATAATCCTTCAGGAGCATTTCTTCCACCCGATCAAATGGCATTAGAAAAAGAATTTAAGGGGAAATTAAAAAGTTTATACAATATCAGCTTCAATAAGCTTTATGCGATTACCAATTTACCAGTAAGCAGATTTTTAGAATATCTTGTACGAAGTGAAAATTATGATAATTACATGGAGAAATTAGTTAATGCATATAATCCAATTGCTGCAGAAAATGTAATGTGCAGGAATACGCTTTCTGTTAGTTGGGATGGATTTATTTACGATTGTGATTTTAATCAAATGCTTGAAATGAGAATTGATGTAGAAAATAAATTTCAGCACCTATCCAATTTTGATCTTAATACAGTAAACAAAAGAAATATTAAAACAAATCAGCATTGTTACGGATGTACTGCTGGCGCAGGATCAAGCTGTTCTGGTAATGTAGCTTAATTTATATGCTGAGTGATACTTTATTAATGATCTTTATTAAAAATCCTGAGCTTGGTAAAGTAAAAACAAGGCTGGCTAAGTCTATTGGTCATGAAAAAGCCTTAAATGTTTATCATTTGTTATTAGATCACACCCTAAAAATTACCAGTGCAATAAAAATAGATAAGGCAGTTTTCTATTCGGATTATATCAACGAGAATGATATTTGGAGAGAAGGTGAGTTTAAAAAATTATTACAAAAGGGAGAAGATTTAGGAGAAAAGATGTCAAATGCATTTATAGATGCCTTTAAAATGGGTTATAAAAGAGTTGTTATTATTGGTAGCGACTGTTTTGAATTAAATGAAGGTATACTCAATAATGCATTTAAAATATTAGAAGAAAACGAAGTGGTTATTGGTCCTGCGAATGATGGAGGATATTACTTATTGGGTTTACAAAAATACCATAAACAGTTTTTTGAGAACAAAACCTGGAGTACTGAAACTGTTCTGTTAGAAACCTTGCATGATCTTTCAAATTTGAACCTCAGCTTTAAACTTTTGCCTGCACTATCTGATATTGATGAAGAAAAGGATTTAAATAATTATCCAACTATTTTGAACAATGAAAATAAGTGTAGTAAAACCTTTTAGCAAGGAGATTGAAAATGGTGACAATGTTACTGATTGATTGTTGAAACAATTAAAATTTAGATGTGTCGTGGGTAAGACATTTTTTTCGTGTAAGGAATGATAACTTGGTAACGATTTATATATACTTTAAAAATTCTTTTATTTCTTTATTTTCCTTGCTTTTTCAATTGTATCAAGTGATAAATTTAAGGGTTTAACAAGATTTTTTGGAAGTTGAATCACAGATTTTAATAATTGTTAGTTTGGGCAAGAAATACCTTGGGGATTGTTTTTTTGACTTAGTTAATAATTTTTAGGCAAAGGACTAATTAGCGACGAATTAATTAAGTTTATCAATAATAATGGGTGCTGACATAACTATTATGTTGGCTATTAAAATAATAAAGCTGATTTCAGGAGTGCAGCTTTGATTGGTTCAATTGTTGGAATAGGAATAGCATCAGGATTTATAATATAAAAAACATAATTCTATTGTAGGGTCTTATTTTAACTTTGTTCGCAATTTTTGGTTAATATTTTTAATCTTAAAATAAAATAATAAATGAAAAATATAATAATTTTCTTTTTAGTTCTATTTAGTATTGATTCTACTGCACAACCTAAAGTGCCCTCACATGAACTATGGAATACGCTTTTGAAAAAGAATGTTTCAAGTATTGGTAAAGTGAATTATAAAGGATTTGTTACCGATTCAGTTAAATTAAATACCTATTTAAAACTACTTTCTGGGTATAGGCCTAATGAAAAGACTTGGACTGCAAGTGAACAAAAAACTTTTTGGATTAATGCCTACAATGCTTTTACAGTTAAACTCATCGTTGATAACTATCCTGTAAAGAGTATTAATGAAGTAGTTACTAAAATGAAAATCACTACCAAAACAAGTCCTTGGGATATTAAATTTATTAAAATCGGCAATATCAGCTATTCGTTAAATAATATTGAACATGAAAAATTAAGAAAAGCATTTGGTGATGCTCGATTTCATTTTGTGCTGGTTTGTGCGGCAAAATCTTGCCCTATATTATTAAATGAGGCTTATACAGCTGATAAATTGGAGATGCAATTAGAAAAACAAACAAAACTTTTTCTGAATGATAATGTGAAAAACAATATTTCCTCCAATGCACTTAAAATTTCAAAAATATTTGAGTGGTATGCTGATGATTTTAAATCAAATAAATCTAGTTTAATTGACTTTATAAATAAGTATGTTGCTGTTAAAATTAATCCCAAAGCAAGTATCTCTTATTTAGAATACAGTTGGGATTTGAATCAATAATTATTTTGTAAAGATTTTATAAAAGAGTGATACATCAACTGACTAAAAACTGTAATAATTCAAAATCTATTGTCATTATTGGCAATGGGGTGGCTGGAATTACCTGTGCCAGAAATATCCGAAAAGGATGTAATGCACCAATCACTGTAATTTCTGCAGAAACAGATCATCATTTTTCTCGTACAGCATTGATGTATATTTACATGGGGCACATGCGATATGAAGACACCAAACCTTATGAAGACAGTTTTTGGAAGAAAAGCAGAATAAATTTATTAAACAGATTTGTTACTCATATTGATTCTGCTAAAAAGCAAATCAGCTTTTCCAATGGTGAGAATTTAAATTATGAGATTTTAGTTTTGGCTCTTGGTTCTAAGCCAAACAAATTTGGATGGCCAGGACAAGATTTAAAAGGCGTGCAAGGTTTGTATAGCTACCAAGACCTTCAGTTAATTGTAGAGAACACAAAGCAGGTAAAACATGCAGTAGTTGTTGGTGGTGGCCTGATTGGTGTAGAAATGGCTGAAATGCTTAAATCGAGAAATATTTCTGTCACCTTTTTGGTTAGAGAAAAGAATTTTTGGAATATAGTTTTACCTGCTGAAGAAGCTAAAATAATCGAGAATCATATCCATGAACACGATGTTGATTTAAGGCTTGATACAGAATTAAAAGAAATTATTTCTGATGAAAAAGGCAGAGTAAAAGCTATAGTTACATCGAAAGGGGATGTTATTAATTGCGAATTTGTTGGATTAACCGTGGGTGTTAGTCCCAATATTGATTTTGTTAAAGGCTCTGAAATTAATACTGATAGAGGTATTTTAGTTGATGAGTACTTCGAAACAAACATAAAAGATATTTATGCAATTGGAGATTGTGCGCAGTTTATTAATCCAATAAATGGCAGAAGACCTATAGAACAAGTTTGGTACACAGGCAGAATGCATGGGGAAACACTGGCTCATGCAATTGCTACATGTGAAAAAACAGTTTATAATCCCGGACATTGGTTCAATTCAGCCAAATTCTTCGATATTGAATATCAAACTTATGGAGATGTGCCTTCAAAGCTTCCAGAAAACTTATCTTCATTTTATTGGGAGCACGCTAGGGGGCAAATTTGTTTGAGAATCGTTTTTGAAAAGTCTAGTCAAAAGTTTGTTGGCTTAAATGTTTTTGGTATTCGTATGCGACATGTCATTTTGGATAAATGGCTAACTGAAGGACGTACCATTGAATATGTCATTGAAAATTTATCATCAGCTAATTTTGACCCTGAATTTTTTGAAAAACATGAAAAAGAAATCAGGAATACCTTTAATAGAAATCAATTTAACATTACTAAAGGAATTTAAAAATGAAAAACGAATCTATTTCCATTTCAAATCCTGACAAAGGGAAATTAAATAGTACTGAAAAATTCTCAGTGGCTTTAATTGCTATTGGTTTATTGATATTAGTACTTTCTTCCTTCAATGTTAAGTTAAATAATAACGTATATCTTCCAATTTCACTGAGTTCACTTTTGGTAGGCATGGTTATTTTTGCTCGTCAAAAGTATCTAAACGACTTGCCAGGTATAAAGAATAATGGTGTCTGGTTTAGTTCATTAAGTTCTCGAGGTATAATTGGTTGGACAGTAGGCATTATTCTCACCAGCTTTTATGTAATTATTTATTGGTTTCCATCATTATTAGGTTTAGGCGAAAATGGTAATGCCAACACTGGTTTAGTAGCATTGTTTGATCCATTAAGTTTGGCATTAAACGGGAAAGTGGCAAGTCAGTGGTTTGTGTACGGTACACTTTATACCTTGTGTATTACAGGCTTGGGTTATAAGTTTATTTTGAAATATCGTCATAATCGATATCAAATTATCAGAACAATTGTAGTTATCATTTCACAATTCTTTCTGGCCTATTTGATTCCCGAAATCATGGAAGGTTTAAATAGTGATCAAGCTTATTTTGCTAAAGATGTTAAAAATATGTGGCCATTGAATTATTACTTCTTTGATAGTTGGCATATCGATAACATGAAAAATGGTGGTACCATGGGCATGATTTATCTGGTTTGGGGAATTGTTTTATTCTTATTTGTGACTCCTATAATCACTTATTTTGTAGGTAAGCGTTGGTATTGTTCTTTTGTATGTGGTTGTGGAGGCTTGGCAGAAACTGCAGGAGATTCATTTAGGCATTTATCTTCTAAAAAAGTGTCGGCTTGGAAATTTGAGCGTTATTCTATTCATGCTATATTGGTTTTTGTTTTTATCATGACAGGTGCTGTATTGTACAATTATTTTACGAATACAAGTACCATTTTCGGATTAGATACTTATACTTGGCTTCGTCAGCCTTATGGCTTTTTGATAGGTGCTGCATTTTCGGGTGTTATTGGAGTAGGTTTTTACCCAATGTTAGGTTCAAGGGTTTGGTGTCGTTTTGGCTGCCCACTAGCTGCCTATATGGGGATATTCCAACGTTTTAAATCGAAATTTAGAATCACTACCAATGGCGGACAATGTATTTCTTGCGGTAATTGTTCCAACTCATGCGAAATGGGTATTGATGTAAGAGCATATGCACAAAAGGGCGAAAATATTGTTCGTGCAAGTTGCGTAGGCTGTGGAATTTGCTCGGCAGTATGCCCTAGAGGTGTATTAAAGCTTGAAAATGCTGATGAAGAAAACAGAATCAATAGTAATCCGATTTCAATTGGGAATAATAGTATAAAATAGAGGCTTATAAATGACGATGAAGATTTTGATGATAGTAGTGCTCGTTATTTATTCCATTGCACTATTATTTATATTTGCATACAGTATTACCCAAGCTACTCTTATTTATAGGTATTTAAAGAATAAAAGAAGAAAAAATTTAAATGAGAAGGACTTAACCTACTACCCACTTGTTACAGTCCAGTTGCCTATTTATAATGAATTATATGTTGTAGAACGATTAATTGATACTATTTGCCAATTTGATTATCCTAAAGAAAAATTGCAGATTCAGGTATTAGATGATTCTACCGATGAAACTTTTGACATCGTAAAAGCAAAAGTAGAAGTTTGGAAAAGTAAAGGAATTAACATTGAACATGTTCATCGTAGCAATCGCATTGGTTATAAGGCTGGAGCTTTGGAGGCTGGTTTAGAAAGGGCTACTGGAGAATATATTGCAATTTTTGATTCAGATTTTTTGCCTCATTCAGATTTTCTAATACAAACCGTTCCGTATTTTATCAATGCTAAAGTAGGTATGATACAAACACGATGGGGCCATTTAAATCGAAACTATTCCATCCTTACAAAACTACAAGCATTTGGGTTAGATGCACATTTTAGGGTAGAACAAGTAGGTCGAAATTTTCATGATGGTTTTATCAACTTTAATGGTACAGCGGGTATTTGGCGTAAGTCATGTATTATTGATGCAGGAAATTGGCAACCTGATACCTTAACTGAAGATTTGGATTTGAGCTACCGAGCACAGTTAAAAGATTGGAAGTTTCTTTATTTAGAAGATATTGAATCGCCTGCCGAATTGCCTCCAGTAATGAGTGCGCTTAAAACTCAGCAATACCGCTGGACAAAAGGTGGTGCAGAAACAGCGAGAAAGCATTTAAAATCAGTTTTTTCCAGCAGTAAATCATTGGGTGTAAAATGGCATGGAATGATACACTTATTAAATAGTGCTATCTTCCTGAGTATTTTCGTAAGTGCAATTTTGAGTATTCCATTGTTGCATATCAAAATTGCTTTGCCCGAGTTTAAAAATTTCTTTTATATCGCTTCTCTTTTTGGATTTAGCTTTTTTATTTTGCTCACTATGTTTTTTGTTTCCTCAGCAATGAGGTTCAAAAACACATTATCTGCGATTTTAAATTTGATTGTTACTTTCCCTTTATTTTTGACGGTTTCTATGGGACTTTCTTTGCATAATAGTATTGCCGTACTGGAAGGATACTTAGGCAAAAAAACACCTTTTGTTAGAACGCCAAAATTCAATTTGAATAAAAATCAACAAAATTTGCTTAGGAATAAATACCTATTACCACATTTAAGCTTGGTTAATATACTTGAATTGACATTAGCTTTTTATTTTGCTTATGGTATAATAAAAGGTTTTCAATCCCAAGATTATGGATTATTACCTTTTCATTTTATGCTCACATTAGGCTATTTAACCGTTTTCTTTTATTCTCTGAAAGAAAGTTTTACTTCACCTAGAACATAACATATGTCTATAGAATCATACCTTCAAACAACGAAAGATGTTTATAAGCAAGCTGCTCTTACGCCCGATGTTGGCTTATGCTGTACCACAACACCAATATGGCAACTGCCAGGATTAAGTATACCTGTTATTATGCAACAGATGAACTATGGCTGTGGTAGCACTGTTAATCCCCGGGACTTAGTAAATGAACCTACAATTTTATATGTGGGCGTTGGTGGTGGCATGGAGCTTTTACAATTCTCTTATTTTAACAGAACTAAAGGTGGTGTAATTGGGATTGATGTGGTGGATGAAATGCTGCAGGCATCAAGAGATAATTTTAAAATTGCTGAGAATGAAAATCCTTGGTTTAAATCAGACTTTGTTACCTTAAAAAAAGGCGATGCACTTAATTTGCCGGTAGAAGATAACAGTGTTGATGTTGCTGCTCAAAATTGTTTGTTTAATATTTTTAAAGTGGATGATTTAAAGAAGGCCTTAGCAGAGATGTATCGTGTTTTAAAACCTAGAGGCAGATTGGTATTGTCTGATCCAACTTGCGAGACTGCAATGCCTGAAAATTTAAAAAACGATGAACGTTTACGTGCTCTGTGCTTAAGCGGTGCAATGCCTTTAAAAGATTATATTAAAATGATTACGGATGTTGGTTTTGGCACAGTTGAAATACGTGCTAAAAGACCATATCGTATTTTAGATCCTAAAAATTATGACACAAATGATATAATTTTTATTGAAAGTGTTGAAGTGTGTGCAATTAAAGATCCAATGCCAGAAGATGGACCTTGCGTATTTACAGGCAAAACCGCGATTTTTTATGGCAATGAAGCTTTCTTTGATGATAAAAAAGGACATACTCTTCTAAAAAATCAACCTTTGGCTGTGTGCGATAAAACAGCCAATGCTTTAAATTCCATTAATCGAGCAGATATTTTCATCTCAGAATCAACCTACTTTTATGACGGTGGGGGATGTTGTTAATACGCTATTTATCAAGCTTTTATACAAATCTATATCTTAAATAGATGGAATGATGCGACTGGAACTGAAATTGAGCATGGTGCTGTAGAATGAGAGAAGGAATTAATGGTAACAGAGGATAGACCGAAATGAGACATAAATATTAATGCAATAATGCAAGATCAAGTTCTATTCGTATACAATGCCAAAAGTGATCTATGGAATAAGGCATTTGATTTTATGCATAAAATCATTTCGCCGCAAACATACAATTGCAATTTATGTGCTTTAACTTTTGATAATTTTTCCGAACGTAAAGAATGGACTGAATTTAGAAGTTCGTTAAGTATTGATTTTAAGTTTTTATACTCAGATAATTTCGAAAATGAATTCCCCAGGGAAAAGACAAGTTATCCTGTGGTGTATTTAAAGTCAAACAATGGGATAAAAAAGCTGATAAGTAGCAATGAAATAAATACTATTGGAAACATACAAGGGTTTATGCAACTTATTAAAGACAGGTTGCATGTTTAATTCACTATGGCATCTGACGATCATGAAATGTAAAGAATTAAACATTTCTTTGTATCCTTTATTATCGTTTAGATAATTTCAAGCCCTGTTTTGGAATTAATTTTTGGAGAAGGATCTTTTTTGCACGCATATAAAAACAGTGTAATTCATAGAATTAGTATTTTTTTGAACCTTTTCAGATCCCTTGTATTTAGAAAAATTAATTTATAAATGAATAAACCTTAAACCAAAATTATAGGTAGATCCAGCACCCTGATTTCTTCCCATTGTAAATTTGGTGTAAGAGCTTTCAATTTCTAGTTTCCCCTTAATGATTTGGTACTTTGTACCTAATCCTTGCTGACTAAACCAAGACGCTATTCCATTTTCTCCATAATTTGGCCAATACCCTTGTTGTGCGTACAATGTAAATCTATCTGTAGGGAAATAACTTACAAAAATATCTAGTGGTGAACTTAAGCTTGTTCTATTTGCTACAGACTTTTTCTTTATATATACCCATGGCGACAAAGAAAAAAACAGTTGAATTTTTTTGCCAATTGGCTGATCATAAAAAACCTGTGTTATTGATATATAGCTGTCCTGGCTTAAAAAGGGTCTTCCATTAGATAATCCTTCTTGGTCTTTAGCTGTAGGAATTAAAAATGTACTTTGAATTGATAAACGACTTAGGTGCTTAAAAGGCTGAAATTTAACCTTAGGTCCTATACCCGAAAGTGCAGTACGTGCATTAGTATTATTTTGGAATAACAATGTTGAAAGTGGTGAACTATTTATATTATCAATCCGCACTGATTTTATCCAAAAATCAAATCCAACATTAAATCGAGAATTTATTCCAAATAAAACTTGATTGATAGATGATAAATAAGTCCCACGGTTATTATATTTTACTTTGTTTCCTTCATTATCAAAACCCTCTGTTTGGCTATACAAATTATTAAAGTGCTTATATTCCCATTGACCTTTGCTATATAGCACAGAGGGAGTAAATTCTTGTGTACTAAGTTTCTTGTTAGCAGTTTGTTCAGATGGATCGTAAGGTTGAGTGTCACTTTCATTTACTACGGATTTAATGTCGTTAATCCTCCAACTATACGTGTAATAATCCATAGATGACTTTTCATCTATAGGAGTATTTTTGTACTTATTTATAAACTGGATAATACTTTTATTTTCTTTCAAAAAATCTTCTTTGTACCACTTAAAAATTTCAGAAACTAATACACGTTTGGCATCCACCCGAATAAATTCAGCATTATTCAAGGCCAGCTTTGTTTGTTGGGTCATTTGCTCATCAAGTTTGTTAGCATCATATGCAAAATCTGTGATCGGGGGGCATCCTAGAGCTCCACAAACCAATACAAAATGCACCCGAGGGTCATTATATTCCTTTCTAATAATCTTGTTTTCAAGATCATTTAAGCTTAGTTTATCGCCTTTATATGCTAAAATATTTTTATCAAAAAAACCAGTAATTTCTTGAGGTGAAGAAATGGGATAGTTATCAGCTAACAATTTTATGGTACCCAAATTATAATAATTAATGAGCATAGCCTTCCTTTCGTTATTGTCTTCAAGTTTAATTTGTTGATATAAGTTAAGCAGCTCATTTAATTCGGAAATATTATTTTTTACAAGCGAATAATCAACCAATCCAGATTTGACAGATTTTTTTAAAAACTCATCCGTTTTTGTGGTTAAGTGATCAATTGACTGTGCCGATGTTGCCTTAATGGAAAATAGAAATGCCGCTAAAAAGTATATCTTCAGTTTTAACATGTTTTTATTGTTTTCTTCAAAAATAATGTTTGTGTTCTCAATCAAATGTCGGGGTTAAGACAAACTAAAAGAATTTAACTTTTTATATTTGAAAATGATCAAAATTTCTTTTTGGTATATTTTTTTTCTTTTCCTGCTAGTTGCTTGTTCAGAAACTAGAATGGAGTACAATAATTCATTCTCTACAAGCAAAAAAAGCCCGATAAATAGTTTTGTGCCAGAATATTTAGCTATCATACCGAAAATTAATCTGCCATTTAATTCCTACAATAAACATAATTTTGAAAATTATGTAATTGATGGGGTAGTTGATTCAGTAAATTTGAAGCAAGGTTATTGGGAGATTAAAGATGTTAAACACAATTTGACTTATAAAGGCACATTTGTGAACGATTTGCTTGAGGGTTGGTGGCAAGTTTTATCTGGAACTACATTAATTTGTGCCGGTAATTATGAGCAGAATAAAAAACAAGGTTATTGGGGCTATTTACAAATAGGTCAGAAAAGAAGCTCAAAATACGTTAACTATAGGAATGATACACTTTCAGGTCTGGCCAGAGAATTTACCTCAGATAGTATTTTGATTTCAGACGGTAATTATACAAAGGGGCTTAAAAAGGGCTACTGGAAGTTTTATTACCAAGATGGCACATTAAAAGAACAAGGCAATTATAATGATAACGATAGAAGCGGATGGTGGGAAAGTTATGACGAAAACGGAAAAATACGTCATGAAGCCAGTTATTTGCGAGATAAAATTTCTGGTTATGTGAAAAAGTATCTAAATGGAATTATTTCAGAAGAGGGCAAACAGTATAATGGAAGAAAATGGGGTACTTGGAAGTATTATGATTCAAGTGGAAACCTGCTAAAGATTGAAGAATTTGATGATTAATAAGCAAAACATAGTTGTTATTATTCCTGCTTTCAATGAAGAAAATTCGGTAGGAAAGGTAATAGCCGATATTCCCAAAGACATAGTAAATGAAGTTATTGTAGTGAACAATAATTCCAATGATTTAACAAGCCTAAATGCTTTTAATGCAGGGGCTACAGTGGTAGACGAACCCAATCAAGGCTATGGTAACGCATGTTTAAAAGGCCTTGCTTATCTTAAAGAGCTAAAGAATAAACCTGATATCGTTATTTTTCTTGATGCCGATTATTCTGATTATCCTGAAGAAATAGCACAACTGATAGCTCCTATTTTAAACCAAGATTATGATATGGTTATAGGTTCAAGGGCTTTAGGAAACAGAGAAATCGGATCAATGATGCCCCAGCAAATTTTCGGGAACTGGCTGGCAACGACATTATTAAACTTTTTTTACAAAGTTAATTATACTGATCTGGGCCCATTTAGGGCTATAAAATACGATAAGCTTCTGGAGATTGATATGGTTGATAGGAATTATGGGTGGACTGTTGAAATGCAATTAAAAGCCGCAAAACTGAAGTTCAAAACAATGGAAGTCCCTGTGAAATACAGAGTGCGTATTGGGCATTCTAAAGTAAGTGGAACTATTAAAGGTACCATTGGAGCTGGCTATAAAATCATTACTACGATCTTTAAGTATTTGTAAATTAATGTTTAATTTTAATAAAAGCGTATTTAGTTCGGAAAACATAATCCTGAGTATAGGCGTGTTCATCTCTGTGATTTGTTATTTGCTATTAGGATACTATACGGAGCGAACTGAAAGTATTCAATTGTTTGCCGGAATTGCCTTGCTTTTTTCTTTCTATTTATTTGTTGTTTTCAAGCCCAGTTTATCTGATAGGAATTTTAATTTTATCTTAATATCCTCTTTTTTATTTAGAGCCATATTCATTCTGGCTGTTCCCGCACTTTCTGATGATTACTTTCGATTTATTTGGGATGGTCGTTTGATTGAAGAAGGTATCAATCCTTTTTTGTATTTGCCTGATGAAGTTCAAAAGCAATCTTTACTTGTTGGTGAAATGAATAATGCGCTTTATCTTAAAATGAATTCTCCCAATTATTATTCTGTATATCCGCCTGTACTACATTTTATTTTTTTTATTGCCTCAAAGCTATCATTATCAAGTAATTATGGAGCCATAATTATTTTACGAATAGTAATTTTACTGGCTGAAATTGGCAGCTATTTTTTTCTCACAAAAATTATTGCTTTTTTAAAATTACCCAAAAACAGAATTCTTATCTATTTATTAAATCCATTGGTAATTGTTGAAATCAGTGGTAATCTGCATTTTGAAGGTGTAATGTTATTTTTTGTTGTTGCTTCCTTTTATTTTTTATTAATAAATAACATTATTTTTTCTTCAATCTTATTTTCTTTGGCAGTAAGCACAAAGCTCCTTCCTTTAGTTTTATTGCCATTAATCATTAAAAAGCTTGGCTTAAAAAAAGGTTTTATTTATTCTTTGCTTGTTCTGCTGCTAAGCTCTGTTTTGTTCTTGCCGTTTATAAATCAAGAACTAATAAGCAATATTGGAAATAGTGTAGGATTGTATTTTCAGAAATTTGAATTTAATGCAAGCATTTATTATTTAGCAAGATGGATAGGATTTCAGATTTCAGGTTATAATGAAATTGCAATAATTGGCAAACTACTTCCTATCATATCTTTTGCGCTAATTATGTACATCTCACTCAAATCTAAACTCAAGCAAAGCGATAAAATATTTTTTGAGAGTGCTCTAACAATACTCTTTGTATATTATCTGTTTTCCTTAATAATACATCCATGGTACTTAACTTTTTTGGTATTAATCAGTGTGTTTTCAAACCATCGATTCGCGCTCATATGGTCCTTACTGATTTTCTTAACTTATCTAACCTATGCCTCAGTACCTTTTATGGAAAACGCTTGGGTACTATTACTTGAATATGGCTTAGTAATTACTTGGTATTTAAGTGAGAAGAATAAATTAAAACTTGCTTAGGTCTTTAACTACTATTTTCGACCTGCCATAAGTTATTAGATTCATTTTTTCAAGATTATTAAGAACTGTTGTTACAGTCTGCCTGCTGGTAGCAGTGAGTTTCCCAATGTCTTGGTGAGTAAGATTAAGTTTTAATTCAATTTCACCATTGCTGTTTTTTTGACCTTCATCTATCACAAGATCTTTAATAAATGACTTTACTCTCTCATCTGATTGCTTAAAAATGAGTGATTCAAAACGGGATTGTATTCTTTTTAAGCGAAATCCAATTATTTTAGTAATTCTAAAACCAAATGATGGATCATTCTCCATTAATTCTTGAATAAGCTCAGAAAACATGTTGCATAAAATAGTATCTTCAGTGGCTTCGGCAAATTCATCCCTTTTTAATCCCTTTTCTGTAATAGCGGACTCACCAAATATTTCTCCTGGACCTAAAATGGCAATTATAATCTCCTTACCTTCTTCCGAAATTCTTGAAATTTTAACTTTGCCTTGTTTAATTAAGTAAACAGAATTAGAACTTTCATCAGGAAAATATATAATGCACTTTTTGGATGCTTCAGTCATTTTTGTTGAAGAGTTTAATCTCATGAGCTCTCGAGTAGGGAGGGTTTTCATAAGGTCAAAATTCTCAAAATACCATAGTTTAGTTTTGTCTTGACTCATATTATAAATGTATTTAAAAAATTTTATGAGGTATATCTTATATCAAAAAATTTTATGTTGTAAATTTTGCTAAGGCGAGGGGTGATACCGCCTCGCTATTAGATTGCACCCTTTCAGGGCCGGGTGTTTGACTTTTATGAGCTTTTATGAGCGAGGGGCGATACCGCCTCGTTATTAAGTTGCGCCCTTTCAGGGCTGGGTGTTTGACTTTTATGAGCTTTTATGAGCGAGGGGCGATACCGCCTCGTTATT
>NZ_JAFEIG010000029.1 GCF_017495225.1 Daejeonella sp. | reverse complement strand
TACATCATTAATACTGATGCTAAAGCTGTTCTCAAAGCTTAGTCCGCCAGCATCTGTAGTACGAATTCGTAATGAATAACCCGATTTGGCTTCAAAATTGAAGCTTTCTTTAGTTTTAAGCTCATTTCCTACAATCTCAAAGCTTTCATTATTGCTTGCACCTGCACCGCTTACTAGCGAATAAGTATGGGTATCATTTGCATCCGCATCCGTGCTGCTCAAATTGGCAAGTGTTGTGCCAATTGCTGAATTCTCATTGATGCTATTAGCGCTCAAAGAGATAGCTGTTGGTACTTCGTTTACATCATTAATACTGATGCTAAAGCTGTTCTCAAAGCTTAGTCCGCCAGCATCTATTGTACGAAGTCGGATAGAGTAACTTGATTTCTTCTCAAAGTCAAACAACTCTTTCACTTTTAGTTCATTTCCTACAACTTCAAAGCTAGCGTTATTTGTATCGTCAGAACCAGCAACTAAAGAGTAGCTATGCGTATCATTCGCATCTACATCTATACTACTAAGATTAGCTAAGACAGAACCGACCAAAGAATTTTCATCGATGCTAACAGCGCTCAAAACAATCGCAGTAGGATCCGAATTTAAAGAATTGACCAAAATGGTAAAGCTATTTTCAAAGCTTAACAATCCAGAATCTGTGCTGCGAATACGAATTGAATAAGTCGATTTTGCCTTATAAATAAATACTTCTTTAACTTTTAGCTCACCAGCAACAATCTCAAAACTTGAATTGTCGGTATCGCCTGACCCAGACACAAGAGTATAACTGTGTGTATCATTGGCATCTGAATCGGTACTAGTTATATTTGCTAAAGCGGTACCAATAGCAGACTTCTCATTGATGCTATTTGCGCTCAAGGCGATAGCTGTAGGAGCTTCATTGAGATCATTAACAGAGATGGTAAACGTATTTTCATAACTCAATGAATCCGAATCTGTTGTTCTAATACGAATGGAATAGCTAGATTTTGTTTCAAAGTCGAAGCTTTCTTTTAGTTTTAGCTCATTAGCAACTATTTCGAAGCTTGTATTATCTGTATCACCATTACCCGCGACTAAAGTATAGGTGTGGGTATTATTTGCATCCACATCTGTACTACTAAGATTAGCTAGAACGGTGCCGATAGCAGAGTTCTCATTTATAGTATTTGTACTTAAGGCGATAGCTATAGGAGCTTCATTCACATCATTTACGGTAATCAGATAAGATTTTTCAAAGCTCGCGTTCAAGGCATCGGTACTGCGTAAACGAATAGAATAAGTTTTCTTTGTCTCGAAATCGAAATTTTCTTTAACAATCAACTCATCACCTCTAATTTCAAAACTAGTATTATCTGTATCTCCCTTTCCTGAAACCAAAGAATAGGTATGCGAATCATTAGCATCACTATCTCCACTAGTTAAAACAGCAAGGGTAGTCCCAAGAGTACTATTTTCATCCACAACCTTTGTACTCAAACCAATATAAAAAGCAGGAGAATTAGGAACATAGATTACTGGTAAAACATTACTGTAAGCTATACCACAGGTGCCATTTACAACAACCGCTCTATAATCTGTATTCCAGTTAACGTAATTGTATTCAAGTGAATCTGTATTATTAATAATATCATTCCAAAATAATCCACCATTTGTAGATGATTGCCATTTTACCACTTGTCCGGTGTATCCAGTTAAGGTAAGTAAACCAAACATAGAATTAGTAGTAGCAATGTGTTTATTCGTAATTGAACCGCCCACTGGAGCCTGTCCGGCTTGTACAATTATTGGATAAGCAGGAGAAAAAACCTCACTGCCGCAACCTTGTGTTTGTACAACAGCCCTATAATAAAAGGTTCCTTGAATATCCGCTACCTTTGAAAGAACATTCGTAGTATTAGAAATATCTGTCCAAATATTTTGATCGCTGGACACTTGCCATTTGATCACATCCCCTTGATTTCCAGACAATGTTAATTCCAAATTACCACCCACACAAACAGTGCTATTTTCTGCTTTAATATTCCCTGAAATGGCAGGATTAACCGAAACTATAACACTACTTGTATTAATTTCACCATTATCACAAACAATTGTTGCACGATAATAGGTAGTTTCAGAAATATTTTGAACAAGATAGGTAGATGTTGTATTTACAATAGGAATACCAGCTGTATAAAAATTATCCAATGAATATTCCCACCTTACAATTGCTCCTGTATTATTCACAAGAGTAAGCTGTGTTGAGTTCACACCTCCGCACACGGTAACACCTCCACCTGAAATGGAGCCTGTGTTAGAACCTGCAACTTTTAATTCTCTAGTATAATTCAGAACGCTAGTGTTATCATCTCCATTTAAGCCCCCATATTCAACAAGCAATCCCACATTGTAGTTAACATTAGCTAAATCATTCCATGCTCCCCCACCAAAATAATGAAGATAACTTTCACCACCTAAATCGTTTGGTTCTCCAGCTGACCAATTTGAATATTGACCTGGCAATTTAACAACATTGGGAGTATTCCCTTCGGAAATCTGAGTTCCACTTTCAGGTCCTGTTACCCAGTAGTATTTCCCTTCAGATTCTGCATTACTTGAATAAACAGATCTACCTAAAGATTTATTTATTTCCTCGAAATTATCTGATCCACCTAGCCAAGTATCTCTTGTAGTTAGGAATTTCGAAATAAAATTATTTTCTTCTTGTGAATTAACAGTAGCTAAATACCCTTTTTTACCAAAATAGGATCTATTCGATGCTGTTTCCTTGGAATTAGTCCAAGAATAACCCCAAGAAATATATTCATACCAGTGTTTAGTTAGGGGATTATATAGTTTATCACCTAAATTAAATGTGATGAAACGTTGTTCAGGATAGCATAATGCATTTGTTGATTTGATTGCAATTTTCCGAAGAACTGATTGCCAAACAGTTGAAGTTCCTAATCCATTAATATGGAGCAATCCTTTATCAGAATCGTAATTAAGGTTAAACCCATCGGGCAAAGCACCTTGATATTGAAGAATATCTCCTAAAGCTCCACTTACATATCCACCGGTAATTTGAACCTTAGCCGCAGAGATTATTCCTTCACTTGTAACAACCAGTGTTGAATCAATTATGGTACTAGTAAATTTAGGAATATTATTAACGCTATTTGCTCCACTAATTGTTGCTTTAGAAGCATCAGTTAAAAAAGTAAACCCATTTAAAAAACCAGATTTTTTAGGATTACTTACCCCCACAGAACCTGAAGCTCCATTCGGCACATAGGCAATAATTTTATTGTCAGATTCAACAGTAAGATTCCAAACTTGTTCACCACCAAAATTCACTTTAGTTGCTCCCAAAAAATTAGATCCTAAAATCTCTATCTTTTCATTTGACCTAGCTTGTGTAGGACTAAAACTTGTGATAATAGGAGTTCTATAATTATAGGTAAAATCGGAAGAAGATATATTTAAACATTTTCCCCAAATTAAAATTTTACCTTCAGATCCAAAGGCCGCTATTGCTGTGATTTGAGTGGGACTATCAATAGTAAATGACTGGACAGGAATACCTCCAATGGAAACCTTTGTTATTTCATTCAAATTGGTGCCTTTAATAGTAATTTTAGTGCCTGCCTCTCCTGAAGTAGGACTAAATGAGTTTATGGTAGCAAGCCCTTGACAACTGGTTCTCTGATAACTAAAACCGCCAGCCCCACCTTGAGTCCACGAAAGCATTTTCACATAAAAATAAACTTTCTCAGCTGGAATATATACCAAAAAGGTTTCACCAACTTGAGATGGAGGTCTACGTTCAAATGCACTATACCAAGATTGAAAATTTAAAGCTTTAATTTCTGCCGTCGTTAAACTATCACTTGGAACCTTTGCCCAAAGAGTACCTATAGGTGAATTATTTCTGTAATTTTCTTCTGATGCAATATTAAATAAGCCACCACCATTAGTTCCACGCGTTATAATTACACTACTAGTTATAAAATCCTGATTACTAGATAACTTAGGATCTTCATTATCCAATTTGGTGAATGTGATATATGGACCGCTAAATATTGAACCGAAAGATGAATCTGGACAACCATTAAGATCAGCAAAAAGATTTTTTGGAGTATCAGGACATTGATCTAGAAAATCAGCAACTCCATCTAAGTCAGCATCCAAATACTTTAAATTAAGAGAATTATTTTTTTGAATTATTGCTGCAATATTATTCCCAGAATCATAAATTGAATTTGCAACAGGTACAACTTTCAATACTTCAGCACCAGATGCTAGTCCGTTTATTTGAATTCCTAAGGTAATTGCATTACTTGTTACAGATATACTTGAAGGAGTAGTAGAGGCCAATGTGGCATTACCACCAGTTAATCCAAACTGAAAATCATTAACATCTAAAGTCCCAGCACTATGTAAACCGGAAAAAACTGGCTTAGACATGGTAACAATAATGGTATTATTTTCTTGATCTTGTTGAACAGAAGTGATAAAATTGTCTAAATAATTATTTGAAATAGCTATCGGGTTACCAGTCCAATTATTTTCATTGTTTAAAAAAGTATTATTAGTAATGGTAGTTTTTAAATCATTATTCGGCGAACCTGTAAAAATTACAGTACCATTATTACCTTCAAAAATATTATTATCGAATAAAAAATTATTAGGCCCTAAGGTTTGGATCCAAGAGTTGGTATTATCATGGGTTAACCAGGAACTATAGCTAAATAACGTTGAAGCATTGTTTGTGAATTTTGAATTCAAAACTTGAAGTCTGTTAACCCCCCTAAACGATCCAATTCCACTTAGATTTCCAACAAATTCACATTCATCTATCTTAACAAAGCGTTCAGTTGAAAATAATTGACCAGAATTGTTTAAAAATTTTGATTTTAAAACAGTAATTCTATTAGTATATGCCTCGTCAGGCTCTGTTCCTGCTGGTGTATTACCATGGTCACTATAAAATAATAAAGCTGAATTATTTGAAAATTCAGAATTTGTAATTGTAAGATAGGAACCCCCATCTCTAGTGCAAAAAATAGTTGAGATATTGTTTTCAGTAACCAGTATATCGTCAGCTGTGGCTTTCGCTCTATTGGCATATATCAAAGATCCTGTTCCCCATTCACTAGATCCTAATTGGGAAAATGTGATTGATGAAATAGAAAATTCTATGTATGAATTTAGAATAAACATCTGGTAAGTATTATTACCGGAGATTTTTATCTTTTCTCTACCTGGACCCTTAATATTCAAATCAGCTGCAATTCTCGGCAAATTTGAAGTTAAGGTAATTACACCATTTAATGACGGATCAAAATCAACTACACTTGAGTCTGCATTACTATTAGCCTGTTCAATTGCCCATCTTAATGTGCCGGCACTCCCACCATCTTCCAGACTTGTAACTGTAATTTTTTGCACATAAGTATAAGCTCCAATATCAGTCGAACCTCTGGTAAAACCCCGCTGATCTAAGCCAGATATTGGAGCTGCATTAATAACAGTTAAATCTCCTGCATTTATTGCTTTACTGCCACTGCCCAAAGCCATAGTAAAAGTGGATCCTCCATTATCTTGCAATGACCCAAGTAAGGGATCACCAGTCAAAGCTCCTGAAACGCTGCCATCCTCTACTAAGTTTTTAATATTAGTTGCTGGTGCAGTGCCTGAAAAATCCAATCCAACACTGTTGGCAATAATGGTATTCTTCAAACTTAAGGTGTTACTGTTATAAATCCCGGGGGTATTTCCAGAAAAAGTTGAATTTACAATTTCAGAAGTAACAGAACCATAAGTATAAATTGCCCCTCCTCCGGACTGTCCGCTATTAGCAGAGAAAGTAGTATTTGAAATTACAAGTGGAGTACTAGCGTTAAACAAGCCACCTCCCTGAATAGCTGCTGTATTTCCTGAGATAGTGGAATTAGAAATATTGATTAATGAACCACCATTTGAATAAATAGCACCACCCTGAATGTCTGAATAATTCTCTGAAATAGTACAATTTTTTATGTAGAGTTGGCCGCGGTTGTATATTGCCCCACCCTGACCTGAATATTTTGCACCTGAAATGGATAGTCCGCTGATGGATAAATTTCCATTTAATGGAATATAGAAAATATTAAAATCTCTTGAGAGATCTCCATTATTACCACTAATAGTTAATTTATTAGCTCCTGGCCCCTTTATTGAAATATTTCCTCCTGCCGAGGTTGTAGCTAAATTTGGGAGTGCACTTTGCAATGTGATAGTAGCTGGGCCAGCAGTAAAAAGGGCTGGATCAAAAATAATATCTTCATCACTGGATGTAGCGTTTGCCTGTAAAATGGCCCATCTTAGTGTGCCAGCACCACCACTATCCTCAAGACTAGTAACAGTAAAATCTTGGGCGCTAACTGTAGATCCGAAAAAGAATAAGAATAAGAAATAGATGTTTTTCATGATAGTGTATGTACAGATCAGTTTGTTGAAAAATCAAGTAGATCTGCAAAACTAATCATGAAGACTCCCCTGAGTTAATTACTAGATGCCAAAAATCTACCACTTTTGAAATTTGGTAGTAAAACACTTTATTTAAACTCTGGCTAAGCACTACCCAATAAATTAATCTGAGAAGTATTGAAGAGGCATTTTCCCTGTTTCCTTTTTAAAAGCACGGTAAAAAGTGGTCATACTCATAAAACCAGACTCAAAAGCAATAGCGTCAATAGTAATTTTCTGGGACTTTAATGGATAAGTTTTAATGAAATGCTCAATCCTATAATTATTTACCCAGTCGTTAAAATTCTTGCCGATATGCTTATTTATCAATCCTGAACATTGGTGTATTGGAATTTGGAATGAGCTAGCTAAATCCATCACGCGATAGGCGCTATTTAAAAATGGCTTTTCATGAATCATATAATTCTGAATACAGCTTACCATTTCAATCTCCGTATCACTGTTTTTTCGTGCAGATGGAGTTAGTTCTTTTTTATCTATTAGTTCTACTCTCTTGTATTTTTCCCCAATAGAAACCAAGATATAGCCATATAATATCTTTGGATTATGAACCAAGAGCAAAAGAATAGATAGAAAAATTAACAATCCAATCCCAAAAACCCATAAATAAATGTTTTGATCTTCATCAAAAAATGAACCCTTAGCACGAAAATAAACGGTAACAATATTTAAAATATGGAAAGAAGCAATTGTAGATAGTCCACCTAAAAGCCAAATTCGTTTGGTTGTCCCCCCATTCTTATTTTTATTCAACTGTGATTTAAAAAGCACCCAAAAGGATAAAATCAAATAAATTGTAAGCAATATCGGTCTGAAATAAAGATAAACTTCAGAAGGAAACAGGCCTGTATTAGCAACAATGGCAATGTTTTTTGTTTTAATAAGTTCCAGTGTGATAGCATCCCAATTTATAGAATGCGAAAAATACCAAGGAAGATCATCTATAAAAGACACTAAACCAGGCAAAAAATGCAAATAATCAATTTTGCGTAATTTCTTTTGATTATTTACTATTCCAACAGTATATAAATAAATAAAGCCTGGTGCAACGTAATAAAGTGGACAAAATAACTTCAGCAGAATTGGAACATAAATAATTAGCTCATTATCAATCAATAAAAAGACTGCTATTTGGGTAAAACGAGCAAATAAAAATAATCCAAGCAAGTAATTAAGATATCGTATTCCCCTTTTTGAAATAAAATAGTGAACAGAAAACGACAGTATTACAATAAGTGCAAAAACTATAGTTAAACTTACAAATGGCATGAAATTCAAAGGCTTAAGAATGATATAAATATATCAATAATTGAAGTATACAAATACTATTTGAAAAAATTTTCAATCGAGTAAATAATACAATAAAAACGATAATTTATTTAATCTTAAGAAAATAAAAAAAACACTTTTTTTAGCAAAAAGAATTTTAATTTCTCAATCAGATACTCTCTATTTCATCGCTTTGCTTCATCGATTAATTTGGAGACGAAGAAGTTGTTTAGAAATTTACTAAAGAACTATTTTAGGCATAAAATGCTTAAAAACATGGAAAATTTTAATATTGCCTTTAAAAATTAGATCTGTTTTTTAAGGCCTAATTCTGATTATCTCTGCTCCAAATTTCATAAATCGGATTACCCGTAGAGCTCCGACCTGAATGATGCCATTTGCCATCAACAAGTTTACCATCAAAAGAAAGGCTTGCAGCTACGCGACTATTATCTCGGGAGAAAAACTCGATGCTTTCAGTATACTTCCCATTTTTAAAGCTATATGAACCACCGCCTGTCCCGAAAAACTCTTTGGTCTCTGCATTGATTGCAGCCCATTGAAAATGTGAACCTGTTAATACTTTTAGAGTTTTACGTGCTCTACGCGGATAATCGGCTATTTTACCGTCTTGCATTCGCCCCGACATACGCCAAGTGCCTGAAAGTTCAGCCTTGCCTTCATCTAATAAATTCCAAACAACTGTCTGACCATTGAGATTGGAACTGAGTTTTTCCTTATTAATTACAAAATCATAACTAATTGTCTGCCCGATTTGATTTTGATCAAGCGTATTAAACTCAATATTAGTAATGAGCTTATCCCCCGAAAAAGTATAGCTCCCGCCCCTACTCTGAATAAATTTCTTATTTACCTTATCAAAAATGGTATGCATAAAATAACCATCAGATAATAATAGAGTCTGCTCAATGGTATTTTCCTGAAAATGCCATGCACCATTTATAAAATCTTGATTTTGAGCGTTTTTTGTCGTGAAACTAGTCAGGGAAATTATAAGTCCCACAAATAATAGTTTAGTTTTCTGCATCATATCGATAGAATTCAATATATAAAAATAAGAAATGACTAAGTTTAATATACGAATTTTTCCAATGAATTCCAAATAATTCGGAGGCTGCTGATGATAACAAGCACACCAACGCCAATAAACATCTTTTTAAGGGGTAGTTTTCCTGCCAAACGGGCAGCAATTGGTGCGGCTAGTACACCCCCTATAATTAAGCCGAGTATGGTTTGCCAGTGACTAACACCTAGGATGATAAAGAAGGTGAGGGCGCTCGCCATGGTGACAAAAAACTCAGTCAAACTCACCGATCCAATCACATATTTAGGCGTTCTTCCCTTTGATATTAATGTACTCGTAACTAATGGTCCCCAGCCACCTCCACCAAATGAATCCAAAAAACCTCCCGCACCAGCGAGCCAGCCTGCACGCTTCACTTTTTGAGCCTTTTTCTTCTCTTTAAATGCATTTGTTATTATCCTAACACCCAGAAGCAGGGTATAGCCCGAAATCACCGGCCTTATCATTTCTGAATAATTTTCTCCTGCATAAGCTAAAAATATTGCACCAATAATGGCTCCCAAAACTCCAGGAATCAAGAGAGTCTTGAATAATTTCATGTTTACATTTCCAAAACGATAATGACTAAAGCCCGAAGCCCCACTCGAAAACATTTCGGCAGTATGAATACTTCCTGAAATTACGGCCGGATTTAATCCCCCAGATAGTAAAAGCGTAGTGGAAACTACACCATAGCCCATGCCCAAAGCGCCATCCACAATCTGAGCACAAAAGCCAATAAGCAACATCCACAGAAATTTATTGTCAATCTGCGCCGATAAATCCTTACCTAATTCAATAATTGACGCATAAGTGATATACGTGTATGCAGCATAAGCAAAAAATAGCATCGCCAAGCTGAATAGTGAAAGGTATGCAATTCTTTTCCACCTACGCTCCTGATTCTTCTCAGAAAGCCTGCTTGGTAAATTGTCTATGTCTTCTCTTTGCTTCACGAATATTTATTAAAATATAAAGTCTATGGAATTAGTCGACAATATTACTTATTTATTTTGTGCAGTCCTAAATTTATTTTGTTTTTTATAGGGAATTGATTAAAAGTTGCCTTAGAAGCGTTAAAAGACAGAAATTTATCGTCCTAAAAAGAAAAAAATGAATTGTTAATTTATTTGAATTGCTAAAAATTTTAGCATAAATTTGTTTCCCTACAAATGAATTTATGCCGACAGACAAACAAATAATACACATTGATCAGGATGCATTTTTTGTATCGGTAGAACTTTTAAAGAACTCTTCGCTGGTTGGGAAGCCGGTGATAATTGGTGGTACCTCCGACCGTGGCGTGGTTGCTTCGTGCAGCTATGAAGCACGGAAATTCGGTATCCACTCGGCTATGCCTTCCAGAATGGCCAAACAGCTCTGTCCCCATGCCATCTTCATCCGAGGCAATATGGAAGAATACAGTAAATACTCTCACATCGTCACTGATATTCTGCAAGAGAAGGTGCCTCTTTTAGAAAAAGCATCCATTGATGAGCATTATATTGACATGACGGGTATGGACCGCTTTTATGGCTGTATGAAGTTTGCACATGAGCTCCGACTTCATGTGATGAAGGAGACAGGCCTACCCCTCTCCTTTGGTTTATCAGTCAATAAAACAGTCTCAAAAATAGCCACCAACGAATGTAAACCGAACGGAGAACGACAGGTGCCCCAGAATGAAGTACAGCCTTTTTTAAACCCTTTGTCGATCAAAAAAATACCCGGCTTAGGACAAGCAACCTACGTTAAACTCAGCGAAATGGGCGTTCGTTTGATTTATACCTTATCACAAATACCTCAGGAACAGATATTTAAAGTGCTTGGGAATAATGGAATAGGACTATGGCAGAAAGCACAAGGAATCGATAATTCGCCAGTTGTACCTTATCGAGAACAAAAATCAATCGGCACGCAAAGCACCTTTGAAACAGATAGCATTGATACACAAACTATTAAACAACTGATCACATCCATGGTGAGCGATCTATGTTTTCAGCTACGGGCACAAAGAAAACTGACTGCATGCATCACCGTAACCATCCGTTATTCGAATTTCGAAACGCATACTCAGCAGAGCAAAATAGCCTATACTTCCCTCGATTCGCTGCTCATTAGCAGGGCAAAAGAGCTTTTCGATAAATTGTATAATCGACGTATGCTACTCCGTTTGGTAGGGGTTAAATTTTCGCAATTGGTGAGTGGCCACGAACAAATTAGTCTGTACAGCGCCTCAGAAGAGCAATACAAGCTGTACCAGGCCATGGACCGCATCAAAAATCGTTTTGGGGAAAAGGCTGTAAAACTAGCATCCACCATTAATATTAAGCTTTAAGGCATGTATCTAAATGTTCATTCTCAATACAGTTTGCGCTATGGCACGCTATCTATCGAAAATCTGATAGATCAAGCTAAAGCTTTGGGAATAGAACAAATGGCCTTAACCGATATCAATAATTCTACAGGTGCTACCGAATTTGTCAGGACCTGCCATGAAAAAGGCCTTAAAGCCATTACAGGCATCGAATTTAGACGAGACAATAAACTACTTTACATCGGAATTGCGCGTAATCGCGAAGGCATGAAAGAACTCAACGATTTTCTGAGTTTCTATAATTTAAATAGCATGAGTCTGCCGGATCGCCCTTGGGAGTTTCAACAGGCCTATATTATTTATCCCTACTCGCAAAATCATCCCCAACTCAAAGAAAATGAATTTTTAGGTATTCCTTATCGGGATTTAGGAAAGCTTTTCGGGAGACCTCTTGCGAAAATTCAAGAAAAATTAGTAGCCCTACAGCCAGTAAGTGTGAGCAATAAACTTGAACACCGACTCCATATTTATTTACGTGGGATAGAGCTAAATACCATCCTCAGCAAAATAGGCGAAAGCGATCAATGCCATGAGGATGAGATACTTATGTCGCCACAGAAATTAAAAGACCTTTATAGCTCCTACCCTTTCATCATTCAAAACACCGAAAAATTGATGAATGATTGCAGCAGCACTTTTGAGAAGGGTTCAAAAAACAGAAAAACCTTTACGGGATATGCCAAAGATGATAAAGATCTCTTGGAGAAGCTCGCCATGGAAGGAATGGAGTATCGCTATGGTCGCACAAATAAGGAAGCTTTAAAAAGGGTAAAAAAGGAGCTCGAAGTAATCGATGAACTGCATTTTTCGGCTTATTTTTTAATTACGTGGGATATTATCCGCTATTCGATGGCGCGAGGTTACTACCATATCGGGAGAGGTTCAGGCGCCAATAGCATCGTTTCCTATTGCCTGCGCATCACGGATGTGGATCCCATAGAACTCGACCTATATTTTGAACGCTTCCTGAACCGTCAAAGGAGTAGTCCCCCAGATTTTGACATCGATTATAGCTGGGATGAGCGCGAAGACGTCCAAGATTATATTTTTAAACGCTATGGGGCTAAGCATACGGCACTTTTAGGTACCATGAGCACTTTTAAGGATCGTTCAATTATTCGCGAAATTGGGAAAGTGATGGGACTCCCACGTCAGGAGATCGATAGCTTCACCGACCCCACACGTTTTAGTGAAAACCGCGACAATCCCACTTTTAAGAAGATTTTGGCAATTCAAAATAGGATGCAAGACATGCCCAACCAGCGCTCCATTCATGCGGGTGGCGTACTTATCTCGGAAGAGCCCATTACCTATTATACAGCCTTAGATTTACCCCCAAAGGGCATGCCCGTAGTGCAATGGGACATGTACGAAGCCGAAGCCATAGGCTATGAAAAGTTCGATATTTTGAGTCAGAGGGGCATTGGCCACATCAAAGAAGCTATCCAGCTCATTGCCGAAAACCAGCAGAAAAAACCGGATATCCATGACGTAAAATCCTTCATGAAAGATCCTAAAGTTAATGCCCAACTTAAGCGTGGAGATACCATTGGCTGCTTTTATATCGAATCGCCCGCCATGCGGCAATTAATTAGAAAGTTAGGTTGCGAAAATTATATCACACTGGTAGCGGCAAGCTCCATCATTCGCCCAGGGGTGGCCTCCTCAGGAATGATGAAAACCTATATTCAGAATTACCATGACCCCGAAAATGTAAAATATTTACATCCTGTCATGAAGAAATATTTGGAGGAAACTTATGGCGTAATGGTCTACCAGGAGGATGTAATCAAGGTTTGTTATCACTATGCCGGACTAGACCTCACGGATGCAGATGTGCTCAGGCGGGGTATGAGTGGGAAATATCGCTCAAAGAAAGAATTCGACCGATTGGTACAACGTTTTTTCGATCGTGCGAAGGAAATCGGGAGAGATGAGGAAATTACGAAAGAAGTTTGGCGACAAGTATCATCCTTTGCGGGATATAGCTTCTCAAAAGCCCATTCAGCCTCTTTTGCCGTAGAGAGCTACCAAAGTCTCTTCCTAAAAACTTATTTTCCACTCGAATTTATGGTGGCGGTGCTTAATAATTATGGTGGATTTTATCAGCGTTGGCTCTATGTGCATGAACTCAAAAAAGCGGGCGCAAAAGTCCATTTGCCTTGTGTGAATAATAGTGAAGCAAAGGTCTGCATTAGGGGTACAGAGGCTTGGTTGGGCTTTATCGGCGTACAAGGACTCGAAAATCAGTTTATAGAGTTGATTCCCGCAGAACGAAAAGCGAATGGCCCTTATCGAGATCTTGGGGATTTTATTAAACGGACTAGCATACATTTGGAGCAGGCTATCATCCTCATCCGACTGGGAGCTTTGCGCTTTACTGGGAACAATAAAAAGGAACTTCTGTGGGAAGTACATAATTATTTAGGTAGCAAAACTATTGCTAAGCAAAGCAGCGAACTGTTCCACACCGAAGCCAAAGAGTTTTATCTTCCCGAACTAGAAAGCTCAAATGTAGAGGATGCTTACAATGAATTGGAATTATTGGGTTTCCCATTAACTATGGATATGTTCGACCTAGTAAAAACGAGCTATCGCGGCAATGTGATGGCTAATGATTTGGGGAAACACATTGGAAAAACCATCCGTGCGGTAGGCAATTATGTGTGTGAGAAACCTGTCCGGACAAAAAACAATAAAAAAATGTGGTTCGGCACTTTCCTCGACAAGGATGGTAATTTCATGGATACCGTCCACTTTCCACTAAGCACGCCAGCATACCCCTTCCGTGGCAAAGGCTGTTACCTCATTGAGGGTAAGGTTGTTGAAGAGTTCGGCTTCCCAAGTATTGATGTCAAGAAATTTGGGAAATTGGGGATAAGGGATAATCCGGTGTTTTAGGGGGATCAGTTGGCAGTTGTGAGTTATCAGTTATCAGGCTAGCGACATCTGAAATATGAGTGTGTTTGTTAAATATTTTTTTGTCCTTTCTCTTTGCTCCTTATTCCTTATTCTAATCTCCGCAATCACAATAATCAAATAAATCATGGTTCAGACAATTTAGTTGGTTAGGCTAACGACATCTGTTTACCCGGTAGCTGAGGTTCTTGAAGCCGGGGAAATGAGTTGTCGGTTGGCCGTTGTCTTTATCAGACTAACGACATCAGCTACCCGGTGGCTGAGGTTCTCGAAGCCAAGTTAACGAAGCCAGTAAGTAACATCATACATCTCCGCAATCCCACTAATCAAATAAATCATAGTTCAGACAATTTAGGTGGTTAGGTATTAGTTGGTTAGGCTAACGACATCTAAGAGATTAGTGTGCTGGTTAATTTTTTTCGTCTTTGCTCCTTGCTCCTTAATCCTTGGTCTAAACACACCAATCTCCGTTGAGATAATTTCCCTAATTTATTCTTTCCAATATCAAGTCTGTATTCAAGCGCATATTCTCCTTAGAGAGAATTTTATTCGCCTTATTCAATTCATACTTACTTACTTCAAATTGGGATAATTTGATTGAAGAAGAGATCTTATCCAACAGTATTTTTTTGTCTTTGCTTACCGAAAAATAGAGATGTGCCTTATTTACTAACTCTTTAGTATCAATTACTACATTAATATATTTAATCTTACCAGCAGGTCCAGCAGTTAGACCTCTATAAAGGAAGGAAGCATTTGACAAATCCTCAAACTCTAACTCTAAAATATTAGAGCTTTCTTTGGCTATTTTTACTTTACCTATATATTTATTGGTTGATGAAAAGGAAATTTCATAGAAATCGGTGAGGTCAGAAACTTGATAATTATATTCACTGAAATTATTAAAAAAAGGATACTCTGATATATCTAATAGTACATTAAGTCTTCCTTCTAACAATCCATATTTAAATAAATCCGATAGATCGTACATTTTAAAAAAATCTTCTCGATAAAATGCCTTGCCATTAGATTTTAAGATTTTGTATTTCTTCATTTTTAATGCATCTATTTGAATCATACTTTCTTGCTTAACATTCGCAAGGGTATCTGTATCATTCTTCACATATTCAATGTCAACTTTATAATTAGAAATATTCTTTTTGTAGTTTTTCTTAACAGCAATCTTCATCTTTTCTATAAGGTCTTGAGAGAAGTTCTCAGGAAAAACCTTGACCTCCTTAAGCTCAATAACCCTTTGAGAATACACAGGTACATAAAAAAAGAAACACAAAATAAAAGGGAGCAGTTTTTTCATCGTTTTAAAATAAAGCTATGCCGTTTAATTATTTAAACAGCACAGCTATGATTAAAAATTAATATTAATTAGGAAACCAATCCCATCTTCCGTCAGTCAATCGACTAAGCGAACAATCACAGTTGTACTTTTTCAGATCAACCCTAAACAAACAAGTATTTGTTTCATTAGAATATCACAATGCATATTGGCTCCTCAGACTCATCGTCTTCCGGAGTATAAATAGTGACATAATAATCCTGACTCTTGCCATCAACAATTACAGTTTTTTTATAATCAGTAAATTTTCCGCTATAATTTGTCCCTTGAGAAATTACAGAATAATTTTCCTTTTTAAGTTCTTCAAGAATGACATTAACTTGGTCTATGTTTACCGTACAATACTCTATATAACTGAGATTTGAATTGCTAGCTCTACCTTCAAATTTGCTGATACTTTCCAACCAATCGTTCTCAAACTCGTTTATAATCGTACCATTCAAATCCTCCCTCTGACCAATTTTTCTATAAGCATAATCCCTTGTAAGTATAGATAGCACCTCATCTAATGACATCGTATACAATAATCTTAAGGTAGCTAAATCAAATATTTTTTGAGACTCATTTTCAAAAACAACCCTTTCAATTTCCGTTTCTTTATCATCTTTAAGGCTATAAAAGTATGAAGCTGCTTGTATGTTTCCTGAATTCAGCAAATCTATCAATATCTTTTCACCTGCTTCCATTTGCCCAGTCAATATTAAATAATTTGCCTCTAAAAAGTTTCCCTCATCCACATCCATCGACTTTACTTTTTCAATTATTTTTAGCATTTCTGGATTAGGTGTTAGCTCTTTAACAGTAGAATCACTAGATGCATTTTTTATCTCAGCCATTCGCTCTAGCGCAAGCGTTGCAAAATATTCTTTACAAGCCCGAATTAAATTTCTATTACACAAAGACTCAAGTACTGATTGATATTGTTCAAACTTATTCCTATCGAAAATTTGCTCTATTTGATCAATATTTAGCCGAGTCTTTAAATAATATTCATACAATAGTTCGGCATTTTCAGTGGCTCTTTGATGATTAATTCTTTTATCTTCAACGGCCTCTTGGGTTTTATTCCACACTATATCTTTTACCCAATCAGAAACACCATATAGTGAATCTCCTTTAATTATAAATTTGAAAAGATCTTTATCTTGAAATGCGATCAATGTATCGCCGATAATGAAATATTCAGCTATACTAGCGTCAATATTTAACTTCCCATTATTGTCAAAAGTCAATGATCTGTAATAACTAGAACTGCAATTAGTTGTGAAATTCCCAAGCAATAGATTTTGCGCCTGTTGGGCATTTACATTGCTAGCTATCAACAATAACACTAATAATAATCTATTCATTTAATTAATAATATTTCTTTAAAAATATAAATTTTTGGCTATGGATTAATATTAACAATGCCAATATTACAATTTTATTGCTTGTGTTAAATTAAGTTATTGGTTAGGTATTAGGTGGTTAGTAGTTAGTTGGTTAGATGGTTAGAAAGAGTTATCCGTTGTCAGTTATC